>CAYWKU010000021.1:0-25683 GCA_964459325.1 uncultured bacterium | reverse complement strand
AGAGCCCGGCTAAGAAGACAACAGCTACGAAAAGCACAGCCAAGAAGAGCCCGGCTAAGAAGACAACAGCCAAGAAGAGCCCGGCTAAGAAGACAACAGCTACGAAAAGCACAGCCAAGAAGAGCCCGGCCAAAAAGACCACGGCCCGCAAATCAACGGCCAAGAAGTCTACAGCCAAGAAAAGCCCGGCCAAAAAGACCACGGCCAAGAAAAGCCCGGCCAAAAAGACCACGGCCAAGAAGACCACGGCCAAGAAGACCACGGCTCGCAAATCAACGGCCAAAAAGTCTACGGCTAAGAAGAGCCCGGCCAAAAAGACCACGGCCCGCAAATCAACGGCCAAAAAGTCAACCGCGAAGAAAAGCACTGCCGGAAAATCCACGGCTAAGAAGAGCACCGCAAGGAAAACAGCCGCGAAAAGAAGCAGTGCCAGAAAGAGCCCGGCTAAGAAGACCGTGGCCAGAAGGACCACTTCGAGAAAGAAATAAGAACGCCGTCCCCGACGGAACAGTATCCCGGCAAACAAAATGGGGGAAGGTACCGGCGACCTTCCCTCATTTCTTTCTTTGCCAATCCCGTAAAAATCTATAACCTTTAATCAAATGTGGACGAATGAGGGCAATGCCCGTTACGCGAGACAACTGGTGCTTTCTTCGTGGGGCCGCGAAGGACAGGAAATGCTCTCGGGGGCCAATGTGATGGTGGTCGGATGCGGTGGCCTCGGAAGCGGAGCGCTGTATTACTTGGTTGCTGCCGGAATCGGGAACGTCACCGTTGTCGACCACGATACGGTCGAGCTCTCCAACCTCAACCGCCAGATATTGCACTCCACAAATGACATTGGAAGGCCCAAGACTATAAGCGCGGTGGAGAAACTCCGGGCCTTGAACCCCGACTGCAATATAAATGGATTGCAGCAAAAAATTGAAGCCCGGGACGCCGGGGAACTCTTCCGGAAGTTCGACATAGTGCTGGATTGCACCGACGGGTTCGACAACAAGTACCTGCTCAACGACACTTCGGTATCCATAGGGGCGCCGCTTGTTCATGCCGGGGTAATGGCCTGGGGAGGGCAGGTTTTCCTCGTCCTGCCGGGGAAGGGCCCTTGCCTGCGATGCGTGTTCCCTTCGGCTCCGCACCCGGCGGATGCGCCCGACAGCTCCGGCGCGGGCATCCTGGGCGTCGTTGCCGGGATGGCGGGAATCATCCAGGCCACCGAGGCGATGAAGTACCTGATTGGAGAGGGTGAAGGCCTTATCTGCAGAATGATTACTTTCGATGCTTTCAGTATGCAGTTCAGCCGGATGAATGTTTCCCGCAGTGAAACGTGTCCGGTTTGCTCCGAATCGAAAAAGTAAAATCGAGGGGGAACACCATGAGCGTCACCGTGAAGCTGGCAACGCCGTTTCGTGAAGTTACGGGTGGCAAAGGGCAGGTGGCCGGAGAAGGCGGCTGCCTGAAGGATTTGCTGGATAATCTTAAGACTCAGTATCCCGGCTTCGGGGAAATGGTTTTTGACGAAAACGGGCAAGTTCAGCAACATGTTCACCTGTTCGTTAACGGAGAGGATTTCAATACCCTGGGCGAACTTTCCGCGCCCTTGAAAGAAGGCGACGAGGTCAGTGTGCTGTTCGCCATATCCGGAGGTTGAGAGTTGGCGAAAAAATTTAAAGTGGCCGGTTTCAGGGCCGCATCGGTAAAGGCCGGATTGAGAGCCCCCGGCGATGGCCGGAACGATATGGCCCTGATTTACAGCGAAAATCCGGCTGTCGCAGCCGGAGTTTTCACAACTAACAAGGTGCAGGCCGCGCCGGTGCAGTTATGCCGTAAAAGGCTGCGGGGGTCAAAGGCCGGGGCAATACTGGTCAACGCCGGGATAGCCAACGCCATGACCGGGGATGCCGGTATGAACGCGGCCACCGATACCTGCCGGGCGGTCGCGGAAAAACTCGGGTTACCACAATCCCGGGTGCTTCCGGCAAGCACCGGGGTTATAGGGGTGGAGCTTCCGGTGAAGAAGATGCTCGGGAAAATTCCCGAGCTTGTGGACGGACTCTCTCCGGACAATATTCAGGATGCGGCGGAAGCTATACTGACCACCGACACCCGCCCGAAGATAACGAAAAGGACTTTCAAAATCGGCTCCCGCAGGGGAACCGTTCTGGGAATCGCCAAGGGGGCCGGAATGATAGCGCCTGACATGGCCACCATGCTGGCTTTTATACTTACGGACACCGCCGTGGAGCCGCAACTGTTGCGGCGGGCTTTGAAAGATAGCGTTAAAGGCGCCTTCAACCGGATAACCATAGACGGCGACACTTCCACCAACGATTCGGTAATCGCCATGGCGGGGGGAGCGCTAGGGAACGAGCCGCTGGGGGTGTCGGGCGCCGGTTCCCGGAGTTTTTCACAAGCTCTGGAAGAGGTCTGCTCCGAGCTTGCCGGCATGATAGTCCGGGACGGGGAAGGCGCCACGCGGGCCGCGAGGGTTACCGTAAAGGGCGCCGCTTCCGATGCCGACGCGGTCAGGGCGGCGAGAACTATTGCCGACTCCCCGCTGGTAAAAACCGCGATTCACGGGGCCGACCCCAACTGGGGCAGGATTGCCGCCGCCGCCGGTCGTTCGGGGGCGAAAATGAACCGGAGCCGGTTGACCATAAAGGTCGGCGCCGTAACCTGCGTGGAAAAAGGCGTGCAGTCCGGAAGTTTCAGCGAAAAGAAGGCAGCCGCCGCCATGAAAAAAGATACCGTCGATATTGAAGTGAATTTGGGAATGGGCAAATGCGAGGCAAGTTTTCTGACCTGCGACATAAGCCCCGAGTACGTGCGGATTAATTCCCACTACCGCACATGACCGGCCTCATTTGAAAAGCGCGTCCACGAACGGTTCCGCCTGAAAATCCATCAAAGCGTCCAGCCTTTCGCCGATGCCTATCATGCGGATAGGTATGCGGAACTGGTCGCTTATTCCCACGATGACGCCGCCTTTTGCGGTGCCGTCGAGCTTGGTCATGACGATGCCGGTTACCCCCAGCGCTTCGTTGAACGTCTGCGCCTGGCTGATGGCGTTCTGGCCGGTGGTGGCGTCGAGCACCAGCAGCACTTCGTGGGGAGCGCCTTCCAGCTCCCGGGCTATGACCCTTTGCACCTTTTTCAACTCCTCCATCAGCGGCGCCCGCGTGTGGAGCCTTCCGGCGGTATCCACTATCACCACGTCCACCTCGCGGGCGACCGCGGCCTTCATGGCGTCGAAAGCCACCGCGCCGGGGTCCGAGTCGGGAGCGTGCTTGATGATGCCCGCGCCCGCTCTCCTGGCCCATTCGGCCAGTTGGTCGATGGCGGCTGCCCTGAAAGTATCGGCGGCGGCGATAAGCACCTTCTTGCCTTCCTTGCGGTATCTCCATGCCAGCTTGCCGATGGTGGTGGTTTTTCCAACGCCGTTGACGCCGAGTACCATGATGACAAAAGGCCTGGCCGATTCCACGTTCAGCGGCTCTTCAACGCTCTCTAGAACGGTTTTTACCTCTTCCCGGATGAGTTCCCTGACCGCCTTGGAGTTTTTCAATCGTCCCCTGTCGGACTCTTTCTGTATCTTTTCCAATAGCTTGTAAGCGGTTTTTACTCCCAGGTCGGAGGTGACCAGGGTTTCTTCGAGTTCCTCATAGACGTCGGCATCCAGCTTTTTGCCGCCCAAGAGACTGTCCACCCGGTCCACGAAAGCGTTCCGGGTGCGGGACAGCCCTTTCTTCAGGCGGGTGAAGAAGTCTTCGGGTGGTGGAGCTTCCTCGACCGGCGCAGCTTCGAGGTCGAGTTCCGCCTCCACGGCGGGCTCCGCTTCCGGCGGTTTCTCTTCGACCGGGGCCGCAGGCTCTCCGGCAACCGGCTCGGGAGCGGTTTCGGCCTCCCGTGCTTCGGGCGGGACTTCTTCCACCACCGGCGGTGCGGGTTCGGTGGCGGCGGGTTCGGATTCGAGGATGTCTTTGGCCTCTTCGTAAAGCGGCTCTTCTTCCCTGACCTTCTCGGGGGACGGAGGGGGGTGTTCTTCAGGTTCGGCGCGAGCGGCCCTTTTGCCCAGCCTGTAAGCGAGCCACAGGGCCAGCAGGACGGCAGCTAACCCTGTGCCGATTTCCGGCCAGTAAGGCGGCCCGAGCACCAGGGCGTCGAATGTTTCCAGTAAATAAGGGTGAGAAAGTATTGCTTCCATTTTTTATTTATCCAGGTAGTTTAAGGGGTAAGGATATAACGCCGGGACGTAATTGAAAAGCTTGCCATCCATCCTTGTTTTGGGGCTCAATTATCCCTCCGGAGATGACCGGGTTAAACGGATATGGTGAAAATTGAAACAATTCGGATAATTGTTTACAATCATTTCAATCCGTCTTTTGAATTGGCTGCGAAGGAAGGGAATTTATGTCCAAAAAATCAAGGAAGAAATCCGGCAAAAAAACCGGCAAAAAAACTGAGTCAAACAAACGGCGAAAGGTGGTAATTGCCTCGCTGGCGGCGGGCGGGGCAATTATCGCGGCACTAGGATTGTTTTTTCTGTTCCTGTTTAACGGTGACGCAGGTATATTCAAAAAAGGGACTCAAGCCGGAAAGTCCATGCCCAATATAATTTTCGTAATGATTGATACCCTCAGCATTGAGCACTGTTCGTTTTACGGCTATGAAAGAAAAACTACTCCTCATATGGATTGGATGGCTTCGAAGGGAATATTTTTCGACAATGTCATAGCTTCCTCACCCTGGACGAAGCCAGCGGTTACCACCATCCTCACGGGGAATTATGCATCAAATTATTTTCCGGCGGTTGAGAACAGGATCAGGTATACGATGTTTCTTCTGCCGGACAAGGCCGTAACCCTGCCGATGGTGTTGAAAGACAGGGGATACCGGACCATAGGATTTGCGGATAACCCGATAAACGGCTCAAAGTGGGGTTATGACAAGGGTTTTGATGTTTTTGTGGACACATACCGCCTGGAGGAAAAAAACTTAAGGGGCAGTGGTGTTAAAAATGAACTGGGCCTGACCGGTTACCTCGGGGTCAAGTCGAAGGCGTTACTCGATATGGCCGAAGAAAAAGTGGGGCAGGATGAAGGCAGCCCGTTCTTTTTGTGGTTGCACATAATTTATCCTCACGAAAAGTATAAGCCACCCCGTCAATACGTTGAGAAATTCCTCAGGAATAAGGATTCTTATGAAAATAAAAGTCCATGGCAAACAGTAGAACCTCTCTTTAACAAAGGGGTTTTCGAGCCGGTTAATACCGTTCCCGAAAACAAGAAGCTTTTGGTTGATTATTACGACGCCGAAGTGAACTACACGGACGATTTCATAAAGAATCTGTACGACATCTATGGAGATAAAACCGCCGGAAGACCGAACTTGTGGGTCATAACTTCGGACCACGGGGAAGCCTTTTACAGGCACAACTTCCGGGGGCACGGCCAGACTTACTATAATGAATTATTACAAGTACCCCTGATAATGTATTCTCCGAAGTTGTTCAAACAACCCCGCCGTTTTTCGCAAAGGGTGAGGTTGGCTGACATAGCTCCGACAATTATGAATATCTTGTCACTCCAGTCTCCGGTAAGAATGACGGGTAAGAGTTTGATGCCGATAATGCGCGGAGTGGAAAAGAAGGACAGGGAGGTTTATTCCGAGCATGCTCTTCATAAGCAGACCTATAACGGTATGGCAATGTATTCAGGCAAATGGAAGTTCATGCGGTATGGGGTGCCCTACGGGGAAAAAGTGCTTCTTTTCAATATGGACAAAGACCGAACTGAACAGAAAAATGTGTATCGGGAACATCTGAAGGTGGCTTCTCATATAAACATGATGCTCACACGGTTCCGGAAAAAAAGCAGCAAATTAAGAAAAAGCGCTCCGTCCTCTATGCCAATGGACCAGGTGGAGCGGGATAGACTTGAAGCTCTGGGATATATGGGAGATTGATTGTCAGTATCATGTCGCATAGACATAAAACGATAATTTTATCCGTCTTTTTAATCGCGGCTATAGTAAGCTGCTGGCTTCTGATTTCGTGGATTCAGGAGGCTGGAAAATTCTCGCCCGATTCCTGCTATTACCTGCGGGTTGCACAGAATATCTCGGAAGGCAAGTTGTACGTTGACCACAGGGCGAAGATTGATAAGTATCTGACTGCGCCCTTTTATCCGATTGCCGTAAAATTCGCCTCTTTTTTCATTTCCGACCTGGAAGCGGCGGCGGTGTGGGTGAACAAGGTGGCCGCCGCGCTGCTGATAATTGTCGTTTTTCTCTGGGGCAGGAGGGCGTTTGGAGATTGGTCAGGGGTGATAGCGGCGGGAGTGACCGCCTCCGCGATTGTTACCATCTCCGCCGATATACTCACCGAAAGCCTTTTTACTTTAATGTTTGTTGCTTCCGCGTGGGCTATCTGGGAATCTTCCCGAAACCCCCGGATTTTGTATTGCGTGCTCGCGGGGGCGCTGATGGGGCTGGCCACCCTCACCCGGGAAATCGGGGTAGCAATGATTCCCCTTGGCGCCGGTTGGATATTTCTGATGGTTCTCCTGCGCAATGGTCGAAGCGGGTTGATTGAGGGGTTGAGCAGGGGCGCCGTTTACGGAGCTTGCGCCGTGGCGACGATTGCGCCGTACTGGGTTTACAGCCTCGCCGCCAGGGGCACCTGGTGGGGGAGCCGGTTTTCGGAAAGGGAGGTCAGGGTGACCGGCGAATCGGTGAGCGTAATCGAAACGACGGCGCTCAGCGTTCCGAGGGCCGTTTCGGCCATGTGGAGACATTTTCCGGAGGCCGTAGGAATTTCGATAATAATCGGGCTTGTAATTCCTCTGACGGCAAAGGTTTTCAAATACGAAAAACCGGTCGGCGGCAAGGATTGGTCCCTTGTTTTCATTCTTGTGTTTTTTGTGGCCAACGTGCTGGCGATAGGCCTTCTTGGAGTTTATGCGCCCCATCACTGGCAGCGCTACCTTCTTCCGACCACGCCGATACTTGTCCTGATAGCCGCTCAGGGCGTGGAAGGCGCGGCGGTTCTGGTGAGCGGGTTTATAAGTAAGCACAACTTAAAAGCGAGAGTTGTCGCAAAGCACACATTGGCGGGAGCGGCTATGGCCGGGTTGATATTCGTCTCCATCGGGTCTGTAATAAGCACCGGAAAGAAATATAATACGCCCGCTTACCAAGCCTCGCTTTTCAGCGCGGGGATGGAGAAAGTCGCCCGGGATTTTACCGACGAATACGATGTGTTGCCGGAGACTTACGTTTATGACCGGAAGCCGTTTTTCGCCTATTACATCGGGGCGACATGGGCCGGGCTGCCCGAGGACATCGCCCTGACCGGGCTAGCGGAAGTCGGCAAGGAGCGTCCTGTAATTCTCGTAATAAACAATGCCATAATATTCTCATATCCCTATAAGCAGCTCAGGTGGCTGCTGGTGCCGGATGAGCTTCCCGAAAAATGGCATCTCCTTTCCACCCACTTTTTACCGGAATACGGCCGCACCGGGCGACTGGTATCCCTTTATACTTACGGGGATTATTATCCCGCTTTTTCAGTTAAGCCGGACGAGCACACGTATGACGAACATCTGGAAAGAGCACGCATGTGGGCGGCCGAAAACCGGTATTACCGCGCCTTAAAACATTGCGAAGCTGCCATCAGCCTGAATAACGAACGGGCCGAAGCCTATCTATTCAAAGCGAGAATTATCGGCGCCGAAGGAGCGGCGGCATACGCCCCGGGAGTGTTGGCGGACGCGATGGACCTGGTGAAGCGGGCGATGGCTCTGGAGCCCGATAATGAAGAAGCCAGAGATTTGCTGTGCAGGATTTCAAAAGCCAAGTCCAATTTGGACGGCTCCAAGCCGATATGTCCCCGGGGAGCGGGTTCCGTTTATGAAAAGTATTTGCAGAAAGCGCGCCGGTTGATGGGACAGGGTCAATTGAAACAGGCCATGCAGCAATGCGAAAAGGCAATAAGGGTGGATAACAGCAGGCCGGAAGGCTACCTGCTGAAGGCCCAGATGCTCCATACCGCCGGAGAGATGTCGCATAATACCGAGGAGCTGGCTGAAGCCGTTGAACTTGTGAAGCACGTCCTGGCTTCCGATTCGGATAATGAAAAGGCGAAAGGATTGCTTTGCAAAATTACAACTTCCAAGTCCCAAATGGACGGCTCCCGGCCTATTTGTCCCCGGTAAAAGCCGTTTTCCCCTCATCGGCGGCTTAATTTATCAGGCTCACAGTCATATTGTTTGCGCTGCATGAATAGTGTTTTATTATGTACCGACGGGTCGCGACGTGAAGTTAATTGCGGCTTACACATTTTTTGAGAGGGGCTCATATTGTCCGGTTTCGGGCATAAAAGAATTATCATTGCGGCGGCGCTGATAGCGGCGCTCGTATGTTCATGGCTGTTGGCCTCCTGGTATCAGGAAGCCGGTAAAATATCCCCCGATTCCGTTTATTATCTGCGGGTGGCGAAGAACGTTTCCGAAGGAAAAATTCACGTCGAGCATCGGGCGAAAATAGACAACTACCTGACAGCGCCGCTTTATCCCGTGGCCATAAAATTCGCTTCATTCTTCATACCCGACTGGAAAGCCGCCGGGGTGTGGGTGAGCAAGGCCTCCCTGGTCTTGTTGATTATAGTGCTCTTTTTCTGGGGGAGCAGGGCTTTTGGTGCTATGGCCGGGCTGGCGGCGGCTTGGTTGGCGGTTTTCAGGACTGGGATGGCCAGTAACGTTTTGACTGAGAGCCTGTTCACTTTGCTGTACGTTTCTTCGGCGTGGGTTATATGGGAGGCCGGCAGGAACGGGCGGATATTACATTGCGCCCTTGCCGGGGGTCTGGTGGGGTTAGCGACTTTGACGCGCGAGTTGGGTTTCATACTGATACCACTGGGCGCCGGGTGGATATTCTTTACCAGATTGCTTACCGGTCAACCGGGCAAGCTCGCAAAAGGGTTCAAAAATGGGGTGATTTACGCCGCTACGGCATGTCTCGTGATTTCGCCATATTGGCTCTACAGCCTTCTTCTGAAGGGGACCTGGTGGGGCAGCAGGTTTACTGAAAGGGGGATAAGAGCCCCCGCCGAGTCGGTAAGTATCTTTTAAACCGTTCTCATGTCCGTCCCGAACGCTGCGGAAGCATTATGGGGGAGCTTTATCCTTCCCGTCTCCATGGCAGCCGCCCTCGGCCTGGTGATTCACCTGGCGACAAAAGCGGCAAGGCCTAGCGAAATGTTAAAGCAAAAGGATTTACCGCTCGTATTCATGATTATTTATATCCTGTGGACGGCGCTCGCTCTCGGCATACTCGGGGTTCATTCCCTGGGGCATTTCAAAAGATATATTTCACCGGCTGCGCCTCTCGTTCTGTTTATGGCGGGAATAGGAATACAAGCTATAGCGGCTTTTGCAGGCAAACTGGTGACGATAAAATATATTAGAATGAAAACCGTTGTGAAAACGATTGTGTTCACGGTTATTTTGGGCCTTTTAGTGTTTGATTATTCCAGAGTAAGAATATTATATGGACAGGATATCCATAATCCCGACCGTCAAATTGGACCAAGAAAAGGGATGAAAGAGATAGCAACGAAATTAAGTAGCAACTACTCCCTGTTACCGAACACGTACATATATGACAGAAAACCATACCTGGCCTACCATCTTGACCTCACCTGGGCAGGATTGCCTGAAGGCGTGACCTTGGCCGATCTTGCTGAAGAAGCGGAAGACCACCCGGTGATATTGGTAATAAACAGCGGCACAATATATAGATACGGCTACGAGCGGCTCAGGTGGTTGCTCGCTCCTTCCTATCTGCCGGAGGACTGGCGCCTGCTCGCCATGTATTTCTTCCCCGAATACGGCGACCCGGGCCGGCTGGTGAACATATATTCCTGCGGCGATGTTTATGAACCATTCTCGGTGCAACCGGAAGATTTCAGTTACGATGAGCACGTGCAAAAAGCCCGGAAATATTACGGAAAAGGCAGATTTTTACGGGCCGAAAAACATTGCGATGCGGCCCTGAGCATCAATAATAAAGATACCGAATGCCGCGTTATAAAAGCGAAAATACTGGCCACGGAGGGCGGGACGGCTTACGACGCCAGCGTGATGAACAGGGCCGTAATTTTGTTGAAAAAAGCCTTATCCATGGACCCGCAGAATAAAGCGGCTAAAGAATTGATGTGCTCGGTTACCAGGGCCAAAGCCGGTCTCGACGGCTCAAGACCGATTTGCCCTGAGTAGCGGAGAGACTTGAAAGGGGCCTGATGCTTAATACCGAATAGTAGGGGCGACACTTTCGCCCAGTGCTTTGCGTTTCCGCCTCGGGTGGAAACCCGGGGTGGTTTTTATTATCCTATTCAATTCAATATTAAGCCCGGAAACCAAGAGGTAAAGCATGCTCTACAGCAGGTCATTTATCCCCACCATCAAAGACGACCCCGCCGACGCGGAGCTGGTAAGCCACAAGCTCATGATTAGGGCCGGCATGATAAGAAAGCTGGCCGCCGGCATTTATAACCTCCTGCCGCAGGGATTGGACGTGCTGCGCAACGTGGAAAACATCGTGCGCGACGAAATGAACCGCGCAGGGGCCATCGAGCTGGCCATGCCCGCTATCCAACCCAGGGAATTGTGGGAGGAAACGGGCCGCTGGAACGCGATGGGCAAGGAGCTATTGAGAATAAAGGACCGCCACGAAAGGGACTTCTGCTTCGGGCCCACCCACGAGGAGGTCATCACCGATATAGTAAGAAGGGAAATCCGCTCTTACCGCCAGCTTCCCATGAACCTTTACCAGATACAGACAAAGTTCCGCGACGAAATCCGGCCCCGCTTCGGTTTGATGAGGGCGCGGGAGTTCATGATGAAGGACGCTTACAGCTTCGACGCCGACGAAGAGGCGGCGGAGCGAAGTTACAAGCTGATGTACGACGCCTACTGCCGGATATTCTCCCGATGCGGTCTTTCCTATAGCGCCGTGGAAGCCGACACCGGGGCCATCGGGGGCAGGTTCAGCCACGAGTTCATGGTGCTGGCCGAATCGGGCGAGGACATGGTGCTTTCGTGCGAAAAGTGCGAGTACTCCGCGAACGCCGACCTGGCGGAAATCAAACCGCCCGATGAGGTTCCGCCGGAGCCGGAATCGTCGGAAATGGAGGAGTTCCGGCGGGCTGAAACTCCCGGCATGACCACGGTGGAAAGCGTTACCAAATTCCTGGGGGTAAACCCCGACAGGCTGATAAAGACCATAATCATGACCGCGGACTCGAAACCGGTGGCGGCCCTGGTAAGGGGCGACCACGACGTGAATCCCGTGAAAGTAAGAAACGCGCTGGGCGCTCAGACGGTGGAAATGGCCGACGCCGCCGTCGTCCGTAAAGTTACCAATGCCCCGGTCGGCTTCGCAGGGCCGCACGGCCTGGATATACAAATTGTGGCCGACCACTCGGTCAGGGGAATGAAAAACGCGGTCACCGGCGCAAACGCCGCCGACGCTCACGTTTTGGGCTCGAACATCGGGCGCGACTTCAAGGTGGATTTATACTCGGACATCAAAATGGCCTCGGAAGGCGACGCCTGCCCGAAGTGCGGCTCGCCGTTCAAAAAATATCGCGGCATCGAGGTGGGTCACATTTTCATGCTCGGCGCCAAGTATTCCGAATCCATGGGAGCTTATTTCCTCAATAAGGAAGGTAAGGAAAAACCCTTTATAATGGGATGCTTCGGCATTGGAATAGGCCGTACCGCCGCGGCGGCCATCGAGCAGAACCACGACGAGCGCGGGATTATCTGGCCCAAAGCCCTTGCGCCCATTCACGTTTACATATTGACGGTAAATGCGAAGCGGGAGGATTTGGCTCAAGCCGCCCTCGAAATTCACGACAAACTGGAATCCGCCGGGTACAAGGCGCTTTTCGACGACCGCGACGAGCGCGCAGGCGTGAAATTTACCGACGCTGACCTTCTGGGAGCGCCATTGAGAATAACCGTCGGGCCGAAACACATAGGAGACGGTAAGGTGGAGCTCAAGGAAAGGACGTCCGACGAAATTGAGCTTGTCGATATGAACGAAGTTACCGACAGGGTAAAGAAATTTTACATGGAGGATAAATGAAAACCACCGGGGCCCTGGAAGGAATAAAAGTTCTCGATTTAACGCAGTTTCTATCCGGCCCCAGGTGCACCCAGCTTCTGGCCGACATGGGCGCCGACGTTATCAAAGTCGAGCCGCCGCTGTGGGGCGAAACCATGCGACTTATGCTTACCCCCATTCCCGGTCTTGACCGCGCGTTTTCCAACTGGAACCGCAATAAGCGCGGCATAACCCTCAACCTGAGGGATTCCAGGTCTCACGAGATATACTGGAAACTGGTGGATGGGGCGGACGTGGTGGTTGAGAACTTCGCGCCCGGTTTCATGGACAAGCGTGGACTTACCTGGGAGGAGCATAAAAAGAGAAATCCCCGCCTGATTTTCTGCTCGATAAGCGGCTTCGGGCGAACCGGGCCATACAGGGACAGGGTGGCCTTCGACCTGATAGCCCAGGCCGCCGGCGGGATAATGTACGCTCAAAAAACTCCTGATATGACTCCGGGAGTGTTTTTCGGCGATTTTGTCAGCGGCGCCTATGCGGCCATGGGGATTCTGGCCGCCATAATTTCGAGGGAAAAAACCGGCGAAGGGCAGATGGTGGACATTTCCATGCAGGACGTGATGTATTTCCACAACTTCAGGGCCATCGAGGAAAGAAGCACGGAACCGATTAAGAACACGATAGAAAATACCCTGGGAGAGACGATTGAGGACATTTTCACCGGCGAGGACAGACCCTTTCCCTGCTGGTATTCGTATGCCACCAAGGATGATTACGTGGCATTCGTATGCCTTACCGACCGCCAATGGGATACGGTAGTCAAGGAAATAATGGGCCGCCCGGATTTATCCAGTGAAAATGCAGAGTACTCCAACATGGTGGAAAGGGTGAAAAACCGGGATAACTACCTGGACGAGTTCAGGAATTGGTTCGCCCACCGGACGGCGCGGGAGGTGGAAGATACCATGGTGGAGCACAAAATCCCCTGCTCCGTCGTAAAAAACAACGAGCAGGTGAACCGGGACCCTCAATTATCGGAAAGGGGCATGCATCTTGAGCTGGAGCATCCGAGGTACGGCAAAATTCCGACCCCGGGGGCACCCATCAAGCTCAGCGAAACTCCCGGCGAAGTCAGGCATGTTGCCCCCGACCTGGGGCAGCACAATTCCGAAATCTATCGGGATTTTCTCGGCATTTCCGAAGAGGAGCTGAAAAAGCTCAAGGATGAGGGCATCGTCTGAACCCGCCGAAACTCATTTCCTTTTCCACTCATCTCAAAAATGAGAGAAAAGGAGTGATAACAATGGATAACATGGAAATAATAAAAGTGGATGGAAGCAACGGCGGCGATTTTTCAACGGCTCGTCGCGAGGCAAAAAAAGCCGCAATTGAAAAACTGGGAGGAAATCCGGTACTTTGGTCGTGGCATGACTCGAAAACGGGCCACAGGTCGCCTCCTGTCGATTGTTGCGGTGACGATTGCAAGCCGGCATGGGAAGTTTACGCCGCCTCAAGAGGAGGCAACCTGAAGGTCGAAGTAAATGACGGAAGATACGAGTTTTATTTCGGCCCCGACATCATATAAAAATCGGTAATAAACCATACTCAAAACCGAAAAACCCGGCTCAGGCCGGGTTTTTCATTTTAAGGGCAGTGCGACTTCCGGATTAAACCTCGGAGGCCATTGCACAATGGAATTTTTGGGTGAAGAACATTTGGCTTCAGCCGCCACGAAAATGGACTTTCCATTGGACAAGGGGTTTTACCCCTGGACAAGGGGTTTTAACCCCTTGAAATTCAAGAGGCTGAAGCCCCTTGTCTGAAAAAGAGGCCCCCAGATATCACAAAGTAAAAGGACTTTTTTCTCTTTGAGGCGAGTTTTGCAGCGGCCTCCCTCATGGGTGCGTCATTTCCGATAAAAAGTTATATTAAGTCCGATACTTATATGATTTAAGGGGTGGGCAATTATGAAATACGCCAAGCTGAACAGGCTGGCCTTCGCCATTTCCCTGGGGATATTCTGGGCCTTCGGGGTGCTTTTCATGACACTGTGGGCGGCTGCCACTTCCAACCCGGAATCGGTGGCGTTTCTGACCTTTTACCCCGGGTACAGCGTCAGCGCCGCCGGGGCGATTGTCGGGTGGATATGGGGACTTATAGACGGATTCGTGGGCGGCTTCATTTTCGCCGCGTTGTACAATTATGTAACCTGGCTCTTGAGCATCAGAAAGAGGGACAAAGCCTTTGTAGCTTCCCGTAAAGAAGGAAATCGGGATTCAGAGGGTTGAAATTCAGGGATTTTATCCTCTTAAAAGCTCGTGAACTATTGAAATAATGGTTTCGGTATCGAAGGGTTTGGGAAGGTATCTGTCCGCGCCCACTTCTTTGCCGACCATCTGGTCAAATTCACTGTCGCGGGTGGTAAGCATAATTATTTTCGTATCTTTTGTCTCCTCGGCTCCTCTTAAGTCCGAGCAGACGTCTATCCCGTCGCGCTTGGGCATGGTAAGGTCGAGCACTACGAGGTCGGGCTTGAGTTCCATGGCTTTCCGGGAGCCTTCCTCGCCGTCGGCTGCCTTGTGAACTTCGTATCCCGCTTCCGCCAGGGCGTCTCCCACGATTTCACGGATAGTCGGAGAGTCGTCCACTATCAATATTTTCTCGCCGCTCATCACTCCACCTGCTTATGATATATCACGATTGGCCTTTGAGCGCAAATGAGCGCGCCGGACAATTATATATCCCGCTCCGGCCACTATTATCGAGATTATGCTCAAAATCTGAGAGCTGCTCAAGTATGCCGCGTGATGAAAACCTCCCTCGGGGAAGTGAGTATAAGTCATTTTGGACAGCAGGGGAGAAAAAAGGCTCGAAAGGTAAGGCTCCTGTATGTAACCCCTCGGGTCTCCCCGGAAAAGCTCGATAATGAACCTTCCCACCGGATAAATTATGAAAAAGCTCCAGGTGGGCTGGCCGGGGAAGCTTTTGCGCCGGGATATCAACACCACCAGGGCGAAACAGATGCCCAGCCATAAAAAGGAGTAAATCTGGGTCGGATGCAGGCATCGCTCCCCCACCAGTTGATAGGCGACGCTGTGTTTCGCGGTGAATGTTATGCACCACGACAAATCCGTCGGCCTGCCGTAGCAGCATCCTGCGAACAGGCATCCCAGTCTTCCTATGACCAGCCCCAGAGCTGCGGATTCGGCGATGACGTCGCCGGTGTCGCCGACCGGCATCTTTTTTATCTTTATGGCCAGCAGGGTGGCGATAATGAGACCCGCCGCGCCTCCGTACAGGGCCATGCCGCCTTCCCACAGGTAAAACACCCGCAAAGGGTCGGCCAGGTAAGGCCCGGGGGTCACGAGTATGAACATGAGCCGGGAGCCGACAAGGACTCCGATGACAATCCAGAAACCAACGTCCAGGACGTCTTCCGGGTCAAGTCCGACGCGCCGCCCCCTGTAATAGCCCCAGACGAAGGCGGCCAGAAAGCCGACTATGTAAAATATCGGGTGGGCGGGTACGGGATAGCCGAATATTTCAAACAAAACGGGTTTCATCGTGAAAATTTACTCGAGCTCATCCGACTTCCGGGTGAACGAAAGTGTGCGGTAGTTTTCCTCATCGGCGGAGATGGTATTATTCCCGTCGGTCTCTTCAGAAGCTTCCGCGTCCGCTTCCTTTTCGGGCTTCTTTTCTTCGACGGGGGTAAAGAAAATCAAATCCACGGCCATTCCGATTATACCTATTACAATCAGGGTATCCGCCACGTTGAAGCTGGGCCAGTAATGTGTGCCGAGCCATTTATCGAGCGTGGAAACAGCGCCGTCGCCCAAAAAACCGGCCTCCACCAGTATAAAATCAACCACGTGTCCGAGGCGTATCCTGTCCGCCAGGTTGCCTATTGCGCCCGCCAGAACGAAGCTCAGACAAACGGGGAAAAACATCTTGTAATCCTCGCTTTTGGCCAGGTAATACAGGACCACGCCGACGGCGAGCAGGCTTACCACCAGGAAAAACGGCGCCCTGAAACCGTCCCCCATGTCCCCGAACATTCCGAATGCGGCCCCCTCGTTAGTCAGGTAATGCCAGCTTAAAAATCCGGGAATAACGGGTATGGTTTCGCCGAGGTGCATGTGCGATGTCACCGCCCACTTGGTAAACTGGTCGAGGGCCACCATAAGAGGCGTGATGGTCAGGACGAGTTTGTACTTGCGCTTCATTGGTAAGCAGTTTGGGCGATGAAACGGCGGGTGTCAAGTGCACTATTGCGATAAATGGACTCGTTTTTTGTGACCGACCCTCATAATGACCCGGCGGCGCTTTCCCCCGCCAGCCGCCCGGTGCTCCAGCACATCTGGAGGTTGTACCCGCCGGTGGGCCCGTCCAGGTCTATAACTTCTCCCGCAAAGTATAGGTTGCCGAAAAGCCGCGAGCGCATGCTCCTGGGGTCTATTTCCCTGAGGGACACCCCGCCCGAGGTGATTATGGCCCCCTCCATTCCGGCCAGGCCTTTGACGATAACTCTCAGGTCTTTCAGCAGGTTTCGCAGGCTTTTTCTTTCTCCGCCGGTGATGCTGTTCGACTTTTTGTCCGGGTTTATTCCCGAAAGTTCAACCATCACGGGAATCAACTTGCCCGGAAGTAATTCCACCAGGCTGTTTTTGAATTTCTTGTTGGAGAATTTGCTCAAATCGCGCTGCAATCTTGCATCCAGCGCGGCGTGTCCGAGCGCGGGCTTGAGGTCGATGCTCAGTTGCACCTCCCCTCGCTTCATGAGAACCCCTATGTTTTTGCTCATGTCCAGCACCACGGGGCCGCCGATTGCTTCTTTCATGAAAGAGGCTTCACCGAACCTTTCATCCTTCTTTTTGCCCTCATGGTAAACGGAAACTTGTACGTTTTTGAGGTCCAACCCCGCGAGTTCGCGAATCCATAATTCCTCCGGAACTACCGGAACCAGTGAAGGCCGCGGCGGTGTGACATTATGCCCCAGCCTTCTCGCCCAATGGAAACCGTCCCCGGTGGAGCCGGTGGAGGGGTAGGAGAGTCCGCCGGTGGCTATAATGTATTGTTCCGCCGTGATTTTTCCGCCCGAAAGGCGCAAATGAGATATTTGGTCGTTTTTCTCGACTATTTCTTTTACTGCGCTGTTGGTGATGAGTGTTACTTGTTGTTTTTCCAGGTATTTTTGAAGGGCAACTTTTACATCCCGTGCCCCGCCGGAGGCGGGAAACACCCTGCCGCCCCGTTCGGTAACCGCACCCGGCCCGAGCTTTTCGAAGAAACGGATGGTGTCTTCGGGGCCGAAGTTGTTTAAAGCCTGGCGGAGAAATTTTCCGTCTTTTCCGAAAACCTTTGTGAAATCGTGAACATCCGGACGCGCGTTCGTGAAGTTGCACCGGCCCTTGCCGGTTAGCAGTAGTTTGGCTCCGGGGGAGCGTTTTTTTTCGACCAGCGCCACCCGCGCCCCGCGCTCGGCGGCCCTCCCGGCGGCCATCATCCCCGCCGGGCCTCCGCCTGTTACCGCAACATCGAAGTGTTCTTCGTTGAATTCCATCCCCGTCGGAGATTATACGGCATGTTTTATCTTGATGTAAATCGAGCCTTTGAGTCCATGTGAATATGGATTCGGGGCATTTGCAATTAAGCCGAAAAGTGAATAAAGTAATTTAAAAGGAGTTGTGTTAAGACCCTTTTCTTTCAACCGGGCGAATTTTGTTTCAGAAACTTTTCCAATAATTTTTCTTATTCACGGAGGTGGAATAATGTCTATAATCACCATTTCGCGGGGTTCGTACAGCAGGGGCAAGGAAGTCGCCGAGGGCGTCGCCGAAAAACTGGGCTACGAATGCATCAGCCGGGACTTCATTATCGAGGCTTCAGGGGAGTTCAACGTGCCGGAAGTAAAGATGGTACGGGCCGTACATGACGCGCCGTCTATCCTGGAAAGGCTCGGCACCAGCAAAAAGCGATACATAGCTTACTTCGAGTCGGCCATGTTGAACAAGATGAAGGAGGACAACAAGGTTTATCACGGCCTGGCGGGGCATTTTTTCCTTCAGGACATCTCCCACGTTTTGAAGGTAAGAATCATTTCGGACATGGAAGACAGGGTGGCCCTGGAAATGGCACGGGAAGGCATATCCGCCAAGGAAGCCCGCCGAATACTGAAAAAGGACGACGAGGAGCGGCGTAAATGGGGTATGAGCCTGTACGGAATAGACACCAACGACCCTTCGTTATATGACATGGTGCTCCACATCAGGACCGTGAGGGTCGAGGACGCCGTGGATGTCATCTGCCATACAGTGGGTCTGGAACATTTTCAACTTACCGAAGAGTCCCGGAAAATACTGGCGGACAAGGCCCTGGCCGCAAGTGTGAAAGTAAAGTTAATTGACGAATACTCAAACGCTCAGGTTACGGCGGACGACGGCAATGTCAAAGTCAACATAGAAGGACTTGCGGGCCAGGAAGACAGCATCCGTAAGAAAGTGAAGGAATTGGCATCCGATGTGCCGGGTGTTGAAAATCTGACGGTCAACGTTGTTTATATGGACAGGTAAGCCCGCTTTATAATCAAGCGGGAAGGTTACTTTGTTATCCCCGGCCGGTGATGCCAATCTCAAGCGTTCTCCCCCCATGAGTTGCCCCGTTGCCGGGAAGCGCCACCCTTATCGGGGAACGGGGAGCGTTTTTCCCGAGATTTCCGCTTAATGATTAAAATGTTTCCTGTTAAGGGTAGCTCACCTTGACCGCAGGGTGGCTTAAGGGCGGATAGCAAAAACTTAGACCGGTATCACCTTTGGGGTGACGAGCATGTTTTTTCAAACCCCCGGGAGCGGTCATAGTAAGGTGTGAAACGACACTATCGCCTTATCCGGGAATCTCGGAGCATTTTTCGTTTCAAAAATATTCTTGAATTTGAGTTTGTATTGTGGTAATATGCCCGCACTCGAATCTTTAATAAACGTTTATTTAATTAAATGGCTCGTCAACCCTCCATAAACGCACGTATGTTTATAATTCTTCCTTTATGCCTTGCGCTCCTGGCGTGCGGAGAGCAGGGTGGCGATGAGCCGTGTTTTGACTGCGAACCCACCAACTCCACTCCTCATTGCTCGGACGGAAAGGACAACGACGGCGATACCTTAGTGGATGAGGAGGACCCCGGTTGCACGGATTCGGACGATACGGATGAACTGGGTGACTGGGAATGCGACGACGGCCTGGATAACGATTCCGACGGTTACACCGACTGGCCCGAGGACCCCGGCTGCTCGAGCATCATGGATAAAAGCGAAAGCGAAAAACCCCAGTGTAGTGACGGCAGGGATAACGACGGCGACGGATTCAC
This sequence comes from uncultured bacterium, assembly GCA_964459325.1. Classification (GTDB taxonomy): domain Bacteria; phylum RBG-13-61-14; class RBG-13-61-14; order CAYWKU01; family CAYWKU01; genus CAYWKU01. The sequence continues at coordinate 6,194 of CAYWKU010000021.1, read as the reverse complement.
GGATATGGAGGACCCCGGTTGCACGGATTCGGACGATACGGATGAACCGGGTGACTGGGAGTGCGACGACGGTCTGGATAACGACTCCGACGGTTACACCGACTGGCCGACCGACCCCGGTTGTTCGAGCCTTACGGACAACAGGGAAGAAGACTCGACCGAATGCGACGACGGTGTAGACAATGACGGGGACACGCTGGTTGACCTTGCCGACCCGGACTGCGAAACCGCTACCGATACCACCGAAGCTCCGGAACTTGTCGTTTTCGCCTCCGATAAAGATGATAACTTCGATATTTACACCATGAGGCTCGACGGCGGCGGGGAGAAAAAGCTGACCGATAACACCGCTCGGGACATGGCTCCCGATTTTTCGCCCGACGGCGGCAGGATAGCCTTCCAATCCCGCCGTGACGGGAATTGGGAGATTTATATAATGAGCGCCGACGGAAGCGCCGCTCCGGTCAACCTTACAAAAGATTCCGACACTGAGGATATAAACCCGGTTTTTTCTCCGGACGGCTCGAAAATAGCCTTTGTTAAACAGTACGACACATCCAGACAGGCCTGGTGGATTATGAGCGACGACGGCACTTCCAACTCCGAGATTTACTCTTACTCCGGGGATTCGGGGTACCCCTCCGATTGGCTCGATAACACCACGATTCTCGCCGCCTACGGCCCGAGCGGGGAACAACAGATTTACACTATCAACTCCGACGGTACCGGCATGAGTTCCCTTACCGCGAGCTCCGGCACAAACCGGTATCCGGTTTTGAGCCCGGATGGAAGCAGGATTCTGTTCTGGTCCGACAGGGACGGCACTCAAAATTTCTGGACGATGAACCCGGACGGTACGAACCAGGTAAAGCTGACTTCCGATGAAATAATGGTCAACTCACTCGATTATTTCCCCGACGGCGCCGGTATAGCATACAGCAAAACCATAAATGCTATAGATATTGACATCTGGGTCAGAGATTCCGACGGCGGCAATCCCGTTCTTCTTTATGATGATAACGGGAAGGCCGCCGACCTGGATTTGTGCTGCACGCCGAAATGAAGGCCCGTCCCTGCCGGCGCCCTGCCCGGCGAACCTCAATCCGCCTTTAAAATGTCTTCAAAACGGTTGCTCGGGTCGGGGGCGATTTCCTTTTCACCGAAGGCTTTTACGGCGGCGGCGTAATACAGAGCATGGTGCCAGACGTGCGGCATGTCCTGTCCCGTCAGAACGCTGCCGTCCCGGCGCTTAACCCAGACTTCCCCGAAGATGCCGGTGTCGGTTATGGGAACGCGACTCTGCCACTTGATGGCCTTTCTCACTTTATCCATCTTTTCCGGGTCGTTTTTCCAGATGTGGGCCAGGGCCAGCATCGCTTTTGGTTCGTAAAGGCTTCTTTTGTCCCGGCTCAGGTTTATGCTCGCTTCCAGCTTTCTCCATGCCGACTCGGCGCAACCCTGCATTACCTCGTGACTGTAGGGAAACAGTTTGCCCGGATAAATCGCCCAGGCCTCGTCCCAGTTGGAGTTAACTTCGGGTACGAAGCAGTTGCATTCCGGGTGGTAAAAGTGCTCCATTATGGCGCCGCGAACTTCTTCGGCCCTTTTTTCATACCTTTTGGCTGAATCTTCGTGCCCCAGTTTCCGGGCCGCCCGGGCGGCGGCTTTCAGCCCCGCATAGATGGGCACTGCGCCGTGAGTGGTGTGGCGCTTTTCGGGGATGTCGTCCTCGTAAGCCTTTTTGTGAAGCCCGGTTTCGGGGTCTTTGAATTTCACCAGGAAATCCGCCGCCGCTTCCATGGCGGGGTAAACCTCCTCCAGGTAATCCGTGTCGCCGGTGCGCCGGTAGTGGTCCCATAAAGTCCATATCGTAAATCCGGTCTCGTCTATCTCCCAGGGGATGGGCATCCCGTGAACGCCGTCGGCGTAGTACACGCTTGCCCAGTTTCCCTCCGGCGCCAGCCAAATTTTGTTTTCTCCGCGTGATTGCACGCGGGCGTAAAAGCGGTTGTGCTTCTCCACCAACTCCGGCAGGTTCGCCGTATGAAGCGCCACGTTGATGAAAGCTCCGTCCCGGGGCCAATCTTCCCCGTATGGCCCCTGGGTCGAGATGGACGCCACGATGGCGCCGGACGAAGCTGTCGCCTGCAGGACGCTGATAATGGAGCGTTTGGCCACCTGCAAGACCCGCTCGTCATCCGTATCCGGCATCGGCGCTTCGGACAGATATTTCCACCAGAAGCGCCGCTTTGATTCAATATATTCGGTAATCGCTCTTTCCCGGGCGTTTTTAATCATTCTGAGAGCCTGTTCCGTCGTTTCTGAAGCGGTTATATAAAGGGTGTGCCGCGCTATTCCCTTTTCGTCGAAGCTCACCTCGGTCATCAATCCCGCCGTTACCTCGCCGCCGGCCTCGTCGTTGCCGGAAAACCGCCCGGTGGAAGCTTCCAGGTAAGGGTCACGTGGGCGGGAGCGTATCATCGAGATATAAGAATCGATTCCGGCCTGGTGGGAAGACGAAGGTCTCGCGGTTCCGATGGCGATGGCCACGCTTCCCTTTTTCCCCGTGGACATGTCCTTCCCCTTTTCGTAGTAGACGAAGGCGTCGGAGTCTTCGAAATAGGATATGTGCGAATTTCCCCGGCATTCGTGGCACCAGTCCCTCAACGGCAAGCGCGGGTACTTGGTGACCACCGGGTGGAAGTTTGCAAAGTGGACAAGTTTTACTTTGCGCAGATGCGAGTCGTTCGATTTACGGATGTGATAATGTCTCACCAGCAGGTCGCTTTCCGCCGCCACCACGTCGACTTGGCGCACCACCAGGCCCAGTCTTTCGGATTCGAAGCGGGTTATAACGCAGTCAGAATCGTCGCTGTTGAAAAACTGCCCCGATGTGAATTCATCCCCCCGAAGCCACGAAAAGCCCTTTTCGGCTGGAGTTTCCCAGTAGACCCCCGCGAAAGCGCCTTCGTTGGGGAATGCGCCCATAAGCGGCTTATCCCGTGATTCGGTCATGTACCTGATATGGTCGTAGTAGCTGGGGTTGGGCCACTTGAAGACGGTTACGGTGCCCTCGGCGTTAAAAGCCGCTGAAAGGCCCATGTTGCCGGAGGCGGCGTTGACGTCTGTGGGGCCGAATACTTCCGGTCTGCGGCTATAGTCCAGGCAGGCCCGCCCGTGATGTTTGCAGCCGGCGGTGAACAATATGGGGATGAGCGCCACTAAAAGAACAAACCCCTTTTTCATGCAAACCCCCTTCGGCTATTTTATGAAGCACACGAAATACGAAAACTCAAATTACACTATTTGAGCGGGACTTATCCCGATACCGTTTTTTACTTCCTCATTAGCTCGAAAATTTCACCGGCGATTTCATCGGGCGTGCGGCAGTCGGTTTTGACGGTGTGGTGGGCGGCTTTTTCGTAAAGCGGAGTTCTCTCTTTGAGCACCCCGCTTATTTCCTGAAGGAACGACCGGTCACCGGTCAGCGATGGGCGCTCATCGCTTGCCTCTATCCTGCGGGTGATAGTTTCCACCGAAGCCGTGAGCCAGAAGACGGCGCCGGTATCCCTGAGAAGTTTCATGTTCTGCTCCCGTGCCACCACTCCTCCGCCTGCGTCCACTATCACGTTTTTAAGAACGGATACTTCCCGGATTACTTCGCTTTCCATGTCCCGGAAGTATTCCCATCCGTGCCGCCGCACTATCTGCGGTATGTCCGCAGCTTCCTTCTTGGTTATCATGGCGTCGGTGCTTATTACTTCCATGCCCGTCTTTCGCGACAGGGCTTCGGCCACGGTGCTTTTGCCGGAGCCCCGGTAACCTATGAGCACAACGTTCATTTCGCCTCCAGATTTTCGATAACAATCCGCCTCATCAAATCGCTCGGCGCATCGGTCCCCGTCCATCGCTCGAACTGGAGCGCGGCCTGGTTTACGAACATCTCCAGGCCCCCGATGACGGTGCAGCCCTTCTGCGCCGCATGTTTGATTAGCTGCGTCTCGAGGGGATTGTAAACGGCGTCGAAAACCGCCGAGCGGGAATTTATCCATTCGGGGGGCACGGGAAGCGAATCTACATCCGGATACATCCCGGCGGGTGATGCGTTGATTATGATGTCGGCTTCTTCAACGGTCTCCTTCACTTCCTCCCGCTGATTCAGCAAATTTATTCCTTTCGTTTTAACTCCCGTTTTTTCCTCGATTTCTCCGATAAACGGAGAAATTTTATCGTCATTTCTGCCGAGCACGGTTATTCGGCCCACTTTTTCCTGCGAGGCCAGTGCGAACGCAATCGCCCGGGCGGCGCCCCCGTAGCTTATGATGACCGCGTGTTTATCTTCAATTGCCACCCCGGCGTCCTTTATGGCTTTCGCGGCGGCGGGACCGTCGGTGTTCAGTCCCACCAGCCGGCCTTTTTCGTTGCAGATTGTGTTGATTGCCCCGGTCATCCGTGCGACGGGGTCTATATCGTCCAGATGCTTCATCGCCTCCATCTTGTGGGGGATGGTCACGCTGGCGCCCGCTATGCCCAGGGCTTTCATCCCGATGATTACTCCCTTGACGTCCTCCACCTCGAACGCGACGTAAACCGCATTTATGCCCTTTTCGCGAAAGGCGGCGTTGTGCACGTGGGGGCTCATCGAATGCTTCACGGGATTGCCGATAACGCAGTAGGTGGCGGTGTGAGCGTCCATCATTTTCCTTCCCGCGAGAAAACGCCGATGCAGGAGCGGATAAGCGTCGCCGCCTTTACCATGTCGCTGATTTTGATGGATTCCCGGGTGGAATGCACGTCCGTCATTCCGGCGCCGACGATTACGGTTTGAATGCCCATCGAATTGAATATATTGGCATCGCTTCCGCCGCTACCGGCTTTTGTGGAAAGTTTCATTTCTATGGCCGCCCCGGCGTTGTTGATGAGCTTCAGCACGGGGGAGTTCTTTTTGACTTTCATTGACGGATAATCCGGGACCACTTCTGTTTCGGCTTTCGGTTTGTACAATTCCCCGTCGATTTTTTTCCCCGCCCTCCGGCATGCCGTTTCCGCCGCCTTTATCATGTGCCGGGTCTGTTTTTCCAGCTTCGAGCGGCTGTGGCTGCGGGCTTCACCCTTTAACTTGACGTGGGCGGGCACCACGTTGGTGGCGGTTCCGCCTTCTATGACGCCGATGTTGGCTGTGGTCTCGTGGTCTATCCTGCCCAGTTTCATTGCACCGATAGCTTGCGCGGCAATGACGGCGGCGCTTATGCCCTTCTCGGGGGCGATTCCGGCGTGAGATTCCAGGCCGTGGATGTCTATTGTCAGGCGGTTTGCGGCGGGCGCTGATGTGATTATCTCGTGGGGGCTGGTGCTGTCCAATGCGATACCGAGGCCGGATTTGAGCGTTTTTCCGTCCAGGTTTTTGGCGCCAAGCAGGCCGATTTCCTCGCAGACGGTAAAGACCACCTCCAGGCCCTGAATCCGGCCCTTTTCTTCCAGCGTGGCCTCCAGTGCTTCCATTATGACGGCAATGCCGCTTTTACAATCGGCGCCGAGTATGGTGGAGCCGTCGGTTTTGATAACGTCGCCTTTTATTATCGGCCTGACGCCCTTTCCGGGCTTTACGGTGTCCATGTGGGCGTTGAGCATCAGGAACGGGCCCCGGTTGCCGAAGCGGGCGATTATGTTTCCGCTGTCGCCGCCGGCTGCTTTTGCCGCCTTATCTTCCCACACCCGGGCGCCCATTTTTTGCAGTTGGGTCGTTAGCTTGCGGGCCAGCGCCGCTTCGTGCCCTGATTCGCTGGAAATTCTGCAGAGGGATATGAAGCGTTTCTTTATTCGGCTTTCCTTTATCAATGCTTACTCCGGTACATTCGGATAAAGTAAATTGGTAGCACGCCGGACGGAGTCTATCAAGCGCGCCCCGTTTTTTCCAAGATTCCCGCTTAATGATTCAAATATTCCCCGTAAGGGTAGCTCACCTTGACCGCAGGGGGGCCGGGGGCGAAAAAAAAGAGACTGAAGACCGGCTATCACCTTTGGGGTGACGAGCATATTTTCTGTAAACCCCCGGGAGCGGTCAAGGTGAGAAACAAGCCGGTTCCATTATCCGGGAATCTTGGTTTTTTTAATTCCGGCTGTACGTCCAAAAAATGTACCCAAGCTTCCCGCTTTAGGTAAGTGAAAAAGCACCAACTGGGTGTAATACTTAT
>CAYWKU010000020.1:0-62675 GCA_964459325.1 uncultured bacterium | reverse complement strand
CAACATGTCCCCGGAGGGAAAATCCGAATTTCCCCCACAAAGTGGGACACGACCATAGACAATCTCTGTATGAGTGTAGCAAGCGGACAACCACCAAAAGCTAAATATGTTAAGTTAGAGAATAAAAAAGACAAAAAATACGAAAAAAACCTTAAACCGCTTTGGTATATGGGTTGAATGAGATGATCTACTTCATAACTGTTGCATATAAGATTTATCCAAATAGGGATTGACGTTTTGCATCGACTTCGTCTTTTAACCTTTTTTCGGCAATATTGTAGTATTTTTGTTCCGTCTCGATACCGATAAATCTCCTATCATGCCTCGATGCAGCGACACCGGTGGTACCACTTCCCATAAAAGGATCTAGCACCAAATCATTTTCATTTGTGCTTGCCAAAATAATCCTTTCAAGCAAAGCTTCCGGCTTTTGAGTAGGGTGTTTATCGTAACGTTTCTCTTCTTTTCCGGGAACCCCAATCGCCCACACGCTCCGCATCTGTTTCCCGCGCACCTTCAAAACATCTTTAGAAAAAGAACCATTTTTCATTACTTCATAGTTAAATGTGTGTTTAGCTTTCTTGGATTTTCTGGCCCAAATTAAAGTTTCATGGCTTGCTGTAAAATAGCGACAGGAGAGGTTCGGACTCGCGTTTGGTTTAAACCAACAGATGTCATTCAGTATATGATAGCCACAAAGTTGTAATGCGAAGCCACAAGAATAAATACTGTGATACGTGCCGGACACCCAAATGGTTCCGTTCGGCTTTAAAACCTTTCTACAAGCTTCTACCCACTCCTTGTGAAATTCAAAATCAGCCTCCACCCCCCGGCTTTTGTCCCACCCGCCTTTATTAACACTCACGGCCCGTCCGGCATGGCAAGTAAAACCGTCATTGGACAGGTTGTACGGTGGGTCCGCAAATATCATATCCACACTATCGGATGGAAGTTCTTCGAGTACTTTTAAGGAATCATCAAGAAATATTTCAATGTACTTGTCTATCAAAACTCCTTCTCCCATTGACAACATCCTTTTTTATCCAATGACAACAGAAAGTTGTTGTTGACTCCATCTCTGATTTTCACTCAAATTATAGCGGAAGGGTTATATATGTCAATCAAAATGTTTATTTCTTACAACTGCCCGGTCGACGAAATGTCAGTAATTTCGCCGTCTTTGACCTGCAAAAGGAACAGCGGGCGGTGGAAGCTGCGGTCGGGTTGGGCCGACATGTAGCCGTTGAAGGTGGGGAAGCCGGTGGTGTCGGAAAGGGCTTTGCGGAATTCCTCCCGGTCATCGGCGCCCGTTTCGGACAGACGGGTTACCATCAGCCGCACAGTTTCGTAGCCCATCGCCTCGTAAACGTCCGGCACCCGGTCATAGCAATTCATAAACTCCCGCACGAAAGACTGCACCGAAGCCTCCGTGGATTCCGCGAAAAACGGCGCGGGAAAAACCGCCCCTTCTATCGAAGCCATCTGCCCCCGAGTCAACTCTATGAGACGGGGGTTGTTCCACTGGCTGGAGCCCAGAAGCTTTATTCGCACCACGTTGTAGAAGGTAAGCTGCGGAGCTATGGTCGCCGCCGCCACGTATGAATCCGGAATGAAAAGCGCGTCAATTTGCCGCTGTTTGAGTGAAATTCGCTTAATTTCGTCCCTCAGGTCAGACTGGCCGGGTTCGTAAGGTATGCTCAAAGTCACCGTGGCGCCCTGCTTCGAGGCCTCCTCGGTGAACACCCGGTTGAAGAGCTGTCCGTAGGAATGGTCGGGGTACAGGACGGCGAAGTTTTTTACCCCCATGGCTGTAGTTGCGTACCAGACGAGGGATTTGACCTGGTCTCGAGGCGTGACCGAGTTCCGGAACACCATGGAGCCTATGTCGGTAATTTCTTCGAGCTGGGTCATTGTAACAATCGGGGCGCCGAAATCCTGCGCCACCCGCGCCGCCGCCTGCGCCGTCTCCCTCTGAATCGGCCCGGCGATGCCTATCACCCTCTCCTCTACAATCAACTCCCGCGCGGCCTCCGCGGCCTTTTCAGGGTCACCGCCGGTATCCATTATGTTCAGCTCAATCTCGGGCAAATGTGCCCCGCCCGGAGAAAAGGCGTTGACGGCCATAGCGGCGCCGTCAAGAAACTTCTGCCCATAAACCGCCCACTTTCCGGACATGGGCAGTATCAGGCCGATGGTTTTCGAGTCAACCTTTCCAATCGACTCGATTTCCTCCAATGCCGCTCTGGCTTCTTCGACGCTGGGGTCATCGGGGTATTGAGCGAGAAGGCGGGTGAAATAGTCCCGCGCGTCGGCGATTTTGCCTTCCTCGAAAGAGCTTATACCCAAACGATACAACGCCTCCTGGGCCAAAGGAGTCGGGCGAAGCTCGTCGTAGACCGATTTAAGCTCTTCCCGGTAAAGCTCCTGTAATGCTGCCGCGATGTCTTCCTCCAGCTCCTTTGCCCGTTCAGGCGATTCTTTATAAAGAACGCCGTAACGCTCCACCGCGGCTCGGACTTCGCCGGTTTTCAGCGTAGAATCTATAAAGAAAACGCTCGCGTCCGTGAAATGCGGAGCGCCTTCTTTCACCTGTCCGAAAGCTTCTGCCGCCGTCGCGAAATCACCGGTGCGGTAGTGAGCGAGTCCCAGCAGAAATCGAGCCCGGGAGGCGCTGTCGGTTTCACCGTAATCATCGAGAATAGTTCTCAAAAGCGGGATAGCTTTATCGAACTCCTCGTCCGTCAGGTACGAGCGGGCCGCTTCCAGCAAAGCGTCGTCGGCAAGCTCCGAGGCCGGGTATTGCCGGGCAAGTCGCTCCAACTCGCTGCGGGAGGCGTCCATTTTGTGCCGGGGCGCTTCCCGGAGGCGGTTTATGGCCTCTTTTATCTCTTTATTTTCCGGGCGAGTCACCGAAGGGGGTTTGGGACAACCCCACATAATAACAAAAAAAAACGCTAAAAACGGCGCTCCCAACTTACATAAGTTCTTCATCCTATAATATCCCATACCTTGCCGAAAAAGCTGCGGGATTTATTTTCCACCTCGCTCCCCTCCTTTTCGGCAAGCGTTCGCAAAAGCTCCTTTTGCTCATGAGTAAGCTTCGTGGGCACCTCGACATGCACCACCACGTGCAGGTCGCCTCTTCCTCTGCCGTTGAGTTGAGGCGCCCCGTACCCGCGCATCCTGAACACCTGCCCGGACTGCGTTCCGGCGGGCACCCACATCCTCTGGTCGCCGTCAAGCGACGGGACGTCAATCTCGGCCCCCAGAGCCGCCTGGGGATAAGTTACGGGAACCTCGACTACAAGGTCGTTGCCCTTGCGGGAAAACCGTGGGTGAGGGTCGACGTTGACTACCACAAACAGGTCACCCCTGGGGCCGCCGTAACCGCCCCGGTCGCCTTCACCGCCCACCTTGAGCCGTGTGCCGTCCTGGATTCCGGCTGGAACTTTTACGGTAAGCTCCCTTTCTTCGACGGTTCTTCCGGTACCTTCGCATTCGGGGCAGAAGTCGCGTATCACCCTGCCCCGGCCACCGCATTGCCTGCACGGGCGGGAAAACATAAGGAAGCCCTGCCTCATGTGCACTTCACCAGTACCGCCGCACATGCCGCAAACGGTGGGCTCGGTACCGGCCTTTGCGCCTGAGCCGCCGCAAGCGGAGCAGGTTTCATTGCGGGGCACGTTCAGTTTGACCTCCGTGCCGAAAACGGCCTCCTCGAAGCTTATCCGCAGGTTCAGCTTCAGGTCGTCCCCACGAGGACGGCTGCGGGCACGCCCGCGGCGTCCACCGAAACCGGTTCCGAAGAACTGCCCGAGAATGTCCTCGAATATGTCCGAAGGGTCTCCCTCGAAGCCGAAACCGAACGGCCCGGAAGCTCCTCGTTGGCTTCCGGTACGCCCCGTCCTGTCGTAATAGGCCCGCTCGTGAGGGTCGGAAAGCACGCGGTAGGCCTCCTGCACCTTCTTGAAGCGCTCCTCGGCGTGAGGGTCGTCCGGGTGGCGGTCGGGGTGGCAGTCCATGGCCTTACGCTTGAACGCGCGCTTTATCTCTTCCTGCGTCGCGCCCCTGTTAACTCCCAATATTTCGTAAAAATCGTCCCGCATGTCCTAAACAGGTCGTCTCCTAAAGGCTTTTTGTGTGATTGACTTCGGATTTACCCTTAAGGTTCCCTTATAATTTAAGTAGGATAAGACAAACGTCACCGGGAATCAAGAAACTGGTTGCACACTCTACAGGCCCTTACATTTTGCATGGTCATTCGGAAAGGTTGTCCGCCGGCGCAAACCGTTGTTATATTACTGTTTACCGAAGAAAGTCATCTATAAGTAATAGAGCGAGGAGGACAGAATCAATGAAAACCTTCAAGCCTTATGAAACCGAAAAGGTTCAGAATCCGCATAACGTGGACGCGAGAAAAATCTACGACACCGAGCACGCCCAGACCCTGCATCTTACCCTGGAGCCGGGCCAGTCGCTCAAGAAACACATAACCCCCGTGGACGTATTTTTTTATGTGCTGGATGGCACCGGCGTGGTGGAAATAGGCGACGAAAAACAGGAAATCGGGCCGGACACTCTTGTGAACAGCCCGGCTAAAATTCCACACTGCTGGCACAACGAAAGCAGTGAGAAGCTGCGTATACTGGTGGTTAAAATACCCCGCCCCACCGAGGCGACGAAGCTGCTGTAAAACAATATTGCAAAAATCTTCCGCCTCTTCTACCTTGATTCCAAATGACCGGCTCGGGCGGAAATTCAAGCGAAAAAATACGCGCCTTCATTGCAATCGACATCCCGGAAGATGTGCGAGACCAGCTTGTGGGGGTAATATCCGAGTTAAAGCGTCGGGTGGAAGGTGTCAAGTGGGTTCGTGCCGAAGGTATACACCTGACCTTGAAATTCCTGGGAAATGTGGATAAAAATATGATACCTTCCATCAGGCGGGAGATGGAGAAAGCCGCCGACGGGATAAGCTCGTTCGAGATGGAAGTAAAGGGTCTCGGCGCCTTTCCGACTCCGAACCGGCCTCGGGTTATATGGGCCGGGCTGGAGGAGCCAACAGGCGAACTGGCCCACCTTGCCGAGAGGGTGGAAAACTCCATGAAGGAGCTGGGTTTCGAGGCCGAAAAGAGGAAGTTTCACCCCCACCTGACCCTCGGGCGGGTTAAAAAAGGCGGCAAGCCCGGCAAGGAGCTTGTGGGGTTGATTGAAAGGGACAGCGAAAAATCTCGCGGCACTTTCACGGCGGATGAACTGGTGCTTTTCAGAAGTGTTTTGAAACCCGGAGGGGCGGAGTACACAAAGCTGGAAACGGTCAAGTTAACCCCCCAATAGAAAGGGAGACGTTTAATATGGCAAAAGCTACCGACGACAAGGAAAAAGCGCTGCAACAGGCCATCCAGGCTGTAGAAAAACAATACGGCAAGGGCGCCATCATGCGCCTGGGGGAGGAATCGGAAATACCCCAGGTACCGGTCATTCCCACCGGCTCCATAGGCCTGGACCTGGCGGTGGGCACGGGCGGAATACCCCGCGGCAGAGTCGTAGAAATTTATGGCCCCGAGTCGAGCGGCAAGACCACCCTCTCCATACACATGATGGCCCAGGCTCAGAAGCTGGGCGGCAGGACTTTATTTATAGACGCCGAGCACGCCCTTAACCCGATGTACGCCAAAAGGCTCGGGGTGGATATATCCGACCTATACATCAGCCAGCCCGATAACGGCGAGCAGGCTCTGGATATAGCCGAAAGCATGGTACGCTCCAACAGTATCGACCTAATAATTATAGACAGCGTGGCCGCCCTGGTGCCCAAGGCGGAAATCGAGGGCGAGATGGGCGACGCCCACGTCGGGTTGCAGGCGCGGTTGATGAGCCAGGCGCTGAGAAAACTTACCGGCACCATAAGCAAAACCAAGGCCGTCGTAATTTTCATCAACCAGATAAGAAGCAAGATAGGAGTGATGTTCGGCAGCCCGGAAACCACCACCGGCGGCAATGCGCTGAAATTCTATTCCTCCCTCCGTCTGGATATTCGCCGTATCGGCGCCATAAAGCAGGGCGACGAATCGGTAGGCAACCGCACCCGGGTCAAGGTGGTAAAAAACAAGGTCGCGCCGCCTTTCCGTATGGCCGAATTCGACCTGATGTACGACAAGGGCATCAGCCGCGAAGGCGAGCTACTGGACCTCGGAGTAGACAACAAAATCATCGATAAGAGCGGCGCATGGTACAGCTACAACAGCGAGCGCATAGGTCAGGGGCGGGAGAACGCCAAGGCATTTCTGGCCGAGAACCCGGAAATGGCCGAGGAAATCGAGGCCAAAATCCGGGAAGTCTCCGGCATGCCACCTCTTGAGAAAGAAGAACCGGAAAAGACGGAGGAGGAGTAATTCGATTTGAGCCGGCGACTTGAAACAACCCTTTCGGCGAAGTATAATCGTAATAATCAGGCATTAAGCAGGTATTTCTTCGGGGGGAGTTCCAGATGCAGTTAAACGACATATTAAAAGTAGCTATCAAAGCCGGCTCCAGCGATATTCACTTGAAAGCGGGGCTGCCGCCCGTCTTCAGAATTGATGGCTCTCTAGTGCCTTACAAGGAAGCGCCCCGCCTTTCCCCCGATATGGTCAACCAGATGGCTTTCGGCATAATGAACCAGAGCCAGCAGAAAAAGTTCAAGGAAAACAGTGAAATAGACCTGGCATACGGCGTCCCCGGGCTGGGAAGGTTCCGGGTCAACGTCTTTCAACAGCGCGGTACGATAGGCATAGTTTTCAGGGTTATTCCCTTCGGCATCAACACCGTGGAGCAACTGCATCTGCCGAAGGTTATCGAGCGCATCGCCATGGAGCCGCGCGGGCTTATACTGGTTACCGGCACCACCGGCAGCGGTAAGTCCACCACCCTGGCGGCAATGATAGACTTCATTAACTCCCAGCGCACTACTCATATAGTTACCATCGAAGACCCCATCGAGTTTCTCCACAGGGACAAGAAAAGCATCGTCAATCAGCGCGAGGTGGGCTTCGACACTAACAGCTTCGCGGTGGCCCTCAAAAGCGCTCTTCGCCAGGACCCGGACGTCATTCTGGTGGGCGAGATGCGCGACTTCGAAACCATCGAAACCGCGCTTACCGCCTCCGAGACCGGCCATCTGGTTCTGAGCACCCTGCACACCATAGACGCCACCGAAACCATCACCCGCATAGTTACCGCCTTCCCGCCTTACCAGCAGGCGCAGATAAGGTTGCAGCTATCGACCATCATAAAGGGCATAGTCAGTCAGAGGCTGGTGCCCCGGGCCGACGGCAGGGGCCGCGTGCCGGCGGTGGAGGTGCTTGTCAGCACGGCCCGCATAAGGGAATGCATCGCAGACAAGGACAAAACCAGGGAAATTTCGGACGCCATCACCAAGGGATTCACCACTTACGGCATGCAGTCGTTCGACCAGTCGCTGATGGTGCTTTACCGGAAGGAGCTTATCACCTTCGAGGAAGCACTGCGGCAGTCTTCCAACCCGGACGATTTCAAGCTCAAAGTCAGCGGTATATCTTCCACCAGCGACAGCACATGGGACGAGTTCGATAAGGAGGGCGGCGAAGAAAAGGAAGAAGCGGGCGCAACCTCCGATGACGACGACCTGCAGATAGAGCGGTTTTAACAACCATATAAACTATTTCTTGTTATTTTCCGGGCCAGCCTTCTTGCGCAGTTTCTCCAGCCTTTCGGCTATGTTTTTCTCGCGGCCCCGATGGGTGGGGTTATAAAATTTCTTGCCCTTCAACTTATCCGGCAAATACTGCTGCTCGGCATACCCTTCATCGAAATCGTGCGGATACTTGTAATCTTTGGCGTAACCCATATCGCTCATAAGCTTGGTGGGCGCGTTGCGCAGATGAAACGGCGCCTCCAGCGCTCCCGACTTTTTTACCTCCTCCTGCGCCTTCTTTAACCCGACGTAGCTTGCGTTGCTCTTGGGAGCGCCCGCCAGGTGGGTTACGGCATGGGCCAGGTTTATGGCCGCCTCCGGCATACCCACATGCTCCACCGCCTGCGCCACGGATATGGCCACCATGAGCGCCGCAGGGTCGGCGTTGCCTATATCCTCGCTGGCGAAAATTATCATCCTGCGGGCAATAAATCGAGGGTCCTCGCCCGCTTCCACCAGCCTTGCCAGCCAGTACAGACCCGCGTCCGGGTCCGAACCCCTCAGGCTCTTTATAAATGCGCTGATGACGTTGTAATGGTCTTCACCGCCCTTATCGTGCCGCAAATAAGGCGATTTGGCGGCCTCCGCGATTTTATCCGGCGTTACGGCATCCCCGTCCTTCACAAAACCGGCCGCCGTTTCCAATATGTTGAGGGCCTTCCTGCCATCTCCGTAGGCTACTTCTATCAGCAGCTTGCGGGCATCCGGTTCGAGTTCGATGTCACGAGCGCCAAGTCCCTTTTCCCCATCCGACATGGCCCTGTCTATTATTCTGCCCACGTCCTCGTCATCGAGCCTTTCCAGGGTAACCACCTGGCAGCGGGATAACAGCGGCGATATGACCTCGAATGAGGGGTTCTGAGTAGTCGCGCCTATCAAAATTATGGTTCCGCTCTCCACGTGAGGCAGAAAGGCATCCTGCTGGGCTTTGTTGAAACGGTGAATTTCGTCCACGAAAAGGATGGTGCCGCGCTTTTCCATCTTGCGGCGTTCTTTTGCCTTCTCCGTAATTTCCCGCACCTCCTTGACGCCGCTGAGAACGGCGCTGAAGGTAACGAAGGCGCTTTCGGCCATCCCTGCCAGTATTTTCGCCAGCGTGGTTTTGCCGCTGCCGGGAGGCCCCCACAATATGAGCGAAGGCGCCTTCCCGGTCTCGGAAACCATTGAAAGCAGCCTTCCTTCCCCCACCAAGTGCGACTGACCCACGAACTCCTCCAGAGTGCGCGGGCGCATCCGGTCAGCCAGAGGCGCCTCGCCGCCGGCGTCTTGGGTATCGAAAAGGTCGGGGGTTTTGTCCTTGCCCATCAGGTAAAAAGGTAAAACTATTTGCAGTCGTTGTACAACTCACAATGCAAGGCCAAGATTCCCGGCTAATGGGACGGATTTGTTTCACACCTTGACCTCTCCCGGTGGACCACATGAGAATATGGTCGTCATCCGGAAGGTGATAGCCGCTCTCTGGTCTTTTGCGCACCATAAGCCACCCTGCGGTCAAGGTGAGCTACCCTTAACAAGAAATATTGAAATGCCGGAACAACATCAGAAATTCTCTCTCACAATTTTCCTTCGCTGGCGGACATGAAACCGTCCTATTATTCTTAATTTCAAAAAAAGCAAGGTTCCAAAATTAAAGGTATACATGGAATCTTTCCTTTACAATGTTTATCCTAAGTGAAAACTATCACCGAAAGGAAATGTAAATGAAGCGCAGAGGTTTTATCAGGGATTTCGGTATCTTGTCGGTGGGAACCGCTGCCGCCCTGCCCATTCTGGGTGCGGGAAGAAGAGTCATGGCGGCAAAATCCGCATCATCCACGGTTACTATGGTCAAAGACTCCGATTGGGCCGCTCTTGTCCAAAAGGCCTTAAACCCCCTGGGCGGAATGGAGAAGTTCATCAAAAAAGGGGCCAAGGTGTTCGTAAAGCCCAACATGTCATTCGACCGAACCCCCAAGCAAGCCGCCAACACTCACCCTGAAGTTGTAAAGGCGGTGGTTAAAGCCTGCCTGGACGCAGGCGCAGCGAAGGTGACGGTAGCGGACAACACATTAATGGAAAAGCGCCGCAGTTACCAAAACAGCGGCATAGCCCCGGCGCTCGAGACCTTAAAAGACGACCGCGTCAAGGTCCCGTACCTGGAAGACAGGGATTATACTTCCATAAAGATAGACAAGGGACTGGTGCTCAGCGGCTGGGAGTTCAACAAGCATGTTCTCGAAGCCGATGCTTATATCACCGTCCCGGTAGCCAAACACCACGGCAGCGCAAAGCTCACCCTCGGATTGAAGAACATTCTCGGGTTAATCGGAGGCATGCGCTCGAAAATTCACTGGAAACTCCACCAGGGGATAGCCGACCTCAACACCGTGGCCACCCCCACCCTGACCGTAATCGACGCCACCCGTATACTGCTGAGGCACGGGCCGTCGGGGGGAGGCCTGGAGGACGTTGCGGTCAAGAATACCGTCATAGCGTCGGCGGACCCGGTGGCGGCGGATTCGGTAGCCGCAAAAGCCCTCTTCGACATCGAGCCGGGTGAGATAGGATACATTGAGGCGGCGCACAAACTGAAGCTCGGCGAAATGGACCTTTCCCGGATAAAGGTAATAAACGCCTGAGATGCCCCGCAAAGAAAAACGCAAAATCCCGCTCGTGTTCTGGCGGCGCATGTCACAGGCGGGCTTTTTATTGCTGTTTCTCTTTCTCTTCAGGCAAACCGACTACCCCGGCGGTGACACTCTTCCCTATGCCGTAAACATATTCTTCAGGTGGGACCCGCTGGTGGCTGCGGCGGCCACCCTGGCGGCCAAGGCATTCATCGCGCTCGTGCTGCCGGCCCTGATAATCGTAGCGCTGACCTTGGTGTTCGGAAGGTTCTTCTGCGGCTGGATATGCCCGTTGGGCACGTGCCTGGACATGGCTCACAAGGTTATCAGGCCGCGCTCGGATAAAATCGATTCCCGCTACAGTTCCATCAAATATTACCTGCTCATCGCTGTCCTGATAACGGCGCTTTTCGGGTTGCCGCTGGTGGGGTTCCTGGACCCGTTTTCGATACTCGTTCGCGGTCTGACCGTTTCCGTAGACCCGGGTTTAACCGCCGCCGTCGGTTTTCCGTTCGACATCGCTTACAACCACGGCCCGGGATGGCTTACGGGTATAACGGAACCCGTTTACGATTTTCTGCGCGGGACAATCTTGCCGTTCAATCAGAACGTATACACCCTTGCCGTGACCAATTTTGCTATCCTTGCGTTCGTATTTCTACTCGAATTCTCCCGGCGGCGGTTCTGGTGCCGCGAACTGTGCCCACTGGGAGGAATGTTGGCTTTGATTGGAAGAATTGCTCCGCTCAGGATGCACCCCGGCAAAGCCTGCCACGCTGACGGCTGCGCCGTCTGCTCAGATATATGCCGCATGGGCGCCATAGACGAGGAGGGCTCGGTTTCGCCCGAAGATTGCAACCTGTGCCTCGACTGCATGGAAAAATGCCCCAACGGCATAATAAGCTTCAAATTCCGCCGTCCCCGCCATGAGCCTGCCCCGGTAAGCATTACCCGGCGCGGAGTTATGGGCGCAGTGGCGGGCTCGCTGATAGTGCCCGCCGTATTCAAAGCCAGGGCCATCGTAAAGAGAAAGAATCCGAAGCTCATAAGGCCGCCCGGAGCGAGGGAGGAAGAGGAATTCATGGCCCGGTGCGTCAAATGCGCCGAATGTATGAAAGTGTGCATCGGCAACGCCATCCACCCGGCCATGCTTCAATCCGGCCCGGAGGGAATGTTCAGCCCGGTGATTATACCCCGTATCGGATTTTGCGAGTATAACTGCACATTGTGCGGGCAGGTGTGCCCCACCGGGGCCATCCGCGAGCTTACCCGCGATGAAAAGCACAAGACGAAAATAGGTCTTGCCCGGGTGGACCGCGACATGTGCCTTCCCTGGAAGAAGGGCATACCCTGTATTGTGTGTGAAGAAATGTGCCCCGTTCCGCACAAGGCGATAAAGTTGCGCGAGGAAAAGGCGATTACTTCGGAGGGGAATGAGGTTACCGTGCAGCGGCCTTACGTGGTTGACGAGTTGTGCATCGGGTGCGGCATTTGCGAGACGAAATGTCCCGTCCCCGGAAGGGCGGCGATAAGGGTAACCGCCGAAGGGGAATCGAGAAGCCCCGGAGGATTTTTGACCCCCCTGAATTAGTAACGGCATTGGTTGCCGACTCCAAGTGATGTGCAGGTAAATCAACCGGTATCATAGCCGGTTGAAATTCCATCCAATAATCCTCTACCTTTAATCAACGTTAATTACCATCGAAGAGGTGGAATTATGGCAACTTATGAAAACGTAGTGGAAAGTATAGGGAATACTCCCCTGGTAAGACTCAGAAAGGTGGTCGGTAATTCCCGCGCGAAGCTGTACGCGAAAATCGAGTCCCGCAATCCGGCCAACAGCGTAAAATGCCGCATCGGCCCGGCTATGATTGAAGCCGCCGAAAAGGATGGCAAGCTTAAAAAAGGCACTCCGGTGGTGGAACCCACCAGCGGTAACACCGGCATAGCGCTTGCTTTCACCTGCGCCGCTAAAGGATACAAGCTGATTCTTACCATGCCGGAAACCATGAGCATCGAGCGGCGGCGATTGCTCAAGGCCTTCGGCGCGGAACTGGTGCTCACGCCCGGAAACCGGGGAATGACCGGTTCCATAGAAGAGGCTGAGGAAATATGCGAGAGGGAAAAGGCTTTCATGCCCGACCAGTTCAATAACCCGGCAAATCCCGAAATCCACTTCAAAACCACCGGCCCCGAAATATGGAACGACACCGGCGGAAACGTGGACGCTTTCGTGGCGGGAATAGGCACGGGCGGCACAATCACCGGGGTTTGCAGGTATATCAAAAAGAAAAAGCACAAAGAAATGCTAGTGTCATGTCAACATTGCAATGTCGCATATAAAATGATATAATGCCTCCTGTAGATTTCCGAACAGGAGGCTCTAAGATGAAAAAGTACAAGGTGACGCTGGGTCGGGAAGAGAGGGAGGAGTTGGAAGGGATCACCCAGAAAGGAAGCCACAGATCACAAAAAGTAATTAACGCCTTGATTCTTCTAAACTGCGACGAAGGCAGGCACCAGGACAATCGGATGAAGAACGAGGAGGTGGCCTCGGTTTTAAAGATCAGCATGCGCAAGATTGACCGGGTGAAAAAGCGTTTTGTGGAGGAAGGTTTCGAGGTGGCTTTGAATGGTCGCAAGGGCGAGCGAACTTACAAGAAGAAGGCGGACGGAGACTTTGAAGCTCACCTGGTTGCCCTCAGTTGCAGCGATCCTCCCCAGGGTTTTACCAGGTGGTCTTTGCGTCTTTTGGCCGACCATGCGGTTGAACTTGACTATGTTGACAGCATCTCCCACGAGACCGTTCGCCGGGTGTTAAAAAAAACGAAATCAAGCCCTGGAGGAAGCAAGGCTGGGTGATACCGCCCGCTGAGAGTTCCGATTTCGTTGCCGCAATGGAGAAGGTGCTTGATGTCTACAAACGGCCTTACGATGCGGATTTTCCGGTGGTGTGCATGGACGAGACGCCCAGGCAACTTATCAAGGAGACGCGCACTCCTTTAAAAGGCGGCCCCGGGCGTATGCAGCGCCATGACTACGAATATGAGCGATGCGGCGTGTGCAACATATTCATGGCCAACGAGCCTCTGGCGGGAAAGAGGCTTGTAAGGGTGAAAGAGAGAAGAGCCAAGATGGAGTGGGCCTTTTTCATAAAAGAGATAGCGCATCGTTATGAGCATGCTCGAAAGATCACGTTGGTGATGGACAACTTGAGCACGCACAAGGCGGGTTCCTTGTATGAAGCCTTTACTCCCGAGGAGGCCAAACAAATCTGGGACCGTTTCGAGTTCGTTTACACGCCCAAGCACGGCAGTTGGCTCAACATGGCTGAGATTGAACTGAACGTGCTTGTAAGGCAATGTTTGAACAGGCGCATTGATAACATATCGCATGTACAGTTGGAGGCGTCGGCTTGGGAGAGGCATCGAAATAATCTTGATGCCAAGGTCAATTGGCAATTTACAACAAAGGAGGCTCGCGTGAAGCTGAAAAGATTATACCCGACACTTGAGAGTTGACATGACACTAGCCGTAGGAGTGGAACCCGCCGAAAGCCCCGTCCTTTCAGGCGGCAAACCGGGCCCTCACAAAATACAGGGCATCGGAGCGGGCTTCAAACCCGAAATCCTGGACATGTCTTTGGTTGACCGGATAGAAAAAGTCACCGCCGATGAAGCCGTTGACATGGCCCGAAGAATGGCCACCGAGGAAGGGATTGCCTGCGGCATAAGTTCCGGCGCCGCCGTAGCGGCAGCGGTAAAACTCACCCAAAAGTCGGAAATGAAAGGAAAAACGATTGTAGTGGTGCTGCCGGATTCCGGCGAACGCTACCTTTCCACGCCGCTTTTCGCGTTTGAATAAAACAACCGAGTGATATTCTGTTATGCGAGACGAATTCAAAAAGATGAATTACAGGGACAAGAGCTTCTGGCTGGAGGGAGAGGAGTATAACGAAAATCCCCCACTTACAGAAGATGTCGAATGCGACCTGGCAATAATCGGGGGAGGCTTTACCGGCCTGTCGAGCGCCTACCACATAAAAAAGCACGACCCGTCAATGAATATAGCCCTCCTGGAGGCCCAGGTCGTCGGATTCGGCGCCAGCGGCCGTAACGGCGGCTTCAGCATGCCTCTTCTCGGGTGGGACCTTACCTACCTGTTGTGGTACATGGGCGCCGAGCGCGGCAAAATCGCCCACGATTACGCAAACGATTGCGTTAAAAGAACAAGGAAGCTGGTCGAAGAGGAAGAAATAGACTGCGACCTCGAATACAACGGCCTGATGGAAGTGGCCCGCACTCCCTTCCAGTTGAAAAGGCTGGAGAAGGAAGTCGAGCACTACCACAAAGCCGGTTACCCCGAAGTGACGTTTTTTGAAAAAGAGGGGCTGAAAGACCGGCTCAACTCCGCAGTACACATCGGCGGAAGGCGCGACCCGGACACCGCTCTCATCAACCCCGCCAAAATGGCGCGTGGGTTGAAATCCGTGGTTCAAAACCTGGGCGTAAACGTATACGAGCGAACCCCGGTCATCGAATACACCCCCGGAGACACGGTAGAGCTGGTAACGCCGCAGGCCCGGATGAGGGCGAAAAATATTATCGTCGCAACCAACGCCTTCAGCATGTACCTCAAAGTGAAACACCGCTACTTCGTGCCCATGTTCACCTACATCATCCTTACCGAGCCGCTGACGGACAAGCAGTACCGGGAACTCGGTTGGGTGGGGCGCGAGGGTATCGAAGACGAGCGCATCTTCGTCCACTACCTCAGGCTTACCGCCGACAACCGGCTGCTTTTCGGAGGGCGCGACGCGCCGTATTACTTCCGCAACTCGGTGGTGGGGCACGAAAGCCACCGCCGGATTTTCCAGAACCTGGAAAAAGACATGAAGGACATGTTCCCCATGCTCGATGATGTCGCAGTATCCCACAAATGGGGCGGGCCGGTGGCCGTAACCCTGGATTTCGTGCCCACCTTCGGCAGGCTCAAGGAGCACGGCAACGTCCTCTTCGCCATCGGCTACTGCGGCCACGGAGTATCCCTGTCCTTGAATGCGGGTCGGATATTGAGGGATTTACTTTTCGCGCGGGCTACGGAACTGGTCAGGCTGCCCCTTGTCAACAACAAGCTCATCCCCCTGCCGCCGGAACCCTTCCGGTACTTTTTCACCAACGGGGTCAGGGGGCTGCTGCGGGCCTTCGATGCGGTCACCGAACTAAGGCACTAATCAATATAAAGTGGCCATTTTAAAATTAGCTTCACGAAGGAGAAAAGTTCCCTTTCTGAAGATGTGCGAGTCTGTGTTTTTCAGACAAGGGGCTTTCAGCCCCTTGAATTGCAAGGGGTTAAAACCCCTTGTCCATTTGAGGATTATTCTCGTGATGGCTAATGTCAAAGATTCAGACCCGGAAAATAACATTGTGCAACGGCCTCATAAAGTTAATTTCGTCAGTCTTCCTGAAGTTTTCGGCGGATTTCGGCCAGAAGGCTCAGGGCTTCCATGGGGGTGATATTCTCGGGGTCGATGGCTTTTATCCGCTCTATGGCCTCCCTGGTCTTCTCGTCGAGATTCTGCCCGGTCTCGAAAAGCGTCATCTGCGGCGTGGGCCTTTTCGAGGGTTTTGCCAGCCTTGGCGAGCCGGATTCGAGCTCGCCGCTTTCCAGGTTGTGGAGTATTTCCCTCGAGCGCGAAACGATGGCCTCGGGTATCCCCGCCAGTCGCGCCACCTGGATGCCGTAGCTGCGGTTAACGCCGCCCTTTACTATCTTTCTGAGGAAAATGACCTTCCCGCCCCACTCTTTCACCGCGATGTGCACGTTTCGCACCCTTTCCTTGGTCAGGGCCAGGTCGGTCAGCTCGTGGTAGTGGGTGGCGAAAAGCGTCTTCGCGCCCACCTTGTCGTGCAGATACTCCGCCACCGCCCACGCGATGGAGAGGCCGTCGTAAGTGCTCGTGCCGCGGCCTATTTCGTCCAACAGCACCAGGCTGCCGGGGGTGGCGTGCCGGAGTATGTGCGCGGCTTCGCTCATCTCCACCATGAAAGTGCTCTGGCCGCGATGAAGCACGTCCCCCGCCCCCACCCGGGTGAATATCCTGTCCGCCGCGCCGATTACGGCCCTGTCGGCGGGAACGAAGGAGCCCATCTGGGCGAGGATGGTTACCAGCGCCGTCTGCCTCATGACGGTGCTCTTGCCCGCCATGTTGGGGCCTGTAATTATAAGTACCTGCTCCTGCTCGGGACTCAGGTGAATGTCGTTCGGAACGAACCTCTCGCCCAGGCTCATCCGCTCCACCACCGGATGCCTGCCCGCTTCGATGTCGATTATTCCCTCCTCGTTCACTTCCGGCCTCACGTAGCGGTACCGGGCGGCGACATCGCCCATGCAGCGGTAAACGTCCAACTCGGCCAGAGCGGCGGCGTTTTTCTGAAGGGCCGGGAGATGTTTCGCCACTTCGTTGCGGATTTCCTTGAACAACCGATACTCAATCTCCCCTATTTCACTCTCGGCGTTGAGTATTTTTTCTTCCAGCTCCTTCAACTCCGGAGTTACAAACCTTTCAGCATTGACCAGGGTTTGTTTGCGGATGTAATCTTCCGGCACGGTGCCCAGGTTGGCCTTGGATACTTCTATGTAATAACCGAAGACCTTGTTGTATCCCACCTTCAGCTTTCCGATACCGGTACGCTCCCTTTCGCGTTGCTCTATACCGGCCACCACCTGCCTCGAATCGCGTGCCAGGGTTTCGTACTCGTCCCTCTGCGCGTCGAAGCCGCTTTTGAACACGCCTCCGTCCCTTAAGTTGACCGGCGCATCGTCTCGAATTGCACTCCTTATAAGTCCCACCAACTCCTCCAGCGGGTCCAGGCGGTCACGGATTCCGTTTATCTCGCGGGATAGTATATCGGTCAACAACTCCTTGAGCTGCGGCAGTTGCTCGAGGGTGGAAGCGAGAGCCAGCAGGTCCCTCGGCCCCACGACTCCCCCCGCGACCTTGGCCGCCAGCCGCTGGAGGTCATGCACCCCTTCCAGCCGGGAGCTTACCTTTTTGCGAAGCTCGCCCTCCTCGGCGAAGATATGCACCGCATCCTGCCGCGCCCTGATGGCTCCCACATCGGTCAACGGATACAGGAGCCACTTTTTCAATAATCTCGCCCCGGCGGAGGTGACCGTGCGGTCAATCACCCCCAGCAACGACCCGGCCCGCTTCCGCTCACGTAAGGTTTCCACCAGCTCCAGGTTCGCGCAGGCGGTGGTGTCCATTATCATGGAATCGGCCAGTGTTATGAAGCGGAAATCCTGCAGATGCTCGAGGCTTCCGCCCATGTAGCGGGCGCTTCCGGCCATCAGCGCGGTATCATCTTCCACCCCGCCGGCTTCGCCCTGGCTTTCCTTTATGTAGTTGATAAGCACCCCGACCGCCGAGATGGCCGCCTTGTGGCCTTCCAGTCCCAGGCCTTCCAGCGAGGCCACGCCGAAATGCTCCTCCACCGTCGAGCGGGCTTTGTCGGAAGCGTATTCCCACAGTGGCCGGAAGGTGCGATGGCCGGTTATTTCTTCCGGCACGGTATCCTTCATGTCCTCAGGCAGCAATATTTCCGCCGGGTAGAGCCGGCCCAGCTCGTCGAACAGTGACCCCTCATCGGCACACTCGAAGGCCGCGAACTCGCCGGTGGTGAAGTCCGCGAAGGCCGCCCCCCATGCGCCATCCTTTGATGCAACCGCAGCCAAATACCGGCTCTCCTTACCCTCGACCATATCCGGCGTGAGAGTTACCCCGGGGGTAATTACCCGGGTAACCGCCCTTCGGACGATGCTTTTGGCCTTGCTCGGGTCCTCCACCTGCTCGCTGATGGCTATCTTGTATCCCTTATCGAGCAGGCGCTGGATGTAGCCCTCTACGGAGTGATAGGGCACCCCGCACATGGGCACTTGGTTGTCCTTGTTCCTCTCCCGGCTGGTAAGCGCTATTTCAAGCTCCCGGCTGGCGGTGACTGCGTCTTCGAAGAAAAGCTCGTAAAAGTCCCCCATGCGGAAAAACAGGAGCGCGTCCGGATACTTCCGCTTCTGCTCGAGGTACTGGTCTATCATAGGGGTTCTTTTTACCGACATGACGGTTTGATATTAGCAAAAAGCTCCCCGCATCGAAAGCCGGGAAAAGATGTTTGTAATCGTAAACAAGCAGGCTTATTATCGACACCTGAAAGATGAACGCTGAAAGCACAAACAACTCCGCATTGTGGACAAAAGGACTGCTCGCCGTTATCGGCGTGGCCGCCGTTGTCAAGCTCGTGGCGCTTTTTACCGGCCTTTATGCGGTTGACGGGGACGAGGCTATAATGGGCCTGATGGCCCGGCATGTACTGTCGGGCAAGGGTATTCCGATATTCATGTACGGGCAACGCTACGGAGCGGGGGCCGGCCCGGAAGCGCTTCTAACGACGGCAGTTATGGCCGTCACTTCCCTCAACGTCGGCTCGGTAAAAATAGTGGCCCTGTTGATTTTCGGGGGTTTTGTTGTTGTAACAGCGACTGTAACTAATCGTATTTTCGGCAAAACCGCCGCCTTATTCGCCGTCGCGAGCCTTTCGGCCACTCCCACCCTGGCGTTCTGGTTCAGCAAGCTCCGCGGCGGGCATTTCATTGCGCTGATACTCCTAATGCTTGCCCTCCGGTCGGCATGGGGGTTAATGGAAAACAAAGACT
Source organism: uncultured bacterium (assembly GCA_964459325.1). Taxonomy (GTDB): domain Bacteria; phylum RBG-13-61-14; class RBG-13-61-14; order CAYWKU01; family CAYWKU01; genus CAYWKU01. The sequence continues at coordinate 43,643 of CAYWKU010000020.1, read as the reverse complement.
ACTCAAAGCATGGCGGGTATACGGGCGCATTCCTTCTGGGACTGTTCGCCGCAGCAGCCGCATTGGCTCAACCGCTGGCCGCAGGCCCGGCGGGCGCGCTCGTTATCTTTGCGCTGGTCTACAAAAGGCGGAGTATGTTCACAAGCTTAAAGCTTCCCGCATTGATTCTGGGAGTGCTTGCAGTAAGCATACCGGTAATGCTGGCCATGCCGGAGAAAAGCGCCTGGAACCCCAAAACCGGCATGGCGGAAGCTTTCGGTACAAACCGCTTTATTACGATGACGGGGAAGATACCCGCTTTTTTCCGGCCTTATCTCGATGGTATAGATATATCCCCTCCTTACTGGATGGTGTTCGTAGGCTGGTTATGGCTGGTTTTGTCGGTCATTTGCATAATTATGGTGATAAAGTATGCAATCAACGGCTCCGGCATCGAGCGCGCCAAACATGCGCTACTGGTCATCCCTCCCCTCTTGGCGCCCCTGCCGGCGCTTTTTCTCCGGCTGTATTTCGTGGCGCCGAGGCACTTTCTGGCGTCATTGCCCTTCTTGTGCATGGCTATGGGGGTGGTTTTTTGCAGCATGGCAAACTGGAAACCGACGGCGAGAATTATCGGCCGGACGCTCATGATAGCGGCGCTGTTAACCGGGATTATCGTGCAGGCAAAATTCATCGGAAAAGCCACAATATACGGCCCCGGCACCCAGAAACTGCCGATGCAGGCGTCCTGCGTGCAACGCACGATAGATAAGCTCGAGGCCGATGGAATCGAGTACATCTTCTGCACCGATTTCATGATGCAGTGGAACCTGATGTTCGAAAGCGAAGAGGAAATTATCTCCCGGCGTATGAACTCGGAGGACAGATACCCTCCTTACGTGAGAATGGTGAACAGGGCCATTAAAGACGGAAAGGAAGTGCCGTGGGTGGCGCGGCTTATCAGGCATACTTCCAGGCGCAGGGGTGTTGAAAACTTCCTCAACCAAAGGGGAATAAAATTCGATACAGTCTGTGATGAAATCTACATTATCCGATATCTTCCAGTGAAAATTAAACCTTGAATAAATATACAATGTATGATATTTATATGTGAAAAACCGGCGCTATTAAATCACTAACAGGGTGTTGAAAAATGCTATTTTTCGTAACGCTGGCATCCTTCTCAGGCCGCATGGCTTGCCGGCAAAAGGCGCCTTAATAAAATCAGCTACTTACAAGTGCCGCCAAGGATGGCGGCGTTACGTTTCTGACTTTTTCAACACCCTGCTAATGAAATCTTTCGAGGGGGGTATGAAATGTTTGAAAAGATAAAACTGGCGCGCGATACCGGGCTTACCATGGCCAATCTTCACGATAAGCTCCACGAAATCCACGGCCATGGCAGGGTAATCGAGCTCGATACTCCGCTCGAATATAAATGCCTGTCAGGCGACAAAATCGTGGGGGACAAGGGGCTTGAGTTTGTCAACCGCGCGGGCGGCGCCCTGCTGGAAATCGGCGTGCGCAAGGGCGACGTGGTGGCCATCGTAACGGGCAACAACGCCGACCTGGCGCAGATTATCTTCGCCGTGCAGAAAATCGGCGCCATAGCCGTCCCTCTCAATTACATGCTCAAACCTTCCGAGATAAAGTACATCGTGGAAAATGCCGAAGCCTCCGCATTAATCACCGACCGGGAAGTCTTTGACGAAAACATCCGGGACCGCTCGCTGCTGCCTAATATCGAAAAATGGATAATGGCCGGCCCGGCCCACGACAACCTGGAAGGATTCGTAAGTCTGGACGACGCTATGGTCGCCTCAAGCTCCGAGTTGGCCCCGGCGGATATTTCCCCCAACGACCCGGTAGCCATATTCTACACCTCCGGTACCACCGGTTTTCCCAAGGGCGCGGTGATGACTTCCAACTCGCTGCTTACCGGCCAGAAGATAGCGTCGGCCATCCTGCCCGCCGGAAAGCGCGATTACGGCCTGATGGTGCTGCCGCAGGCCCACGTGATGGGCTTCTGCGTAAGCCTCATGGGAATGATGTCCGGCCTGAGCGGGTACTATATGAAAAGGTTCCATCCGACCCGGGCGTTGCAGACAATTCAGGACAAAAGGGTAACCTTCTTCGTCGGCGTCCCGGCGATGTACTCCATGATGATACAAGAGGGACTGGAAAAATATGACCTCTCCAGCATACGGGGCTGGGGCAGCGCAGCGGACGCCATGCCCCAGGAGCACATAGACGTAATGCGCCAACACGGCGCCATGGTTAAGCTTTTCGGAAAAAGGCTGCTCAGGCCCATCTTCGCCGAAGCCTACGGGATGGTCGAGCTGGCGGGAATCTGCATGCTCAAAATAGTATTACCGGGGCTGAGCTTCAAAAAAGGTTGTGTGGGCTTTCCCGTATATCCGTTCAAGGTTAAGGTCGTGGATGAAAACAACAACAAGCTTCCGCCGGGGAAGGTCGGGGAGTTGGCGGTGAAAGGCCCGGGCGTAACGAAAGGCTACTGGAAAAACGAGGAGGCCACCCGCGAGGTAAAACAGGGCGACTGGTTCCGCACCGGCGACCTGGCCATGAAAAACCGCTTCGGACTGGTATACTTTGTAGACCGCGCCAAGGACGTTGTTAAAACCGGCGGCTACTCGGTGTTCAGCGTGGAGGTCGAGCGGGAGGTGCTTGAACACCCCGCCGTCGGGCAGGCGGCGGTCATCGGTGTGCCCCACCCCACCAAGAAGGAAGTACCGGTGGCCATCGTGTCGCTGAAACCCGGCGAGGAACTTACCGAAGAGGAGCTTTTGAGCTGGTGCGAGGAAAACATCGCCGCTTACAAGCGGCCCCGCGCAATCAAAATAGTTCCGGCAGAAGAAATGCCCTACGGGATGACTATGAAAGTGCTCAAGCGGCAACTGAAGGAGCGCTTCGGGCCGGAATACGCCGAGCGCTTCGCCGCTCAAAAAACCGCCTCCTCCTGACAAATCCTCCAAATTCCAACAATATGATGCGCGGCAAGAGTGCCGCGCCTACCAAGGTGGTTTTTTGGGCATCACGCGGATGGTAGGCCCGGCACTCCTGCCGGGCTGGATGGCCCGGACGTTATACGTCCGGGTCTGAAGGACAAGAAACAATGTCCATGCACTACGGGTAAAGGAAATACTTTTTGATGATTCCCGAACTTCGGAGTTAGGTTTCTTGTTGCTTACGCAACACGCCCGGACGGACATGCCACCCGGCGGCAACCTTGGGGAAGCGCGACAAAAGTGTCGCGCCTACCATAGTTTTATAAAACCACCTGCTCCTTGTATTCGCCGAAGACTTCCCTCAGGGTGTCAGCGATTTCGCCGATGGTGGCATAAACCTCGACGGCTTCCACGATAGGCTCCATCAGGTTATCGCTCCCCCTCGCCGCATCCGCCAGCCTCGACAGGGCCTTATCCACCTTCGCGCCGTCGCGCTCCTCGCGGACCCTGTCCAGCCTCCTTGTTTGCGCCTCTTCTACTGCCTTGTCTATGCGTGTAATGGGCACGGCCATTTCCTCCTCGGTGCGGAACTTGTTGACCCCCACAACGACGCGCTCGGAGTTTTCCACTTCGAGCTGGTAGCGATAGCTGGCCTCCTGGATTTCCCTCTGCACGAATCCGCCCTCGATGGCCCGCACCATGCCGCCCAACTCGTCCACCTTTTTAATCAACTTCTCGGCCTCTTCTTCGATGGCGTCGGTCATGGACTCGATGGCGTAACTTCCGCCAAGCGGGTCGACGGTATCCGTCACTCCCGACTCGTGGGCGATTACCTGCTGAGTGCGCAGGGCGATTGTTACAGCCTCCTCGGTGGGCAGACTCAGAGCCTCGTCCCGGCTGCAAGTGTGCAGGCTGTTGGTGCCGCCGAGCACCGAAGCCAGGGCCTGTAGCGTGACCCGGATTGTGTTGACTTCCGGCTGCTGGGCTGTAAGGCTGGCTCCGGCGGTCTGAGTATGGAACCGCAGCATCTGGCTGCGCGGATTCTTGCTTCCGAAGCGTTCCTTCATAATCCTGGCCCACATCCGTCTCGCCGCACGGAACTTGGCCACCTCCTCCAGGAAGTTATTCTGCACGCAGAAGAAGAAGCTCAAGCCCGGGCCAAAATCGTCCACATCCAGCCCGGCATCCACGGCAGCCTGCACGTATTCCACGGCGTCGGCCAGTGTAAACGCCACTTCCTGCACGGCGGTGCACCCGGCTTCTCGCATATGGTAGCCGGAGATGGAGATGGTGTTCCAGCGGGGCACGCTGCCTGCGCAGTATCCGAAAATGTCGGTGATTATCCTCATACTGTGGTGAGGAGGGAAAATATAGGTGCCCCGTGCAACATACTCCTTCAATACGTCATTCTGTATGGTTCCCCGAAGGTTGCCGATGTCCACGCCCTGCTTTTTAGCAACCGCCACGTACATGGCCAGCAGGATGGCGGCGGTGGAGTTAATGGTCATGGAAGTGCTCACCTTGCCCAGCGGGATGGAATCGAACAGCCTCTCCATGTCCTCGATGGAGTCTATTGCGACCCCCACTCTTCCCACTTCGCCACGGCTCATGGGATGGTCGGAGTTGTATCCCATCTGGGTGGGAAGGTCGAAGGCCACGCTCAACCCCGTCTGGCCCTGGTCGAGCAGATACTTATACCGCTTGTTGGTATCCTCGGCGCTGCCGAAGCCGGCGTATTGCCTCATCGTCCACAGCCGCCCCCGGTACATGGTGGGCTGAACCCCACGGGTGAAGGGATACGAACCGGGAAAGCCGAGCTCGGATACGTAATCCCTCTCTTGGGGCAGATAAACCCTGTCCACCTCTACGCCCGAGGTGGTTTCGAACTTATCCTTTCTTTCCGGGTGCTTATCCAGGGTTTTCTTTAAAACCGTCTCTTCCCATTTTTCCTTGGCGGAACGAATATCGTCATCGCTCATGATTTACAACTCCTCGATCCTATTTGTTGAGATTTTAGCATATTGACCCGCACCTCAACAGCAGGGAGAATGTTGTACCAACCACTTTAACGTGACATCATATGCCCCATGAAACGAAGCTTGTCGGCGAGAATCTTCCGATGGGCACTTTTGGTAGCCGGAATCGCAATGATAATAGGAACCAACCTGCTACGGGAGGATAAATCCGTCACCCCGAAGCCCACCGCTTCGCAACTCGATTCAGCCTTCCCGGACGCTGACGGTTTCACCGAGCGCCATGACCCGTTTCACCACTGGCTTGCCCGGCACAAATCGGGCGAGACGGCGGGGGCGGTATTCATTACCACCGAGTTGCCGCCGGATATAAAGGGATACGTGGGGCCGGTGCCCGTTCTGGTGGGCATGAACACCGACGGCGCCATTAAACGGCTGGTGGTGCTCGAAAACAGGGAGACGCCTTACTACATGAAGAGGGTGCTCCGTAGCGATTTCCTCGAAAAATTCAAAGACAAAACCGTCACTGAAAATCTTGCCGACATAGACGCGGTTACCGGAGCCACGGTCACAAGCGAAGCCATCGCGGGGGACGTGGAAACGTCGTCCCGCCGGGTTGCTAATCAGCTTTTCGGAATCAAGGCGCCGGAATCGAAAGGAGCCGGGAAAAAGCTGTTTGAAGCTATTGTGCTGGGAGCCGCTCTCCTGGTGGCGCTGGCAGCTCGCATAAAGAAGCGCCCCCGGATACTGAAATGGGTTTCATGGGCTCTGGCCATAGGTGTCGTTGGAGCATACCTGTCGATTCCGTTGAGTTTTTCCCACATAACCGATGTGTTGAGTTTGAGTCTTCCTTCCCTCAACAACCTCCCGCTGCTGGTGCTCCTGGTATGGGCGCTGATAACGACGGTAATATGGGGGCCGGTTTTCTGCGGCTACGCATGTCCCTACGGCGCTCTCCAGGAGATAGTATGGCGGATAGCACCGGGTACTAAATGGAGCATATCCCCGTGGGCGGGGAAAATAATCCGCTATTTCAGGTGGATAGTGCTCTTTGTGCTGGTGGGGTTGGTATTTCCGATTGGGATAGGTGAAGCGGCGGGCTTCGAGCCGTACCCGTACTTTTTCGACCGGATTCACATGTTGATTTTCAAACCGGAAGAAGGACTTACAATGGACAGGCTTACCGTCTTTATCTGGGCTTACGCATTGTTTGCGCTTCTGATTTCCGGCTGGTTCAAGCGCTTCTGGTGCCGGGTTTTCTGCCCAACGGGCGCATGTTTATCGCTGTTAAGCCTCCGGCGTCGGGTAAAAACATCGGGAAAAGAAGAAGATTCCGAAATTTCGAGCGAAGAATTTTATTGACCTTAACGTATGTGCCGCAAGGCCATTTGACATTTATCGCAAGGTGGGCTTAAAATTGCCTTTTGAATGAAGCCGCCGGACAGAGAGATTGTCCACGCCTTGGCGTTGAACTCCATCCCGGGCGTGGGCACGAGAACATACTCAAAGCTCATGGAGCGCTTCGGGACGCCTGCAAACGTATTCAAGGCCGGGCGGGCGAACCTGGAAAAAATTCCACGCATCCAGCGACCTACGGTAGACGCTATACTTTCCACCGACCCGGAAAAGGTGGGCGGCGATGAGCTGGAAAAAATTCGCGAGAAGAACATCAATGTCACCATGCCCGGCTTCGATGACTATCCCGGGCTCCTCGCCCGCATAGACGACCCGCCCCCGGTGCTCTATTATACCGGCGAACTAAGGGAAACAGACGAGCTGTCGGTGGCGGTCGTGGGCAGCCGCGACCCGACCGACTACGGCAAAAGGACGGCCCATAAACTGACAAGGGAATTGGCGAGGGCCGGAATTACGGTTGTGAGCGGCATGGCCCGGGGGATAGACAGCACAGCGCACCGGGGCGCTCTCGATGGCGGGGGGCGCACCATCGCCGTTCTGGGAAGCGGCCCGGACGTGATTTACCCTCCCGAAAACCGCAAACTTTTCGGGGAGATAGCTCAAAACGGCGCGGTGGCTTCACCCTTCCCGCTCGGCTCGAGACCCGAGCGGGGAAACTTTCCGGCCCGCAACCGCATCATTAGCGGCATGAGCCTGGGAGTCGTTGTAGTGCAGGCCACCACCCCGGACTCGGGAAGCCTGATTACCGCAAGGCTGGCTCACGAACAGGGCCGGGAGGTGTTCGCGGTGCCCGGCGAGGCCGGGGCGAAAACCAGCAGGGGCGCCAACGAGCTTATAAAGAAGGGCCACGCCAAGCTGGTGGACGACTTTACTGATATTATCGAGGAAATTCTCCCCCAGTTCGACGTGGGAAAAGCCGGAACAGAAGCTCCGGCCCCGCCGGAACCGGAACTGGACGGAGACGAAAAGGAAATATGGAACCATCTGGGCGCGGAACCCGTCCATATTGACAACCTTGCAAGAGCGTGTAACCTACCACCTCACCGCGTAGCTTCGGCTCTTTTGAACCTTGAGCTGGGGGGCCTGGTCGAGCAGCGGCCCGGAAAAATGTTCGCAAAAACGCATGGATACGGATAAGTCATGGCGGAAAAAACAAACACGGCGAAATCACTGGTTATAGTGGAAAGCCCGGCAAAGGCCCGGACGCTCAAAAAGTACCTGGATAAATCCTACGAGGTAAAGGCCAGCGTCGGGCACGTTATAGACCTGCCCGAAAAACGCCTCGGGGTGAAGATAGACGAGGGCTTCGAGCCGGAGTATGTCGAAGTGCCCGGCAAGAAGAAGGTTATAAGCGACCTCAAGCAGGCCGCCTCGGGAGCGGAGGAAATTTACCTGGCCAGCGACCCCGACCGCGAGGGGGAAGCCATAGCATGGCATATAGCCCGGGTGATAGACGGCAGCAAGCCGATTCACCGGGTGCTCATAAACGAGATAACCCAAAAGGGCGTGCAGAAGGCCATCGAGCAGCCCGGCGAGTTGAACCGGGACTTATTCGACGCTCAAAAAGCCCGCCGGATACTTGACCGCCTGGTCGGCTACACCCTCAGCCCCCTGCTCGGCAAAAAGGTGCAGAAGGGGCTTTCCGCCGGGAGAGTGCAATCGGTGGCGGTAAGGCTGATTTGCGAGCGCGAGGCCGAAATCGAGGATTTCGTGCCCGAGGAATACTGGTCGGTCGAAGTGGACCTCGAAGCCGCCGAGCCTCCCCCGTTTACCGTAAAGCTGGCGGAAATAGACGGCGAGAAGCCGAAAATATCGGACGAGGAAACGGCGAACAACATCGTCTCAGAGTTACAAAAGGGTAGCTACAAGGTCAAGAAAATCGAGAAAAAGACCCGCAGGCGCAACCCGCCGGCTCCCTTCGCCACAGCCACCCTCCAGCAGGAGGCGGCCAAGAAATTCAGAATGAGCGCCAAGAAAACAATGACAATCGCTCAGCGGCTCTACGAAGGACTGGAAGTCGGCGACCGGGGGCCGCTGGGGTTGATTACCTACATGCGCACGGACAGCGTGAGGGTAAGCGCGGAGGCGCAGGAAGCAGCTCGGGGGGTTGTCACCGAACGGTTCGGAAACGATTACCTGCCCTCCAAGCCCCGTCAGTATAAGAGCAAAAAGGCCGCCCAGGAAGCTCACGAGGCAATTCGTCCAACTGACATGGGCATCACCCCCGAAGAGGCGAGGAAGCACTTAAACCCGGACGACACGAAGCTGTATGAGCTTATATACAACCGGTTCCTGGCCAGCCAGATGAAAGCGGCGGTGCTCAACCAGCTCACGGTGCACGTACAAAACGGCCGCCTTCTCCTCAAGGCCACCGCCACCACGGTAAAATTCCCCGGTTTCATGGCGCTTTACACCGAAGGAAAAGACGAAGGAGAAGACAAGGACCCCGACAAGCCGGTGGAGCTTCCTGCTCTCGAGGAAAATCAGGAGCTTGCGGAGAAGGAAATCCGGCCCAAACAGCACTTTACCCAGCCGCCGCCCCGTTACACGGAAGCGAGCCTGGTCAAGGAGCTGGAGGAAAAGGGCATCGGCAGGCCCAGCACTTACGCACAGATACTGAGCGTCATCCAGGACAGGGGCTACGTGGAGAAACAGGAAGGCAAGTTCCAGCCCACTTCCATGGGTAAACTGGTCACGAGCCTGCTGGTGGAAAGTTTTCCCGAGGTGCTCAACATAAAGTTCACCGCCCGGATGGAGGATGAGCTTGACCAAATAGAGGAAGGGAAGCTCAAGTGGAAAACGGCCATCGAGGATTTCTGGAAGCACTTCAAGAAACAACTGGACGAGGCCAAAGGCTCCATGCGCAACGTGAAGAAGGAGCGCGAGGAGACCACCGATATCGAATGTGAAGTCTGCGGCAAGCCCATGATGATAAAATGGGGCCGGAACGGGCAGTTTCTGGCGTGCAGCGGGTTTCCTTCCTGCAAGAACACCCGCAACTTCCGACGCCTCGAATCGGGCGAAATACAGGTGCTTGAGGACGAATCCCCCGAGCCTTGCCCGCTGGACGGCGGCAAGCTGGTGATAAGGCAGGGTAAGAAGGGAACTTTCCTGGGTTGCTCAAATTACCCCGATTGCAAGTTCACCTCCAATTTTACGATTGACGACGACGGTAAACCGTATCCGGTGGACAAGGGCGAGCAGACCACCGAAGAGGAGCTTCCTTCCGAATGCCCCGAGTGCGGCGCCGACCTGGTGGAAAAACGGGGTCGCTACGGCAAGTTTCTGGCGTGCTCGAAATATCCCGACTGCAAAACCACCGTAAAAATCCCCAAACACCTGCAAAAAAAGGAGCCTCCCGAACAGGCCGGTGAAAACTGCGATAAATGCGGCAAGCCAATGGTCATAAGGAAAGGCCGCTACGGGCCGTTCATGGCGTGCAGCGGTTATCCGAAATGCCGCAACATTAAAAAGCTCCCCAAGGAAAAGAAAAAGCAGGAAAAATCCTGAATAATTACCTCACTCAAAGTCACAAACATAAAATTCAAGAGTTAAATTTTCGGATAATCCGATAATTTATGCACCCGCTCCGGCTGCCCCTCGAGAATCTGCTTCAAAAACCTCTCCTGGGGTTTTTCGCTGACTGTTTTGGGTATTTCGTCCACAAACATCAGGTAGCTCGGGACGCTGTTGCGCTCCAACCCGTTCCTTGCCCGGTTGAATATCTCCCCCGGGTCGGGCTGCGAGCCTTCGAAGGTCATAATGGCCGCCACCAGGTCCGATTCGCCGGGAGCGCCGCTTTCGGCGGGGATGCCGAATACCGCCACTTCGCTCACGTCCGGGTGTTCGCCGATAACCTTTTCCACCTTGTCCGGCTGAATGAAATCCCCCGACCTTCTCAGGCCTCCGCCCTTGCGGTATGCGAAAAAGTACCACCCGTCCTCGTCTTTATAGGCCATGTCGCCGGTGCGGAGCCATCCTCCGCGTGTCTTTTCTTCGCTTGCCTCGGGGTTATCCAGGTAATCGACCTTCGCCTTCCCGCCCTTCGGGCGTGTAACCAGCTCCCCCACCTGCCCCGGCGGGCAGGGCTTGTCGTTCTCGTCCAATACGTCCATCTCCATGATGGACTCCACCGGCTTGCCGAAGCTTCCGATGGGGCCTTGGTCTATGGGCCTGTATGCGAAACCGCCCTCCACCGAGCCGTACCATTCCAGTATTTTCACGTTGAAGCGCTTTTCGAAGGCTTCCCATATCGCCTGCGGAGTGCCTGCGCTTACCACCACCCTCACGGGGTTGTCGGCATCGTCCGGGCGGGGAGGTTCGTTGTAGATGGCGCTCATCATGCCGCCCAGGAGGCTGAAGGTGGTAATACCGTACTTGCGGGTGATGTCCCACAGGCGACTTTTGCTGAACTTGACGCTGAACACCGCCGTAAGGTCGCGGTTAAGCGCGGGCGCGAAAGTCACCGCCTGGGCGTTGCCGTGGGTCAGCGACAGGCCGTTGTACAGCACGTCGTCCTCCCCGTAGCCGAAAAAGCTCCCGAGGAACGAGTAGAAAGCCAGCCTCAGGTTGTCGCAGACCACACCCTTGGGGTCTCCGGTGGTACCGGAGGTGTAAATAATTTCCAGGGGGTGAGTGGGGTCGTTGATTTTATAATCCACCGGCTTGAAAGGAGCCTCCAGTATTTCCTTTATTGAAAGATACTTGGAATCGTCCGTTCCGGCCGGGAATCCGGGCTTTTGGACGGTGAAAACCTTCTTTATTCCCGGCATGTTATCCATCTCGGCTTCCACGTGAGGCAACAGGTCGCTGGTGGTCAGTATAACCTTGCTCCCGGAGTTACTTATCTGGTAAGAAAGCTTGTAACCGCGGGAGCGCGGGTCCACCGGCACCATAACCGCTCCCAGGATGCTGGCCGCCGCCATGGAGTAAATCATCTCCGGGTGATTTCGCATCATTACCGCGAACCTGTCCCCGGTATCCATCCCTGCGTCCATAAGCGCCCGTGCAAAGCGGTGAGAGTTTTCGTGCAAATCCCTGTAGGTGAGTTTTTCCTCCGGGTTATCGGCGTTTTCGAATGTAAATATATGATGCTCGGGCGCCTCATTCGCCTTCATCTCGAACAGTTGGCCCAGTATGGCCTGGTTCAATTGAGTGCTCATTTTTATTTCCCTCCCTGGTGGTTTGTATATATCTCCAAGATAGTCCCTGAACCAGGACAAATCAACATAAGCAATCCCGGGCCCGGAATTCTCGTATAATGGACTTGTTTCACACCTTGACCGCTCCCGGGGGTTACATGAAAACATGCTCGTCGCCAGAAAGGTGAGAGCCGGTCTCAGGCTTTTTGCCCGCCATGAGCCACCCTGCAGTCAAGGTGTGCTACCCTTAACAAAAAATCTTGGTTTTCAGGCGCAGGCGCTGAAGGACCGCTCGATACTCTACTCTCGGTAAACGGTGTGAATTTAAAATCGGGGTAAGTTCCCGCAAGTCGGGAAGAGTCCAGGCCCAAATCCCTCCGCCGTGGCTCCGGAGATGCCGCATCCTCCCCCGGACAGGCTCGACTTCACATGTTTCAGCAATCTTGGCGCAAACATGAGCTTTCGGAAATCCGGCAACAGCAAATTTCCTCGTAAACTCATCTTTCCACCCATACAGGCCCCGCCCATGCCATATGCCCGTCCACCTGCCTGACGCGCAAATAGTAAAAACCGCCATTCGGAGGGTCTTCATCTATCCATCGCGAGTTCAAATACTCCGTCTCGCTTTCCAGGGTGCGGCTTATTTCGAAATCCTCTTCATACTTCCACACCTGCACATAATCGATGGGCGCTGTTCCCACTACGTGAACGTAAACCACCGCCGATTTCCCGGCCTTTACCGTGCTGCCCATGAATTGGCCGTTAACCTTGAAATCAACGAAAATCCTTGCTCCCGTGGTGCCATAGGCCCGGCGCTGATAAACGGCTTCCCACACCGAACGCTCGGTGAGATTTTCCGCCCATACGGCGGTTAACCCCGCCGAATAAAAAGGAGTGCGGTCAAAAGAAAATTTTCGCGCGCCTCCGGCAACCAGTCCCATCTTATGCCCTTTTGCCAACCCGTCCCTTACAAACGCTCCGTAATGGTTGGAAGCCTGGTCGGAAGGTCCGAACAGCCGGGGAACTTCCTTGCTGCCGTGAATCGGAAACGGGTTATCGTGAAACTCCACGGCGCCGTCCGAGGAATAAACTTCCACCAGCCTCTGGGTGGCGTCATCGACGGGGCCCCAGTTAAAGCGTTTTCCCATGAATTCACCTCCGCGCCACCCGCTCCATATCGGGATGGCGACGGCCTTCTTGTCGGCGAGCGCCTCCAACAACTCTTTCACTGTGTCGTAATTCTCGTCGGTATGGCTGAACAGCTCAGTGTTAACTTCGTCGGTGCTGTAAACCACCAGCCTGAAGCCTTGGCTGTTTGAAGCCCATATATAAGCCGGAAACACCAGGAATTCCCTCTCCTTGTGAAAAAGGTGAGTAATTTTCTGCAGATGAGCCCATCCGAATTCGACTTCCGGCCAGGAAGGTAACTCATCATGACTCGCTAACGGCACGCCGTTGTCTATCATGTTGACGGAAACGAAATCGAGTCCCAGATGGTTCCTGGCTTTTCTCAGCAGAAATTCAGGGGAATTATCCCCCATACCCAGGACTGAATGAACGTGGAAATCGCCCCAATAAAGGTGCATTCCCTTCTCACGCACCACTATCGGATTACTGCGCCCCCTTCTGCCCCGCATGTCCCGGGCTACGATGAAAAAACGCCCTTTTTTTGAAGTGCGCATACTGAACGATTTCCTCCCCAAATCCGACAGTTTGAACTCCGTCTTCCCCGGCAAAGCCAACTCAGGGGCATCCAGATATACCGTTCCGGTATAAGTGGGGTCGACGTGGCCGTGCTCGTCAACGGCCTCCACCACCACCTCGGCCCTCTCCCAGATGTTCAGCACGCTGGTGGCTGTAACTTTGAAGTGAGTGGCCTTTTTCCCCACTATTACAAGTCGGGGAGCGGAGCTTATGAGTTTAGCTACCCCGTCCCCGTCGCCGTCCACCGATACGGCGAAGTTCATCCATCCCTCGGAACACGGCGCCCGGAAACCCTCATCTACCCCGATGTGAAACGTTACTTCCTCTCCGGGTTTTAACTCGCCCTCTTCCACCTTTATCGTTCTGCGACAAAGCTCCCGGGCGATATCCCTGACCGAGTAAGCAGGGTGGCCGTTTTTCCACTTGGAGCGGTAATAACCGAAGTACAACCTCAACGCCCGAAACCAGGACGGGTTTTCCACCTTCAACTCGGCCTGACCGGTGGTTGTAACTCTTATCGGCGCGTTGCGGAACCTGTTTATGCTTCCCCATGCCAGATAAGGCACGTACAGGCGGGATTTTTCGCCGTGGACGATAACCTGCGCCGGATAAAACAGGTGAATGCCGGCCCCTTCCATCAAGCCCAGATGTCCGGTGGTGTAAGAAATGGTCATATCTCCGACAAGCTCATTCTCTTTGACCAGGTCGGGAGCCACGGCGGCCTGGCCGGCGCCGTCCAGCGGCGTGGGCACTCCACGCTCCGGCATAAGCTTCGCAGGGTCCAGAGTAAACCATACCATCAGAAGGAAGAGGCCTCCGGCTACCAACGCGCCAACCACAGACCAGCCCATGACCTTCATAACTATCGGAAAAATAACTCTTTTTCGACGAGGGCTCACCCGAAAAAATCCTCTGTGAACACTTAAATATCCCAAATAAGCGATAAAAAATACAACCACCGAGGATTTTAGAGCAAATAACGAAGGAATACAAGATTCAGTACATATCCGGAATGCTTTTATCTCCCATAACCAGTGGATGAAAGCAGGGTGGCGAGACTTTCCGGGCCATAACGAAATAACGGTCAAACCCTTCTTTCACGTTTTCTGTCTTGAAGCCCGCAGTTTTTAACAACAAAACCATTTCGGGCACACTCGGAAGCCGGTAATAGATTCCTCTGGTCACCGATTCGTGCTCCAGGTTCAATTCATCTCTGCTCTGGTCATAAGCTATTCCCAGTCGGCCTCCCCTCTTTAAAACCCGGTTGAACTCCAATAAAACGTTCAGGGGAGCGCAAAAATGACCGAAGCTGTTATAACACACTGCAATGTTCATTTCCTCCGGGGCAACTGGTAATCTGTGCACGTCACCTTTCTTGTAGGTTATGCAGCCTCCGGCGCTTATACGTTTTGCCCGGCTTATCATTTCACTCGATATATCGACGGCAAGTACCCAGCCTCCCGGAGAAACAGCCTCCGAAAGTTTGCCGGTAAACCTTCCCGCACCACAACCGGCCTCCAATACCAAATCGCCCGATTTTACATTCAAAAGCTCGAAAAACGCCGAGGCTTTCTCTTCCTCGTCTGTATTGAATCGCCCCCATCCCGGTCGAGAGGCTACGGAGTCGAAAAATGAGGCCGTTTCCCGATTAAGTTCCGTGATATTCTTAGATTCCACTGCCATGAGTAACACCTTTTATAAAAAGATGCTACCATAAGAACCCATAGAATCAACCCCCTATCCGGGTTAATCCATATCACCCGGTAGAATATCGCCATAAGCAATATTGAACAAAAATCCCTTTTACTTTATAATATGAGTTGACCTTTGGGTTTTTGTGGAGGGAATCGCGCTTGGACAACAATTTCGAGAGAAATCTTTTCGGCACGGACGGAGTGCGGGGAACGGCCAACTTAAAACCCCTTACCCCGGAGACCATGGTCACCCTGGGAAAAGCCGTAGCCGCGGTCTTCAGAAACAAGGACAACCGCAGGCATCGGATAGTCATCGGAAAGGACACCCGCCTCTCCGGATACATGCTCGAACAGGCCATGGCCAGCGGCATCTGCTCCATGGGCGCCGACGTGCTGCTGGTAGGCCCGCTCCCCACGCCGGGGATAGCTTTTATCACCTCCGGCATGAGGGCGGACGCCGGCGTGGTTATAAGCGCCAGCCATAACCCGTTCGAGGATAACGGAATCAAGGTTTTCGCCAGAGACGGGTTCAAGCTCCCCGACGAAATGGAGCACCACATCGAGGAGCTGATGGGAAGCGAGGAGTTGGACCGCATGTGCCCCACCGCTTCCGAAATAGGCAAGGCCTTCCGGGTGGACGACGCCAAGGGGCGCTACATCCAGTTCCTCAAGGGAACGTTTCCCCAGGAGTTGACGCTCGACGGAATAAAAATCGCCCTCGATTGCGCCAACGGCGCCGCCTATTCCTCCGCTCCGCACGTGTTGGAAGAGCTCGGAGCGAAAGTTTACGAAACCGGCGTAGAGCCGGACGGGGAAAATATCAACCTCGACTGCGGCTCACTCCATCCCGAAGTGGTGGCGGGGCTGGTAAAACAGAAGGGCGCACACATCGGAATAGCCCTCGACGGCGACGCCGACCGGGTGGTTTTCGTGGACGAAAACGGCGAAGTCGTGGACGGCGACGGGATAATGGCCATCTGCGCCCTGGACATGCTCCAATCAAACCGGCTTCAATACAATACGCTGGTGGCCACCGTTATGAGCAACATCGGCCTCGACAGGCTCATCGAAAGCGCCGGTGGCAAAGTGGTAAGGACACAAGTGGGGGACCGGTACGTGGTCGACGCAATGAAAACCAACGGGTACAACTTCGGCGGCGAGCAGTCGGGGCACCTCATCTACCTCGATTACACCACAACCGGCGACGGCATGATAGGCGCACTGCAAATCCTGGCGGTTATGCTTAAAACCGGCAAATCCCTGAGCGAGCTGGCGTCTTTGCTGGAAAAAGCTCCACAATGCCACAAAAACATCGCCGTCTGCGAAAAAAGGCCGCTGGAGTCGATGCCGTCGGTTGCACGGGTCATCCGGGAAGTGGAGCAGAAATTGGGCAAAGAAGGCAGGGTATTGGTGCGATACTCCGGCACCGAGCTGAAGGCCCGCATACTGGTCGAAGGCCCGGACATTAGCATGATTGAAAAGATGAGCGACAAGATAGCCGAGGCCCTCAACAGGGAGCTGAGCGGTTAACCTCTTGATTTAACTCGATTTCTAAGGTTCGGCCCTTACCGAATAAGAATAGACCGCCCATCCCGATACCAAACCGGTAACAGACCCCAGCATGACATTCCATAGAAAATGCTTGTCGTCCCACATTCTCGACCAGGCGACAAGAATCGCCCATGCAAATAAAAGAAAGAAAGCCACCACCCGAACCCACTTTTCCTGCCCCTCGGTCAACTTTCCCGCAACTGGCCACACCAACAGCGCCGCACTGGCGGCGTGGCCCGAAACGCCGTGGCCGTCCATGACGAAAAATCGCATGGCCCCACCGTTCTTCGGGCGGGCTTCGGCAAGTATGAACTGCCCCAGAGGCACCGCAACGGCGCAGATTACCCCCGCCGCCAGCAGAACTTGCCCGACGCCGAGCAGCCTTTCTTTACCGACAGCGCTCCCTGCCAGCAAAAAGGCAAAACCGACGATAAGGGGAATCTCGAAGTCTCCGAAACGATTTCCCGCTTCGGCTATCGCTTCCGCCAACCCGGTTTCATTTCCCCGCAAGACAGCGTGAATCGGCCATTTCCAGGCATAAGCGACCACTACGGCCATAACGAAGATAACCGCCGCTGTCCATCGCCACGCATTCCACCGTTCAAAAGAACCCGCAAGTAACCTGATGCCGCCCCATGCGCAGACGAACATGTCCCGGAGTGAACTTGCGAGTCGGCGGATAAAAACGGATAAGTTCATAATGTCGGAAGACCCCCGAAGGGCAGTTCACCCGGAATTGCTAACGACGTTGTATTCCTGTAACGCTTTGACCGGGAGGGTTTTGTATTCCCGCAGGGCCTCGATGGCCTTCACCGCCGCCAGCGCCGCCTGCACCGTGGTTACGTAAGGGATGGTTTTCTCGAGAGCGGTGCGGCGTATGGAGTAGCTGTCCTTTATCGCCTGCTTGCCGACGGTGGTGTTTATCACCATGTCAATTCTGTCGTTAAGGATGAGGTCCACTATATTGGGCTGGCCCTCGACGACCTTGTTCACCACCTCCACCGGAATCTCGGCGGATTCGAGGGCCGCGGCGGTGCCACGGGTGGCCACCAGCCTGAACCCCATCTCGTGCAGGTCGCGGCCTATGTTGATGGCAAAGCCCTTGTCGCGGTTGCGAACGCTGATAAACACCGTTCCTTCAAGCGGCAAGGCGTTTCCCGCCGCCAACTGGCTCTTGGCGAAACTCTGCCCGAAGTCGGGGCTTATTCCCATAACTTCGCCGGTGCTCTTCATTTCCGGCCCCAGCACCGTGTCCACGCCGGGGAACTTGGAAAACGGGAAAACCGCCTCCTTCACCGACACGTGGTTTACGTTCACCTGCCGGGTGAACCCCAGCTCCCCCAGCTTCTTCCCCGCCATCACCCGTGCGGCTATCTTGGCAAGCGGCGCCCCGATGGCCTTTGACACGAACGGCACTGTCCTGCTGGCGCGGGGATTAACCTCCAGTACGTAAATATCCTTCCCCTGCACCGCGAACTGGATGTTTATAAGGCCGCGCACCTCAAGCTCCATGGCCAGCGCGCGGGACTGCCTCTTTATCTCCTCCACCACTATCTGCGGCAGTGAAAAGGGCGGCAGAGCGCAGGCGCTGTCACCCGAATGCACCCCCGCTTCCTCGATATGTTCCATCACCCCGCCGATTACGCACGTTTGGCCGTCGGCCACGGCGTCGACATCCACTTCCACGGCGTCTTCGAGGAACTTATCCAGAAGCACGGGCCGCGAGTAGCTCACCTCCACGGCCTCCCGCATGTATTCGTTAAGCTCCTCCTCGTCGTAGACTATTTTCATCCTCTGGCCGCCGAGCACGAAACTGGGGCGGATGACCAGCGGATAGCCGATATTCCGTGCAATCTTCCGCGCCCCCTCGAAGTCGACGGCGATGTCGTTGGGGGCCTGCTTGAGTCTCAGCTTTTCCAGGAGCGCCCTGAACATTTCCCGGTCCTCGGCCCGGTCAATGCTTTCGGGGGAAGTCCCCAGTATGTGCACGCCCGCTTCCTCCAAAAGCCCCGCCAGCTTAAGAGGCGTCTGGCCCCCGAACTGCACTATAACCCCGTCCGGCTTTTCGGTGTCCATAATGTTCATCACGTCTTCAAATGTAAGCGGCTCGAAGTATAGCTTGTCGCTGGTGTCGTAGTCGGTGCTGACGGTTTCGGGGTTGCAGTTGACCATGATGGTTTCGTAGCCGTCCTCACCGAGCGCAAACGCCGCGTGGACGCAGCAGTAATCGAACTCGATGCCCTGTCCTATCCTGTTGGGCCCGCCGCCGAGGATGGCTATTTTCGGCTTGTCGGTTCTGCCCGCCTCGCATTCGCTCTCATAGGTGGAATATAAATACGGCGTATAAGACTCGAACTCCGCCGCGCACGTATCCACGGCCTTGTAGACGTGGGAGAGGCCGTTTTCGGCCCGACAGCGTCGCCATTCCGGCTCCGACACTCCCGCTATCTTCGAGAAGAAGTTATCGCTTATACCCCACCGCTTGGCCCTTTCGACCAGTTCCTTCCGGTTGACAAGGTCTTTTCCGGCGTGCCGCAACTCTCTTTCCAGCGCCACCAGGTCGCTCAATTCTCTAAGGAACCAAGGGTCGATTAAGTTCGTAAGCTTGCTTACGTCCTCCACGCTCCAACCCCTTCGGAAGGCTTCCGCGATGAAGAACAGCCTGTCCCAAGAAGGCCGCCGCAGCTTGTTTTCCACGTCCTCGTCCGATGGGGCGGGATTCGACTTTATCCCCAGGTCGTAACGGTCTATCTCCAGCGACCGGACGGCTTTCATCAGTGACTCGCGGAACGTCCGACCTATTGCCATAGCTTCCCCAACGCTCTTCATCTGGGTAGTCAACCGGTCATCGGCCCCCGCGAACTTGTCGAAGGCGAACCGGGGATATTTGACCACGCAGTAGTCTATCGTCGGCTCGAAGCAGGCGGGTGTCTTTTCGGTAATGTCGTTGGGTATTTCATCCAGGGCGTAGCCCACCGCCAGCTTCGCCGCCATCTTGGCGATGGGAAAGCCGGTGGCCTTGCTGGCCAGCGCGGAGGAACGGCTGACCCGTGGGTTCATCTCGATTACCACCATCTCCCCGTTCTCGGGATGCACCGCGAACTGTATGTTTGAGCCGCCGGTCTCGACTCCGATGGCCCGAATGATACGTATGGAAGCGTCGCGGAGTATCTGGTACTCCTTGTCGGTCAGGGTTTGCGCGGGGGCTACCGTGATGGAATCGCCGGTGTGTATGCCCATGGGGTCGAAGTTTTCTATGCTGCATATGATGACCACGTTATCCGCCAGGTCGCGCATAACCTCCAGCTCGAACTCCTTCCATCCCAGCACGCTCTCCTCGATGAGTACGCTGTGGTCCCAACTCAGCGACAAGCCCCATTCGACGTTACGCTCATATTCCTCCCTGTTGTAAGCCACGTTGCCGCCGGTGCCGCCGAGGGTGTAGGAGGGCCGGATAATCACCGGGTAGCCCACTCTCTCGAGAATTTCCCACGCCTCTTTCATGCCGGAAGCCACGCCGCTTTCCGGCGTCCTTAACCCGATGTTTTTCATGGTGTTTTTGAAGGCGTCGCGGTTTTCGGCTCGATGGATGGCATCCGGCTTGGCGCCTATAAGCTCGGTCCCCAGCTTTTCCAGCAGTCCCCTCTTGTCCAACTCGATGGATACGTTAAGGGCCGTCTGGCCGCCCATGGTGGGAAGAAGGGCGTCCGGCTTCTCCACTTCAATAACCCTGGCCACCACTTCCGGGGTGATAGGCTCTATGTAAGTGCGATTGGCAAAGTCCGGGTCGGTCATGATGGTGGCGGGATTGGAGTTGATAAGCACCACCTCGTACCCTTCTTCACGAAGGGCCTTGACCGCCTGGGCGCCGGAGTAGTCGAATTCGCAGGCCTGCCCGATAATAATGGGGCCGCTGCCGATGATGAGTATCTTGGATATATCGTCGCGCCGGGGCATTATTTATCCGACTCCATCAGCCTTGTGAACCGCTCGAACAGGCGCCCGGGGTCGTGCGGCCCGGGGCTGGCTTCGGGGTGATATTGGACGCTGAAAACGGGCAGGTCGATGTGCGCGTGCCCTTCACTGGTGCCGTCGTTGAGGTTTCTGTGAGTAAGGCGGGTAACACCTCCGAGGCTTTCGGGGTCTACCGCGAAGCAGTGGTTCTGGCTGGTTATATCGATAGTTCCTGACTCCAGGTCTTTGACCGGGTGATTTGCGCCGTGGTGGCCGAACTTGAGTTTGAAAGTGTTGCCACCCATCGCCAGGCCGAGTATCTGGTGGCCGAGGCAGATGC
The DNA here is from genome assembly GCA_964459325.1 of uncultured bacterium. Taxonomy (GTDB): domain Bacteria; phylum RBG-13-61-14; class RBG-13-61-14; order CAYWKU01; family CAYWKU01; genus CAYWKU01. The sequence goes on along the minus strand of CAYWKU010000020.1, from coordinate 22,925 downwards.
CGAATATGGGCTTTGTACCCAATAGTTTCTTCACGTTTTCGACGGCGTACCCCACCGCCGCCGGGTCACCGGGGCCGTTAGATAGGAACACCCCGTCCGGGTCGTCGGCCAGAAGCTCATCGGCTGGGGTATGAGAGGGAAATACCCTGACCTCACATCCGGCGGATGCAAGCTTCCTCAAGATGTTGTGCTTAATGCCGAAATCGTAAGCCGCCACCCTGAATTTTGGCTCTGTCAGCTCGGCATAACCCCGCCCAAGCTTCCATTCGGTTTCCTTCCAGTCGTAAGGCTCGGGGCAGGTCACCTCCTTCACCAAGTCAACCCCGACGATGCCGGGATGAGCGTTCAATCTTTCCAGTAGCCGGTTCACCTCGAAGCAGTCGGTACTCATGATGCCCATGAGCGAACCTTCCGTCCTCAGCCTGCGAGTCAGAGCGCGGGTGTCTACGCCTTCGATGGCTGGTATGGAATTTTCGGACAGGTAATCGGGAAGGGACTGGCTTGAGCGCCAGTTGGAGGCAAGGGGAGACAATTCCCTTACGATGAATCCTTCGACGAAAGGGCGATGGGATTCGACGTCTTCCGTGTTTACCCCCACGTTTCCGATGAGGGGGTAGGTCATGGTAACCATCTGGCCTTTGTATGAAGGGTCGGTGATAATCTCCTGGTAGCCGGTCATCGAGGTGTTGAATACCACCTCACCGATGACCTCTCCCGGAGCGCCGAAGGAGTCGCCCTTCCAGACTGAGCCGTCGGACAGTACCAGTATTGCCGGAGGTTTTTTCATGGTGCTCATCACACAAATTAACCGAACGGATGAAGGAGAACCCTTCACCGCCCGGCGCAACTTTATAATGCCTTTATCCCGGCGTGTTGTCAACGGCGAAGCAGGGAAATCCGATAAGTGGCCGACAGTTAGCACGGTAGAGCGGCATTGGATAGAAACACTGAGCCCGACAAGAGACGATTTGCAATAAAATCGGTTATATGGAAGCTTATTTACCTCAGGAAATAATAATGCCCTTCTACCGAAACTTGCAGTTTAAAATCCGCCGGCGATTGTTGAAGCTGGGGCAGAAACTTGCCCGAAGCCCCCTGCCCGAACCGGGAAATGATGATACGCATCCCTTCAGCTATTTCAAACATCCCAATACTCAATTGGCCGTGCCCGGCGATGAAGCTGCGGCGCAAGTAACCCCGGAAGGCAGCATCTGGACGGGCTATGCCGAATTTTTCACCGTAACGGGAGAATCCGATAAGCCCGCGGAATGGAGGCGGCGCAGCTTTCACATGGGATGGATTCCGATAATAGAGGCCGACAAAACAATCAACGATATCAACTACTTCGTCGAATTTTTCACGGAACCGGCGGACGTAAAAAGCGAGTCCATACCTTCGTATTACGTCAGGCTGAGCGCCTGCAACGTATCGGATAAACCGGTCACCGCCCGCATCGGAATGGGCCTTTTATATCCCGAGCGCGACCACCGCTGCCGGTGGAAGTGGTTCACCAACGAAAAATTTTCCCGAAAATGGAGATTTGAAATAGACCGGACCGGCGCATGGCGGGACGGAAAACTCATGTATGCCCTCATCGGCAGGGAAGGTTTTACTTCAAAACTGGAAAGACCGGAAAAACCTTATAAATCGGGCTTTTCAAAGGTGGCCCGGGGCGAGGAATGTTGCATCGGTATCCTGGAATGGAGCCTCGGGCCCAACGAAGAAAGGATGGCTCACTTCGCAATACCTCACGAACCGCTTCCGGGCGAAGTGGCTCAGCGTTTTTTGCATAACCTGAACGTTAAAGAACAACGCAAAAAAACGATGGAGAGATGGACGAAACTGCTGGAACCGGGGGTTGAACTGGTGATGCCGGAGCAGAAGGTCAGGCACGCCAGCCTGGCGAGCCGGGTATACAACTTTCAATCGCAGGTCAAAAGGGGAGAGGATTGGGTGCAGTTGGTCAACCGCCTTCATTACGCCCACTTCTGGCTGCGCGACTCGGCATTTATCAGCAGGATGTGGGACGTATGGGGTTATCACGAGGTGGCGGAAAGGGTACTGATTAACTTTCTCAACTATGCCCGACCCGACGGTCGCTTTTGTAGCCAGAAAGGCCAACTCGACGGCACCGGCCAGGCGCTGTGGGCATTCGGAAAGCACGCCTCAATCACCGGCGACAGGGAGTTTGCAGTAAGGATATATCAGCCGGTTCGCCGCGCTATGGAATGGCTCACTCACACGATTCGCAACGACCGCGAGGGCCTGTTGCCGCCTTCCGACGCAATGGATAACGAGTTGATTAAGGGCCGCTATACCGGTCATAACGTCTGGGCCCTGGCGGGAATCAGGGAAGCCGTTAAGCTCGCCCGGATGCTCGATGAAGACCTTGACGCGGAAAATTTCGGCAATTTTTTTAACGAATATAGAAACACTTTTCTGCAAAAACTTATAAAAAAAGCATCGGAAAACGGCAAAGTCGCGCCTCCCGGGTTGGACGTTAAGGGCGGAGAAGACTGGGGAAACCTTTTGCTCCTTTACGTGGGAGAACTTACCGAACCCTTCGACGATATTATAACGAACACATTCAACCATTATCGCCAGAACTGCTACTCCGAAGGACTGGCCACGTGGAGCGGTTTTCTCCACCATTACCTTACCGAAAGGGTGGCGCAAACCTCCTTGATTCGCGGGGAATCGGAGGCGGCGGCGACGGATTTTTATTCAATGCTTGTTCACACCGGGCCGACGCACGAAGGCTTCGAGTGGACGATAGTCCCCTGGGACGGGCGGGATTACGTAATGAAACTGGGGCCTTTCGAGTTCGCCAACTTTCCGCCACACGGGTGGTTCGCTGCCGCATACAACCTGCTCCTTCGCAACATGATAATCAGGGAAGGCGCGGGGGATGACGCCGGGAGCCTTTACCTTTTCAACGGTCTGTGTCCGGCATGGCTTCAGCCGGGGCTGGAGACGGGTATGCGCAGCGCGCCCACCGATTTCGGCAGCGTAACCGCCATTATCAAGGCGAACGAAAATGGAGGGGTTCTGAAGATAGACCCGCTGTGGAAAACCCCGCCGGAGAGGATAATTTTTCCAAAGCCGTTTTTCGTTAAAAGCTGGAAAATAAAAGGAAACTCAGAGGAAGCTCCGAATAATATACACCTTTCGCCGAACAGTACGGAACTGGAGTTGGAATGGGAATTCCACCGCGCTTCATCTTTGCTGGATTACCGCTCCCACCTGGAAAAGTGGAAATCCAGATACAGGGGCCACTACAACAAAGCGATGAAAGAACAAAAAAAGCGCTGAGTTTGGAAAAACCAAAGGTATCGAATACCCTTATTGTTAATGGCACCCCAGGCGCGTCAGAACAACACAGTCAAACTCCTCGAGGAAAACGTTCGGCGGGTAATTCGCGGCAAGCCCGATGTGGTGAGACTGGCGATTATCACCCTCATCGGCCGGGGGCACCTGCTGCTGGAAGATATTCCCGGCGTAGGCAAGACCACCCTGGCGATGACCCTGGCCCGCTCCATAGGCATAGACTTTCGCAGGATTCAGTTTACCAGCGACATGCTGCCCGCCGACATCATCGGGGTGAACATTTACAACCGCAACAGTGGAGGCTTCGATTTCCGCCCCGGGCCTGTATTCGCCGGGATTCTCCTGGCGGATGAAATAAACCGCACAACACCGAAGACCCAGTCGGCGCTGCTGGAGGCAATGAACGAGGCGCAGGTGACCATTGACAACTTGACCTACGAGCTTCCACGGCCTTTCATGGTCATCGCAACCCAGAACCCGCTGGAGTTTCACGGCACCTTCCCCCTGCCGGAAAGCCAGCTCGACCGGTTCATGACCAGCGCCACAATGGGTTACCCGGAGCAGGAGGAGGAGCTTACCATACTTCAGGACGTGAGATACTCCATTACGCCGGACGGCGTAAGGCCGGTAATATCCTCCGATGACGTTCTGGCCTTGCAGGAGGCGGCGGACGGCGTTCACGTTGAGGAGGACCTTTTGAGATACATCCTGGACATAATCAACGAAAGCCGTTTCAGCGAGCGGGTGGCGCTCGGCGCTTCCCCCCGTGCGGGGCTTGCATTGAAACAGGCCGCCAAGGCGCGGGCGCTATGCCAAAACAGGGATTACGTTACACCTGACGATATAAAAGCGCTGGCCGTGGAAGTGCTGGCTCACAGGATAATTCCCTCCGGCAGCGAAGCCACCTCATCCGGCAGGATAGAAGCCGCCCGAAGCCTGTTGCGGGATATTATGGATGACGTCCCGGTACCCATCTGAAAGCTCCCGATTTCTTGGGAAAGGTATTTTCTCCCGCTCATTCCGGGTATACGACCGCGCCCTGCGAATAACGCGCGAAGGTTGGTTGCTTACCGGTTTCATATTCGTAGTGGGCATCGCCGCCATTAACACCGGTAACAATCTGTTGTACCTCATACTGGCGGTTATGCTGGGGGCAATGACCGCAAGCGGCGCCTTCAGCGAAGAAATGATAAGAAAGTTGAAGGTGGAGAGGGAGCTTCCTTTCGAAGCATTCGCCGGGGAAGAATTTACCATCGGTTATCGCATCGCCAATCCCCGCCGTCGGATGAGCTTTTTCGGGTTAAGGGTTTCGGAAGACAGGCTTTCAGCTAAAAAGCTAGCCTTTATACTCCGGGTGCGGCCCGGCTCCAGGGAGCGCGACGAAAGCGTATACTTTGCCGAAAAACGCGGGAGGTTGAAGCTGGAAACCGTCATGATATCGACAAGGTTTCCCTTCGGGTTTTTCGAAAAGCTCAGGTTAATCACCATGGCGGAAGAAATAATCGTCTTCCCGAAGTTGGCCGAAGTAAGCGGCGCGGTAAGCGCCGGGTCTCAAACCGGAAGCTCGGACACTTCAGGCGCTCGCGGAGAAGGCCCGGAGCTGTTCTCCCTGAGACCCTATTCGGAAGGCGACAGTATGAGAAGCATTCACTGGAAAGCTTCCGCCCGCTCCGAGACGACAATTACCAAGATAACCCGCACCGAAAACCTTCCTACTGTCACCGTAATCCTCGATACATCCGGTTATGCGTCCCCGCGGGACGATTACGCCCTGGAGCGCGCCATAAGCGAAGCCGCAGGCTATTGCGAGGAATTCATCCGGCACAATTACATGGTACGGTTGATGACGCCTTCGGGAGAAGTCCGGTACGGCTGCGGCGGAGGGCATCGCAGGAGGTTGTTAACCGCGTTAGCTTTATTCGAGCCTTCAATGAAGTCTCAGGTAATCCCATTCGTAGGGCCGGATGAAAGAAAGGTGGTGGTTACCTTGAGGAAAACAGGTAACTTCCGAGAGCAACAATCCGCCACGGCCTGAGAGCCGTTTTTAACAATGGACGATACCCGTGACCCGAGAACCGAGCCCGTCCTGGTGCCACCGGGAGCTTTCAACAGAAAACTGCCGGTGCATGAAAACGTGGTGCTGGCCATATTGCCGCCATATCTTACCCTGGCCCGCACGCTTGCGCGAGCTCACCGCCGCAAATGCAGGCTGGACTGGGGAGGACTGTGGAATGTCCCCCAAAGAAGAGGCGGATTTTCCATTGCCGGCCCTGCCATCGGAGCACCCAACTCCGTAACCATGCTGGAGTCGCTCATAGCCAACGGAGCGAAACGGGTTATCGCCGTCGGCTGCTGCGGGTCGCTTCAACCGGAGCTGAAAGTCGGCGAGCTTGTCATCCCCACCGAAGCGATATCGGAGGAAGGCGCCAGTCGGCATTATCGTCCCGACCTTTACCCACCCAGAGCAAGCGAGCCGCTGGTGGAAACCGTCGAAAATCTGGCCTCTCAAAAGAAGTGGCCCATTCGCAAAGGCGCCGTCTGGACTACGGACGCCCCTTACCGCGAAACTTGCGAAAAAGTGAAAAAGTATGCGAACGACGGGGTGCTGGCGGTGGAGATGGAACTTTCGGCATTGTTCACGGTCGCGCGTTGCAGAGAAATAGAGTTGGCAGGAGTAATAGCGGTGAGCGATGAGCTTGCTTCGTTGGAATGGAAGCAGGGTTTTTTCGAGCCAGTTTTCCTACGTGCCTCCACCCGGGCGGTGAGACTGGCGTTAAACGTCTTTAAAAAAGCATCCCATTGACTCACATATCCAGAAGCGTTTTTCTCACGAAATCCAGCGCTGCGTAAGCCGAGAGCAGGCGCACCTGTTCGCGGTCTCCCCTCGGCCATTGCCCGCCGCGTGTTTCTGTTCCCTTGTCGGTAGAGCAGCCCAGATATACCGTGCCGACGGGTTTATCAGAGGTTCCGCCGGTGGGCCCTGCAACTCCCGTTATGGACAACCCGACATCGGCGCCGGTAATTTTTCTTACGCCTTCTGCCATTGCCGCCGCGCATCTGGGGCTTACCGCGCCGTCTTCGTCGAGCACGGATTGGGGCACTTCGAGAATCCGCATTTTCAACCGGTTGGAATATGCAACCACGCCTCCCTCGAAGTATTCGGAGCTGCCGCTTACGTCGGTTAACATCTTCCCTATCATGCCGCCGGTACAACTTTCGGCAAGAGCAAGTTTGAGTCCCTTATCCTTCAACAGGTCTCCAACCACCTCGGGCAGGCTTCTTCCGTCGCGTGAAAACACCCATTGGCCTATCTTTTCCTCGATTCTTTCAGATGGGTTTTTTAGTATTTTTTCAGCCTCCTCCTCGCTCGAAGCCCTCGCCGTGAGCGTAACCCGAATCTCCGGAAAAGTGGCGCGGAAACTCAACCGCATTTCTTTTTCATCGTCAACCATATCCGATAAAAGGTCGCTCAGGCCGCTTTCGGTGTAGCCAAAGGTTCTCCACGTGCAAGTGATATACGCCGAGGGCGACGAGTCTATCTTCGCTAATCGGGGCAATATCTGCTCGTCGAACATCCTGAACAACTCCCTCGGCACGCCCGGAGCAAAAAAGAAGGGTATATCCTTTATGTAAAACAAAAACCCGGGCGCAGTGCCGATGGGGTTATCCATCATTTCGCTGCCTTCCGGTAGCATGGCCTGTTTTTTATTGGTGGGCGCCAGCGGCAGGTTTATTTGTTCAAACCTCGCCTTTATCGCCTCCCACGCTTTTTCGTAGAAGACAAGGTTCACCCCGGCTGCACGAGTTGCGGCTTCAGCGGTCAGGTCATCGCCGGTCGGGCCAAGACCTCCGGCGCATATAACCGCGTCGGAGCGGGCCGCGGATTCCAGAAGAACGGAGGATATTTCCTCCGGGTCGTCGCCGGTCAACGTTGTTCGCCTTACTTCGTGTCCCAGCGAAGTCAGCCTGGCGGCGAGCTCCGATGAATTGGTGTCGGTCAGGCTTCCGTTAACAAGCTCATCGCCGGTGGCTACCAGTTCCATTTTCATCAGAATCACCTCGCCTAGCAGGGTGTTGAAAAAGTCAGAAACGTAACGCCGCCATCCCTGGCGGCACTTGTAAGTAGCTGATTTTATTAAGGCGCCTTTTGCCGGCAAGCCATGCGGCCTGAGAAGGATGCCAGCGTTACGAAAAATAGCATTTTTCAACACCCTGTTAGAGAATAAATTTCAATATTAGGTGCAAGACCACATGCGCGTACACTCCCGCCACCACATCGTCGAGCATCACCCCGTGCGCTCCCGTCATATTTTTATCTATGTAACGCGCGGGAAAAGGTTTGACTATATCGAAAAACCTGAACAGCAAAAAGCCGAGCGCCAACTGCTCCGTTCCCGGCGCGAAACCGGCGAGCGTTACCCACAGTCCAAGGACTTCATCGCACACTATTTCGCGGGCATCGTGCTTATCGAAGTATTCCTCGGCTATCCCGGCGCCCCATGCGAAGACGAAGTAGCTTACCAACAGAATTGCCAACTGTAACGGCATTGCCGCGCTCATGATAAGGTAAGCTATCGGCAAGGCGACGGCGGCGCCGGCAGTGCCCGGAATCTTCGGCGCGAAGCCGAAGCCATCGGCGGTAGCTATGAATAAGCCCAGCTTTTTTTTCATGCAGTACGACTTTTCTTGAGCTTCAATACCTGGAGAGGTTTTCCAGTCGCATTTCTTTTAGCATTTCGCTTAGTTTTCCCAACTGCTCGGAGGAGATTTCGCCGCGTTCGCGATATTCCTTACCGGCGATGGCCGCGGCCTCCAAAAACCGGTCCTGCTTGATGACCAATAGAAGTCCCTGCAACAGGTCGAGCTTCGAGTCCATATCCGCCGCCACCCCTTTAATCCTTTCCGCTTCCAGCTCCAGGTTATTGACCTTCTCCACCGTTTCGTCAACTCTCAGCGGCATCCATGAAAGCTCGTTGGCACTCTCGGTAAGGTAATCGAACCGCTCGCTCATGCGCCTTTCGAACCTTTTGAACAGCCAGTACCACCCGGCGCTCGTGACGAATAGCAAGAAAAGAATCAATATAGCGGCGCCTGCATATGACATGCTTCACCTCCCTCAATCAACCGGACGGTTGGCGGCCAGTTCGAGTATTTCTTCGGTCGACCTTGAATGATTCCTCTCGCTACGTCGTCTTTTCATCAATTCATCCAGCCGCTGCAGGGCCTTATAAAAGGCCCTCCTCTCTACGCCGTTATCATAGGCGTTTATCTGCGACGCGAGCAGGTTGACCTTCCACAGATATTTTTCCAGAAGTGGCCATTCGAGATGTCTCATGTTGAACAAGTGCCGGTGCGCCTGGTTGATAAGCTCGAAGTAACCGCGGTCGTAGAACCTGCCTATCGTCGCGTGAGAGGAATGCCGTACCGTACTCTCCGGCTCGTAAACTATTTTCCATCCCGCCTTCCACGCCCGCCAGCCGAGGTCGGCGTCTTCCCAGTAAAAAGGGCGAAAAAGCGAATCGATCCCACCGAGTTCGAGAAACCTTTCGCGCCGAAACAGGCTCATTCCACCCGGTGCGTAAGCCACAGTGACCGCCGAATCGAAAGGTTTCTCGGAAACTCCAAGCCCGGGTTGTGTAAGGGTAATGATGTCGCCCTCCCATTCGAGCCTTGTGGGCGATTCGTCGCTTCCGTCCGGTACTATGCTTCTCGAGCAGACGGCGAAGCAATCATCGCTGCTGTTTATCCTCTTATTAAGGGGCGATATAAAGCCATTTTCCGGGTACATGTCGTTATTCAACAGTAGCACGTACTCATAAGAGGATGCCCTCGCTCCCATGTTCGCGGCGGCCCCGAATCCCCGATTTTCGCCGGATAATTCTACTTTCACCCCGATATGGTTATCCTTCAACCATTCAGCGGTTCCGTCGGTGCTTCCGTCGTCAGACACTATAATCTCGCCACCGCCGGGATAAGTCTCCAGCGCTTCCACAACCGAGGGTAAATGTTCCTCCAACAGCTCCTTCCCGTTAAATGAAGGTATAACGATACTTACCGGCTCATCGCTCATAAATATCCCAATCCTTTCAATGTTCTCTTCTTACGTTCTTCCTCACTCTCTGATGCTTCATTACTGAACCTTTGTATTTCCACCGGCGGGCAATATCTTTCTTTCGGCTCCGATTTGAAAGCTTCCTTAACAATTCGCCCCTTCACGTCTTCCGGAATTGGAATTCCGGCCAGAGCAAGTAGAGTGGGCGATACATCCGTGATTTTTAAAGTATCCAGGTGCGACCCGGCTTTTATATCTTTCCCCCACGCCACGAAAATACCTTCGCTGCGATGAGTACCGGTCTCCACCCCGGATATGTCTATCATTTTATCATGGTAAGAATCGTCAACAATAAATGTATCGGTGGGTTCGATAAGTAAATCCGGCGCCCGGTCGATAAATTGTCCATTTATGACTTCCTCCCTTTTGTGGGCCTTTTTGACGGGGCGAGCCCCGTTATCCGCCACGAAGTCATGCAGCTCGCTTATTAAGCGATTTCGGAACTCTTCATATTCATCAGAAGAAACCGTTCCCTGCGGCTGCCGGCCTTCCATGTTTATCCATATTCCTGATTCGCTCAATGCTGCCGGAAACGCCTTACTGTTTTTCAGGTTAATACCTCCGAGGCTTTCATCAACTTCGAGCTTCGGCTTCCCGTTCTCCGAAAGGTACCCTTTTTCCGCAAGCCATTTGCGCAAATAGAATCTGTGATAAAGCGGGCCGAAACCATGGTCGCTGGCCACGATAACGGATACCTCTCCGACCTTTCTTAACACGTTACCCAGAACCTCGTCGACAAGCGAAAAGTATTTTCTTATTTCCTTTCCATAAACCCGCCCCGCTTCCTCATCATAGGCAGGATGATTGCGTTCAATGTAATGCCAGAAGCGATGCATGATGCGGTCGGTGCCGGTGCAGAATATTCCCATGATTTTCCAGTTTCGAGACGCTGCACATTTCAGCGCCACTTCCTCCTGCTTGCGGGTCATCAGGTAAAGATCCGCGAGGAATTTTTCCCTGTGTCCGGGCGTTTGTTCGTCCACTTCGGCCCACGGAAGGTCGACCATGTACGGTCCGAAAAGCCCTCGCAGCTCGCTTTCCAACGCGGGGGGGTACACCCATAGGCCGTTGTAAGGGGTGATTATGCCGCTCACCATGAAGCCATCCACAGGAAAAGGCGGATAACTGATGGGGCAATTTACCGACCCCGCCGGCTCACCCGCCGCGTTGGCTATCTCCCAGACGGTAGCGGCGGATATTTCGCCGGAAGTTATTGTTTTACGCCGGTATGCTCCGTCCTCGTTTGCAGCGAAGCCGAACACTCCGTGGCTTCCGGGACCTTTACCGGTTATCATGGAAACCCACGCCGAGGCGCTGTTGAGAGGAACGACCGAAGCAAGGGGTGCACTCGCTCCCTCCTTTACAAGCCGCGCCAGGTTTGGCATGTGCCCGTTATCTATCCACCCTTGAAGGAAGGACCAGTCCGCGCCGTCTATACCAAAGAGTATTACCCTATCGTTCACCCGGAAATCTCCCATCTGTGAGGCATGGCCGCGACACCGTCGCCTTCATCAGTTCCGCTGGTTACCTCCAATTGAAAAGCCGGCTCCAGGAGATCGTATGCATGCTCGGCGATGGCCTTCCCGTACTCATCCGGGTAGATACTCACGTTGAACCAGTACCGTCCTTCCAAAAGGTTAAGCCGCTCGTAAGTCAACTCTATAGTGCCCTCCTTTTCCACCCACCCGGGGTGAAGTCCTTGGCGGTAAGTGTTGGTGCCGTGTACGAAAAGGCCGTCAGAGCGAAATATCTGCACCCTGAACATGGGGTTTTCAACAGCCTTGTTGACACGATAATGAATCCGGAGGCAGACTGAATCTCCACTTTTTATCGCATCCACTTTTTTCTTATCCGGCCCCAGGAGTTCAAGGGAATCGACAGCTATTTCGGAAGTTGTCCGGCGGTGAGGGTTTTGGATTCGCCACGGCGGCGCCTTCGCTTTCGAGGAGGCTTTCACATCATCCAGGTAAGCTTTTATAACCTCTTCGGTGGGACCATCGGCCGTTACCCTTCCTCCATCCAGACGGAGCACACGGTTGCAAAGTCCGCCCAGGTCGGCCATCGAGTGTGTAACTATAAGTATGGTGGAGCCTCGGGCACGAAACTCTTCTATACGCGACAGGCACTTTTTCTGAAAAGCAATGTCTCCCACGGCCAGCACCTCGTCCACCAGTATGACGTCAGGCTCAAGGCTCTGAGCGATGGCGAATCCCAGGCGAAGCTGCATGCCTGCGGAGTATGTGCGCACCGGGTGCTCTGCGTAGTCCTCAAGCTCGGCGAATTCCAGGATTTTCGGCGTCAATTCTTTTATTTCCTCGCCGCTCAACCCCAGGAGCCTGCCGTTCAACCTGATATTATCCTTTGCATCCATGAGCGGCACGAAACCCGCCCCCAACTCTAGCAGTGGCGCCACCCTGCCCTCGATTATATATCCGCCCCCGGTGGGGTCTACTATCCCGGTGAGTATCCTCAGCAGGGTGGATTTCCCGGCTCCGTTGTCCCCGATGACTCCGACGGTCTGGCCGCGTTCCACCTCGAAGCTTACTCCATCGAGCGCCCGGATGATGGTATGCCGCCGCTTACCGCTGATGGCCTCCATAACCCGAGAGCCGGGCTGGGGATAAATCCTGTAATCCTTGGTCAGGTTATGTGCCGTTATGGCGCTCATCCGCCGCTCTCCGCTCCTGCTTTCTCCGGCCTCTTTCTAATGTAGAACCTGAAGTTGCCCTTTCTGTCTATCAATAGGTAATGCTCTGCCAGATAATTGTATAATATTTTGTAGACATCGGAAAATTTCTTCCGGTTCGGCGGAAGCGATTCCAACTGGTGAATTATAACGAGCGGAGTATCGGCGGATTGAATCATTTCCGCCGCTTTTTTTTCATCCTCATCTCCCCACAAAAAGCTAGGCCTGACCACGTCCCAGGCGGTGGGGTTTTTTCTGTCCGCCAGGAAATAAAATATCGGTATGTCGGGAGCGAGAAAAAAGTACCCTCCCGGAGGAACGTATTCATCAATTTTTCCCTCAACGTAACTCATAAGCTCCTTCTCCGCTGGGGTGACCCTTACCGGCGCCCGCGGGTTTTCGTACCTGACGGTTCTGCCCTGCAATACTCTTATTGTGCCGTGATGTATATGGTTCGATGAAAATGCTCCGCCTCCGATAACCAGCAGTATTGCGGCGCCGATTATCGCCGAGATTTTCGGGATTCTTTTTGCCGTCCCGGCCAGTATCAACGCCGCCATAATGTCGAAAACCACGTAAGCCTGCCACAGGTGAGGGAAATCAGAGCGCGCTCTTATATGATTAAAAGCGATTAAGGCGAATACGGCCACGCCGAGCCATAAGGCGTTGTGGGTCGTATCTCGCAATTTTCTGTGTTTTACGGCGAAAAACAAGAATGCCGGCACAATAATGAACGGCAGGTAGAAGGCCAGTCTTCCCATGCAGGCAAGCGCGGTATTTGGAGCGCCTGTTTTGTCCAGCGGGTCGAGGAGGCGCGGGTAAGGCACGGGATTTGCGGCAAAGCCTTTCGCCCCCGCCAGTGCGATTTGTTGCATCATTTCCACGCCGCCGCCGACCGCGAAAAAATATCCCATCCACAAAGCGGTTGGCCCAAGCGAGGCCGCAAGCAACGTGCAAAGATGGATTTTTCTTTTAACCGGGGCGTACAGGATTACGAAAAGCGTGCCCAGGACGCCGGATAATACTCCCACGTCCTGCCGAAAGAAAAATATGGCCGCCGTACCTAATCCCATGTACACAGCCCGCCGGACCGTGGGTTTTTCCGCATAACTGATCGCCAGCCATATCCCCACCGCCGTTCCCATCATGAAAGGAAACTTGTACCAGGGGCCGGGGGCCAAAGTTATAGCAAGGGTCGGCAGCAGCGACCACGTCACGGGAAGGGCACGGCGGCAGGTGCGATACATCAGCGCGCCCAGGGCCGCATGACCGATTGCCCATACTACCCTAGTGATGAGGAATTGATGCCCGAATACCTTGAATGCCAGAGCAAAAAGATACCATCGCCCGGGCGCATAAAACCCATAGGAATCCCGGTAGGGCGCCTGTCCCGCCAGAATACGCTCCGCTGAGGCTATCAGGTAGCCTTCGTCCATCCAGTTGATGCCGGCGTCCAGGTAAATCGAGAAGTATCCCAGCGACAGGAAAAATATCAGCCAGGTGATTATCCTGTCGTTGCGCGTGGGCTCGTATGGGGAGACTTTTTCAACCAAGGTAATTACAAATTAATCACAAGTAACCGAGATCCTTGAGTTTTTGTTTAACAGCTTCCTTTTCCTCGGGAGTATAGCCGGATTCCGGCAGTGTTTCGTCGCTTTCGCTCGCTTCGGAGATCTCTATTTTTCTGCTTCGGAAAAATTCCGGCTCGAAGACCTCCGAGAGCACTTTGCCGTCCATATCGTCGGGAATGGGCAATCCTAGTGAATAAAGAATTGTCGGGGCCAAATCACCTATTTTTGCCCCTTCTATACAACCTCCCTTTTTTATGTGAGGGCCATTGGCTATAAATATACCGTTAAGTCGGTGGTCACCCGGATGGGCATAAACTTTCTCCAGTGCCTTGTTCGATGTAAAATCGGCGGTGCCGATGGCCTTGTACGACATGTCTTCCGGAAGAAAAATGATGTCAGCGGCATTTTTCGTGTAAGGCCCCCGATACAACTCTTCAGGGCGATAAACCGGACCGATTATAGATTTACCGGTTTCTGGGTCGGTCATCGCCTTCAAGTCCTCGACAATCGTTTCCCTTACCGCTTCATAATCGTAGGGTTGGACAATCCCGGTGGATTCTCTGCCTTTCAGATTGAGATAAATTTCACCGTAATATCCTTTTGAGTATGCCAGTGTCCGTGTCCAGTCCACGTCTTCCATCGATAGCATAAATCGATTGACTTTCCTGAAAAATCTTTTCCGGTTGCCGATTCCTATTGAAAGTCGCAGTCGGGCGAGTCCGAGTAGCACAGAAAGTCTGTATGCGTTCCTGGGCACCCCACCGCAATCGTATAAAAATTTGCGAATAGAAGTGATGGGGTTCCTGCGAAGTTTTATGTATCCCCTCTCCAGGAGCCAGGGGTTGAAATTCAAACACTTGTACACCGGCCCAAAGCCGTGGTCGGACATTATATATACAGTATCGGAACTGTCCAGACCCGATAAAAAAGACCCCAACTCATCATCCAGCTTAGAGTAAAAACCATAAAACTTCTCCAGGTAAGCTTCCGTCTCCTTCGGTCTATGAAGCGGGTGGGATGGGTCAGTAAGATGCCACAGTTCATGCTGCACCCGGTCGGTACCGAAAACGTGAACCGCCATCAACTTCCAGTCCATCTTATCCGTAAGGTGGCGGGCCACGTCGAACTTGTACTTCACGTCCTCCTGCGCTTCGTTTATAATCCGACCTACCCTGCGCGGCGTATAAACCTCGTCGATATAAAGGCGGTAAGGCCCGAAGCGGTTTTCAATATCTTTTATCAACTCCTTCGGGTAAGCATAATCCTCGTTTTTTCTTGGAGTGAGAAAACTCGCCACCATTAAGCCATCGACTTTCTCGGGGGGGTACGTCGTAGGTATTGAGAGTGAAATCACTTTTCCCCCGGCCTCGTTGACCAGTCGCCAGATGGTTTTTGCACCCCGCAGGCGGGAGTTTACCGGCGATTCCCCTTCCCCGTCTTTGACCATAAAACCGAGAATGCCATGCTTGCCCGGATTTTTGCCGGTCATAAACGTCGACCATGCCGCCGGGGTAACCGGCGGCATCACCGTTTCCAGCTCGCCGCTGGTTCCGGAGGAAACAAACTTCTTCAGGTTCGGCATCATCCCCCTTTCCATGAGGGGGGTCAGCATTGAAAAAGTGCCGCCGTCCAGACCTATGACAACTACCCGGTTTTTTATCGGACCGCCCGTTTTCGCATGGTCAACCATACGGCAAAGCTCCCAGCGAGACCCAGCAGGGCGAGAATTCCGCCAACGCAGCTCGCATTGTTACGGTACCTGAAAACCGCTTTTTTTTCACCCTTATTTACTTTAACCGCCATAAAAGCGACGTCAGCCTTATGTGCGGGGCGTGGTTGACCGTCTACCTGTACCCGCCACCCGGGATACCACACTTCCGACACCACCAGCCAACCACCCGAGTTATCTTCCAGGTTTATCTTTATGTTGCCGCGGCTCTTTTCAACCCTCACCGCTCCCTTTTCCCCCTCGTGTTCCATGGGTTCTCCTTCAATTACGGCTAACTGATACGGAGCGAAATCCGGCGCTGCAATCGCCTCCACCGCCTCGGTACCGGTTTTTACGAAACGGGCATGGGGGGTTATCCAGGCGGGAGGATAAACTTCTTCGTTCTTGTAAATGCACATTCCATCCGAATGCACCGGTTTCCAGGTTGTCCGGTCAATACCGGGAATCGGCTTCGCGGAAACAACATATTTCACACCAGCCGCATCGAGCAGCTTACTTTCGAGTGAGTCTATCTTCTTGAAAGCCGTCAACTTTTTCGCGCGCCGGAAGCTACCCTCTTCGATGGTGTCGAAATAGCGCCCCCAATGCTTTAAAAACACGGCCTCCCTGCCCTGGGCGTCCGGTATGTTCCAGACCGTCGGGAGGTTAGACGGGAAAATGGTCATCGTCTCGCCGAAGCGAACTATCCTTCCGGGTTGCTTTTCCAAAAACTTTATGGAAGGCTCACGTTCCGAAGGCAACCAGTTTTGCTGGAAGGTCAGATACCTCCCCGAAATTAATCCGGCCTCGAAAAGCAGCACTCCAAAAAGCAATATTCCCGCCGTTCGTCTCCAGCGGGTGGAGAGTATCAGGATGAACGCGCATAAAAACGCCACCCCGGCCATGGTAAAGGCGTCGGCACTCCAAGTGGATGAATTTTCCACTGCAAAAAGGCCCAGATATTTCCATTCGGCGGAAACTTCACTCAATCCCGAGAGCAAACGGTGCGGAAAGAGCTTCACCAGAACGCCCGAGGCCGCCATGCCGAGGGCAATGGTCGTACTCGCCAGACTCAACCCCCAAAAGAATTTTCTGCGTTGACTTTTGTAACGGATAATTTCCTCGAATCCCAATCCCGCCAGAACCGACACGAACGTCCCCCACACAAAGACCACCCGGTCAGGGCGGGCCGATTTGAAACCGGGCACCAGGTAATAAGCAAGATCGAGGACGAACGTGCCGTACAAAATCAGGATAGCAAGGCCCGCTGTTACCCCGGCAATCAAGGTGCGGGCATCCTTCCTCCTGAACCACAGGGCGCATATTGCAGCCAGTAGCACCGCCCAGCCCACGTAATGATTGTCCTCGAGGAAACTCGTGGGAGAGCCCCAGTCGTGGGGGGGCGATTTTATCTTTTCGGCGAAACCGCTCCATGTCTCGTTCGTCGGCCTTCCCAGGGAATAGGGATTGGCCAGGGTTACCAGAAACTGCCCGGGCAGCGCGAACTTCTTTTGCGCCTCGATGGGAATTTCCCTTCTGATGGAAAAACGCCCCGCCTCGATTGTGGGGATTATCTGCACGCTCGCCAGCATCATCCCCAGTATCAAAGCTACTGTAACAACGCCGAAATTTCGTCGTGGAGAAGAGGTGTAGTTGTCGGTGGGGCCGAAAAGTATCCGGAGTACAGAATACAGAATCCACGAAACCATCACCAGCATAAAAACGGGCATATATCCGGAAACCGCCGACAGCGTTATTCCCAACGCAATCGCCGGAACATATCTGCCCGGACGGGATGAACCCATCATCCGCTCGAACATCCATAACAGGTAAGGAAGCCATATGGCCGACTGCAGGGCGGGAGGCCACGGTAGCCGGGTGATAAAAAACGGCTGGGTAAAAAACGCCACGCCTCCGGCCATTGCCCCGAATCTGCCCACACTCACCTGCCGGAGAAAAAGGTAGGTAAAGACTCCTCCCAGCAACCATTGAAGAATCCCCAGAAGTATAAATCCCACACTCACCGGTAAAAAAAGGAATAAAAGGTTGAAAGGGTCAAACCATCCCATCTGGGAATCGGCTCCGATTGGATAACCTCCCATTAGCAGGTGGCTCCAAGAGGAAGACCCGCGTCCCAGCAGAGCCCTGCTGTACATTACCTTGCGGGGTAAATAGGACAGCAACTGGTCATTGGCGGAGGGGTTGGAAACTTGTTGCCCCCCAACTGCCGAATCCTTCCACGGGTGGAACTCTACCGTATTGACTATACAGAAGCTTTTTCCGAAAAACAAAGGACCCCTCAGATAAAACAAAACAAGGCCGGTGATTATCAACACCGGCCATAGTTTCTTGAGCAAATCGAGAGCTGTATTGGCTTTTTTCAAAAGCAAAGCGCTCCGCCGACAATTTCGTTACAATCCCGGCATTACAGAAAGCTTACGGTAAAATTCGAGATACTTTTCCTCGGCGCACAAGGGCGTTTCCGGCTGGCAATGCGGCGGAAACAACTCCAGCTCATAATCGGTTATCAGCCCGGTCATCCTCAGGCCTCCTCGAACAGCTCGGAATGAGTGACGCCGTCGAGAAATTTCTCGAAAGTCGGAGGCATGGAGATGCCCAGAAGCTTCAACATCGTGGGCAACACGTCCACCAGCATGAAATCGCTGATATCCGCCCCGGCCTTAACGCCCTTCCCGGCAATCAGCATTCCGCTGGTTATGCTTTCCTTAACAAGCGTGCCATGGTCTCCCTGGAAATACCTGGAGAAATTATAGGGTGGCGCAGCGTTCACGATTATATCGCTCGTTGTGTTCTGCTTGGTGAAGGCCTTGGGTATCAACGGCACTGCCGCCGGATAATCGGTACCCATGGTTGCCTCGACCCATTTACGCAACGGATAGAAATAATGGTCAAAACTCTCCTCGACCCAGTTGTTTACCGTCATGCTCTTGTCGGCACACACCATATCCTCCGCCTGTGGGTTCTTAAGATATCCAAATGGGTCGGTCCCTTCCGATGAATTGAGCACCTGGTAGGCGAAAGTGTCGTTACCCAGGCCGGGTCTTCTGTATATGGTGGCGGAACCCCGGTCCGGGGTGTGTACCCTGACCACGTTATCGTAAGCCGCCGCCAGCACTTCGCCTATTCCCTCCTGCTCGAGCAGCAGCTCGATGATGTCCACGTTCCTGGTCTCTTGGAACCAGCTCTCGATAGGATAGTCCCGCAGTTCGTTGTACGAGCAGAACTCGTCCCATTCCAACACTCTCCCCTGAAACTTTCGCCGCACGTAAAGCTCGGATATGTTTGAGCCGCCGGGCACGGAAAGTATCTCCCGGTCGAACATCCAGAAGGGATTGAGTTTTTCGCTTACCATGTGCCCCAGAGTTCCGAGGTCGCTCACCTTGAACCCCTCGGTTTTAAATATCGTGGGAAGGTCGACGAACCGGGAGCTGGAGACCATGCCGTGGTCCCCGAACACCAGGAACAGGCTCTTGTCGAAAAGCCGTTTACCCCGCTCATCTTTAGTCCTTTGCAGAAATTTTATCAGGCCGCCCAGGAGTCGGTCGGTCTCCACGAGTTGTGTTTTGTAAATGTCGCTGTTAGGTCCCCGGGAATGGCCCGCCAGGTCCAGGCCGGTAATGCCCAGGAATACCAGGCTCGGATAAGGCCTGCTCGACCTGAGCATCTCCAACAGCTTTTCCATTACTTTCCGGTCGTAACCCGACAGCTCCTTGCCGCCGAACATGCTCAAAGCGTCCACGCCGTAGGAAACGCTGTCGTGGTAAGTGTCGGTGGCCGTGTTGAACTGCCCCGAAAAGAAGCTCAATATCCGGTGGCCGCTCTGGCGAATGATGTCGAAGAGGTCAATGAGTTCACCGCTCCAGGCCTCCGGGATAAACTCGTACTTGAAAGCCTTTTTCTGTACCCGGTCAAAGGCGTTGATTTTACGGGGATGGCGGAAAAAGTTCCGGCTCCACCTGCCGGTCAACATCTCCGGCAGACTGGGCGCGGTGGCCGACGGAAATGTGGTTATTACCCTTCCGTAAGTGGAAGGAAGCCGCCCGGCAATTTCGGAAAGGTTCGGGAGGCGACCTTGCTCCATAAGCTCTTGAAATACCTCGTATGCAAGACCGTCAACGTGGATAAGAAACACCAGGCGGTCTTTCATCCCGGAAAAGTCGAAATTCAAGTTGAACATATTACTATTGTGTCTTATGTTTCAGGCAGATACAACTGAGGGGATTGGGTTGAAATTCGTATTTTATCCTTCTGTCTGGCGTTCGAGCAGGGCCCGGGCTTCGGAGTCAAGGCCGTAGAGTCTTTCGATAATCTCGTCAATGAGCTCCCGGGTCATGCGGGCGCGTCCGGCGTTATCTTCCAGGAGGGAGGCTAATTCCTCCACCAACTCGTTTCTCTCCCGGGATTCGGAGCCTGCCGAGCTCATCTTCTCCTCCAGCTCCAGCTTATCCCGAGCCAGCTTCTCCATCTCGTCGGAAAGCTTTTCTACTAAGTCGTGAGCTACGCGCCTCCCGCGGCTTTCGTCATCCTCCAGAAGCGCATCTATCTTATCCAGTATTTCCCGGGCCACTTTTTCCATAAGCGTTTACCGTGCGCGAAAAAATTACTTGCCGGCTTTCTGTAATATTTTCCTCACATCCTCGCGGTCCGGAACGCTCGCTTCTATCGACCTCATGCTGTTTTTGAGCTCGCTTGCGGGCTTGTCAGCACCCTCCAGCCTCGAACGAAGCGATTCGGCCTCGTTTTCAAGCTCCGAGAGCCTTGTCTTAACCTCTTTCAACTGTCCCACCCGCCCCTCAAAAACTCGCTGCTGCGCCTCGACACGGGCGAGCCGGGTCTTGATGTCTTCGCTTTCGCCCTTCACCACAAAAGAGGTGCTTTCGGGGTTCAACTTTATCTCGGCCACTCCCAGGTATTTGCCCCTGTTTAACGCGGCCATAATCAGCGCATCCCCTTCGCGGTGAGGCTGCCGGAGCATTCTGCTGTCCCCGGAGTTTATAATCAGGTTGACACCCTCCACTTTCCGGGCCAGTTGCTTGTTGTGCTCGAAAGTCATCGCGCTCAAAGCCACCACCACGTCCGCGCCCTTTTTCCGCAACGTTTTTACCGTTTCCCGCGCGGACCTGTACGGGTCGGCTACTTGATACCCTTGCGGCGCAGACGGACCGGTGCTTTCCAACAATCCAATGAACCCCACGCGGGCGCTTTTCACCCGCAACATCCTGTAGGCCGGTATATCCGTGCCCTTTCCTTTTTCCGTGCGAAGATTGGAGCTAAGCCACGGGAACCCGTCATCCTCAGTATCCTCGATGAAATCAAGACCCAGGGCCATGTCTCTTATCCCCACGTTGGCTGCGTCGATTCCCATCTTTTTTTGCGCCTCGATAATGGCTTCAGCCGCAGCGCGTTTCCTGTCTTCCATCCCCGTTGCCACCCGGGACACCTTGAAAAGCATGTTTCCGCCGTCCACAAGCAGCATGTTGGGATGTTCCCCGCTCATCTTTTCGAGCAACGTCGCTTTCTTGGCAAGACCGCCAAGCTGATGCGATGGTCACCCGCAGGGCTTGACTTCCCCCATCATCATGGTCTGGTAAACCAGCGTAAATTCCACCGGGCCGGTTGTGGATTTTTTCTCATCTTTACCCTGTTTCACCTTCTCGGGCGCATCGGCCTGCTTACAGTTGGCCGGGGATACGCCCATCAGAAAAACAAGTCCCAGCGAGAACAACAGGTTATGTGCTTTAATCTTCACTTTCGCCTACCCTCCGATGGTATTGTGTTTTCCTTACGAGATAATATCCGTCAACAAGTTCACTGCAAACCGTTACACAACAATCCTTAGGCCGGGGCTATTTCGGTGAAACGGGCTCTTTCTCCCGATGCCGGACTTACCAGCTTCTCCAGCGTCACCGAGCTCAAAATCTCCTCCTGCGTCCGGGCCGTTTCGGACAAAGCCTTGCCGATTGCGGCGGTGGCGCCGGAAGGTAATCCCCCGATAACCTGCTCCAAATCCTCGCTCATATCCCTCACCGCCTTCACCGGCCCCATGACAGCCGAAACCACGTCCATCAATGAAATAAGCCTCAACGATTTCGCGGGGAAATAAACGTCCTGGTCAAGTCTCACCAGCACACCTGCATTCGCGAGGTCGTTAAACAGACTTCTTATCATGGGTATCGAAACTCCGCACCTGGCTGCGACCTCATCCAGCCCCCCCAGAGTCTCCCCGCGGTAGAAATGACCTCCCAGCTCCAACATTGCTCCCACCGCGATGTAAGGCCTCAACCTTAGCCACCGTTCCCGGTTCCATATTTCGTTGTTTCTGTAATTTTGCAGCACGAAAGCGATTTCCGCTCCCAGAAAAACCACCACCCACAACAGATAAAGGCTGATGATGAAAAGCGGAATCACCGCCAGCGAACCGTAAACCTTGTCGTATCTCATCGCGTTGGTAGAGTAGTAGTTGAAACCGAACTTCACCAACTCCCAGCATACCGCCGCCACGCCCGCGCCGATAAGCGCATACCTGAGACGTACGCGGGTATTCGGCACCAGAATGTAGACGATGGTCAGGCCGAGCAACGAAAAAAAAACGGGCAGAATATTCAGGGAAAGCCAACCCGGCACCGTTACCTCGCCTTGAAATATGGAAAGGTACCTGTGCAACATGCCGGAAAAATAAAAGCTCAACCCGATAAGTATCGGCGCCCAAAGCAATATCGAAGTAAAAGCCGCGAATTTGCGCATAAACCCCCTATGTTCATCCACACCCCATATATGATTGAAGCTGCGCTCTATGGAATAAAAAAGATACAAAGCCACTATTATCGTACCCACAAGACCGATAATGCCGAGGGCCTTGGTGTTGTCGGCAAACTCTATCAGGTATTGCCGGGCCGTATCACCGGCCGAGGGTACCAGGTATGTGTAAAGGGTGGTGACCAGCTTATCCCGGAAACTTTCGAAAACTCCAAGCATGCTGAATACGCCCAGAAACACCGCAAGCACCGGAACCGAGCAGAGAACCGTCCGGTAGGCCATGGCGTGAGCTTCGCGGGTGCAGTTATCTTCCAGAAACTCCCTTATCACCTGCCTGCCCAGATTCCGACTGCGCCGGAAGGTGGGAAAAACACGGGAACAAAACTCCCCCCACTTTTCTCCCATCACACTCATTACAGTTAGTAAAGTGCTCCAAAACCGGCAGGATGTCAAGTTTCATGCCTAAAAACATTTCCCCGTCGTGCCACGCAAAACGCTTTCCGTAGCAACTCCCCAAACCCGCGCCGTTGCTGCTCCAAAAGGCCGAAACCTTGACTTTTTTTCGAAGTATAGGGGGGGTATGTTTTTTTGCCATGGTAGGCGCGGCACTCCTGCCGCGCATTCCACGGTGTTGTTCCGTATGCCCGACAGGAGTGTCGGGCCTACCATGTCTGGCTCTCCCCCCGTGCTCTTTGACAACTTCATATCTTGGGAGCGTCCATCGGACGCGATGCGATTTATCCC
>CAYWKU010000019.1:0-63931 GCA_964459325.1 uncultured bacterium | reverse complement strand
ATGAAGGTCAACACATCCCAAACGAAAAATCATAATTCTGCAACGGCCTCTATTAATAGAACCATTCGGGTTTTGCGTGTACCTCGTCTCCGACTTTGACTCTTTTGGCTTCCCTTCTTCCGAGATTGACAACGCAATAACTTTCTTTGACTTCGCTCACTTGGTCCTTCGCGACCAGCTTTTTTTCGCGGGCGATGATTTTCCCGGTTTTCGGGTGTCGGAGCGTTTCGCCCACCCGGTAGATTTTCACGCCGCGGCCCTTTTCGATTCCGCAATCGCTTCCAAAGTCCACCCAGATAAGGTCTTCCTTTTTTTTCAGCACGTATCCAACGAGAGGAAACTCCTTCTGGATAGGCCGATGCAACGACCGCGCGGCGCTGAAAATGGCCTCGTCTATGAGCACATTGGAGGGTTTGGGCCGACTTCCCTTACTAACGGTGTCGGATGCCGAGCCGCTGAGCGTCTGTGCGTACACCACCTCTCCACTCTCAACGTTCACCATCCTCACGCTGATGGAAACGTTGCTCTTTGCAGTGTAGTTTATATGCACCTTTCCATCGTCGTCCTTCCACTGATTTCTTTCAACGTTGTAACCTGCGCTGGTGACGCTGCCGACCGCCATGACCTGAGCGCCCAACTGCTCGCCGATATGAACGGCGGTGGAGCCGTCCACGAAACCGGCCTGCTGGTGAGCAACCTCTTTCATTACTTGGTCGATGCGGCTGCGCTCCAGCACTTTGAAGTACTTGAGCTTGACGAACCTATTAGCCACCGCGTCGGTTGCTTTCCCCGCAAGGTTTTTGCCTGTTTCGTCGGCGAAACCTCCCACGGCTACTACGGTTTTCTCGCGAGCCTGAGCGCCGAAAGGCGACAATAAACCGACCGCTATTACGGCGGCCATAAGCAAACCTGATATCTTTCTTGTCCGGGACATTATCCCCTCCTTGATAATTACATCGCTGCATATTAAATGCGATTTTCACATACTCGACTTTCGCGCCGGAAAGTAAAAATATTATAGCAGAAAAAAATAAGCGGGTTCAAGTTACAGTTTCGCAAGATGTTTTGCGCCCCGGTTTGCCTTTGCATCCTCTGGAATATATGATAATTAAAAGGCATGATTTCAAACCGGGAGGGGACCATGAAGCTATTAAAGCTGTACATCACAACGGGGCTATTAATCCTGGTTGTCGCCGCAGGCGCAGTTGACTCCGGGGAGCTTATCAAGAAGGCAGAAGAACTCTGGATGCAACACGATTACAAGAAGAGCCAAGAGGTTCTTGAGCGTGCGCTCGAGCAGGATCTCGTCAACACTCAAAAAGCAGAAGTTTACTGGCGGCAGGCCCGGAACTTGTACGACATCGCCGAAGCCATGCCCCGCGAAGCAAAGGACGAGCGCATGGAAAACTATAAGAAGATGCAACAGCTCAGCAGAAAATGCGCGGACCTTGCGCCGAAAATGGCGGAGTGTTACCTCTTCCTGGCCACCGGCAAGGGCCGGGAAAGCACTCAGAAGGGTATATTGAATACACTGGGGCAGATGGAGGAAATAGAGAACTTATACAAGAAGGTCATCGAGCTCAAGCCCGAGTACCGCACCGCCCACGGCGAATCGAACACGCTGGGAGACGCATACTACGCCCTTGGAATATTTTACCGGCTGGCGCCCGATTCCACGCTGCTTAAACTCATATACGGCACCAAGGGAGATGAGAAGAAAAGCATCGAGATGTTGCGCAAGGCCGTCGGGCTGGAGCCGGAGCGCATCGAGTACGCCAAGGAGCTGGGAATCAGCCTGATATGCTACGGCATGAACACAAACAACCAGGAAGCCATAGACGAAGGAATAATGTGGCTGAAAAAAATCCAGGACATGACCGAATACAAGCCGACCGACTCCATAGACAAAAAACACGCCCGCATGATACTGGCCGACCCCGACATGGCCTGCGGCTACAGCCGCGACGAACAACAGGACGTAAGCGAGGAAAGTTTGAAGAAAAAAGTAAAAGATTGATGACGCTACGCAGAATATTTATTCAACATATCCCAGCGCTTTTAACGTTTCCTTCTGTTCGGGGGTAAGGGGTTTCTTTTTTAATTGCTCGATTTTTTTCTTGCTATTCATCCATTCCCTCAATCGCTGAAATAATGATTTAACTACAGGTGATAAACTATCTACATTTTTCCCGGCAAGGTTTTTTATTTCCAGCGGATCCACTTCGAGGTTATAAAGTTCGAAAGGGTTCTTAACCGTATTGTTATATATAAACTTGTACTTATCAGTTCTTATTGAATATCTTTTCGGATTTTTAAGGGTTAGACTGTAACCTGCATTGTCTTCGAGTTTTCTACCTTCAATCAGCGGTACGAGCGAATTTCCATCAGTTCCTTCCGGTATCGGCATTTTTAAAAGCTCTAATATCGTCGGCATTATATCAACGCTTTCCACCTGAGTGGAGATTCTTGCGGATTTTGATGATGGCAATTTTATGAAAAAGGGTACTTTTATTATTTCATCATACAAACGAGCAGCCTTGCCGAAATATCTGTGTTCACCCATGCTTGTGCCGTGGTCTGAGATTACTACTATATACGGAGACTTATTTCTAATTTTTCTGAATTTTACCACGAGATGCTTTATCCAGAAATCCATGTATGCAAGTTCTGCGTCATACAGGTTATTTCGTTCCATTATTGTATTTTTCGTTACGTTTTTTTCTCTCCAGTATTTGAAATCTATCCTTTCTTCTATAAATTTATCCAGTTTATGTGAATTTACGAACTTTTTTCTAAATTTTTCGGGGGGCTCCAGGGGATAATGTGGATCGTAATAGTGGACCCAGAGAAACAAGGGAGTGGATTCGTTGCATAAGTTTACCCACTCGAGGGCGGCCTTTGTTGTTCCTTCAGCTTTTCTAATTGAACCGGCAAGCCTTATATCTTCGGAAAGAATTAATCTGGTTATTCCCGATAACTCCATCATTAAGTACAAATCTGAATGAGTCAACAAGCTCAATATAGAAAAAATATCATTGTAAGTGTTAAATTCCGAAAAGCGAGTGTATTTTTTGTTTAAAACTGTAGATGAGATAAAACTTCCACAAACATATCCTTTGTTTTGAAGTAAGTTCTGAATACAATTATCAAAAGTGTTTAAACTGATTGCTTCTCCGCTAACATCCGTTCCCCTGGGATATTTTGAACACAGTATCGAGATATGACTTCCCAGGGTCCACGGTATGTGAGCGACGGCGTTTTCGAAAAGCACGGAATCCTGTGCGAGGGAGTACAGATACGGCGTGGTCCGACGAAAATATCCGTAACTCGGCATATGATCAGCTCTAACCGTGTCCAAACTTATCAATATTACATCCGGTAGAGCGCCGGATTCTTTATCGGCAGTTATTGTGTTAAAAGCTCTTGTTAAATAAGGAGATAATATTACTCCCATAAGCAATAATCCGGTAATTATCGATAATATTCTTTTTCCTTCGAATCTTTCTAGATAGCGAATTATATACATAATAATAAAAATCATAAATAATACGACAATCGTGCCAATTAAAGGCAAATACAAATTATAAGATGAATGCTGGCCCGTGAATGATGCACTATAAACAAATTCTTTTATTAGGAAAATAATTACATGAACTACCACGGGTATTGATAAAGAAAACACCCACATCTTTCTTACGCTTACCCGGCCTCGAAAAATACCCATGTATATGAAGCTTATTATCGCTGTGATAAAAATGGTAAAAATAGTCAAAATGAAAAAAGCAGAAAAATATTGTTTCCACGTATATGAATAGGCAAGGTCCGGGAGTACCAATCTGATGGTGGCGACAAATCCCCACCATAAACCTACAACGAAAGGTATTTTAATCTTGTACCTCAATAATGTATGCATTTTTCTCATCATCAATAAAACAAACGATTAGAACTCGAACCGACTCAACTTAAGGGCAAATAATATATCCCCTTCCACTTCTATCCTGTTCTCCATGAAAGCGGTTCGGCCATCAAGATTCTTTTTCCTCATTTCCCACACATCCTCTATGGATATTTTTATTGTAACCTCGGGGGTTTCCGTTTTGTTGAAAATCACCTCGCTCGTATGGATATTTCCCTCCGGCATTTTCAGGCGCGCCGTAAGCTTACCCCGGAGGTTCTTTATCGCCTGGAGATTTTCGGGAGCCTCCTTTTCAAACAGGCGCTCGAACTCCATCAACGGCGGCACTATGCCCCTGAAAGAATCCCGTATGTATTCTTCCGATAGTTTCGATGTAGTCATTGCCTCTTCGCAAGAACCTTCTATAACGCTCATGCTTTTGCCGTCGGTAACGATAACCGACCAGGCGCCCCCGTTCGGCCCCTCGACATCGAACTGCATGCTCAACTCGGTCCCCGCCAGCTTCCTCGGCACTCTCTTATTCATTATGCGTTTAAACTGTTCGGGAACTATCTCCGTAAAATACTTTTTCAGTGATATGTCCGGAGAAACCTCAAATGCGTTCTCCACTTTCCAACTCCTTACCGGTCAAAAATCACTTCAAGCAGCACTTTTTTCAACCGGTTCGGCTTCCTTTTGAACAGGTTTTACAGCCCTTCCTGCCGAACCGAAGGCCCTCACGTAAAAAATAAAAGCCAGCAGAAACAAAGGAAAATCCACCACCGCTATCACCAGGTAGTGAAAGGGGTGGGGAGTGTTGATTATGAACTCGTAAACGCCCAGTCCCGATGAGGTCAGCTTGCTCACCAGCACCGGGATAACGTAATGTTTCGTCACACTCACTTTCATTGAGGCTATGAGGCAACAGGCTGCGATGGTGGCCATCATCGCCACCGAGAGTATCACCCAGAATTTGTCCGCCGGCGCCTTGAACTGCGCGAAACCGAGCCATGTCCCGAGAGTAACAATGTCCTCAACCGTATTCTCGGGCCGGAAATAAAACGACAACGCGCCTCCGGCGAACAGGAGGAAGTATACCACCATCAGGTTGCGGAACTTTTTTTCGGCAGGGGTCATTTTATCCGTCTACCCTTTTCCCTATTCAAGGAAAGTAAAACAGAATTTTCGGTATCGGTCAAGTAACTATGTTTCTTTCATGCAACATTTCTTGTATTTCTTGCCGCTACCGCACGGGCAAGGGTCGTTTCTGCCGGGCCGCTCCCCGGTAACCCGCCGGGCGAGTCGGACCAACTCATCGTTAGCGTGCTCCAGAAACATTTGGTACGACTTGCAGAAGTACGTTTTACGTGCGCCCTTGCCGCGGGAGTTTATCCAGTCCTTCACGCATCCGGCGTGGCAATATTCCCACCACTTGCACTCAAAACAACCCTTATCCGGCGAGGGTTTCATTCGCTTGAATTGCTTTTCCCTCTCCATGTCGAAGAAATCCCGAAGCGGAGCTTCGGACATTTCCCCGATTTTCCATTTGGGCTCGACGAAAAAGTCGCAGGGGTAAACATCGCCGTTGTGCTCAATTAAAAGGTAGGTGGCGCATCTCGGCCCGAAGGTGCAAACAGTGGCGCCCATACCGGCGGCGCTGGATACGAAGCTGTCAAACGTCCGCAGGCTGACTTCGCCCACCCCGTCAGCTATCCATTCGTCGAAAAGCTCGCACAGAAACCGGCCGTAATCGTCGGGTGAAGGGCAGAAATCGGCTATGCCCCCCGAAATGGGGCTGCTCTCCAGGCAGGGAATAAACTGCAACTCATGAAATCCCTCGCGCCGGAAAAAGCGGTACACTTCTTTGGCCTTGGTAACGTTGGCGCCGCTGACCACCGACAGCGCGTTTACAGCCACCCCTCGCGCCCGCAACATCTCGCCCGCTTTCATCACCTCCGTGAATGTTCCGGAGCCGGAGGGCATTTTCCGGCAAGCGTCGTGAACGTCGCGCGGTCCGTCCAGGCTCAAGCCCACCAGAAAACTGTACTCGCTTAGAAAATCGGCCCACATGCGGTC
Source organism: uncultured bacterium (assembly GCA_964459325.1). Taxonomy (GTDB): domain Bacteria; phylum RBG-13-61-14; class RBG-13-61-14; order CAYWKU01; family CAYWKU01; genus CAYWKU01. The sequence continues at coordinate 57,960 of CAYWKU010000019.1, read as the reverse complement.
AAGCATGACCCCGTTGGTCTGGAGGGCGTTTCCCACCCTGCGGCCGGGCCTGCCGTAGGCCTGCTGCAGCGATACCACCTTCTCGAAAAATTCCAGCCCCGCCATCACCGGCTCGCCGCCTTGCCACACAAATACGGAAGGGTCGAAACCGTAACCCATGAAATCGCTTATCATGCGCTCGAGAGTCTCGTCGGACATGCGGTGAGGGCCCGGGCCGAAAAGCTGGTTCTTGGGCCGGTAGAAACAGTAGCTGCAGACCATGTTGCAGTCGGCGGCCACCGGTTTTATTAAAAGCTGAAAAGGCTCCATAATAGGCAACTTACAATGGGATATGATTTACTCCTTACCCACCGAGCTCATCAACCGGGACAGAAAGTTGAGCCAATCCTCCAATCGTATCGGCTCGGGGCAGCTCATCCGCTTGACCCTTTTGAAAAGCTCCCTGTTTATACGCTCCTCCTGTTCGGGAGGGGGCAGGATTTTCCCCCGGTAATTGATAACTCCCTGCACGTATGCGCAATCCGGGGGGAAAAGACCCTCCTTTACGGTCTTGACATTGGCGGTGTTGCACCAATCGATTTTGTCCCGGTTCTCGTAAACTTCGCATATCGTTCGCCCGTTGCCGTCCGGTTTAAGATACCGGCAAGGCAATTCGGGTATCATGATGTAAAGCCCCTTGACGATGAATCCCTGATAGCAGCATTTGCCGCATCTTTTGCAGGCGTTTTCGTCCTCAAATCTTCCCTTTATGCGGCGGCCTTCCTCGCCGCGCGGTATAACGTTCTTTCTTATCCGGGGTAGCCTCATTCCGCCTCTTTTAACTTTGCGCCCCCACCGGGCTCGCTCACGCTACCGGAGCGGTAGCCTTCCAGGTCAACGGACACGTAACGAAATCCGGCTGCGCGGAAAGCCTGCGCTATGCTCTTATGTCGGTCATTTTCGAATATGCGCGGTATATCTTCCGTCGCCAGCTCAACCCGGGCGACGTCCCCGTGATACCTGACCCTGTAAAAATCGAAGCCTTCCTCCTCGAGGGAGACTTCGCATTTATCCACCATATCCAGCTTCTCCCGGGTTATCTCCTCACCCGCCGGAAACCGGGTCGCCAGGCAGGTGTAGCTCCGTTTATCCCACGTGCTCAACCCGAGCTTTTTGCTCATCTCTCTGATTTTTTCCTTGCTTAAGCCGACTTGGGCCAACGGACTTTTTATACCCAATTCTTCGAGAGCCTTCAGGCCGGGGCGGTGTCCCCCGAGGTCGTCGGCCATCGTGCCGTCCGCCACGTGCTCAAAGCCACAGGAACGCGCCATGTTGAGGGCGGCCTCCATGATGTGGCGCTTGCAGTGATAACACCTGTCGGCGGGGTTGGCGCGTATGGCCGGGACTTCCAGCAGTTCAAGCTCTGCAACCTCCAACCTTGCTCCTATCTGATTTGCCGTTGCGCGGGCTTCATCCAGAATCCGGCGGGGGTATAAATGGCTTTCAAACAACAACCCGACGGCATTTTTCTTACCCAGAGTATCCACGGCCGATTTCAACAGGAAGCTCGAATCCACGCCCCCCGAAAAACAAACCAGAATCGATTTGTATGACTGGAGCAAATCCCGAAGTTGCGTATACTTTTCCGCCATTTTCGGAGCACCTTTTTCATGATGGTAACACGAAGCGTAACGGCAGGCCAGAGTTCCGATTTTCGGCGTATTCTCAATTCGCAGGAGTAAACCTTGTGTCCATCCAACTTCGTTCAATAATGAAATTTTAACTTCCAACAAAGGCTCTTTTGTGCTATAATTTAAGCTCAATTCTATTAAATAAACGGGGGAAGAGATGTCACAGTTTCTCGAAGTTATTGAATGGTTTGACCAGACCGGGGACACCATCGTAAGCCGCGTGCCGGAGGAAGGCAGCGGCGAGATAAAGATGGGCGCTCAGTGCATAGTGCGTGAAAACCAGGCCGCCGTGTTCTTCCGCGACGGAAAAGCGCTCGATGCGCTTGGCCCCGGCAGGCATACTCTGACTACACTTAACCTTCCGATAATAACCAAGGCTTTAAGTCTCCCATTCGGTTTTACCAGCCCCTTCCGCGCCGAGGTTTATTTCATCAACTTAAAACTTTTCAACAACCTCAAGTGGGGTACGATGGAGCCTATCCTGTACCGCGACAAGGAATTCGGCTCCATCAGGCTAAGAGCTTTCGGCTCCTACACCATGCGCATAAACAACCCCCTGGTGTTCGTGAATACCATGGTGGGCACGGAAGGAGTTTACAGCACCGACCAGGTGAAGGATTACCTGAGAAGCGCCGTTGTCGCACGGCTGATTGACCTCTTGGGAGAGAACCTCGACACCGTCCTCGACCTGGCAGCCATGTACGACGAACTCAGCGCGGCGGCGAAGGTGCGTATCGGCGACCAGTTTACCAAGTACGGTATGGAGCTGGTGGACTTCTTCATCCAGGCCATTACCCCACCGGAGGAGGTCCAGAAAACCCTGGACGAGAGGACATCGGCGGGAGTGTTTGGCGGGGTACAGGGCGACCAGATGACCCAGTACATGAAATACAAGGCCATGACCGCGCTGGAATCGGCCGCCGAAAACCCCGGCGCGGGCGCTCAGGGCGCCATGGCGGGAATGGGAATGGGAGCCGGCATCGGCTTTGGAATGGCCATGCCCGGCATGTTCCAGCAAGGGGGGGGCGGACAGGGTAACCAGGGGGCGCAAGGGGCGGGAGCCGCTCAGGGTGTACAATGCTCCGAGTGCGGCACCGAAAATCGGCCGGGCGCCAAGTTCTGCTACAACTGCGGCGCTGCAATACAGCAAGCGGGCTCTAAATGCCCGAATTGCGGCTCTGACACTCCGGCGGGCGCAAAATTCTGCCCCGACTGCGGCAATAAGATGGAGGCCGCGCCCAAATGCCCCAACTGCGAGGCCGAGCTGTCACCCGGGGCCAAGTTCTGCCCCAATTGCGGCAACAAAATGGAATGAAATCCTTAGCAGGCTGTTGAAAAAGTCTGAAACGTAACGCCGCCATCCCTGGCGGCACTTGTAAGTAACTGATTCTATTAAGGCGCCCTTTGCCCGTCCGGGCGTTACGAAAAATAGCATTTTTCAACACCCTGTTGGAATTTTCATTCTACATCGAAGGTCGAGCCGACATTGCTCTCCGAGCCTGCAGTAATTTCTTCAAATGTTCATGTTTTCCAGTGGGGAAGAACTAAGGGAGAAATTCGCGAATGGCCTCGCAAAGTTCATCGGCGTTCATCGGCTTTTTCAGATAACCTTCATTCTTGTGCTTTTCCACCAGCCCCTGAAGCTCATTTTCGCTTTTTGTGCTGTAAAACAGCACGGGAATGCTTTTTGTGGTTTCACTCTGTTTGAAAGCCTGCATAACCTTGTCGCCGTTGAGCATGGGCATGACGATGTCCAGTAGTATGAGATCCGGCCTGGTGCCGGACGAAAAGATTATTTTGTTCGCTTCCAATCCGTTCCGGGCTATAAACACTTCATGGCCTTCGCCCTCCAAGGCATCCCTGGTGAACTCGAGCACATAATCGGAGTCGTCAACTACCAGTATTCTGGCCATTATGGGTTCCCCCTACCAGTTTTACTATTTCGTCGGGGATTTCCTTTAATGTAACAATTTTATCCGCTGCGCCCAACTCGACCGCGCTTTTGGGCATTCCGAATATAACCGAACTTTTCTCATCCTGCACCAGCGTTGCGCCGTTGCGCTGTTTGATGGCCATCATCCCCTCGGCTCCGTCCCGTCCCATTCCGGTAAGCAGCACCGCCATGGCCTGATTTCCGTACTCGCGCGCCACGGATTTGAACATAACGTCCACCGAGGGGCGACAGTTGTTAACCAGGGGACCGTTTGAGAACCTGATACGCTCATTTTCCACTTCCATGTGTACATCGCCGGGCGCCACCAGCACCTTCCCCGGTTCCACCTTTTCCCCTTCCTCCGCAGTTTTGACCAACAGAGCGGTATCCCGATTGAGCCAGTCTACGAAGCCCGAGGTGAAGTTCGAGCCTATATGTTGTACCAGCAGCGCCCCCACGGGAAATTCGGCCGGGAGGGTGTTAAAAATGCTCATCACGGCCTTGGGCCCGCCGGTGCTGGCACCGACGGCCAGCACTTTCGCCCCCGGTTTTACCGCATCGGCCTTTTTGGGAAGGTATGAAAGCTCCGCAACCTTGTTGCGCCGGCGACCCTTTATGTGGCGAATTACCTTGATGTTGCTAAGCAGCCTTATCTTCTGCACCAGCACATCCCTGAGCTGGTTAAAGTCGTCGGGGCTTAAGCTCTCGGGCTTTTCCACCACGTCCAGCGCGCCCTTCTGGATGGCCTCGAAGGCTATGTTTACGTCCTTGCGATTGACGCTGGAGGCGAATATAAGGATGGGAGTAGGCTGCTCGGCCATGATGTGCTCTACGGAAGTCAACCCGTCCATAACGGGCATCATGACGTCCATGGTGATGATGTCGGGCTTGAGCTTGCCCGTCAGCTCGATCGCTTCCTCCCCGTTGCGGGCCTCGCCCACTACTTCTATTTCGCTTCCGGACAGAATGTCCTTGAGCACTTCCCGGATAACCCGGGAATCATCCACTATGAGAGCTCGTATCATTATATCAGCTTATCAAACTCTTAACGGTATCCAGAAGTGTAGTCTGGTCGAAGGTGCCTTTAACGATGTAAGCCTGTGCGCCTACTTCAACCCCTTTTCGCTTGTCCTCATCGCTTGCCAGGCTGGTGACCACGACTACCGGCATTTCCCTGGTTTCTTCCTTCTCCCTTATCCTGCGTGTAAGCTCAAAGCCGTCTATACCGGGCATTTGCACGTCGGTTACTATCAGGTTGTAATCGTTGTCCCGGAGCTTTTCTTCGGCCTCCTCGCCGCTTACCGCCAGGTCCACAGTATAGCCGGCGGCTTCGAGAATACTTTTTTCCATCATCCGTGTGGTGATGGAGTCATCTACAACGAGTATTTTCAGCTCTGGTTTTCCTTCCATTGCCCGCTCGAACTGGTCCTTGATACCGGTTTCGGACCATCTTTCGGCGGCGGCGAAGATGTCGAAAACGTTAAGTATTATTGTCGGTTCCCCGTACCGGAGTACCGTGGCTCCGCCGACAAAGGGTATCTCGCCGAGGAAGTTCCCCATGCTTTTTACCACTATCTCCTGGTCTCTCAGATAGGAATCCACTATCAGTCCGAGCTGTTGGTTACGGAATTTCAGCACCACCACCGGCACTTTTTCAGGTATCTCATCAAGTCCCGGCCTGGCCTCGTATCCCAACAGGTTTTCCAGCTTGACCAGCGGTATGACCTCCCCTCGCAGATTGAAGGCATCCCTGCCCGCTTCCGTAAATATGGCCTGGACCGGCAGCCGGATGGCTTCCTCCACGTAGGTAAGCGGAATGGCGTAGATATCTTCACGCACATTCACGAGCAAAGCGTTAAGTATGGAAAGGGTCAGGGGAGCGGTCAGGGTTATCCGCGTGTATTTATCCTTTTCGGACTCTACCCGGATATCGCCCTTTATGCGCTCTATATTGGTTTTCACCACGTCCATCCCCACGCCCCGGCCGGAGAAATCGGTGATTATTTTCGAAGTGCTGAAGCTGGGTTGCAGTATCAGGTACCGGGCTTCGTCGTCGGTCAGTTCATCGGCCGCCGACCGGCTTACTATCCCCCTTTCCACCGCCACATCGCGCACGGCTTTGGGGTCGATGCCCTTTCCGTCGTCTGTAATCTCGACTATTACGTTGTGGCCCTTGTGATAGGCGTAGATATTTATCACGCCTTCCGCCGGCTTGCCCTTGTGCTTTCTTGCCTCGGGATCCTCAATCCCGTGGTCGCAGGAGTTTCTGATGATGTGAATCAGCGCAGGTCGAAGCTCCTCCAGCAGCTGCTTGTCCAACTCCGTTTCCCCGCCGGTCACTTCGAGGCGGAATTCCTTTTTCAATTCCCTCGAGAAATCTCTAACCGTGCGGTAGAATTCATCGAAAAGCACTCTGGCGGGCAATACCCGCAGGTTCATCGCATAGTCGCGTATGTCGCGGCTGTAAAGGTCCAGGTCGATGAGGGTTTCCCCCATGTTCTGGTGGACGTCGTTCAGCTTATCCTTTGTTTCCAGTAGCGAGTTTTTCAGATATTCCACTATTTTCGCCGGGTCCCCGCCGTTGGTGCTTTCCGAAACGTCGATATTCTCCATCTCTTCTATGAGGCCCTTCAGGTGGTGGTAATGGCTTTCTATTCTGGTGCGGTTTATCAGAAGCTCCCCCGCCACGGTGAGCAGGTCGTCGAGCTTGTAGGTATCTACGCGGATGGTATCCCTATCCTGCCTGGCGTATCGCCTTATTGCGTCCTGGGTGGACGATTTTTCAGGCTCTTGGGAAGTTTGCTCCTCTTCCTTCGGGGCAGCGGCGACAGGCTCCGGGGCTTTCTCACCGGGGGGTTCCTCACCGGAGGCCTGCGGTGCCGGAGGCTTCTTTTCCGGCGCCTTTTCGGTTTTCGTTTCTTTCCCGGCGGCGGCTTTCTTGCCTGTTTTTTTGCCGGATTTTTTGCCCGTCTTTTTCTTGCCCTCTTTCTTTTTTTCCGCAGGTTTTTCGGCCGCTTTTTCCGTCTCTTCTGACCCTTCAAGCACGTTCAGAAGTTTTTCAACTACTCCGGAAGTGTTCGGCGGCTGTTGTCCCTCCGTACCGACTTTTTCCATGATTTCCTTAATGGAATCCGTTCCCGCCAGCAGGGCATCGACAGCTTCCGCGGATACCGACAGGTCCCCGTCCTCGACGGCCTTGAATATATCCTCCATTTTGTGGGCGATTTCGCCTATCTGCTCCAGGCCCAGCATTTTTGCCGAGCCTTTAAGAGTATGGGCCGCGCGCAGCAGGCTGTGGATAAGCTCGGCATCGCCCTCGCTGAGTTCCAGTTCAAGGAGACCGAGGCTCAGGTTATCCAGGTGCTCGGACGCCTCCTCCCTGAATATTCCTATGTACTTGGCTTTATCGGTCATCACCCGGCCTCCCTCAAAACGCCTTTGTCTATCAAATCCAGAACAGTTTCGTATATTTCCAGGTCGCTGACGTCTTCAATCTCCATCAACTCATCCACATTATTCGCCGAACGGGCCCTGACCAGCACTTTTTTCTGCCGTTCGTTTAAATCTCCCAGATTGCGCAGGGCCCCGCTGACCAGTTGCACCTTACCGACGGGCCTTTCCTGCCGCAGTCGCGCCAGCTCGTCCTGTATACGGAAACTTTCGAGCAGAATGCTTTCGATACTTCCGAGTTCGGGGGCGTAACCGCCGGGATTTTCCAGGAGCGGTTCCAGCTCGAACTTTGCATCGTCCCATTGCATCATGCGCTGCACAGCCTTGACCGGGCTGAACTTATCCAGCTGTGCGCCGACGATGTTTCCGTCCTGGAAGGCTATGAACCCCTCAATTTGTGAAGATTTTCTTATTTTGAGTATTCCGGTTTTACGGTTGGCGTTGAAAAGTTGCAACAGGTCGGGCAGGGCCATTTCCTTAGTGGAGCCGCTCAGGCCCTTGCTTTTGGAATAGGCGGCCTCCTGGGCCTTGATGGTTCTGTTCAGGATAAGCTCCACCCTCGCCACCAGCTCTTCCATCTCGAACGGCTTGGTGAGATAGTCGTCCGCGCCCATCTGGAGTCCCTTGATTCTGTCCGGCGCCTCGATTTTTTTGGACAGGAAGACGAAAGGTATAAAGGATGTATACGGGTTTTTACGCACCTGGTCGCAGAAATCCCAGCCGTCCATTCCGGGCATGGAAATGTCGCTGATGATAATATCCGGGGTTTCCTTGAGTGTTACTTCCAGCGCCTCCTGGCCGTCGGCGGCGGGAAGCACGCGGAAGCCGCGCTTCTCGAAAGCGTCTTTTACCAGCTCCCTTATGGTAACGCTGTCATCCACTATCAATATTCTGAGCTTCAGCATCAGGCGCCTCCTCCCTCGATGCGCCTTTCTTCCACCAACTCCCTGAGACTGGATGTAAGCTTGGTCAGGTCGGCGACGGATTGTTCCGTCTGCTTGGCGCCTGACACGACCTGGTCCGCCACTTCTTTCACTTCGGCTATTACCTGTGCCATCTGCTCGCATGCCGTGGTTTGCTGGCGAGTGCTCAACTTTATCTCGCCGGTGGCTCCCGAGGCCATTTCCACCAGTTGGTCGATATTTTTAAACGCCTGTCCGAGGCTTTCCACCTGCTTTACCCACGAGTCCACAACCTTGGTGGCCTCCTCGGCCATCATAACTGTGGAGGTGGTTGATTTCCGGACCCGCTCCACCAGGTTCCTTATTTGGTCTGTCGCCTCCCCGGTTCCCTCGGCCATTCTCCGGATTTCCCTGGCCAGAACGCCGAACCGCTTACCTTCCTCGCCGGCGCCGCTGGCTTCGATGGAAGCATTCACGCTCAGGACATGGGTCTGCTCGTTTATTTCCTGTATGATGTCCACCACTCCCCCGATGCGCTGTGATAGCTCGGCCAGGTCGGTGGTTCCCTTCGCCACGGTATTCACATGCTCCATGACTTCCTTCACGCCCTGCATGGTGGTGGAAACGACGTCGCTGCTGCTTTTGCACGCATCTCGCGATTCGCTTGCAACATTGTCCACGGTGAGGGCATTTTCCGATATCTGTTTGGCGGTGGCGGCGATTTCGCCCGCCGTGGTAAGCGCCTGTTGAACAGCGGCGGCCTGCTCCGAGCTTCCGGTGGCCTGCTGGCGGAAAACCGACTCCAGCTCGCCGGCGCTGGAACCCAATCGCTGGACGCTGAGCTCGATATTTTCTATCAGGTTTTTCACTTCCTGGATTTGAGCGGCCAGCTCTTCGGACATGCTTTCGAAACCGATGGCCAGGTCGGCGGATTCGTCGTCGGCCAGGAAGTTGGATTGCCAGTTATAATCCCCTTCTATGAAAGTGGCCGCTTCCTCCCTCATTATTGCCAGCGGTTCCGTAATATCTCGCGACAGGAAAAACGCGAGGACGCCGGCCAGCGCCAGCGCCAGGGCCCCGAAAGCCAGCGCCTGGTTGCGCACTCCGTTGAGCATGGAGGATAAATTTTCGCCGGGGTATATCAAACCCAACCTTATCGAACCGTTTTCCGTACTTTCGGTAACGACAAGGTCTGCGGTCTGTATCAGGGACGATTCGTCCCCGCTCAGGGCGGCTTTTGCCAGGCCGGAATATTTTTCCGGCACCGACAGATACTCCATAAGCCCGTTCTCATCGGCCATGAAAGGAACGGCGCGGAATTTTTTTCCAATTTCAATTAATTTCCCGCGCAGAGCTTGCTCTGAGGGATTGGCGCTTTTATCAGCCAGCTCTTCGAGGTTTCTTTTCAACCGAGCGTCTACCTGGGCGGTGAGCAGTCTTGCGGAAGTGTTATAGTTCAGCAACCCGTAAAATCCCACTGCGAATATTGCCAGCGCCCCGATGGAAACCGACAGTTTATACTTTATGAAAAATCTCGAAGCGCCGATGTAATTGCGATATCCTTTTCGCATCAACACGTTGCGGACGGGAGCCATAACCCGCTTGAAAAGGTGGTACTGAATGGGGAAAGCGAGTATTCCGGCCATTATGGCCATCAGCATGAAATCCACCGCCCACAGCGTTTGTACTCCTCCCAGAAAGCGGAACCCGGCGCCGAAGGAAACTCCGGCGAAAATCCACATGCCCAGTGAGAAGCAGGCGCTCTTGAGGGGTATCTGCAAAAGGGCTTTTACCAAGGCGTCGGAAGACATTTCCTCGCCACTCGATTCCAGGCTGAATAATGAATAAACGGCTCCGCCGACTATGGCGCCCGTAACCGCCACTGTAAGGGCAAACTCCCACAAGGGCAGCACATAACCCAGGCTGAAAGTCATCACGGCATAAACAGATACCGCCAGCGCCAGCCATATCCCTACTATCAGGGCGATAATGCGGGGAGAAAAGGTCCCGGTTCCGGCGGCACTTCCGAAAAGGCTTTCGGCGCGACCTTTGAGGGGAACCAACAGTTTTTCGTTATAAATAATCTGGCCGGCTGCGGTTATGGCCAGCACCACGGCGAGTATTTCTATGTTCCGCCCGAGCTGGGTGCTCAGCCCGGCCAACACCTCGTGCATGAGACAGACTACGATGATGACCGCTGCGGCGCTTGTGCCGAAGCACCACGCCAGGAGTCCCATGCGGATTTTGTTCAAGGGGTCCAACCCGGATTTTCCGGTCGTTTCGGTCATTTCCTTATCGCCGCCGCCTTAAAGTCCGGGGCGTTGAGCAGCTTTGAGATTTCTATCAACACCATGGGCTTTTCATCTATCAGCACTTGCCCTTCCAGAAAATCCTTCTTGGCCAGAGCGCTGGATACGGAAGTAACTTCATCCCGGGGCACGCTGGTGATACCTTCCACTTCCTCGACGAGCATCCCGGTATAAAGGTCTTCGACTTCCACTATTATTACCCGACCGGTATCGGTAACCTTTTCCGCTTTCAATCCCAGCACGGGCCGGGGGTCTATTATGGGCGTAATTCTTCCCCGGAGGTTGATTATCCCCAACACGGTTGGAGGCGTTCGCGGCACCCTGACCACTTCGGGCACCTTGATTATTTCCTTGGCGTAACCGGCTTGTATGGCGTATTTTTCTTCGCCGAGGTTGAAGCTCAACAGCGTCAGTTGATCCGTGGCTTCCTCTTCAATCTCCTCGGTTACGCCGCGCCAATACTCCTGGCGCATTCTTTCCAGGATGGTTTTGGTGTCGTAGTCTTCCCGGTTATTATTCATTTCCTTCTCCCGTTCATCAGCCGTTCATTCCAGTCCCAGCACATTTTCCACTATTGCCAGAATTTTTTTGGATGTAAAGGGTTTTTCGATATACAGATTCGCCCCTTCTTTGAAAGCCTCCCCCTTGTCGTCGGTCAATCCCCTAGAGGTGAGCATTACCACCGGGAGGTCTTTGAGCCTGTCGTTTGCCCGGAGTCTTTTGAGCACGTCGTAGCCGCTTAGCTTGGGCATCAACACATCCAGAAATATCATATCGGGCTCCACATCCTGTGCGACTATAATTCCCTCGTAGCCGTTTTCGGCGCTTATTACATGGAACCGGTATTCAGTGAGCGTATCTTCCAGAATGGCGCGGGTGGTGGGGCTGTCGTCAATCACCAGTATTTTCCCACGCACCCGTTTTTTGTCGGCGAGTTCAAGCGCCAGCGACACCGCTTCCAGGGCACGGGGCTCGAACACCTCCTGCATCCATTTCTCATAACCGTGGTCTTTCGCGTTCTTCCGGATGATACCGATGGTGAAATACCGTATCTCGGGAAGGTAATGCAGCACCAGCAGGTAATCGCCGGACTCCATTCTGACAAAAGTGTCATTGGATTTCATAAGAGCGGCAAAGGACTTTTCTATCCTGGAATCGGAGAGCAACTGTTTTACTTTATTTTCGGAAAGACTCTTTTTGAAGTGGTCGGCGAAAAACACCGTTTTTCCGCGGGGGTCCCTTAGAATCAAATACAGGCCGCCTTCTATCTGGGGCACGAAGGATTGCACCAGCTTATCTATTTCTTCTTCGTAAAATCTTGTGAAATCCAGCCATTCTATATCGACATTAGGCTCCGGCGGGAGTTTTTTTACCTTTTTTAGCGCAAAGGTGCCGTTTCTCCAGGAAAGCAGGTAATAAGCGGCCTCTTCGTTGACGATGGCGCTGGCCCGTGCGAAAACCATTCGGCTCTCGTTGAAATAGAAGTCCCCGTCCTCGCCCCCCAACTCTACGTGCAGGTGAGCCCTTGCGCCGGTTTTCAGAATCGGCTCTATCACGTTGAGCAGGTTTGCCTGCCCCAGCTCTCTGACGAGCGCCTGAGACTTTTCTGTGTTTTCTTCCATCCGGTTTTTTAACCCTTGTTTCCGGGACTTCTAACCACCCTGTCCACCACCTGCGCGACCTTCCGGGGGCTGAAGGGTTTATTCAGAAAATCCTCCACATAGGCGCTGAACATGAACTTTCTTTCGGGGGTGTCTTCCAGTGATGTGAGCACCACTATGGGAATAGCAGCGGTGGGGTCATGTCCTTTCAGCATCTGGCACATTTTGTACCCGTCGGGTTCTATGTAATTGATTTCGGTGAGCACCAGGGTCGGCTGATGCCTGGCCGCCGCTCGCACGGTGTCCCTTCCGGTGGAAGCCGTAATTACATGATAACCCTTACTCGCCAATTTTATCCGCAGCGTGTCCCTTACGAACGGCTCGGGGTCGGAGATGAGCACCGTTTTTTTCGACTTCGCCGACCGTGGTTCGGCGCTTTTTTGACCCGTAGGCGTCATTCGCTAAGTTCCTCGCAAAGCTGTATAAGCGCCTCCCGATGCAACCCTCCGGAGAACTTGACGCTGCGATTGGTTTCGTACCTTCTCAGGATGTTCAAGGTGTTCCGAAACTCGCGGCTGGAGTCCTTTATTCGATTCCGCTTCATGTACAGAATCCCCAGGTTGAAGTGGGCCATGGCGAAGTCGGGGTCCAGAAGAATGACATTGCGGTAATCGGCCAGGGCGGCTTCCACGTCGCCGTTTTTTTCCTCAATCAACGCCCTCAGGTAGTAAGCTTCGGGCAGAAGGTTGTTCATTTGAAGGGAGGTTTTTACTTTTTCCTCCGCCTGTTGGTCATTTCCCTTATTGGCCTGTATGAATCCCAGCCCCAACTGGGCCCGGGCGCAGTCGGGATACAATTCGGCCAGTTTGTCGAACGATTTCTCGGCGTTATCGAACTGCTCGTAGAAGTAATAATTGAGCCCTTCTTCCCACAGGCGCTCTCTTTCTATTTTTTCCGAATCTTTTTCTCCGGGGGCTTTCGAGGTATCGGGTTCAGGAGGTTTGGGAGCCGGTTCGGGAGCTGAATCATGAATCATCTCCGCAGATTTCTCGTGCGATGCGGGGGAAACGGGGGCAGTAACCTGTGTTTTAGGTTCGGAGGCAAGTGGCACTCGACAGTAAACCTCTTCGGTGGGATGACGTTCGACCCGCAAATCCGGCCACCGCGTTTTCTTCTTTTCTTCCGGCTCTTCTTTATCCGGCTTTACATAAAAGAAGGCGTCGCCGTAATGAACGCTCTTGAACTCCTCCGAAACCTGGAAAAGGGTCTCGGAATAACCCAGCACCAGGTAGCCATCGTCCGTCAGCACGCGGTGAAAGCCGAAAATTACCTTTGGAATCCTGTCCCGGCGGAAATATATAAGCACGTTGCGGCAGAAAATCAGGTCGGAGCCGGCGAACCTGTCGTAGCTTTCGCTGGAGAGGTTGTGGTAGTCGAAATTCACCATGTTTCGCACCTGGGAGCTCATCCTGTAGTGGTCCCCTTCTTTCCGGAAGTATCTGCGAAGTATATCGTCGTGCACGTATCTGACCTTTCTGGCCGGATACAATCCCTCGTCGGCGAAGTTCAAAAACTTCTGGTTGATGTCGGTTGCATTGACGACGATATTCCAGTTGTCCGCGTCGGGAATCATCTCCCGAAGCGTTATGGCGATGGAGTAAGACTCCTCCCCGGTGGAGCATCCCGCCGACCATACTCTGAGGGTCGGCTCGGACAGCTTTCGGCGCTCGGGAATCAAACGCGGCAACATGTACTCCCGAAGCGCCTTGAACTGGTCGGGGGACCTGAAGAAGGTGGTTTCACCGATGGTCAGGTAGAGTACCAGATTCCTCAGCTCCTTCTCCTCGTACTGGGAGTGGGAGAGGTACTGGAAGTAATCGAGATAGACGTCGATTCCCAGCGCTTTCATGCGATGCCGGAGGGCCCTGGCCAGGTCGGCTTTGCGTTTTTCGTCGAAATAAAGCCCCACCTTTCTCATGATGAAGTCCTGGAAGCGCTTGAAGTCGCTCTCCGACAATTCCTGCGCCTCCGCCTTTGCGGTGGTGTTGGGAAAGAGCGTGGTTTCAGTTGATGTTTTTGCGGCTTCTTTAGTCGAAGGAGGTGCCGGGGAGGTTTCCGTCGCTTCCGAAGCTTGCTCTTCCGAGGATATAAGTGTAATACCTCGAACCGCCCGGAGCGCCTTATTTAAAAGATTCAATAGTTCCCTATTATGGAAAGGTTTTCGTACTACCCCCATCGCCGCTTCCTGGACTCCCTTGGATAATCTGTTTTCTTCGGATTGCGGCTCGGGGGAGCCTTGCCCTTCCTCCATGACTATTATGGGAATGTGACGCAGGCCGTCTTCACCCTTGAGGGCTTTGAGAACGCTGCGGAATCCCGGCCCGGGGAGGTTGGTTTCCAGTACAATGACATCCGGCTGGAAATTTCTTGCGAAATCAAGCACTTCAGGCCCGCTGACCGCTTCGCGCACCTCGACTTCCATTTCGGTAAGTAGCTTTCTTACCGACTTGCGGACAAACGGGTTATGGTCTGCGATTAGGACAAGCGGTCGGGGCATTGAGATGTCACCCTATTGTGAAAAAAGTATACCAAAAATCAAAAGCGGCAACAACGCCGAATGCGACGGAGACCTCGATTTTTGCGAAAAAAACGAACTGCTTTCCAAGGTATCGCCATCAAACGGTGCCGGCAAGCAAATCCGGATTTATGCGGGATTTTTTCTTTTTCAAAAGCTCACTCGTTATATAACCATCCGTTTTTCTCAATCTTTCGCAAAGGGACAGCGAGAAATACCTGTACAGCTTCATCGCGATAAACGGGTTATCGCCCAACAGTTTTTTATACTCGTCGGCTTTTAAAACAAAGCATATAGTGGGCTCTTTAGCCACCACGGACGCCGAAGCGGGTTCGCCGTCCAACAGGCTCATTTCCCCGAAATGGTCTCCCGCGTTAATTTTCGCAATATATTCCCGGTCGGCGTTAGAACCCCCGACGTCCTTGCGCACTTCCACCTCTCCGCTTTCCACCAGAAAAAGCCCCGGCCCGGGTTTGCCTTCCTCCACAATGCAACCACCGGCGGGGAAAATTTTTTCCACCGCCACTTTTGCTATCCGGGCCAGCTCATCATCGCTGAAATCCTTGAAAATGTTCATTTTTTCAGCTTTTGAACCTTTTCCATCCCTGCTTCCCTCCTGCCCGGAGTTCCATTTTAAGCAAGGGGCTTTAAGCTTCTTGTCCGGTTCCTTGTCTGCCCCTTTCCCTTTATCCCTTCCGCTCCGTTTCCTACTGAAATTTTTATCATGCAGCGGGTGATAGAAAGCTATTCCCTCCTGCCCGAACGCCCCTGCTTTTTATCTCTCCCGCCCTTGTCGTGGTCACGGCCTTTGTGTCGCGGTTTGTCCTGGTCTTTCGAGCTGTAATCCACCGCGAGGTCCGAGTCCACTATGTTGCCCTCGATGTCCCGCCCGAGGGCTTCCTTCCTGCTCAGGGATATTTTGCCGCCGCTGTCGATGCCGATACATTTCACCAGGACTTTATCCCCCTCCTTCAACACGTCGGTCACTTTTCCGACTCGGTTGTGGTCGAGTTGAGATATATGCACCAATCCGTCCTGACCGGGCAGAATTTCCACGAAGGCTCCGAAGTCGGTAATTGTCTGTACCGTGCCCTCGTAGAACTTGCCCACCTCCGCCTCGGCGGTAAGCTCCTCTATCATTTTCACGGCCTTTTCGTTGGCCTCGCCGTTGACGCTGGAAATGTTGACCGTCCCGTCGTCCTGGACGTCCACGGAGGCGCCGGTGGCTTCGATAATTCCCTTGATAATCTTGCCGCCCGGGCCGATGACGTCCCTTATCCTGTCCACCGGTATGGTCATGGTGGTAATCCGGGGTGCGAAAGGAGACATCTCGGGCCTGGGCCGGTCTATCACTTCGTCCATCTTGTCCAGTATGTGCATGCGGCCATCTCTGGCCTGTTGGAGCGCATTTTCCAGTATTTCCCGGCTTACGCCTTCCACCTTGATATCCATCTGCAAAGCGGTCGCCCCTTGCCGGGTACCGGCCACTTTGAAGTCCATGTCGCCGAGGTGGTCCTCGTCTCCCATTATATCGGAAAGGACGAAGAACTGGTCGTTTTCCTTTATCAGTCCCATGGCGATTCCGGCCACTTGCGCCTTCACCGGTATGCCGGCGTCCATCATGGCCAGGCTGCCGGAGCAGACGGTGGCCATGGAGCTGGAGCCGTTGGACTCCAGAACCTCGCTCACCACCCGAACGGTGTAGGGGAAATCTTCGTGAGGCGGCACGACTTTATCCAGCGCCCTTTCAGCGAGCGCGCCGTGGCCTATTTCCCTCCTGCTGGTACCCAGCCGCATCCTGACTTCCCCCACGCAGTAAGGCGGGAAGTTGTAATGAACAAGGAATGTTTTCCACCATTCGCCCTCCAGCCCCTCGATTTTCTGCTCGTCCCCTCGGGTGCCGAGGGTGATGGTGGCCAGCACCTGGGTTTCGCCGCGGGTGAATATGGCCGAGCCGTGGGTCTGGGGAAGACACGAGACTTCGCAGTTAATGGGCCGGATGTCGGCAGAGCCGCGCCCATCGATTCTTTTCCCATCCGAAGCTATGCTTCCGCGGACTATCTCCTTTTCCATTTCCTCGAAGTAGCCTCTCACCTCGGAAGTTTTCAACTCCGGGTCTTCTTCCAGAAGCTTATTCACGACCTCATCCTTCAACTCGTCCTTGGCCGTGCTCCGCTGAATTTTATCGGCGATGAACAGGGTTTCCCTGAGCCTGTCGAAGGCCATTTCCCTGACTTTATCCCCCAGGCCCTTGGTAGGCTCCTTCGGCTGAATTTCCATCTTGGGCTTGCCCAGTTTTTCCCGCAGCTCGTCCTGCATGTCAAGAAGCGGCTGCATGGCCTGATGGCCCTGGAAGATGGCGTCCAGCAGCACGGATTCTTCCACTTCGCGGGAGCCGCCTTCCACCATGATGACCGAGTCGCGGCAACCTGCGACGACCAGATTTATGAGCGAATTTTCCAGCTCGCTGCTAGATGGATTTATCACGAACTTACCGTCTATCATGCCCACTCTTACGGCGGCGATGGGCCCGTTAAACGGTATCCTGCTGACGTGCAGCGCAGCCGAAGCCCCGACTATCGACAGCACATCCGGGTCGTTTTCCCGGTCGGCGCTGAAAACTCCGGCTATAATCTGTGTTTCGTAATTGTACCCCTCGGGGAACCTCGGCCTGAGCGTCCGGTCAATCAGGCGGCTGTCGAGCGTCTCCTCGGTGTTCGGCCTGCCTTCGCGCTTGAAAAAGCCCCCCGGTATCCTTCCCGTGGCATAGGCTTTCTCCCTGTATTCGACGGTAAGCGGAATGAAATCCAACTCCCGCTGGCTTGGCTGGGCAACAGCAGTGACGAGAGTCACGGTGCCGCCGATTTTTACCCATGCGGCCCCGTCGGCCTGCCTGGCGACCTTGCCCATTTCGATGGATACAGTTCTATTGTCTATTTCTCGACTTACGTTGTGCATAAAATACTAATCCTTTCAATCGTGTGGTTACTTCCGCAGCCCCAACTCTCCTATAAGTCTTCGGTAGCGGTTGACATCTTTTCTTTTCAGGTATTCCAACAATCTCCTGCGCTGGCCAACCAGTTTGAGCAACCCTCTGCGGGAATGATGGTCCTTTTTATGCACCTTGAAATGCTCGCTCAACTCGGTTATACGTTCGGTCAACAACGCGGCCTGCACCTCGGGAGAACCCGTGTCTTTCTCGTGGGAAGCGAACTTCTGTATGACTTCCTCCTTCTTCTTCTTTTCCGTAGTCACCGGTTATTACCTCCTTTTTCCACCCGGTATATTCATATCCGAATTAATTGGTTTTTAATTCAGTTTACCTTTTGCCGATACCCGTAAGGCAAGGGGCTTAAGAGCCTTGTTCCCTTTTCCACACCCGCACGGGCTTGAAGTATGCGCAATCGTCTTCCCGGACATCGATTTCCATTATCGCCACCAGCCGTCCTTTCGGGTCGAGGGCTTTGTACAGCTTTTCCTTTCCGAACTCATCAAGGCTTCGGTCTTTACGGGGATATTCTCCTCGTATAATGGTTCCACCGTTCCGGATTTTGTCGAACTCCCCCCGGCTCAAATTCAATTCGGGCATATACTTCAAAGCATTACTTGAATTTAGCAGCTTTTCAAGGATTTGACCATGCCGGGAGGGTTCATTCAACTCGTCCAAGTTTAAGGCTTCATCGACCCCAAAGCCTCCACTTCGAGTGCGGCGTAAAGTTTCCAGGTAAGCGCCGGTTCCGAGTCTTTTTCCCATCTCTCTGACTATAGAGCGAACGTATGTTCCACGTGAAACGAGGCACCGGAATTTCACCCGGGGCAGCTCGACCCCGAGAGGCTCCAACTCGATTACATTCGCGCGACGCATTACGGCTTCCACTTTCTCCCCGCGCCTTGCCCGTTTATACAGAGGTTTCCCGTTCTTTTTTATGGCCGAGTAGGGCGGAGCTTCCAGCGCCATCTCACCCTTCATGCCTCCCAGAACGTCCAGAACAGCCTGCCCGTCAATTCCCGAGGGGTCGGAACGTGATACTATTTCTCCCTCGGCATCCCAGGTATCGGTTTCCGCTCCCAACAGGGCAGTGGCTTCGTACTCCTTTTCGTGGTCGGCGACGAAGGGAGCCGTCTTTGTGGCCGGCCCGACGCACACAAGGAGCACCCCGCTTGCGAGGGGGTCGAGCGTGCCCAAGTGTCCGGCCTTGCGGGCGCCGAGGGCCTTTTTTACCCTCTGCACCGCCGTGTGGGACGTAATCCCGGCGGGTTTGTCCACCACCAGTATTCCCTCCGGCTCCACCGCCGGGCCCTCATTCGCCCTTGCCTGCGCCATGCGCGCCTGCTTTCTCCGCAACGGCATCTATTATCCGGCGTTTGATGTCTTCAGGTTCCCCTTCGACGGTAAACCCGGCGGCCTGATTATGCCCGCCTCCGCCGAAGGAGTGAGCGATATCGGCCACGTTAACTTCGCCTTTGGACCTCAGGCTGACCTTGTAAGCCCCGTCTTTTTGCTCGCGCAGCAGAACTGCCACTTCCACACCCTCAAGGTTTCGCGGGTACTCGACAAAACCTTCGATGTCGTCCGGGCGGGTCCCGGTTTCCTCCAACATCTCCTTTGTAATCTTCACCGCAGCGACCTTCTTCTCGGGGAAAACCTCCAGCGTCAATAATACCATGCCCAGCAGCTTAAGGTTGCCGGGCAGGAGGTTTCCGTAAAGGTTCCTGGCGACCATCTCCGGTCTCGCCCCCAGCTCCACCATCCTTCCCGCCAACTCGAATGCCGACGGCGAGGTGTTCGAGAATTGGAAGTTGCCGGTATCCGCCATTATGGCCGCCAGTATCCATAAGGCCATATCTTCCGTCCACCGGGCGTCCAGTTCGTCTATAAGGGCCGCGCTCAGTTCGCCGGTGCAGGAGGCATCAGGGTCCACCCATTTCACATGCCCGAAGCCCGAGTTGGTGGAATGATGGTCGATGTTGATTATAAGGGCCACGTCCGCGAGAGTCTGCGCGGCTTCGACCCCTATACGCTCAAAATCGCCGCAATCAACCACCACCAGCGCATCGGGCTTCCAACCCGGCAGGCAGTCGGCTACCGTGTGGGCGCGGGGAAGATTTTTAAGGTTTCTCGGCGCCCCGCTGGGATTGTACAGATAAACTCTCTTGCCCATAGCTTCCAGCGCCAGGCCCAGGGCGATACTCGACCCGATGGCATCGGCTTCCGGGTTCAGGTGGGAAGCTATGACTATCCGGTCATTTTTTCGCAAAGCCTCGGCTATACTACCAGGCACAGGCATGTGTCAAGTAACTCCCCCGTTATCCTCGTCGGAACGGGGAAGGGCCTCCCTGAGCAGTTCTTCTATACGCTCCGCGTGCTCGAGCGACGAATCGTACCTGAACTTGATGTCCGGCAGGAATTTGAGCTTCACCCTTTTGCCGACCATGGTTTTAACTTTCCGGCGCGCGCTTTCCAACCCCGCCGCCTTGACTTCGAGTTCCTCCCCCACCGCCTTGCACTGGTAATATATGGTAGCGTTCTGCAAGTCGGCGCTGACCCTGGCTTCAGTGGGAGTAACCCCATCCACGCGGGGGTCCTTTATCTCGTTAAGCAGGATGTCCGAAACCTCGCGCAATATGAGGCTTTCCACTTTTTTCATCCGCTGGCTTGTCATCGCTGTTTCACCCTCACATGTGGATGAAGTCTATTTCGTGGTCCAGGAGCACGGCCAGGTGCATGTTTTCGATGTGGTTGAGAATTCTGTCCATGGAGGCGTTTATCCGGCTTTCGCTGTTTCCGATGAGAGCCAGCCCCAGCTCGGAAGCCTGCCACAGGTCGTAATCCCCGATTTCCGCCACAGTCGCCCCGAACCTGGTCAACACGCTTTCCTTGACCTGTTTCAGAATGCGTCGCTTTCCTTTCAGAGACCGATTGCCTTCGATTCCGAGGCGAACTTTTAAAACCCCCACGACCATGGGAACTATTCCTGCTGTTTATTACAACGAGGGTCGTACTTCCTCCACGTTGAACACTTCGATAACGTCGCCCTCCTGTGGGTCGTTGAAACCTTCAACATTTATTCCGCATTCGTTCGTCTGGTTGACTTCTTTCACGTCGTCCTTAAAGCGTTTGAGGCCGGATATTTTGCCTTTGAATACTTCCTCGCCGTTCCTCATCACCCTTGCTTCGGCGTTTCGTACCACCTTCCCGTCGGTGACGTAGCAACCGGCGATTTTCCCAACCTTGGAGATACTGAAAACGTTGCGTATTTCGGCGTGCCCGATAACCTCCTCGCGGTACTCCGGCTCCACTTCCCCCGCCATGATGCGTCGCACCTCATCGAGCAACTCATAAATCACGTTAAACATCCGTAACTCGACGCCTTCGGATTCGGCGGCTTTCCGAGCGCCGACGTCGGCCTTGACCCCAAAGCCGAGTACAAACGCTCGGGAAGCGCTGGCCAGCATCACGTCGTTTTCGGTGATTGTTCCGGCCCCGGAGTGAATAACGTTCACTTTGACTTTATCGGTTCCGAGCTGCGCAAGGCTGTCTCCGACGGCCTCCACGCTGCCCTGCACATCGGCCTTTACAATCACTTTGACTTCTTTAATTTCATCCGTTTGAAGCCGTTCATAAAGCTCGTCGAAGGTAACCGGTGAGGCGGCCTTGCTCATCTCCACCTCGCGCTTTTTCGCCAGTCGGTGCTCGACCACCTGTTTTGCCAGCTTTTCGTCCTTAACCGCGTTGAACGCATCCCCGGCTGCGGGCAAACCGGAAAGCCCGACCACCGCCGCCGCTTTCGATGGCGGCACTTCGTTAATCTGGTTGCCCTCATGGTCGAGCAAGATGCGTACTTTTCCCCATTCGGCGCCGGCGATTATTACATCGCCCTTTTTAAGCGTTCCCTCCTGCACGAGCGCGGTGGCCACCTGTCCGTAGCCCTTTTCCGTCCTCGCTTCCAGGATGACGCCTTTGGCGGAAAGCCTGGGATTGGCGGTAAGCTCCATAATCTCCGCCTGGGCAACGAGGGACTTCAACAACTCCTCGAGACCCGTCCCCTCTTTGGCGCTGACGTGTACAAACATGGTATCGCCGCCCCAGTCTTCGGGCTGGAGGCCGAGTTCGGCCAGTTGTCTTTTGACCCTGTCGGGGTCGGCATCGGTTTTATCAATCTTATTGACGGCGACAATCAGCGGCACCTCGGCGTCGGCGGCGTGGGATATGGCTTCTCGGGTGCGGTCCATCACGCCGTCGTCCGCCGCAATCACCAGCACGACGATATCGGTGACTTGTGCTCCCCGGGCCCTCATGGCGGTAAACGCCTCGTGGCCGGGAGTGTCCACGAATGTCACCTCGCCGTCCGGTATGGCCACGGTGTAAGCTCCGATATGCTGTGTAATTCCGCCCTTTTCGCCGGCCACCACGTTGGATTTGCGAATGTTGTCCAACAGCGTGGTTTTGCCGTGGTCGACGTGTCCCATTACCGTAACGACGGGAGGTCTCGGGGCCATGTCCTCGGGCCTTCCTTCTTCCTCTTTGAGCATGGATTCTTCTTCGAGTGCGACGTTTTCCACTTCGTAGCCGTAGTCGGCGGCCACCAGAGAGGCTTCTTCGAAATCGAGATACTGGTTAATGTTGGCCATGATTCCGGAATCTCTGAGCTTTTTCAACAGTTCAAATGCTTTCACGCCCATCCGGCGGGCAAGCTCGCCCACCTGAATGTTTTCGGAAATGCGTATAATTCTCTTCTGGGCCTTGGGCACGGTGATGTTGGTTTTTTTCATGCCCTTTTTGGGCGGGCCTTTTTTCCTTTTCTTTCCCGGTTTGTACATTCTTTCCGGGCCGTCTGCTATTTCCTGCCGGGTGATTATTTCCTTTCTTCTGGTAGAGCCCTTTTTCGGCGCCTTTTTCACCGGAGGTATTCCCTCGACGGCTGCTTCCTCCGCTTTTGCTCCCCTTTTCTTTTTCTTTTTCTTATCTTCTTCTACGGATACCGCTTCTTCGACACCGGCCGCAGCTTCAGGAGCTTTATCGCTCACCTTTTGCAGTATCTCGACATTTTCCCGCCGCAGTTGCGGTTTTATGTAGGCGCTTCTTGCGGCGGCCGAAGAAGGCTGCCCGGCCACACGGGCGCCGGTTTGCTGTGCTGCAGCCTTTTGCTTTTCGGCGGCCGGGGGTTTTTCGACTTTCGGTTCGGCGGCCTTTTTGCCTTTTGGAGCGGCTTCCTTCCCGGGCTTTTCTTTCGGAGCTTCCTTTTTGGCCCCGGCCCCTTTTTTCTTCTTTTCCTCCGCAGGCTTCTCTTCCGCTTTTGCGACCCCGGCTTCCGCCTCTTTTTCCGCCGGAGCCTTTTCCTTTTCTTCGGTCCTGGATGCGGAAACACCTTCTTCGGCAGGAGGCTTCGCAGCCCTTTTTACTCTTCTGCGGATTACCCCCGGCTTTACCCTCTGCTCATCAACTTCGCCGGGGTTTGGCCCCTGTATAGAGTTTTTCGCTTCCTGAGCCTGCTCTTCGGATATTGTACTGGCGTGACTTTTGACATGGATACCCATCTGTTCCAGCTTCTTGATGAGGCTGGAGTTGTCCATTTTAAGTTCTCTGGCCAGCTCATATACCCTTACCGACATTTAAACCCCTTTATTTCCGTTTTTTTCCGCCTGTCAGGCTTACTTCTTAACCATCTCCATAGCCGGAAGCCGACAGTTTCCAGGGCAATCCAGTTTTAAGTCTCTACGAGGTTTTCCTCGCCGGATTCCGTATCTTCGCCAACCGTTTCGGGCTCCTGGGGAGCCTCGGTACCCGGGGTTTGTTCTTCTTCCGATGCGGATGCCTCATCAGCAGGCTCTGCCGGTTCAGGCTCGGCCGTCTCTTGGCCCGTGTCTTCTTCTGCTGTTTTTTCTTCTTCGGAAGCGGCTTCTTCCGATTCAGCTTCTTCAGTCTCCTCGGGCTGATTGGCTTTTTCTTCCATCACTTTCCGGGCCGAGGCTTTCATGGAATTGGCGGTACCATCGCCGATTCCCGGGAGTTCGACCAGGTCTTCTATCTCGGCTTCCGCGACGTCGGCGACACTTCTGTATCCGTCGGCGATAAGCACCTCGGCCATGAGGTCTCCGACGCCGTCGATGAGTACCAGCTCCTTACGCGCCTGGGTTATCTGCTCCTCGACTTCGCTTTCGCTCTTGATGTCTATATTCCACCCGGTAAGCTCGACGGCGAGCCTTACGTTCTGGCCCTTTCTACCTATAGCCAGGCTCAATTGGTCATCCGGCACGACAACTTCCATGGAGTGGTTCTTTTCGTCGAGTATAACCTTCACCACCTCGGCCGGGCTTAAGGCCTGCACCACGTTGGAGGCTATGCTTTCGCTCCAGGGCACGATGTCGATTTTTTCGCCCCTCAGCTCCTGCACCACGGCCTGCACCCGGGAGCCTTTCATACCCACGCAAGCTCCCACCGGGTCCACGTCCGGGTCATTCGACCTGACGGCTATCTTTGAGCGGCTTCCCGGCTCGCGGGCGACGCTTTCTATGGTTACGATGCCTTCGTAAATCTCGGGCACCTCGGTCTCGAACAGCTTGGCCAGGAATGCCGGGCTGGTGCGGCTCAAAACCACCTGAGGCCCGCGAGTTTCGCGCTGAATTTCTATGATTAGCGCTCGTATGCGGTCGCCGGGCCGGAAGTTTTCCCGGGGAATCTGTTCCTTTTGCATCAGTATCGCTTCCGTCTTGCCCAGGTCGACAATCATGTCCTTCTTTTCGAACCGTCGCACGATGCCGTATACTATCTCGCCCAGTCTGTCTTTGAACTCCTCGTAAATCAGGTCCTTTTCGGCGTCTCGAATTCGCTGTATTATGACCTGCTTGGCGGTCTGGGCGGCGATTCGGCCCAGCTCTTCGGTTTCCAGCTTTACCCCCAGGCTGTCGCCCACCTGCGCTTCCGAATCGAGGTTTCTGGCGGTTTCGAGCGTTATCTGGGTGTTTTCGTCCTCGATTTCGTCGACGACTTCTTTGAACTCGAACAGCTCGATTTCACCCATTTCTTCGTTGAAGTGTGCCTCGATGTCCTTCTGAGGGCCGAACTTCTTTCTTGCGGCGTTGAGCATTGCGCTTTCCAGCGCGGCGATAATAATGGCCCTGTCGATGCCTTTGTCTTTGACTACGGCGTCAATAACGTGTCTGAGTTCCATATCAGGCATTTTACTTCTCTCCACCCCTGAGCTCGCCTATCAGATTTGCTTTCTTTACCGTATCCCACGGTATTTTTACCGTATTTCCGTCTATTTCTATGACTACGGAGTTATCCTCGTTTCCCCTCAGGATACCCTTGAACCGCTTTCTGCCATCGAGCGGTTCCCGAGTTTGAATGTTTGCCTTCCGACCCGCGAAGCGCTCATAATCTTCAATCTTCCCGAGCGGCCTGTCCAGTCCCGGGGATGACACCTCCAGTTGGTATGACCCGGGAATCACGTCTTCCACGTCCAGCATGGCGCCCACGTCGCGGCTGACTTCGCTCAACTCGTCCACGTTAATGCCCGCTCCTTCCCTGTTTTCGACGTATAATCTCAATGTTCGGCCACCGCTTCCGCCGGAGAATTCGATATGAACCAACTCGCGGCCCATTCCGTCAAGCACGGGTTCTATCAATTGTCGCAGCCTCTCCAGGAGTTTTTCTTCCTCCCTTCCCATTTCGAGCCTTTCCGCCGAACCTATCATAAAAAAAGTGGGCTTAACCCACTTCTTTTTAGCGGCCCGCAGGCCACTCTATTAGAAGTTGGGCACTATGATAACAAAAGAATCGGAAAATGCAACAGGCTCAAAACAAAAAAATCAATGGACTCCATGCCTTACTGGATATTCCTTATGATTTACGACAACCCGGGGAAAATTTATGTTCTACGTCCTGTTGCAATAGAACCGGCGGTGGCGGATAATATGATGGTTCAATGGAAACAACTAAAAAAGTTGAGAAATTTCCTTCCAGGAGGCGGTTTTTCTATAACCTGTCCACCGCTGGATACGTGCTGCTGGACACCCTTCAGGCCAGCTTTCTGGTTTACTTTTTCCTTCCCCCGGAAGAAGCCGGTCTGCCGGAGCTGGTGAGCAACGAATCCTACCTGGGCGTGTTTACCATTTTCGGCATGGTCTACCTTTTCGGGCGGGTAGTGGACTCGATAGCCGACCCGCTGGTGGCTTACTGGAGTGACCGGTCCAAGTCGAAACTCGGCCGGCGGCGATGGTTTCTGGTCACGGGCGGTTTGCCGCTGGCGCTTTTCGCAGGCCTGGCTTTTTTCCCGCCATATCAGGAAGTTAACCGCCTTAACGCGGTGTGGCTGGCGATTTTTCTGGGCGGCTACTACTTTTTTTTCACCTATTACGTCGGCCCTTACCTTTCGCTTATCCCGGAGCTTGGCCATACGGCCGCCGAGCGAATCAAAATGACCACCTGGCAGGCCCTTTTCGCCCTGTTGGGAAGCGGAATCGTGCTTATCGCGCTGCCCATGGTGTGGAAGGATATACAGGCCGGCGGACTCCCGGCGGTGGAATCTTTTCAGGCGGCGGTTTTGTTGATGATGGTACCGGGGCTGATACTGGCCTATATGGCTCCGCTGGTGGTAAATGAAAAGCGCTACTCGAAGTCCAAACCCGCCGAGATAGCCTTCTGGGAGTCGCTGAAAGCCACGGTGGCCAACCGCCCCTTCCGGATGTATCTGGGCGCCAACGTGCTCTTCTGGACGGCCTTTCACATACTCCGCTCGGCGGCCATGCATTACTGCCGGGTGATTATGAACCTGCCGGAGGATTACTATACCAACCTGATGATTATGCTGGGGGTGGGTTCCATCGTCAGTTTTCCCTTCATTGGCAGGCTTTCCGCCAAAAAGGGCAAGGCGTGGACCTACAGGCTGGGGCTGTACAGCTTCGCAGCAGCCGGGTTTATCGTCCCTTTCATGGACATGACGCCCGTCAACGTGAAATGGGTGGGGCTGGCCCTGTTTTTCATATTCGGCTTCCCGGTGGCCGTGCTCCTGGTGGTGCCCAACGCCATGCTCGCGGACATTACCGAGTATGACGCTTTTATCACCGGCCATGACCGGGAGGGCATGTTTTTCGGGGCACAGGGGCTTTTCCAGAAGATATGCATGGGGCTGGGCACGGCACTGATAGCGGCACTATTCGCCGGGTTCGGCAAAGACGTGGCGCAATCGCTGGGGGTCAGGCTGACCGCCCCGGCGGCGGGAGTTATGTGCATCGCGGCCCTGTTTTTCCTCGCACGCTACCCGGAGAGGAGCATGGAAGAGAGCATCGAGGAGGGGAGGAGAAAGTCCTCCGCCCGTGAAGCCGAGGGGGAAACTTAAAACAGCTACCGCTAAGGGATAATATCCGACAATTCGTTTCTTACGGTTAATCTTCGACTTTTTCGGTCTTCGTTTCCAGGAACCGGGCCAGTTTATGGAAATCCGAGCCGGGCTTTATGTACCTAACGTCGGTTTTGAGGGTTTCCGGGTCGATGAGGTTTTCGAAGGGCACGTATTCGAGGTCGAGCTGGCCGCTTACGCTGACCATGTGTGCGTGCAGGTTTTCTTCCACCAGGGCGCGGTAGGCGCCGATGCCCAGTTGTGAGCCGAGCATTATGTCGAAGGCGTGAGGTATGGCGCAGCGGGATTCGTAGCCCATCTGTATGCCTACCACTTTTCGCTTTCTGCCGGTGCGCTTTTCGTACTCTTCGCCCGCCATCTGTGCCACTATTTTGCCGATGTCCAGTTTGCCGATGGATATGTGCCCGTGCTCGTCCCGGGGAAGGTTCTCTATGTACGACTGGGGCAGCATCTCGCCCAGTCCTTCCGCCAGCACGACGGTGCCGTATTCCTTCTTTTCCACCTCCTCGCGCTTTATCATCAAAGTGACAATCCTGTCGATGAGCGTTTTCAGGTCGAGGCGCTTTACTTTCTGCTTCTCACCGGTTTCCTTATCCGTTACCTCTTCGGTGATTGTCATATCCTGGTAGACGTCCTCGACGCTGAATATCATGTTGGCCTCTCCGGCGATACCGACGCCGTAAGCCAGCCACCCGGCTTTGCGCCCCATGGACTCGACGATGAAGTACGAATTGGTGCTGGCCGCGTCGGCTCGAAGATTCAACAACTCCTTGGCCATGGAATCCACTGCGGTGAAATAACCGAAGGTGAAGTCTATACCCCGGTAATCGTTGTCTATGGTTTTCGGGAGGTGGACAATCCGGACCCGCTTGGCGTCTTCGGGAAGCCTATTCTGGAATTCGACCAGGTAATTAGCGGTCTTCAGGGTGTCGTCTCCGCCGATGGTGATAAGCGCGTCCACGTCCAGGTCGAGCAGGGCCGTGTATATACGCCTGAGGTTGTAGGTCTTGCGCTCGTCGTCCAGGTCTTCGAGGCAGCGGATGTCCTTTCCGGGGTTTGCGCGGGAGGTGCAAATGATGATGCCCCGGGTGTTGCGCAAACCGGAAACGTCCTTCAGCGTGAATTCCTTGAAATGCACGTTTTCCAGGAGCCGGTAGCTGAAGGGGTGATAGTTTTGCAGGTGCTCGAAACCTTCGTAGAAGCCCACTATCCCGCGTCCCGCGTCCAGAAAACTCAAAGCCGCCGAACTGATGACCGCGTTGGCGGCCGGAGCCGGCCCGCCACTGAAGACGATACCGACACGCCTGATGTCATTACCCTTTACTTTTGCGTTTGAGTCGGCGTCCGTCATTGCTGTAGTTCCCCCCCTTTCAGGTCGCCGGAACAAAACCGGCTGAGCTTGAGTCGGGACCCGCATTAATACGGGCTCAACCCTAAAACGTCTCCAGGGAATTGAAAAAGTAACCCAGCTCGAACTTTGCCGTTTCCTCCGAATCCGAGCCGTGCGTGCAGTTATTTTGTACGTTGGCGCCGTACAGTTTTCTCAGAGTTCCCGCGTCGGCCTTCTGAGGGTCGGTGGCGCCCATTACCACCCTCCACCGGGAGATGGCGTGCTCGGCTTCCAGCGCCATCAAAACGCAAGGCCCGCTGCTCATAAAGTCGGTAAGCTCGTCGAAAAAAGGCTCGTCGCGGTGCACGTCGTAAAAGCCTTCGGCCTGCTCCTTGGTCAGCCTGACCATTTTCATCGCCGCAATGCGGAAACCTTCCTTTTCGATTCTTTCGATAATATTGCCGATGGTGTTCTGCTCCACAGCATCGGGTTTTATAATCGCCAGCGTTCTTTCCATCTTCACTCCTTATGGGCTATAACCCTTTATTTTTTCGCGCTGTGGGATACGTGAACAAGGGGTTTAAACCCCTTGTCTTGTTTAAATAAAGATGTGTATTTTCAGCCAACAAGCAAGTCCCGGACGGTTTCTCCTATAACAGACGGGTCGTCCAGGGCGGCGGCGCCGGCGGCCTTCATGGCTTCGAGCTTGGCGCTTGCCGTGCCCTTGCCGCCGCTTATGATAGCCCCGGCATGGCCCATGCGCTTGCCGGGCGGAGCTTTCATCCCCGCCACGAAGGCCACCACCGGCTTTTTCATCTTATCCCGTATGAATTCGGCCGCTTCTTCCTCCGCCGTGCCGCCGATTTCGCCTATCAGAACCACTGCTTCAGTCTGAGAATCCCCTTCAAACATCTCAAGGAGTTCGACGAAGTTTGTGCCGATAACCGGGTCGCCGCCGATGCCTATGCAGGTGCTCTGGCCGATGTCCAGGCGCGACAGTTGGTCCACCGCCTCGTAGGTGAGTGTTCCGGAGCGGCTGATAACTCCCACCGACCCGGGTTTGTGAATGAATCCGGGCATGATGCCGATTTTGCAGCTTGCAGCGGGATTTATAACCCCCGGGCAATTGGGTCCTATGAGCACAGTATTTTTTTCCTTCAAAAAGCGTTTAACTTTCACCATATCGGAGGTGGGTATGCCTTCGGTGATGCACACTACCAGCTCCGCCCCGGCGTCGGAGGCTTCCATCATGGCGTCCGCCGCGCCGGGGGCGGGAACGAATATGAGCGACGCATTGGCCCCGGTTTCGTTTACCGCCTGTAAGGCCGTCTCGAATACCGGCACGCCTTCCACCTGTTGCCCCCCCTTGCCGGGGCTGACGCCGGCGACTATATGCGTGCCGTACTCGATGCAGCGCTTCGCATGAAAGCAACCGTTGCGTCCGGTGATACCCTGAACCATGACGCGGGTGTTTTCGTCGCAGAGTATACTCATCCGGCTTCTCCGGCGGCTGCTATATCCACGGCGACCCTTGCGGCTTCGCTCATGGTATCGGCGCTGCGGATGTCTATTCCGCTTTTCGCCAGGATTTCCCCGCCTTCCTTTTGCTCGGTGCCCTTCAGGCACACTATCATGGGCACATCGAGGCCTATTTCCTTTGCGGCTTCGCTTATTCCTTCCGCGACCACCGTTCCGCGCACTATCCCGCCGAAAATATTGACGAAAATCACCTTAACCCCACGGTCTTCGAGTATGATTTTGAGCGCTTCCGCAACCCTGTCCTTATCGGCGGCTCCGCCCACGTCGAGAAAGTTCGCGGGCATACCGCCGTATTTCGCCACCAGGTCCATGGTGGCCATTGCCAGTCCCGCGCCGTTGACCAGGCAGCCGATATTACCGTCGAGGCTGACGTAGCTCAAACCCGCCCGTCCGGCCTTGAGCTCACGTGGGTCTTCTTCGGCCTCGTCCATAAGTTCTTTCAAGTCGGGATGGCGGTATAAAGCATTGTCGTCCAGGACCAGCTTGGCGTCTATCGCCGTCACATCGCCGTCTTCGGTCACCGCGAGCGGGTTACACTCGGCCAGAGAGGCGTCGGCGCTTTCGAAGAGTTTCCAGAGCGAGGTGGCGGCGGCGGCTATTTTCTTACCGGTGTCCCCGTCGAACCCCATCCGCCACGCCGCTCTGCGTGCCTTGTAAGGAACCAGGCCAAAGGCCGGGTCAACTTCTTCCTGCAATATCTTCTCGGGATGCAACCGTGCCGTTTCTTCCATTTCCACCCCGCCGAGACGGCTACAGGTAAGTACATATCGGGATATGGAGCGGTTGAGGACGAAGCCGATGTAAAGCTCCTCGGCGACGGTTCCGGCCCTTTCCACCAGCACCTTGCGCACCTTTTTACCGCCGGGGCCGGTCTGGGGGCTGACCAGGGTCATGCCCAGTATTTGTGATGCGGCGGCTTTTACCTCTTCGGAACCCTTTGCAAGCTTGACACCGCCGGCTTTGCCTCGCCCTCCGGCGTGCACCTGCGCCTTTACCACGAAGCCGAAGCCGCCCAGCTTTTCCGCGACGGCCTTCGCTTCTTCGGGAGTATCCGCAACTTCGCCTTCCGGGACCGGGAGGCCGTGCTTTTTGCCCAGAGCTTTCGCCTGGTACTCGTGTATATTCAAAACTCGCTTATCTCCTTTAAGCGGGAGGTGGAGCGCCGAGAACCACTATAAGACCCCAGACCAGTAATCCGATAAACGCCAGCACTATAACCGTGGCCAGGCCAAGGCGCGACCAGTTTGCGTGCAGGTAATCCCGCCCCACCATCCACAGGCCGTGAAAACCGTGAAAGAGCAGAAAAACCAGGAACGCCACGTAAAACACCTGGAATCCCGGATGGGCCAGGCGCTCGGTCACCGAGACGAACTCCGTCGGCTCATGAGCGCTCGTCAACAATCCGAAGTGCTGAAGACCCCAATGCACTCCGAGAAATATTAATATGCCCACCCCGGTCAACCGCTGGAGAAACCAGAGCCAATGACCGGTATCGGAGCCTCCCTGTTTTATTTCTACCTTGGCCACAGTATAAAAACCTCTCAGCCGGTTCAGTGCACGTGAGTGTGCCCGACCAAAACGATAGTACCCACCACGAAAACCGTCACTCCCACGGCCATAAGCGCCCAGAACAGTGCCTTGTGATACCGGGCGCCCCCGAAAAAGTCCACGAGAATTATCCTGACGCCGTTGAGAGCGTGGTAGATGATTCCCGCGAACAGCACGATTTCTCCGAATTTAAAAAGGGGACTGGAGTAAAGAGCCATGACGGCGTTGAACCCTTCCGCCCCTTCGGCAAGGTGCGAAATGCTCCAGATGTGTATCACCACGAAAACCGCGAGAGCTATGCCCGTGACGCGGTGGATGGCCCACGCCACCATGCCGGTATGCTTCCGATATTTAAAATGCTCGGAGAACGGGGCCATCCATTTGTACCTCAGGCCGTGCATCCGTCCCACCTCACAACTTTCTCCTCATAACCGTCCGCCTCAGGGCGGCTATATGGTCGGTGACGTTGATTTCTTTCGGACACGCTTCCACGCAGTTGAAGATTGTATGGCACCTCCACGCGCCGTCGTGGTCGTTCACCACCCTTATGCGCTCCTCGGTGGCCCTGTCGCGACTGTCGGCGATGAAGCGCCATGCTTTGAGCAACGCCGCCGGGCCCAGGTAGTCGGCGTTCATCCACGCCGAGGGGCAACTCGAAGTGCAGCCGCCGCACATGATGCATTTCACCGACTCCAGTATCCGCTCGGCCTGCTCGGGCGACTGAAGATGCTCGATGTCCGGCGGAGGCGGGTCGTCGTTGATAAACCAGGGCATAACTTTACGCAGCTTGTCGAAAAAACACTCGAAATCCACCACCAGGTCCTTAATCAGCGGAAACCCGGGCAGCGGCTCGATGACAAACTTCGAGCTCCTGTAATCCTTCACCAGCCTCTGGCAGGCGAGCGCGGCCTTGCCGTTTATTTTCATGGCGTCGGAGCCGCATATGCCGTGGGCGCAGGAGCGGCGGAAAGTGAGGGTTCCGTCCATCTCGGACTTTATGTATATCAGGCAGTCGAGTATCTTCCACGTGGGGTCGGCGGTTAACTTGAAACTCTGCCAGTAAGGCTCGGAATCTTTCTCGGGGTTGAACCTTTTTATTTTGAGGGTGACTTCCATCAATACTTCCTCTCCATCGGCTGGTAAGAGGTGACGGTCACCTTCCCGTAATCGATGCTCGCCCCGCCGTCGGGCTTTCGCAAGGCGTAGGTGTGAGTCATCCAGTTTTCATCGTCGCGTTTGGGATGGTCGCTGCGGTAGTGACCGCCCCTGCTTTCGTTCCGGGCGATGGCGCATTCCACGATGGCCTGGGAGTAATCTATCATGTTGCCCAACTCGATTGCCTCCAATAACTCCGTGTTGAAGACTTTTCCCTTATCCTGTATGCCCGCTTTCGAGTAGCGCCCCCTGAATTCCGAGAACCTTTCCAACAGCGAGGTCATATCCTTCTCATTGCGGAAGATGCCGCAGCGGGTGCGCATGTCTTCCTGGAGGTCGGCGCGAATCCGGGATATTTTCTCGTCGCCGTTCGAGCTGAGCAGCTTCTCCACCTGCTTCACAGCCGGCTCTTCCGCCCCGTCCGGCCACGGCGCCAGCCCGGCTCCGGCGTTTATGAACTTCCGAATGCTTCGCCCCGCCCTTCTTCCGTAAAGGGTAGCCTCCAGCAACGAATTGCACCCCAGCCGGTTGGCCCCGTGAACACTGACGCAGGAGCATTCCCCTGCGGCGAAGAAGCCGGTTATCAGGTTGCCCGCTGCGTCGGCTTGCGCCTGACAATCTTTGGTGACGGGTATACCGCCCATTGCGTAGTGAGCCGTCGGCTGAATGGGAATAGGTTCCTTCGCCACGTCCACGCCCATGTAGATTTTTGCGAAGGAGGATATTTCCGGGAGCCTTTCCTTGAGGGCCTTTTTGCCGAGATGGGTCAGGTCGAGGTGCACGCACTCCTCCCCGCCGATTCCCCGACCCTCGATGATTTCGGTCTGGATGGCGCGGGTTACCATGTCGCGGGGCGCAAGGTCCTTGACGGTGGGCGCGTACTTCTCCATGAATCGCTCGCCTTTGTCGTTGAGCAGCATTCCGCCTTCGCCGCGAGCACCTTCGGTGACCAGTATTCCCTTCTTCCACAGGCCGGTGGGATGAAACTGTACGAACTCCATATCCTCGAGAGGCGCCCCCGCCCTGTAAGCAATGGCGACGCCGTCCCCGGTGTTGGCGTGGGAATTCGAGGTAATGCTGAAAGCCCGCGCGTATCCGCCGGTGGCGAACATGACCGCTTTGGCGCGGAATATCTTAATCTCACCGGTGGAGGTTTCGTAAACCACCACTCCCCGGCAGATTCCATCTTCTATGACCAGGGACAGCACGTTGAACTCGCTGTAAAATCTGACGTTTCTCCTCCAGCACTGCTCGAAGTATGTATGCAGGAGAATATGGCCGGTACGGTCGGCGCAATAGCAGGCCCGCCTTACCGGAGCCGTGCCGTGCTCGCGGGTATGCCCGCCGAAGCGGCGCTGAGCGATTTTGCCCCCGGGAGTACGGCTGAAAGGCGCTCCCCAGTGCTCGATTTCCCTTATCGCACGGGGCGCTTCCGAGGCGAGTATCTCGACGGCGTCCTGGTCGGCCAGGTAATCCGACCCCTTGATGGTATCGAAGATATGCCACTCGACGCTGTCCTCCTCCTCGTTGCCCAGGGCCGCTGCGACTCCACCCTGAGCGGCCCCCGAATGGCTCCGCACGGGGGGCACCTTACTCAAAACCGCCAGGTCTATGACCGGCTCGGCGGCAACTTCGAGTGCCGCCCCCAGCCCCGCCAGTCCGGCGCCGACTATTATGACATCATGGGTTATCGTTTCCATATCGCCGTTTAAGCTCTCCGGTATTCGCTCTGCCCTTCCGAGTAGAGGTCCCTCCCGTTAACGTCATTTACCACAATTGCGGGGAAGCGGTCAACCTCCAGCCTCCTCACGGCTTCCGGCCCGAGGTCTTCGTAAGCGACAATCTCACTTGATTTTATTTTCAGGGAAATCAGCGCTCCGGCGCCGCCGGTGGCGCCCAGGTAGACTGCTTTGTGCCGCTTCATTGCCTCTATAACTTCGGGGCTTCTCGCTCCCTTACCTATCATGGCCTTAATTCCGGCTTCCATCAACCGGGGCGCGTAAACGTCCATCCTGCCGCTTGTGGTGGGGCCGGCGGAGCCGATGGGCCTGCCGGGGGGAGCGGGTGTAGGCCCGACGTAATATATTACCGCGCCTTTCGGGTCGAAGGGCAGAACCTCTCCCTTCTCCAACAACTCGACCATTCGCTTGTGAGCCGCGTCGCGGGCCGTATATAAGTGTCCGGTAATGAGCACCCTGTCGCCTGCGTTCAGCTTTTCCACGTCTTTCGTGGCAAGCGGCGGTTTCAGAAGCAGCGGTTCGCTCAAGTTCGTACTCCGTTAAAGCTTTATATCGGCGTGCCGGTGAGAGTGGCAGTTTATATTCACCGCCACCGGCAGCGATGCTATGTGGCAGGGTTGCGCGAGAGCGTGCACCGCCAGCGCGGTGACCCTGCCGCCGTATCCCATCGGCCCAACGCCCGTGTCGTTAACCGCCTGTAAAACCTCGACTTCCAGGCCTGCGAGGTCGGGGTCGGTGGACAATTGCCCCAGCGGCCTGAGCAGGGCCTTTTTTGCAAGGTAAGCGGTACGCTCGATGGCGCCGCCGATGCCCAGCCCGACTACGATGGGCGGGCAGGGGTTGCCGCCGGCTTCGAGCACCAGGTTTCTTACGAACTCCACCACGCCTTTTCTTCCTTCAGCGGGCTTCAAGACAGTGACCCGGCTCATGTTTTCGCTGCCTCCCCCCTTGGCGGCGAGTTGAATGGTGAACTCATCTCCGGGAACAATTTCTACATGTACGATTGCCGGGGTGTTGTCGCCCGTATTTTCGCGGGTAATGCAGTTGCAGGCGCTTTTTCGCAGGTATCCTTCCTCGTAACCGAGCCTGACCCCTTCATTTATGGCTTCCGCCAAGTCGCCCTTGATGTGAACCTCGCTGCCCAGGGTAACAAAAGCCACGACCAGGCCGGTATCCTGGCACAGGGGCAGTTTTTCGCGTGAGGCGAGCCGGGCGTTTTCCAGCAACTGCTCCAGCACTTCCCGGCCCATGGGGCTGGGTTCGACTTCCAGCGCTTTTTTTAGCGAAAGCTCAACGTCTTCGGGAAGTTGCGTATTCATGGAAACGGACGCATCCCGGACGGCTTCGGCTATTTTTTCCGGAAAGATTTTTCTCATGGGGTCATTTAAGGCCCCCGACCATTGCCCTTACGTGCTCCACGCTTTTGGCAAAGGCCTTCCGTTCGGTCTTATTGAGCGGCAGCTCTATGACCCTCTCCATCCCGCCCGCTCCAATGACCACGGGCACGCCGACGAAAAGCCCCTTGACGCCGTACTCGCCCTCGAGATATGCCGCGCAGGGCAGCACGCGCTTTCGGTCGAAGAGATATGCTTCCGCCATTTCGAGTGCGCTGAAGGTGGGGGAGTAGAAGGCGCTGCCGGTTTTCATCAGACCGACTATTTCGCCTCCGGCTTTCCGGGTGCGGTCGACTATTCTGTTGATGGTCTTTTTTTCCAGGAAATGAGTAATCGGCACTCCTGCGACGGTGGCGAACCTGGGCAACGGCGCCATGGAATCCCCGTGACCGCCCAGCACCATGGCGTGCACATCCTTTACGCTGACGCCAAGCTCCATTGCCAGGAAGGCACGGAAACGGGTGGAGTCCAGCACTCCCGCCATTCCCACGACTCCGGAGCGGGAGAAGCCGGATATTTTTTTGAACAGGGTCACCATCACGTCCAGGGGATTTGAAATGACGATGACAAAGGCCTTTGGAGCGTGTTTTTTTATCCGGGGCGCCACCGAATGCATGATGTCGCTGTTGACTTCCAACAGGTCGTCCCGGCTCATGCCCGGCTTGCGCGGCACCCCGGCGGTGATAATCACCACGTCCGCTCCCTTGATGTCTTTATAATTGGACGTTCCGATGATTTCGGAGTCACTGTCGATGAGGGGGCCGCCTTCGGTTATATCGAGCGCTTTTCCTTTGACCACGCCTTCCATTTTCTTTATGTCCACCAGCACCGCGTCTCCCAGCCGCCGCTCGGAGATGACGTGAGCAAGGGTGCCTCCGATGGAGCCGCCGCCGATAACGGCTATTTTCTTCCTGGACATAGCCTCCTCCCGGAAAATTTTTCAGTTAATATAGCATCAGCGAATATAATGCAAAATATGTGGTGTGACCATTAAAGCCGATGGCTTACGCCACCTACACTAAAAATGCAGGTTACCTTAGTAAACGCTTCTTAAAAAGTGGACTTATATCCGTCTGATTAACTCAGCAAGCGGCTTTTGATGATTCCTTTCTTGTGCAACAGGTAGGTCAAGGTGACCCTGAGTACCCCCAGGCCGTACTTGAGGCTGGTAAATAATCCGACGCTCGACGAATCCTCGGCATAATGTGTGCGCACCGGGATTTCCTTGAATTTGAATCCGGCGTGAAGGCATTGCACGATTATCTCGTTGTCGAAGACGAAGTCGTTGGAGCCGGCCCGATACGGGACGGTCTCCAACGCTTTTCTGCCGAAAGCCCGGTAACCGGTGTGAAATTCGCTGAAGGACGTCCCCAGCGCTTTGTTCTGCATCCATGTGAGCACTTTGTTGAACACGTATTTATAAAGCGGCATTCCTCCTCCCAGGGGGTCGCCGAGCATCCGGCTGGCCAGCACCACGTCGGCCTCCCCCGTTTCTATGGGCCGAACAAGGTCGGGAATAATGCGCGGGTCGTACTGATAGTCGGGATGGAGCATCACTATAATTTGAGCTCCCATTGCCAGGGCATGCGTATAGCACGTTTTCTGATTGGCGCCGTATCCCAGGTTGGTCGGGTGCTCGATAACTTCCAGGTTGAGGCTGCGGGCTATCCGGGCGGTATCGTCCGGGGAAGCGTCGTCCACCAGCAGTATGGCGTCGTAGCTGCCTTCAGGTATGGCGTGGCGGGTTTTGGCGAGCGTCGCCGCCGCGTTGTAAGCGGGCATGACCACTACTACACGGGGAACTTTGCCGGCGGTGGCTTCGGTCTTTTCAGTCGGCAAGAAACCCCTCCCGCTGCTTGACAATCTCCCGGGCGAAATTTAACTTATCTTAGAGAAGGTCGGGAAGACCTTCATTTTTGTGTCGCGGCGGTGTAGCTCAGGTGGTTAGAGCATACGGCTCATATCCGTAGCGTCGGGGGTTCAAGTCCCTCCACCGCCATCAGAGGCGCTTTCGACAAAGGAGAGCGCCGCTTTTATTTCAAGTCCTTAGCACAGCGGAAACCGCCGCTGTCGTCGGCATGCTCCCGCTTTCGAAAGCTTCTTTGCCATGTGCGGGCGTATTTTTTCCCCAAAGCCCAATTACCGCCGCGTACGGTGGCAAAATCCGGTTTGATTCTATCCCCGTGCTTCTCCCTTATACGGCCCGGATTTTTCTTCGGAGCGTTTTCATGATACTCCGGCCAGTAAAAATCGAGGGTCCATTCCCACACGTTGCCCGCCATGTCGTATACGCCGTAGGGGCTTTTATCTTTGGGGTAGCTGCCCACTGGCGCTGTCCGCGCATATCCGTCCGAATCGTCCACCCAGGGAGTCTTGCCCAAACCGATATTAGTGGCTTCGGGGTCCCATTTATTGCCCCAGGGGTAGGTGTGCCCGTCAGTTCCGCGAGCCGCTTTCTCCCATTGAGCTTCGGTGGGTAAATGTTTGCCGTTTTGGCGGCAGTATATCCCGGCCTGTACCCAGTTTACACAGACCACGGGGTGATTAGCCTTTTTCTCCGGAAAATCGAAGTTTTTGCTCCATATTTTGGGAGCCGCCTTACCTTTTTCCATGGCTTCGCATACCGGCAGGAAACGGGATTTTCTCTTCTCGTTTTTTACGCTTTCAACAAATTTTTTATACTCGGCGTTGGTAACCTCGTGCTTGTCTATGGCAAAAGCGTCCAGGTAGACTTTCCGGGAAGGGCCGCTGTATTCGGCCTCCTTGTCGTCGCCGCCCATTTTGAACCACCCGGCGGGTATTTTTACCATGCTCTCCGGTATTTTATCGTTGTTTTCCGCGCTCTCCAGCGGCTGGAACGGAAGCAGCATGGTTACCATCGCCACCGCGAGAAAAACCTTCAGTACTTTCCGATGCATCGTGTTCCTCCTGATGTTTTGTTGGTTCAGGTTAAACTCTAACCTGACGATATTTCCCTAAGAAACCGGTCGTATTCCGCTCCCACTTTTGACCACAGGCAGTTTTCCTGCACATGGCGCCCGGCGCGTTCGCCCATTTTTCTTCTTTCTTCCGGATTGTTTATCGCCCATTTCAAAGTTTCAAGTATGCTGTCCACTTCACCTTCGTCGCAGGGAATTTTTTTTACCACATCGTCCGGAAATTCCGCGAAGGTCTCGGCGTCCGTAACCACACAGGGCCGCCCGGCGGCCAGCAATTGCATTAGCGACTGAGAGCTGGAGCCGTAGACGGGCCAGCGCAGGTTCAGGCAGAAATCGGCGCTATAGATGTAAGTCCATACCTTCTCCATGGGTAAAAATTCGCCCTCAATTATAACCTTTTCTCGCAAGTTCCTCTCCTTCACGGCGTTATCCACATCCAGGTCGGGGCTTCGTGGGCCGACAATCATTAATACCGCATCGGCGTTTTGCTCCGTGAAGCGCTTCCAGGCATCGAGAACAGGCTCTATGCGCTTGTGAGGCTGGATGTATCCGAAGACCATGGCAAGAAAAGTCCCCTCCCCTACACCTTTTTTCTCCAAGCCCGCTTCCTTCCGGGCTTCGACGCCGGGTATTTCTTTAGGGGCCGGTTGCACGGCCAGGGGAACGGTCAGGATTGGGCATCCGGCTCCCGCATTCCGCGCTGCCAGAGCCACCCACCTGCTATGGGTTATGATTCCGCCGGAGCGACCGACTACTCGCCTGAGAAAAGGAAAGGAGTTGCGCTTTTCTTTTTCATCGAGATAAAGATTATGCAATATCCTTTCGGAAAGGGACCCGTCCCGCTCCGGAAGCGGCGCCAGAGCGCGCCCGAGGCCTTTCCACCCTTCGGTCAGCAAAAAATCGGCCCAGAATTTAATCCGCGAGCGGTTTTCCCACCACGTAATAACCATGTCATGCAGCGTGGAGTCGTGGAGGGTCGTTATCCCCCCGTGCTTCAATATGTAAGGATACATGTATGCATGAAAGGGGCCGTTGGAGGCCTGGTACAGCGTTACATCTTCCCTGCCGCGGAAATCGCGGTGGTCTTTAACCCGGCCCAGCCCGCAGAGCTTATCCGGGCGGTAGGAACCGTCGATGTAAAAATTTATGTCCCACTTGTCGGCCAGCTCCACCGCCAGGTAATCGGCATAGTGGGCCACCCCGCTCGGTACGGGACTGAAAGGACTGAAAAAGGCCAGCGACTTCAACTTTCCAACGCTTCCCCGTAAACTTGCATCAGTCGGTCAATGTGGTCCCGTTTGTTGAATTTTTCAAGCGCCCGGCGCCTGTTGGCCAGGCCCATGCTGCGCCGCAGCGCCGGGTCTCTGGCCAGCCATTCCAGCCGCAGCGCGAACAGCTTATTGTTGCCCCTGGGCGCCAGGTAACCCCCTTCGCCGTCGGCCAGCCATTCCCATACAGCACCCACATCAAAGGCCACTACCGGCCTGGCGTGCGCCGCCGCTTCTATGCCGACGTACCCGAAAGGCTCCTGCCACATGCTGGTAAAAGCCACCGCGTGGGAGCGCCGATACTCCTCCTCCATTCGCTCAGGGGAAATTTTTCCAACAAACTTCACCCTTTTCTCAAGCTCCAGTTCCCTGCTTTTTCGTTTCAGGTACGTTTCCGAAGGGCCTACTCCGGCGATAACGGCCTCCCGGGGAGAATGCATATAGTAGAGGGCTTCCAGCAACTGGTCGGGGCCCTTGTCCGGCATGGCCAATCTGCCGGCCCATAATATACGAAACGGGCTGGAGTCGTCCGGCGGCGCCGCATCCTCCGGAAACTCGGTGAACAACGGAATGGTTTCTATCAATGAGGAGCTTACCCCGTTGATTCCCAACTCCCCGGCCATGAAATCGGTTGTAACAAGAACCTTTTTCAGCTCGGGGGCCGTTTTCAGCCCTTCGAGCACCCGCTCGAGCCGCCGCAAAAGCGTTACAGGCCGTTTGCCGATGACCATGCAGCCGCCGTCCAACAGCTTATCCAGGCATATCCAACCGGCAGGCTGCCCACAGTTTTGGCCCGTGGCCCACATGCGGTTCATGGACGGGCAAGTGAAGTTGTGGTCGTGGACGGTACGAATCGAGGGGGAGAGCCGGGAGCATATTTCCATGGCCTCGGGAAATTGAACGTTATGAATATGAATAAGGTCGGGCCGGAAATCCCGGGCGGCGTCTTCAAGGTCGCGCCGCAACAATTGAAACTCGGCCTTTTCCCACAAACCCCTTACCTTGTATCGCTTTAATTCTATGCCGCCCCAGTCCCCGGCGGTTTCGTAAGCCCACGCAACTTGATTGCCCTCAGCTTCCAACTGGCGGGCGATGTCGGCTACGTACCTTTCCGTGCCCCCCGCCCATCCTCCGTGGTCGTTGACCATCAGCACTCGAAGGGGTGTCTTCACCGCGGCGGACTTAACAATCCGTTCCGGTTTCCTTTTCCACCCGGCTTTAACTCGCCCGGAAAGTTCGCGAGCGCCGATTTCGGCGAGCACTCTCGGCGCCAAGGTTACCGCCTTCGCATCGCGTTTGACGTCACGGAGCCAGCCTTTGCGGTCATACTTGAGCCTGAGCTTCCGGATCTCCCTCTTCTGTTTTTCCGGGGAAAGGCCGGGGGGCAGAACCAGGTGGTAGAGTCCCTGCCCGGTGTGGACGGCCCGGTAGGCTTTTACCATTTCCTCCGCCGAGTAGTTATCCAGCTCGAAAATAGGCCTCGGGTCGGCTCCGAAATGGCGGGTTGTGCGCCAGTCTTCCAGGAAGCGTCCCTGCGACTCTATGGTGTGCCATATTCTCGTGCCCGGATAAGGGGCCAGGATATTGAAGTGAGCCCAGTCCAGGCCGATTTCCCGGGCATAATCCAGGCTTTCGAGGGTGCCTTTATAAGTATCCCCCGGCAGTCCGATGATGAAGTATCCTCCCACCCTCAATCCCGCCTTCCGGGCCATCCTCACGGCACGCTCCACGTCCGAGAGCCTTTCTCCCTTCCGGAGCGAGTCAAAGACCCGGGCGTTCGAGGTTTCCACGCCGAATATTACGGTATGACAGCCCGCTTTTTTCATGTCCGCCAGCAACTCGGGCGTGGCCCGGTCGGCCCGGATGCCATTGGGGCAGCTCCATTGCATTCCGAGGTCGTTTTCCACCAGGAGCCTGCATATCTCCCTGGCCCGGTCAACGGCATGGGTGAAGGTGTCGTCAAGAACCTCGAACTCTGTAAAGCCCCATTTTTCCTTTGCTTCTCTCAGTTCCCGCACCACGCTCTCCGGCGACCGGGACCTCCACCTCTTGCCGCTGATTTTGCCCACCGAGCAGTAGGTGCAACCGTGAGGGCACCCGCGGCTGGTTACCAGGGGATAGGAGTGCTCGTTGAGGTCAAGCCCCTTGAAGTCATCAAAGTCGGGAAACGGAAGGTCATCCAGGTTGCGGGGTAGATTATAAGGCGTAGCGCGGATTTCACCGTTTTGACGGAATAGGAGGCCCTCGACTTGTGGAACGGCGGAGCCGGAGCTTGAAGCTTTCAGAAGCGCCGGAAGGGAGATTTCCGCATCTCCCGTGACCACCGCGTCCAACTGTGGAATTTCGGTAAGCAAATTCCGGGCGTATAGAGTGACGTGAGGGCCGCCCGCAATTACAGGCGTATCCGGAAAGTTATCCCTGAGAAGCCCGGCAACATGCTTCGATGACTGATAAGTGGCGGTTTTTACACTTATTCCGAAATACAGCGGAGAACATTCGGAGGCGACCTTCAACAGGTTCTCGTCGCACCGGTCGCCGTTTACCATGTCCAGAACGCGGTGCTCGACGCCTTCGGCCTTGAGTGTTCCCGACAGCCATGCCAGCCCGGCGTTAATTCCCGGCTGCTCTCCGGGTGGATCTATCAGCAGAATTTTCATCGCGCCTCGACTTCGAGCGGTATTATTAATTTATCCCCTCCGGAATTTTCAAACCATTTTATGTGTTCATCCACCATTTGAATGCACAGCTCGTAATTTCCGGGTTCTTCGGGAGCCGCCACCCGGGCGATTACCGTCGCCGTTTCGCCCGGACCAACCGAGTGGGGTAGACCGCCCCTGCCCGAGTGAGGATGGCCTTCGTATATTTTGGCTTCTTTCCCCAACTTCCTCCAGCTTTTTACCCCCAGTTTTACTACGCCTTTGTCCGAAGATTGATTTTCGTATCGGTGAGCTCTCCAGTAAGTGTTACCCTCGTTTTTCACTTTTGCCCTTATGGTAACGGTTTCGCCCGCTTTTACTCTTTCCGGCATATTCAACTCGGAAAAGACGCCCTTCAACACATCGGGGTGGTCACTTGTGAAAAATTCGCCCACCTCCTGCTCGAACCCGAAACTCTCCGACAATCCGAATTCCGGCAGGGTAAAACCCAACTCGCCGTCGTATTTTCCTTCCTGCAAAGGAGCCTTCAAAGTAGCTACTATCCATTGTTTGTGACCCGGGTCAATCATCAGGAAGCTCTTTCCATACTCGCGGCGCACATGTTCTCTTTTTCCGGAAGTCATTTTCGCCGATATCTCAAACCCCACCAACTCGAAAGAATAAAAGGGCATGTAATCCCGTGCGGAAAGGCATATTTCTACATTAAATAAAGAACCGGGAGGAACGCCTTTTGGTAGAATCGCTTCTTCCACCTCGATTCTGTCCCCGTTTT
The DNA here is from genome assembly GCA_964459325.1 of uncultured bacterium. Classification (GTDB taxonomy): domain Bacteria; phylum RBG-13-61-14; class RBG-13-61-14; order CAYWKU01; family CAYWKU01; genus CAYWKU01. Next base: position 14,817 of record CAYWKU010000019.1, on the reverse strand, counting down.
TTCTCTGAGCCTCCGTCCAGGGCCGGGGTACTTTATAAACCGCGTCCATGCCGAACCCGGCGACCTTTTCCATCAGTTTGCCGGTGTTTTCTATTATTTTCTCCGGCTCCGGCTTGTCCAGCCATTTGTAACCATCGGCGTGCAGCACTACTAATTCGACACCGATATACCTCAACAGGTTTACGACATCCCTGTCGGGCGGTGCGGTCAGATGTTCATATATGTGCCTGGAGGTCGGGGGTACGAAGCCGGACCAGCCGTTGACCATCTTATTCCAATGATAAGTGGAATAGTACATGTATCTGAATCCCATGGGCTCCTTGTGGAGTATTACCCAATGAGAAAGAGCCGGGAAACTGTAATGTTGGGGAAGTTCCACTACGGGCACTTTTACCTCCCGGTCGGATAACCATTTGTAAACTTCGGGTATCTCCTCACCCGCAGGAATCTTGTGTTTGGGTAAAGGCGAGGAATAGAATTCACCAAGTACCGCGACCGCCACCAGAATCCCGGCACACGCCTTCCATTTTCTTTTTCCGAGCCGGTGAGCAATTTGCAGAAACCCGTACGCCGCCAGAACGGCCATACCCATTTCAACCCCGAGAGCAAACCTGGCCGGTACCCGCAATCCACCGAAGCCCGGCACCAACTTGTGCGCCGCAAGATAGGGCAAAGGAAGCGGCAACCGAGTGTAGAACAGATGCAGGTAAGGGCCGAGGGAAAAGGCAAATGACACCGCCGCCACGGTCAGGTATACTTTCTTATGCTTCTCCCAATTTGAAGGGCGAAGGGCGAAAAGCCCGAGCGCAGCCAGCAATATCACGGAAGCGCCGACAAACAACCTGTTTTCATTGGGAAAGGGACTGTAACGGTTCTCGAGCGGCTCCGTTACTTTTCCCCACATCCGATTCCAGGGGGGCGCCCGGAAGTAATCCAGGGGGTCGGCGGACATGCTCACCGACTCCCAAACCGACCTCTGCAACCCCTGAGCCTGGCGAACTTCGTAATAAGGCTTGACCGTGGGCGCAACCATCGCTATGGACACAATCCCGCCCAGAACCAGACCGGCCCACGCCCTTTTCGACAACCTTCCCCGCGCCATGAAAAACTCGGCCACAAAAACAGTCACCATAACCACCGCGCCAATTGCGGCTATGTAGAAGCTCGTCAACGCGTTCAGCCCGAAAAACAGGCCGGTCAAAAGCCCGTCCGAGACCCGCTTTTCTTCAATGGTTCGATGAAAAAACAGCAGGGTGAAGGGAAGCCACTGGTCGGTCAGCAGTTGCGATGCGTGCCCTATCTGGCCGTATCTCCACGGGCAATAGGCAAAAATGACGCCGGCCACCGCTCCGGCTAAGGCGTTGCCGGTAAGTCGGCGCGCCAAAAGAAACATTCCCAGGCCGCTGAGCACAAAGCTCAAATAAGTAACAGCGTTGTGAGCCAGAATCGGATTGGAGCTTGCCCACAAAAACGGCGCCGCCAGAACCGCGGAGCCAAGAAGATGGTCGGAGTAGGCCAGCGCGTTGGGGTGGGGCCAGAAGATATTGGCGTCCCAGAATCCCGACAACCCGGTGGAAAACTTATGAACGTCCCAGGCCAGTATCCAGGTATGAAGCAGCCCATCCCACTTGTCCGTCACCAGCGAACCCATGTTCCAGGAAATGGGCGAGTACATGAACAGGCTGACGACGGCGAAAAAAAGGGCCGCCGCAATCACTTGCGCCACAAACCCGGAGCGGCTTTCGAACATCGTTTTAATTTACCACAATCGGATTCAACAAAAAAACGGGTTACCAGATTAAAAAGGCCCTTTCAACCTCCCATTAAAACCAAAGGTCAAAAGGGCCTTTGCAGGCGATTACTTGTCTTACGGAATCAGCCTGTCCAGCTTGCCGCGGAGTTGGCTATGCAAACCCTGCCGTCGTCGGTTTCCGCCTGGACGAGGCAGCGGTTATCGCCGTCAGCCCACATCTTGGTAATTATCTTCTGCCCGGGATATACCACGTTGCGGAACCGCGCCTCGTACTCGCTCAGCTTGCTCTCGTCGCCCTCCAGCATTCCTTCCACGACAGCCCTTCCCACGAAGCCGTATGTGCACAGGCCGTGGAGGATGGGCCGCTCGAACCCCGCCAGCTTGGCGAAGTTGGGGTCCACGTGCAGGGGGTTGTAGTCGCCGCTGAGGCGGTAGATGAGGTTCTGGACGGGCAGCGTCTCGTACTCCACCACCTTGTCCGGCTCCCTGTCGGGCGGGTTGTTCCCGGCCTCGGGGCCTTTGTCGCCCCCGAATCCGCCTTCGCCCCGGACAAAAATGCTGAAAAGGTTATCGAAAAGCTCCTCGCCCGAATCCTCGATGCGGGTGGTGGTATGCACCCTGTAAAGAGCGCCCTTGCCCTTGTCGTACAACTCGCTGATTTGTCCCCTGGTCACCGTTTTGGCCTGTGTCGGCAGGGGAGACTTTTTCAGTATGATTTTCTGCTCGCCGTGCAGAATCTGGGTCGGGTTGGCGCCCATGGGGCCTATGCTCGCGGCCAGCATGTTGAACGGCGGCGCCACCGCAAAGGTGGGCAATACCCTCAACTGCGCCTCCCATACATAATGAAGCTCGGTGGCTCCGATGCCGATGTTATACAGCATAACGTCCCGGGGCGCCCATTCATAATGTACAGGCTCCAGCTCGGCGCCTACCGCGTCAGTGTTTATCGCCATTTTTTCCCTCCTCCTTTCAGCTCATGAACTTGGCTATTATCACGCCCGTGCCTTCGCCGGCGTTTTGAGGCTCGGAAGCGCCTTCCATGGATGCGATTTTGTCGTGCTCGGCCAGTATGTCCTCGGGATTGACCGGATGGTCGGTAGACAGAAACGTCCCCGGCCCCTGCATGACCGCCACTTTGGCGAAGAAACCGCCGCCCACGGCGTAAATGCTGCCGCTGGCCGGGCACTGGTCGCTGCAGAGCAAAGCCACCAGCGGCGACGCAAACTCCGGCTTCAAAGCCTCCACCAGCTTGGGCGGCATCACGGTCTCGGTCAGCCGGGAGCCGGCTATCGGCGCTATGGTGTTGACCTTGATATCGTACTTGGCCCCTTCCAGCTTCAGGGTGTTGGCCAGCCCCACGATGCCCATTTTGGCCGCGCTGTAATTGGTCTGGCCGAAGTTGCCGAACAGCCCCGCGGCGCTGGTGGTCATAACGATGCGGCCATAGCCGTTCTCCCTCATAATGGGGAAAGCCGCCTTGGTAACGCTCCAGGCGCCGTAAAGGTGAACCTTGAGAACCTTGTCCCAGTCCTCCTCGGTCTGCTTCATGAAGCTTACGTCCCTGAGAATGCCCGCGTTGTTGATGACTATGTCCACCTTGCCGTAGCTGTCGGTGGCGGTTTTGACCACCTTTTCTCCCTCCAGGACATTGTTGTAGTCGGGCACGGCTTCGCCCCCGGCGGCCTTTATCTCGTCCACCACTTTTTGAGCGGGGGTGGAATCGCTGCCGGTGCCGTCGGTGGCGCCTCCCAGGTCGTTGACCACGACTTTGGCCCCCCTGGAAGCCAACAGCAGGGCGTGAGACCTTCCGAGACCCGCTCCGGCGCCGGTAACTATAGCCACTTTGTCGTCGAACCTTACGTCCGCCATAACTAATCCTCCTTTAAGGTTTGATTTTTAAAATAGTTTCCACTCGACTTAACTTCAATGAATCCGGTCTTTTTCCACCGGGCCAAAACCCGGAAAAGCAACCTTTTCCGATTGTTGCAAAAATTATCATAGATTTTGAAGCCCTTTTGCAAGCCGGCAAATGATAAAAAATGCACTGAATCTCAATTTTCTGGCCAACTTAGCCGAAAACGATTGAATAGATACCTCATATGTGCTAAAAATGGTACAATTATGAATAAAATTCCGGGAGTTAAACAAAATGAAAATAATGGTTGTCGGAGGCGGCGGCAGGGAACACGCGCTCTGCTGGAAGCTGGCCTCGAGTTCGTTGGTGGACAAAATCTATTGCGCCCCGGGGAACGCCGGTATAGCTGAGCACTCCGAATGCATAGACATAGGCGCCGAAGATACTGACCGGCTGGTAAATTTCGCATCGGAGCAGTCGGTAGACATGGTCCTGGTGGGCCCGGAAGCTCCGCTCGTTGCCGGAATTACAGACCGGCTGGTCGAAAAGAGGATAAAAGTCTTCGGCTGCTCGGGCGCCGCTGCCGAAATCGAAGGCAGCAAGGTCTTCGCGAAGGACATGATGAGCGGCGCGGGCATACCCACCGGCGCATACCGGACCTTTTCCGACCGGGACGAAGCGTGGCGCCACATAAGGAAAACCGGCTCGCCGGTGGTCATCAAGGCCGACGGCCTGGCAGCGGGCAAGGGCGTTATCGTATGTACCACTCTCGAAGAAGCCTCCAACGCGCTGGATTACATCATGACCGAACGGGCCTTCGGCGAAGCCGGGGCGAGGGTTATCGTCGAGGAACGCCTCGAGGGCGAAGAAGCCAGCTACATCGCCTTCACCGACGGGCGGCGGGTGCTGCCCATGGAAAGCTCCCAGGACCACAAGGCGGCCTTCGACAACGACACCGGCCCCAACACCGGCGGAATGGGAGCGTATTCGCCCGCGCCGATAGTTACCCCGGAGATGGAAGAGAAAATCACCGGCCACATCATGAAACCCGCCGTCAGAGCCATGTCTCAACTGGGAAGAACATACACCGGGGTGCTATACGCCGGGTTGATGATTAACGGCGGCCAACCCTCGGTCCTGGAGTTCAACGCCCGCTTCGGAGACCCCGAAACCCAGCCGCTCATGGCACGCCTCAAAAGCGACCTGGGCGAAGTCCTGACCGCCACCCTCGAAGAACGGCTGGACGAAGTAAAACTCGAATGGGACCCCAGACCGGCGGTGTGCGTGGTGATGGCAAGCGGCGGCTACCCCGGCTCTTACGAAAAGGGAAAGGTCATCGAGGGCCTCGAGGACGCTCAGGCAATGGAGGACGTTGTGGTCTTCCACGCCGGAACAAAAAAACAGGGGGACGGTATCGTCACCAGCGGCGGGCGGGTTCTCGGCGTGACCGCGCTCGGCGACGACATCCGCCCGGCCATAGACCGCGCTTACGAGGCGGTGTCGAAAATAAGCTGGGAAGGCGTCCACTACCGCAAGGACATCGGCGCCCGCGCCCCCAAATCATTATAAAAAAATCATTTACCGTTTGTATTTACACAATGCGTGGGGCAAAACATAACCAGCTAAAGTGGTAGGGGCGACATCCGGCCGGAGCCTTACAAGGTGTGTAATTATCCCGAAATTTCGCAGTCATATTTCTTGTTGCTTACGCAACCTCGACGTGTAACGTCGAGGCCACCCGCGCAGTAGCATCTGTGCAAATAGACAAGGGGCTTAAGCCCCTTGTCTAGCCCGACTCCTCCACGATTTTTATTTCGCGGGTGGCACTCTTTCGGAAATTGTGAAGCTCCCCTGACGGACAGGCCCGGAATAAATTCCGGCGTTTCCAAAGGTATGATAGCCCACACAAGGTGCTTGTGTGGGTGAGCGAAGCTCACGGGTAAACGGGTAGGGTGGCCCGGACGTTATACGTCCGGGTACGAAGTACAAGAAATATTGCGTGCTATTTCCGGGTGGATGAAAAAAGGTGTGTAATTATCCCGAAATTTCGCAGTCATATTTCTTGTTGCTTACGCAACCTCGACGTGTAACGTCGAGGCCACCCGCGCAGTAGCATCTGTGCAAATAGACAAGGGGCTTAAGCCCCTTGTCTAGCCCGACTCCTCCACGATTTTTATTTCGTCTGCGGTGAGGCCGTAGAGTTCGCACACCAGCCGGTCGATTTGAGAGTCGGTGTCCGCGATGCGCCGCTCCAGCGCCGTCCGCTCGTGCCCGGTTCGCGCCTCATCCAGGCGCTTGTGCAGATCGAGCATAACCGAGACAAGCTCCACCATCTTGTCGTGACGGGATTTATCCTTTGAATCACTGAAGTCAATTTTACGGATGGGTAAGGGAGAGATGTACATCGGTTTATATTCATAATAACCACCACGTTTCGTAGATGAGGTGTTATGAACCAGAAAATCCAACAAAGAAGAATTCAATAGCCCCAGCAGGTATAAATCATCAGATGCGATAATTGAGGTTTTATCATTTGAGAAAAAATTTCCTTCATCATAGATGAATGACGCTTGTTTCATAATCGCGGGAAAAATTATTTTCGGCTTTTCAAATTCCCGGTAGTATTCACATGCTCTCAATTCCCACCAGAAATCGCCTTTATCGTGCCTTTTTTCGGCCTTGCTCTTGAACGGCTCAAGATGTTTTGCAACGGCGGGATATTCGCTGCGTATAAAGTTCCAGACATGCTTTTCAGTGGCATGTTGTAATGTCCACCCTTTTGGGAAAAGGATTAAATGCCGTTTCGGTTCGGGGGTGACGTATCTTTTGATGTCTTTCCCGACAAGAAACAACTTTATTATTTCCCCGCTCTTCGGGTCTTCGGAAATCAGCCGCTCTTTCGTTTCATCGTCTATGACAAAGGCTTCGTTCAGGCCGGTTTTAATGCCATAGAAGATTTTATTATCCACGTATTCGCCGAGCGGGGCGCCTTTGGATTTGATTTTATCGAGCAGTTTCTGTGTGGCGGGCTCGGCCAGCGACCATCCGGAGTCGTAGAGGGAATTTTTGTTTATCTTATAGCAGTTTTCGGCTATGTATTCCGGCAGCGTTTTTCGGAAGTCGGGGGTTTTGATTTTGCACGAGGTGAATTTGTTTTCGGGTTTCGAGTTTTTTACGAAGAGCAGGCAGGGGTAGGTGGTGGCGCCGGCAAATACGGGAGCGTCGCCGAAGTCGTCCAGCTCGACGATGTTTTTGTCTTTCAGCCAGCCCCGGAGCGGTTTTCCATAGTTCGCCCGCATCCACTTGTTGGAGACGATATATCCGAAGTAACCGCCTTCTTTGAGCAGGGTCAGTCCTTTCTCGATGAAGTAAACGTAAAGGTCGGCCGTGCCGTGATAAGTTTTATACCTATCGCTGAAATATTCCTTTACGTCTCCGAGAGCTTCCTGCCTGACGTACGGCGGGTTACCGATGACGGCGTCGAAGCCGCCTTCTTGCCGGGCGGCTTCGTCAGCCGTTACGCATTCTTTCGAGACAAGGGGCTTAAGCCCCTTGTCCCATACTTCAAGTAACCATTCACCCCAATGTTCCCTGTGTTTCAAGTGATTGTTTTGGACATATTCGATAAATTGGTTCAGAGACTCTTCGTCTTCGATTAATTTTCGGTTGAATTTTTGTGCCCATATCTTTCCTCCACTTTGGACAATGGGCTTTAGCCCATTGCCTTCTTTGGGTTCCGGGTCGGCAAGGGGCTTAAGCCCCTTGTCCGGTATCTCCGATGGACAAGGGGTTTTAACCCCTTGGGGGTCAAGGGGCTGAAGCCCCTTGTCTTGCTGAAGCCCCTTGTCTGACCCTGCCGACGGACAAGGGGTTTTAACCCCTTGGGGTTCAAGGGGCTGAAGCCCCTTGTCTTGCTGAAGCCCCTTGTCTTGCTTGAAGGCTTTTGCGCTGTAACCCTTTATTTTTCGTACCTTCTCGCTTAAATCTTTCTCCGAATGTGCGGCAATAATCATGTGGATGTGGTCGGGCAACACGTTCAACGCCACCGTTTTAATACTGTATTTTTGAATCGCTTCTATTATTTTTTCAGCGATTAAAATCTGACCATCCGGGGTAAAAACAAGAGGAACGCCGCCTTCAACACCGAATTTAACCATGCGCTCCGACACCCTGGAATTGTGGGTTACAAAAGTTATGAACCACAGATGTCGGGAGTTTCCCTTAAAAATACCGGGGAACTCGGAGCTCCAGTCGAAGGCGTTGATGCGCAGTATTTCTTCTTCATCGAGCAGGTTCATCTGCCGGTTTTCGTAGAAGTCGGGACCGATGAGGGAGTTTCCGCACCTGATGTTGTCGGACAAATCGGGCAATGCTCTTTCCCGGAAGAATTTCAGTTGTCTGTTTATGGTCTCCTCGTTTTCGCCTTCGAGGACTTTGAGCAGCAGCGACAGCTTGGTGACCTCGACGGCCTGCGGGTCAATGTCCACGCCGTATATATTGTTGAGCAGTATGCGTTTTTTCTCGGCGGTGGTGAGCCGCCATTCGTCCTCTTTAACCCTGTAGATTCGGTTCCTGTGCTTTTTCGACCCCTCCTCGGCATACCTGTCGCGGTGCCAGTCGAGGAGGTATCGGTATGCCGCTATGAGGAACGAGCCGGAGCCGCAGGCGGGGTCGAGTATTTTCAGCTTGCTCGCGCCGCCGCGCGGGCCGGGCTTTTTGCCTTCGAGCAGTTTTCCTACCGTGTTCGAGACGATGTAGTCCACTACGTAGGTTGGCGTGTAATAAACGCCGCCCGCCTTTTTGACTTCCGGCTTGTCGTCCACGACCGCGCGATGACCCTTGGTGAGCCTGATTACCTTTCCGAGGAACTGCTCGTATACATGCCCGAGTATGTCGGCGGGGAGCACCGAGAATTCGTAGGGGCAGTCGGGGTAGTAGAGATTTTTTACGATGTCCTTGAGCACCTTGTCGTCGATATGGAGTTTGGGCGTGAGCCTGTCCGGCTCGGCCTTCCTGCCCCGTTCGGCGCTGAAATGGAAGAGGCCGGAGTTGTATTTGTCGTCGGCGTCGGTGAAATATTCCATCAGCCGCCGGTAGACGTTTTCGCCGTTTTGCAGCGCCATGAGGCGGCCGTAATTTTCGATGCCCCTGTCTTCGCAGATTCTCAGAAATATGATGCGGTCTATGGTTACCTGGACGGCGTAATTCAGCTCGCGTTGCGATAGTTTCGGATTTCGTAGTGCCAGGTTTCGGGCCAGCATGTTTCGCCATTTTTCGATTTCGGCGAGAAAGGCTTCGTCTACTTCGATGGTGCCCTTTTTGCGTTTCGCGCTCTGAACGTATTTGTCGAAGGAACCTTTCGGGATGGCTTCGCGGCCGAATATAGAGGCTATTTCTTCCCACTTTTCCGGGTAGTCGCGATAGCCGATGTAGAGCGTACGGGCGGACCCCGCTTTGTCGGTTTTCTGCGGCTTCACCCGGCAATCATAAACCGAAAACTCCTCGAAATCGGTAAGCACGCTCAACGGCAGCTTGGCGCTCCACGCATAGCGGCGTAATTGATATGCGGGGCTTGCGTCGTGGCGGATATTGACGGCGGGCTTTTTGGTCTCGACGAAGAACTTGCGGACGCCGCCGATGCGGAAACAGTAATCCGGCGCTTTCGCCGTGTCTCCGACTTTCAGCGTGTACTCGTGGATGACGTCCTTGTAGGGTTCGGCATAGCCGGATTTATTGTAGATGTCCCAACCGAGCGCTTCGAAGAAGGGATTTATAAATTCGTTCCTCAGTTGAGCTTCGTTATACTCCTGGGATTTGTAGGAATTTATATTACGGTCGAACCTTTCGACCAGCTCGTTTATTTCTTTAGGCGCGCTCATTCTTTTTCTTCACTACGGGCAAGGGGCTGAAGCCCCTTGTCTTGCTGAAGCCCCTTGTCTTGCTGAAGCCCCTTGTCTTGCTGAAGCCCCTTGTCTAAACCTGGCTATGGACAATGGGCTTTAGCCCATTGCCTTCTTTGTGTTCCGGTCGGCAAGGGGTTGAAACCCCTTGTCTGAGCCGTATGCCTGAGAATAGTAAAGGTTGATATGACGGTTGTCAATACAATTTCTCCGTGCCTTCGGCGGCCCCGGCTCGCGCCTTACGGCCACGGCCGGGCTTACGCTTTCGGTTTAAGCCGGGCTACCCGCTCCCGGTTATGGTAGGGGCGGCACTCTTGTCGCCCATGCCATTTATAGCCCGACAGGAGTGTCGGGCCTGCCATGCGCGGCGGGCAGGGTGGCCCTTACGGGTTGCTTTAAGCCGGGCTAGTCGTTGCACAAAATTTCATCAACCGAATTCTACAACTTTTTCTACAACTTTGTAGAATATTCTACAACGTTGTAGAATATTCTACAGGCGCCGTGCTCGTCAGTCGGCGGGTTTCCCGTCATGCAAAAGGGCCATCTCATGAACTGACAACGCCTATCATACAAAAAAGGAGCGCCCGTCGAAGGCGCTCCCCTTGTCTCGATTTGATGACTCTATGTCGAATCAGTACATTCCGCCCATGCCTCCGGCTCCATAGCCGCCGTGGCCCTTTTCTTCCGCCTTTTCGGTTATCATGGCCTCGGTGGTAATCAAGAGTCCCGCCACGGAGGCGGCGTTCTGCATGGCGTTTCGGGCGACCTTGGTCGGGTCGATGATGCCGCCCTTGATAAGGTCCTCGTAAGTTTCGGTGGCGGCGTTGAAGCCGTAAGCGTCCTTGCCGGTTTTCACCTTGTCCACCACGATGGAGGCGTCCTGGCCGGCGTTGGAGGCTATCCACCGCAACGGCTCCTCCAGCGAGCGCTTGATGATATTGGCCCCGAAGCGCTGGTCGCCTTCGAGCTTGAGCTTGTCCAGCGCGCTCAGGCAACGTATGAAAGCCACGCCGCCGCCGGGCACCACGCCTTCCTCGACCGCTGCGCGGGTGGCGTTGAGGGCGTCTTCGACGCGGGCCTTCTTCTCCTTCATCTCGGCCTCGGTGGCCGCGCCGACGTTGATGACGGCGACGCCGCCCACCAGCTTTGCCAGCCGCTCCTGGAGTTTTTCGCGGTCGTAATCGCTGGTTGTTTCGTCAATCTGGGTACGGATTTGCTTGACCCGGGCGGCGATGTCGGCCTTTTTGCCCTTGCCTTCCACGATGGTGGTGTTGTCCTTGTCGATAACTATGCGCTTGGCTTCGCCCAGGTCCTTGATGTCGATGTTTTCCAGCTTGAACCCGAGCTCCTCGGCGATGAGCTGTCCTCCGGTGAGTGTGGCGATGTCCCCGAGCATAGCCTTGCGGCGCTCGCCGAAGCCGGGGGCTTTTACGGCGGCGACTTTCAGTACGCCCTTTAGCTTGTTGACCACCAGGGTGGCCAGCGCTTCGCCCTCCACGTCCTCGGCCATGATAAGCACCGGTCTGCCGGTCTGGGCGAGTTTTTCGAGCAGCGGAAGCAGGTCCTTCATCACCGAGATTTTCTTTTCGTGCAACAGCACGTAAGGCTCGTCGAGCACCACTTCCATCCTGTCCGGGTCGGTAATGAAGTACGGAGACAGGTATCCGCGGTCGAACTGCATTCCTTCGACCACGTCCAGGCTGGTTTCCATGCTCTTGGCCTCTTCGACGGTGATGACGCCTTCCTTGCCGACCTTGTCCATGGCCTCGGCGATGATTTCGCCAATCATCTTGTCGTTGTTTGCGCTGATAGCGCCCACTTGTGCGATTTCGTTACGGTCCTTGGTGGGGTGGCTGATTTTTTTGAGCTCTCCGACTACGGTTTCCACGGCCTTGTCCATGCCGCGCTTGATTTCCATGGGGCTTGCGCCCGCTGCCACCAGCCTCATGCCCTCGGTGAATATGGACTGTGCCAGCACGGTGGCGGTGGTGGTGCCGTCGCCGGCGTCGTCGCTGGTTTTGCTGGCCACCTCGCGCACCATCTGTGCGCCCATGTTTTCGAACTTGTCCTCCAGCTCGATTTCCTTGGCCACGGTGACGCCGTCCTTGGTGACGGTGGGTGAGCCGAAGCTCTTTTCGATGACCACGTTGCGGCCCTTCGGCCCCAGGGTAACCTTAACCGCGTTGGCCAGTGCGTTAACGCCGTCCGATATTTTTTTCCTTGCCTCTTCGGCAAACAATAGTTCCTTGGCGGGCATTTTTATTTACCTCCTTCGGGCAGTGATGCGCTCACTTGCCGATGACACCGAGAATTTCTTCTTCCCTCATAACGAGGTACTCTTCGCCTTCCAGGCTGACTTCGTTGCCTGCGTACTTTGCGAAAATGACCCTGTCGCCTACCTTGACTTCCGGCCTTCTGACGGAGCCGTCGTCCATGACTTTCCCGGAGCCGACGGCGATGACTTCGCCCTCGCCGGGTGTTTCCTTTGCGGTCTCGGGTATGACGATACCGCCCTTTGTCTTTTCGCCTTCTTCCGCTCGTTTCACGATAACGCGGTCTCGCAGCGGTTTCAGTTTCATACGGCCTTACCTCCTAACGATATAGTCGTCCCACTTTCAGAGAAGTGGTTAAATGTGTGAAATAGTTAGATAAACAGGGTTGCCGCCCACTTTGGCACTCAAAGCTGTTGAGTGCCAGCGATTTATATTATAGTCACTTCCCCGGTTTTTTTCAAGTACCCATAGGCCCGATTTTTTCAAAAATTCCGGGCAGGTATGAGCTTTGAGGTGAGATTCAATAAAGGCGGCGCAAAATATGATATATTGCCCGGGAATCGTTGACTTTCCCCACGCCGAAGATAAACCCCTTGTCTGGAAAAGACGTTCTCGGCCAGCTAAGAGGGTGTTGAAAAAGTCAGAAACGTAACGCCGCCATCCCTGGCGGCACTTGTAAGTAGCTGATTTTATTAAGGCGCCTTTTGCCGGCAAGCCATGCGGCCTGAGAAGGATGCCAGCGTTACGAAAAATAGCATTTTTCAACACCCTGCTCTATAGAAAAAAAGCCTTTTCTCCCCCTGAAGCCTGTTTTGCAACGGCCTCTTATATTACTTTTCACCGGCTTGAGCCTTTATGTAATTTAAAAGCCCCCCCGCCAGCAGCACTTTCCTGTTGCGTTCAGTAAGGGTCAGCTTCACATCGACCTTCCGGCCTTTTGTAATATTAGTCACCTTTGGTGTTTTACCGGCTTCAAGGTTTTCGCGTAGGTTCGTTATTTTCAGCGTGTCGCCCCGGTCGATGACTTCGTAAGCCCCGTCCTCCAGCTCAAGCGGCACAATTCCGAAATTGACGAGGTTGGCCTTGTGAATTCTGGCGAAGCCGGTGGCGAAAACGGCTTTTATGCCGAGGTACATTGGCGCCAGCGCCGCATGCTCGCGGCTGCTTCCCTGTCCGTAGTTGTCCCCGCCGACGATAAAGCCGCCGCCGGCGGCCCTTGCGCGGGAAGCGAAGGTTTCATCCACGTGTTCGTAGACATGCCCTGCGATTTCCGGGATATTCGACCGCAGCGGCAGGATTTTCGGCCCCGCGGGCATTATATGGTCTGTGGTGATGTTATTTCCCACTTTAAGCAAAACTTCCCCCTCGATATTGTCTTCCGGCGGCTCTTTAAGCGGCAGCGGCTTGATATTCGGGCCTCGCACCACCTCCACTCCCGCCGGGTCGTCCGCCGGCGGCGCCAGCATTGAATCGTCGATAGTGAAGAATTCGGGCCATGGCACATCCGGATACTCGCCCATCTCGCGCGGGTCGGTTAGTTTGCCGGTGATTGCTGTAGCGGCGGCCGTCTCGGGGCTGACCAGGTAAACGAGGTCGTCCCTGGCGCCGGAGCGTCCGGGGAAGTTGCGGTTATACGTCCTCACCGAATGCACTCCCGTCCCCGGCGTGCTGCCCATTCCTATGCACCCGTCGCACGCGGATTCGAGTATCCGGGCGCCCGCGTTCACAAAAGTAGCCAACGCGCCTTCGTCGGCCAACATTCGTAACACCTGCCTGCTGCCGGGGGTAATATTAAAGCTGACGCTCGGGGGTATTTTCCTGCCATCCAGCATTTTTGCAACGACCATAAGCTCGCGGTAGGATGAGTTGGTGCAGGAGCCGATGTTTACCTGCCGCACCACGGGCACGTCGCAGTCCTTGACCTTTGCCACGTTATCGGGGCTTTGTGGCATTGCCACCAGCGGCTCGATTTCGTCGAGGTTGACCTCGATAAGCTCCTCATATTCGGCGTTCGGCTCCGGCGACATTTCTTTCCAATCCTTCTCGCGCCCCTGCATGGCAAAGTATGAGCGTGTGATTTCGTCGGAGGGGAACAGGGACGTTGTGGCGCCCGTTTCCGCGCCCATGTTGGTAATAGTGGCCCTTTCGGGAACGTGCAATCCGCCGATGCCGGGGCCGTGATATTCAAGTATCCTGCCCACGCCGCCCTTCACGGAGATTCGCCGGAGCACTTCGAGAATAATGTCCTTGGCTGTAACCCAGGGCCGGAGTTTCCCCTCAAGGCGAACACCGACTATTTTCGGACAGGTGATGTAAAACGGCCCTCCGCCCATCGCCACCGCCACGTCCAGCCCGCCGGCGCCGATAGCGAGCATGCCGGCGCCGCCGCAAGTGGGAGTGTGCGAATCTGCTCCCAGCAGCGTCTGCCCCGGCGCCGAAAACCGCTCGAGGTGAACCTGGTGACAAATACCGTTGCCGGGCCTCGAAAAAACAATACCGTGCGCTCTGGCAAAGGTTTGGAGAAACAAGTGGTCGTCCATGTTCTCGAATCCCGTCTGGAGCATGTTGTGGTCGACGTAACTGACCGCCGGCTTTGCCTTAGCCTTTGGTATATCCAGCGCCTCGAACTGCAAGTCGGCCATGGTGCCGGTGGCGTCCTGCAGTAAAGTCTGGTCTATACGAATCCCGACCTCCCCGCCGGGCTCGAGGCTTCCCTCCACCAGGTGAGATTCGAGAATCTTGTGTGCCAGCGTTCCTTTCATGGCATGTCACCTCAAGCAAAAAACCGCCTTTTCCATCTGGAGGAGCAAGCGAAAATTTTGCCTCCACGCAAACAACTGTGGGTAAATTCAGGAATTGGCTCTTTTCCTGAGAAGTTTCATTTAAATGCAAACATTCTTCTCAGGACGTCGTCTCATCTTAAACACTCTTTCCTGCTCTTAAGAGATTTTATCCTGCGTTTAGTAAGTTGGCCTCGCTGTCATTCTTTCAGGTTTTCGATTTAAGGGTTTTTTCGTGAATTTCCAGGTCTCTGTC
>CAYWKU010000018.1:0-64152 GCA_964459325.1 uncultured bacterium | reverse complement strand
CAAGGGGCTTAAGCCCCTTGTCTCCTTCGTTTGAGAAACACGCTCATGCCCGAAATAGGCATATGCTGTCCAAATAAAAAACTTTTATTGGACAGGGTTGTAAGAAAATAATGAAAAACATATTTAGATTAGTGCCCGAAGTGATTATTTTCAAACTCACGGTGAAAAAACCCCGGAGCCATTCGGGATAACATATCACTATGCCGCTCCGGTTCGCTGATAAGGGTAGCGCCATGAGAGCCGGCGAGGACACCGGCGTTCCTGTTTTCCCACCACGTTTATGCAGGGCCGGATTAACAACCTATAATGCAAAATCCACAAGAATATTTATAATCGGAAAATCAGACCATAAGCTCGACACAGGAGGGGGCAAATGGATTATCTGGATAGGGTGAAGGAGCTTTCCCGCCCGAACGAAAACAAAATACTTCTGTTCGTGATGGACGGCCTGGGCGGCCTTCCGGTGAAGGAGCTGGACGGCAAGACCGAGCTCGAGGCCGCCCGCACGCCGAACATGAACAAGCTGGCTCGCGCAAGCGCTCTGGGGGTGCACGACCCCATCGCCACGGGATTTACTCCCGGAAGCGGTCCCGCCCACCTGGGCCTTTTCGGATACGACCCCATCGAGTGGAACATCGGACGGGGCGTCCTGGAGACTCTGGGCGTGGACTTCGACCTGAAAGAAGGGGACGTGGCGGTAAGGACCAACTTCTGCACCCTGGACAAAAACGGCAACATTACCGACCGCCGCGCGGGGCGCATATCCACCGACGAATGCGCCCGGCTCAGCGAAAAGCTGGACAAAGCGGTTAATGTTCAGGGAGTTGAGACTATTTTCATGCCGGTAAGGGATTATCGGGGCGGGATAGTGCTCAGGGGCAAAGGACTCGGCCACAAGGTGGACGACACCGACCCGCAGGTTACGGGCAAAAAGCCTCTCCCGGCCAAAGGCGGCGACGCTCCAAGCAAAAAAACGGCCAAAATATTGAACGAAATAGTCAAGCAGGCACGTAAAGTCCTCAAGGATGAGTCCCGGGCCAACGGACTATTGTTGAGGGGAATAAGCACTTACCGGCGCTATCCGGACTTCGGCGAGATTTACAATCTCCGAGCCGCCTGCATAGCCGGCTATCCCATGTACCGCGGAGTAAGCAAGCTGGTGGGGATGAAACTCATAGGCCACCCGGAAAACCTGGACGAGGAGATAAAGCTGCTCGAAAAATCCTGGAAGGACTTCGATTTTTTCTTCGTGCACTACAAGTACACCGACTCCCGGGGTGAAGACGGCGACCACAAGGCCAAGGTGAAGGAAATCGAGAAGGCCGACAAGGTCATCCCCCGGATGCTCAAGCTCAAACCGGAGGTCATGCTGGTAACGGGAGACCACTCCACCCCCACTCAGCTCAAAAGCCACAGCTGGCACCCGGTGCCGTTCATGCTCCATGCCCGGCACCTGAGGCATGAGCCGGGCAACAAGTTCGGTGAGACGGCCTGCGCGTCGGGTTCTCTCGGCAGAATTCCGGCGGTTAATCTTCTGCCTCTGGCGATGGCCCACGCGGGCAAGCTTTTGAAGTACGGCGCGTGATATAACCAGGATTCAAGGACAAGGAACCCGGCTTACTCCACACCCTGACCGCTCCCGGAGATTTCATGGAAACCATGTTGTCCCTGAAAAGTGAAAATCAATCTCAAGCTTTTTCACACACCATAAGCAACCTCGCGGTCAGGGTGTGCTACCCTAAAAGGGAATCTTGATGATAGAAGCTGCGACACGGGTATTGCGTTATGCGGCGGACTTGATTTATCCGCCCCGATGCCGGGTATGCGGCGAATGGTCGGGCGGGGCGGGCGAGATATGCGCCGATTGCCGCGACGGTTTCGAGTGGATAGTCAGACCCATCTGCCCGGTATGCGGCAGGCCGTTCCAGTCATCGCCCCACGACCACCCCTGCGGTGAATGCCTGCTCAAGCCGCCGCGCTTCGACGCCTTGCGCTCCGTCGCCATTTACCGGGGTTCATTGAGGGAAACCATCCTGAGGTTCAAGTTTTCCGGCAGAACGTCACTGGCCCCCCAACTGGGAAGATTTCTTTTCGAGGTTTTCGAGACCGAGTTTGCTCACCAGGACTTCGACTCGGTCATACCCGTCCCCCTGCACCGGGCAAGGCTTAAATGGAGGGGTTTTAATCAATCCCTGCTTCTGGCGGGGGAGGTGGGGAAACGGGCCGGTTTATGGGCCGACCCGTATTCGCTGGCGCGTAAAAGAGCCACATTGCCGCAGGTTAACCTGACGGATAATCAAAGGGCCATAAATATAAAAGGAGCTTTCGACGTGAAACGGCCCGGGTTCATAAAAAACCGTAATATCCTGTTGGTGGATGACGTCAGCACCACCGGAATTACATTGAACGAATGTGCCCGGACATTAAAGAAGCACCGCGCGGCGAGCGTGTATTGCCTCACCATAGCGAGTTCGTACGCGGGGTGAGCGGTGGGAGGATAAAGTAAGGCGAATTCGGGATTCACCCCTGCTTTTCAAACAAATAGCCGGACGGCAGCCCGTTTTTATCATCCGGGCCTGAGCACATCTCCCACCTTGTTCATTATTCCGCCGGCTTTCATCGCAAATCCCGGGTCGCCTTCCAGTTTCATCTTCTGCTCGCCCATAGCTTCCATGGCATCCTTTTTCCCTGAGAGCACCTCCACAGCGGTCTGAGGGTCAACAAAAGTAATGCCCGCCGTTGGTTCCGAATGGGCGTTCAGGAACGAAGCCGCCCTGCCCTTCTCGAAGGCTATGTGATAATACGGCCCGTCGGGCTCGATTCCCACCTGGAAGACGCCTTCCAGCTCGGCGGCCATGTCCTTTGCTTCCCGGTAATGCCGGGCCAGTATCTCCATCGCCGAAATCACCACTCTGAGGAGCATGGCGGCGCGGCTTTTAACTCCGCCGGGAGCGGCGTCGCCGGTGAGGGAGTTGCTCATGAGCTTGCTCATTTTCATGAACTTGAGCAGAACGGGCAAACCCGTCACCAGTTTCCGGATGCGGGGCTTGGATTTGCCGCCGTCGAAGGAATCGTTGAGCGCCTGCGGGCTTTGAAACTCGAGAATTATGGACGGCCTGCTCCACTTTTCGGGAAGCACATCTATGCCCCCGGGTCTGAATCGCACCGTAGCCGCCAGGTCCTTGTAGCCGGCCACCTCCATTACCACAGCGCCCGGCCACCTCCCGGCGCCCTTGCCGCCGTGCTGCTTATCGAACCTTGCCAAATCCTCCAGCACCGGCAGGACGGCGTGGAGGTTTGCCCTGGCCCTGATTTCTTCAAAGGAAGCGTCTTTTTCCATGAGATTACCTTTTTCCCTTGATTTACTTTTTCGCCAGCCCGAGCATCTCGCGGGTTTCCTGGGGGGTAGCGATGGGCCTGTTTATGACTCTGGCTATATTCTGTACCCATTTGGCCTGCTCCCAGCTTCCCTTGGCCAGCTCGCCGCCCGGCACCCGTGTGTTGTCTTCGAGTCCGACGCGAATGTGCCCGTTGGTAATGGCACTCTGGAAGGCCGCGGGCATCTGGTTCGGCCCAACGCCGCAGACGCTGAACGTGGCCTTCTCCGGCAAAAGGTTGACAAGGCTCATGTGAATCAGCGGGTTGAAAGCCATGCCCCCGGCAACGCCGTAGACGAACTGGAAGTGCATGGGTTCCTCGAAAACGTCCCCCTGCCTTCTTATGAGCAGCGCGTTGTACATTCCGCCCGGGTCGTAAATTTCCAGCTCCGGCTTCACCCCCGCCTCTTTCATTCGCCTTCCGAAGTCTTCGAGCATTTTGAAAGTATTTTCAAAGATGAACTCCACCATGACTTTACCTTCCTTGTGGTTGGCAATGGCGAAGTTCATGGTGTTGGTGTT
The DNA here is from genome assembly GCA_964459325.1 of uncultured bacterium. Classification (GTDB taxonomy): domain Bacteria; phylum RBG-13-61-14; class RBG-13-61-14; order CAYWKU01; family CAYWKU01; genus CAYWKU01. The sequence continues at coordinate 60,253 of CAYWKU010000018.1, read as the reverse complement.
AAGGCTGGCCATGTCCGGTTTCATTTCCATGATAGGCGTGATTCTTTCTTCGGCCGTAATGTTGGGGGTGATTGCCGAGCTCATGTTGACGATGAGGCCCGGGCATTTATCGCGGATGGCCTCGATGGTGGGCCGGATGTATTTCATGTCCGGCGTGGCCATGCCGGTGTTCGGGTCTTTTGCGTGTATGTGTACAATGCTAACCCCTTCTTCCATGCACTTGTAGGCTTCCTCCGCGAATTCTTCGGGAGTGTAAGGTGTGTTTTCATTATTAGCCTTTGTTGTAGCTCCCCCCGCCAGCGCGGCGGTGATAATCAGTTTTTCCGCCATCTCTAATCCTCCTTTTTTTAAGATTACATTTGTTATCCCGTATCGTACTTCAAACTACGCATTTGGACAAGAGCCTGCGCCCTTATTTCCGTCGCCCTTCACCTGAAGTCATCATATAGCCTAACGGAGCCAAAAAGTCAAGTAAAAATAATTATTTAAGCTCCTTATTTCCCGAAACATCAGTTTCTTTAGCCCTCTTTCCCGAAAACAACAAAAAATGCAAACAAATCAATAACTTATACGATAACAGGAAACGGAAGTCACGGTTTGGCTATCTTAACTCAATAACCGGTAATGTTGACTTCGCAACGGCTTTTACTTACCTTCATTAACAAGAGAGATAGTAAAGGGAGCGTGACACATAATGCAATCCATTTACATCGACGCCAACGCGGGCAATATGGCATGGTTGCAGTACGTTATTGAGCAGGGCCGCCACGGCATACACGTGCTGTTCGAGCCGGAGGAGATAAGAAGGGCGTTCGAGCGAGACACCAATGAACTGTCGGAGCTTGAGCCGGGCAAGGTAAAGAGAGTGAACCGGACCATCAACGAGATAATCCGGGCCACCGACGCGGAAACTCAAAGGAACCTCATCCTCGGCCTGGACGAGGATTTGCGGGACTTGCTGGTTCTTCTATACTTCCAGATGATAGACAGAAACCTTTCCGAGGAGGGTATCACCAAGCATTGATATCCCCGGCAGGTTTCCGGTCGGGGGAGAAGTAGTTCGTCCACTCCGAAGCCCTGAGAGGACAGGATAAATTGGAGCTTGATATTGTAATCATAGGCGCCGGGCCGGCCGGTTTAAATATGGGCCGGGCGGCGAAAGAAGCGGGGGCAAAGTACAGGATATTGGAGAAGGACAAGGTGGCGGGAGCATGGAGGAAGCTGAATCCGGACATGAGGATGCTTTCCCCCGCCACTCCGCAACTCGACTGGACAAGCCTGCCGGGACTGGATATATGGAAAGTGGGATGCGAAAGGCCTTTCCCTTCCCGTTCCGACTTCATAAAGTACCTCGAAGCCTACGCGGAACATTTCGACCTGGATGTGGTGGAAGGCGACGAGGTTCTTTCGGTCGAAAGAAACGAAGATGGCCGTTTCGAAGTCTCAACTAATCGGGAAAAGTACATTTGCAGGAGGCTGATTGCGGCAACGGGCATAATCTCCAACCCCTACATGCCCGGCTGCTTCAGGGACAAACCCAATGTAATTCATTCGGTGGACTACAAGAACCCCGAAGATTTCAAGGGCCGGAGGGTACTGGTGGCCGGATGCGGCAACAGCGCCGCCGAGGTAATAGTTAACCTCTCCGGCTGGGCGGATAAAATAATCCTGGCCCACCCGGGTAATTTGAAGTTTCACAGCGAAACCCGCCGGGCCGAGGATATTCGCGGCCATTGCGAGGGACTGGTAAAGGAAATGATACAGTTCGGGCTGGTCAAACACATACCGGACTGCGCCATAAAAAACTTTGACGGCAAAAAAGCCGCCATAAACGGTTCCAACGTGGAAGTAGACTGCGTAATCTCCGCCACCGGCTACAGGCCACACCTGGCGTTTCTGGATAATTCCGAGTTGAACATCAAACGGAGGGACGACTACCCTGCATTGAACATGAGGCTCGAAAGCCCGACGGAGCCGGGCCTGTTCTTCACGGGTTCGCTGAACACCGTATTTCCATTCTCCACCTTCATACACGGGTTCAGGGATGACCCGAACGGAATGGACCTGAATCCGGATTCTTTTTAGACCGATGGAGCGGGTTCTCCTGCATGTGTGTTGCGCCCCATGCGCCGGCCATCCACTGGAAGTGTTGGAAAAAGAGGCGCGGGTCGTGGGTTTTTTCTATAATCCCAACATCCGACCGGAGTCCGAATATAACGCTCGCCTCAAAGAAGTCAGGCTCTTTTTCGAGGAAACCGGAAGGGAACTGATAATAGGAGACTACGAGCCCGAATCATGGCACGAAGCCGTCCGAGGCCTGGAAGAGGAACCGGAAGGTGGTCGGCGATGTGATGTATGTTTTCATTTCAGGCTCAGACAAGCGGCGCGGGCGGCGAAAGAGGCGGGTTGCGACGCTTTTACCACGACGCTTACCGTCAGCAGGCATAAAAACACCGGGAAAATTCACGCCGCCGGAGAGAAAGTGGAAGCCGAAACGGGGGTCAAGTTTCGCAGGGACGATTTCAAAAAAGGCGGCGGCGAAAAGAGATGCAGCGAATTGTCGCGGCAATGGGGATTCTACAGGCAAAATTACTGCGGTTGCAATTACAGTCGTAGAGACCGGGAGCAAAAGCGACAATAATTAAGCGCTTGACATACAATATCCGAAAAGGCAAAATTAACCGACGCCATGGGAAGTACAACCATAACCGCCCTTATAATCGCCGTTATCGGCTCAATCTTTTTGAGCAGATATATAATAAAATCCTCTTTTATCTACAAAAGAAAAAGAAAAAAGGGAAAGGGCAAACGCTGTCCCAACTGCAAAACCATAATAAATTCAAACCGAAAAACATGTCAGCACTGCGGATATGAATTCAATAATAAATAATCCCGCCCTGATTCCCTTTACACTCATACTCTCTCTGTTAATCACTTTCCCCGCATGCAACTGCCGGGACCGGGAAAGGCAACCTGAATTAATTAAATTCTCGTCGAAAACTCCCTCTCCCGGCGCGATACAAATACATAAGGGAAAACTGTCCGTGCAACACCTCGGGAATCTGGGGATAAAGGTTTATAACATTGACCTAAATGCCCGGAAGCTACATTTGAGCGAGAAGGCGAGAAGAATTTATCTGCGTCCATCAAGCCCTGAAAAAAGATTCAAATATTTGCGCTATCCGGCCAGTCAGATTCTTAATTTCTCCTCGCACGGCATCGAGGGGCTTATCTTCCGGGCCTCCGAAGGATACTGTCCATATAATCAAAGAGAGAAAACAAAACTTGATTTTCCTTTACCCCCTTCCGATGCAATGGCAATGACGGCCACGAAAGAATGTCTGTATGCGATAGGCTACGAGCACACCTATGTCCTTCCCGAAGGCCGAAAAGATTGGATTTCAGGCACACCCGTCCGGGAGGGCGCCCGGTTTTCCGGCCTGTGCCATGTGCCCGCCTCCGGTTCCTTTTTCACGACCGCTCCGGCCGGCGGAGAAATAGTCGAGCTGAAAATAAGCAAGCGAGCCGACTCGGAGGTTGTTAACCGCCATTCCCCGGTTACTCGCTACCCTTTCAATATAATTTACGAACCCGATGAAGATGTTTTTTGGATATCCGACCCCGAAAAGTCAATAATAGTAAGAGTAAAGCGGTCGCGTGTAATTTCATCGTCACCGACCCGGCGTGAAGACCTTTCATCGTACAAGAGAATTTCTTCGGACATAACAACGGATGAAATATGGCGCGGGCCCGTGTTGGTGCAAAATGAAATAACCGTATCCGAAGATGCAAAGCTCATTTTAGAAGCAGGATGCGGAGTTCGTTTTCGACCGGATGCCGGATTGAAAGTGGCGGGAACGCTGGATATCAGGGGAACCCCGGAAAATCCCGTCACGCTGACAAGCTCAGACAGGAACGGCTACTGGAAGGGAATCAATCTGTTGCAAAGCTCACACGCATCAATAGAATACGCCAACTTATCCCGATTCGCCTCCCCAATCACTTCAGGGGGAAAATTGAATATCCGTTACTCCCGAATCGAATTCGCCCCGGGGATAGGCATCCGCTTGCTCCTTTCCGAAAAGAACGCCGGGCGGACGGAAATAACATCAAACTTTTTCGATGGAATCGCAGCCGAAGGTATTCTCGTGGAGAGCAGAGCATCCACCGTCGAGCATCGAATTAACATTTCTCGCAATTGTTTTTCCCATGTTGGTAAGGCGGTAAGCATCAATCCGCACTCGGACCCTTCGACTTCCTTCCACATTCACAGGAACATAATAGACACGGCGAGGAAGAATGTTTTTAAAGCCGAAAGCGCCCCGATGAGCGACTCCCGAATAAACATCGAGGAAAACGTCATAGAGAGGGGCGCGATATCCGGCCCCTGCTTGAGTTTGAAAGGCGTCCACGCCTCCGTAAGTTCCAATTTCCTCAAAAACTGCGCCGTGGCGGCGGTTTACTTTGAAAGCTCCGCCGGAAAAATCGAAAACAACGCAATAAAATGGGCACGCTCGGGAATAGTGGTGAATGAGCCGGCGTCTTCCACATTAGTGAAGGGTAACAGCGTGGAAGCACAGGATATTGCTTTCGCCGCTTACGGCGGGGAAATGAAAACCGAACTGGTTTCCCCCTGGGGGAAGGAGCTGTTATCTTTGGGCGATTCAAACGCTCGCCGGGATATTTCCATGCCGCTCGATTACTCCCCCGACGGCACTTCCGGAATACCTTCCTTCCTGACCTGCACCGTGATTTCAAACCTCTCACGTCTACCGGTTCCGGCTCATCCGATAAAGATAAAAGAAAACGATACTTCGGAGCCTATTACTGTCATTACAAACATTCACGGCAGATGCTCGATAACCCTCCCGGAAGGCTCTTACATGATAAAAGCCGAAGGTGGCATTTTATGGCGTATAATAACAACGAAAGCGGGAAAATTAACGAAAACACAACTTGACGCCCCTTAAATGCGACCCTCCTGGATTGTATTATCCACCGGAAACATTTTCGATTCCCGTCAATAGTTATTCTTATTGTCGGGACTTCGGCTTTTAGCAATCGTATACACTACCGAATTAAATTCCATAAATCTTTTTCTTTAGCAGGGTGTTGAAAAAGTCAGAAACGTAACGCCGCCATTTCTGGCGGCACTTGTGAGTAGCTGATTTTATTAAGGCGCCTTTTGCCCGTCCGGGCGTTACGAAAAATAGCATTTTTCAACACCCTGTTAGTTGTCAAGACACTCATGATGATATAGAATTTACCGGCATGCTGGCTAAAGTAAACTCGGGCGGGGTACTGGGCATCGACGCCTATCATATAGAAGTGCAGGTGGACGTTTCCATCGGCATGCCCTACTTCGCGCTGGTGGGGCTGCCGGAAGGGGCGGTGAAGGAAAGCAAGGAAAGGGTCCGCTCCAGCATAAAGAACTCAGGATATGACTACCCGAATGACCGAATAATCATAAACCTCGCCCCCGCCGACATCAAAAAGGACAACTCCGGCCTGGACCTCCCCATAGCCGTGGGAATACTCTCCGCCATGGGCGTTATTCCTCACCGAAGTCTGGAAGAATGCATGGTTATGGGCGAGCTCAGCCTCAACGGTGAAGTTAAGCCCGTGAAAGGCGCTTTGCCCGTGGCGACAACCTGCAAACAAGCCGGCATACCCTACCTGGTGTTACCGCGAGCGAACTGCCCGGAGGCCGCAGTCGTGGGCGGTATCAACGTCGTCCCGGCCGATAATTTCACAGAGGTGGTGGAGTTTCTGCGCGGGGACAAACTCGTCGCCCCTCTGGAGGTTAACGTCGATGAACTTTTCGAAAGAGAAAAGCATTACGAAGTGGATTTTAACGACGTGCGAGGACAGGAACACGCGAAACGGGCCATCGAAGTCTCCGCCGCCGGCGGTCACAACCTCCTGATGCTCGGTCCGCCCGGCAGCGGTAAGACCATGCTCGCCAAACGAATACCCACCGTGTTGCCGGAAATGAATTTCGACGAAGCCATCGAAACCACCAAGATATACTCCGTGGTGGGCATGGTGCCGGAAAACACCAGCCTCATCGCCGTACGCCCCTTCCGGTCGCCGCACCACACCATAAGCGACGCCGGGCTTATCGGAGGCGGAAACGTGCCCAAACCGGGCGAAATCAGTCTTGCACATAATGGCGTTCTCTTCCTCGACGAGCTTCCCGAGTTCAAGAAGAACGTCCTGGAAGTGCTGCGACAACCACTCGAAGACGGCAACGTCACCATCAGCCGCGCGGTAACATCAATAACCTACCCCGCCCGATTCATGCTCGTCTCCGCCATGAACCCCTGCCCGTGCGGGTTTTACGGGGATGCCGGCAAGCCTTGCACGTGCACGCCGCAGCAGGTGCAGCGCTACCGGTCAAGAATATCCGGCCCCCTGCTCGACAGGATAGACATCCAGATTGAAGTCCCCGCCGTCAGGTACAAGGAGCTCAGCGCCGAGTACGGCGGCGAGCCGAGCGGCAACATCCGGGACAGGGTGAACGAAGCCAGGGAAATGCAGGCCGGGCGCTATAAAAGGTCAAAAACCGCATGCAACGCCCGGATGAGCGCGAAGCAGATTTCAACTCACTGCAAGGTCGACGAGGGGGGCCACAAACTGCTCGAAAACGTGGTGGACAAGCTCGGCATGAGCGCCCGCGCCCACGCCCGAATCCTCAAAGTCGCCCGCACCATCGCCGACCTCGAAGAATCGGAATCCATCAAACCCCACCACCTGAGCGAAGCCATCCAATACCGCAGCCTGGACAGGGAGGCGGGATAATTAGGTAAGGTACCGTTTCAGCTAAAGAAAAAAATCACCCGAAAGACAATTCGAACGGGCATTGCGGTGCCGATGGACGGTGGTTAGCGTGGAGTTCGCAAGCGAAAAGAGGGACTGCCTTACAAGTTCAAATATTCCATTCCTCATTTTTTACCCTACGGGGAAGTTGTTTTTATCCCCTCGGACACCGGCTTCTTAATCCCTGAAAGCTAATTCCGAGAGGGGAGTTCATTTCCACCACTCGGTATGAATAAAGCCCCATTCAGGGTGGTCTTTTCTCCGGTAAGTGTGTGCCCCGAAGGCGTCTCTCTGGGCCTGAATTAGATTCTGGGGGTGTTTGGGGGTTCTGAGGGAATCGAAGTAGGCCAGCCCCCCGCTCATGGCCGGAGTCGGTATTCCCGCGCTTTGAGCCTGCGCAATGGTATTCCTCCAATTCTGTTGAATGTTTTCCAGTTTTGAAGAAAGCTCCGCATCCACAATCAGGTTAGATAGCCCGGGATTATTCCGGTATGCTTCCATTATTTGATTCAGCAGCCCAGCCCTTATGATGCAGCCGCCTTTCCATATCCTCGCCACTTCCTTCAGGTCTATTTTCCAGTCGTAGTATCGAGATGCCGCTGCGATAAGGTTCATGCCTTGTGCAAACGATGTTATGAATGAGGCAAAAAGAGCGTCGTGAAGCGCTGTTAGGGCGGAGCTTTTGTCCAGGTCGATTTCGGGAGCAGGCCCTTTGATTTCCGATGCGGCGTGCCTTTGCTCCTTCAACCCGGAAATTGTCCTGGCATCGAGGGCGGCGTTAATACTCGGCACCGGCACGTCCAGTTCCAGCGCCGACATGGCCGTCCACCTGCCGGTGCCCTTTTGGCCGGCCTCGTCGAGTATCATCTCGACCAGCGGATTGCCCGTTTCCCCGTCCTTTACCTGCAACACCGTTGCGGTAAGCTCGATAAGAAAGGAATTCAACTCGCCCCGGTTCCATTTATCGAAAACTCCGGCCATCTCTTTGTGGCCGAGTTTCAGGACATCGCGCATGACGTGATAGCTTTCCGCTATGGCCTGCATAATGGCGTACTCGATGCCGTTGTGGGCCATTTTTACGAAGTGGCCGGCTCCGTCAGAGCCGATGTGAGTAACGCAAGGACCGGAGTCGGTTTTAGCGGCTATGCTTTCGTAGACAGGGCGGAGATGTTCGTAGGCTTCGGGAGCTCCTCCCGGCATGAGCGAAGACCCGTGGCGTGCGCCTTCTTCGCCGCCGGAGACACCGGTACCGTAGTAGTAGATGCCTTCGCTTGCTAATACGGATTCCCGGCGACGGGTATCTTCGAACCACGAATTTCCGCCGTCTATGAGGATGTCGCCCTTCTCCAGCAGGGGTTTGAGCTTTTCTATGGTGTCGTCCACGGGTTTTCCGGCTTTTATCATCATCATGATTTTGCGGGGTTTGTCGAGCGATGCTGCGAGTTCTTCCAATGACATCGCGCCCGTTATGTTTCGGGAGGGATTTTTCTCGATAAACTTTTTCACGTTTTCCGTGTTGCGCGTCCAGACCGCAACTTTGAACCCCCGGTCCCTGACATTCAGAGCGAGGTTTCTTCCCATTACGCCGAGACCGACGACGGCGAAGTGCGCCCGTGAGTTACTTTCACTCATTAACCGCTCCTTGTGGTAGATAATGACACTATTATAGGGCCTTAATTCCGAATTGATTCCTGTCCAGCATAGACGCAGCGGCACCGTCCAGTATCCAGGTACGGGGAAGTGCAAGCTGCACCGGCATCCGGCGCGAGTTGAAGGGAGAGGTGAGTGCTCTATGGACTGCCGGAGCCTTTTCTTCTCCCTTCGCCATAACAATAACCGAACCCGCGGCCGCTATAACCGGCGGAGTAACTGTTATCCGCATGTCCCTTTGCCCGGGCCCTTCTACTGCAACAACTCTCCGCTCCTTTTCTTCGATTGCGGGTGAGCATGGAAACAGGGAAGCCGTATGAGCGTCTTCACCCATTCCCAGCAGCAACAAGTCGAGTTTTTCGGGCATTTGTGCTTCATACTCCTCCGCCGCTTGTTCAGCGTCGGGGTTTTCTCCTTTGATGCGATAAACCTGCGATTCGCTTATGGATATACGATTGAAAAGCATCTCCCCGGTCATACGGTAATTACTGTCCGGGGCATCGGGCGGCACGCATCTTTCATCACCGAAGAAGAAAAGGATTCGCTCCCAGGGCACGGAGTTTTTCAGGCTGCTTTCCGCCAGCTTGCTGTAAACGGGTCCAGGTGTAGAGCCTCCGGCCAACGCGAGCAAAACTTTTTCCTTTTCACGGAGAGTCTTTTTCAACTGCTCGATTATTCGCTCTGAGGCGATTTCGGGAAATTTTTCCAGAGTCTCAACCACCAATATTTCCGGGGCACCTAGAGGATGTGATTCCATTTTCTGCCCGTTTTCTCTATCAGCCAATCGGCGGCTTCGGGGCCGGCGCTTCCCGGCTCGTAAATGTGCAGGTCGGGCTCGTTCTTCGCCATGCAGAACTCGAGTGCGGGCTCGAGAAAACCCCACTGCAATTCCGCTTCATCCCGCCTTGCGAACAGAGTCTGGTCTCCCCTCATGCAATCCAGGAGCAGCCTTTCGTAAGCCTCGTGGGGCGACTTGCCGAAGGAACGGGCGTAGCTGAAATCCATGGTCACGTTCCCTATCGAGAATTCGTGCTCGGGTATCTTGCTGACAAAGCTAAGCGATATTCCTTCGTCCGGCTGTATCCGCAGGGTCAGCACGTTGGAGCCCATTGACCGGCATACATTTTCCTGTCCGAACAGGCAGAATGGAATTTGTTGGAAGTGTATGCTTACATCCGTAAGCCGTTTTTTCAGCTTTTTGCCTGTTCTCAGGAAAAAAGGCACCCCCTTCCATCTCCAGTTGTCCACGTAGGTTTTAAGGGCGGCGTAGGTGGGCACTTTCGAGTCCGGAGCCACATTTGTCTCCTCCCGGTAGCCCTTGTATTGCCCCAGTACAATGTTTTCATCCATGGTTTCGCCTTCAAGCGGTCTGAGGGCACGGAATATCTTGGCTTTCTCATCCCTTATAGCGTCCGCATCGAACGAGATGGGCGGTTCCATGGTGCAAAGCGCCAATATCTGCAACAGGTGATTCTGAACGATGTCCCTGAGTATGCCGGTCTGTTCGTAAAAATGCCCTCTGCCTTCTATACCGATATCCTCGGCGGCCGTTATCTCGACGTGGTCTATGTGCTTGCAATTCCAAAGCGGCTCGAATATGGAATTCCCGAAACGAAAAACCATTATGTTTTGAACTGTCTCCTTGCCCAGGTAATGGTCCATCCTGTAAATCTGGCTTTCGTCAAGGGACTTTGCCGCAAGGTGGTTGAGCTCCCTGGCCGTGTCCCGGTTTTTCCCGAAAGGTTTTTCGATTACCGCCCTTATCCACGGCTCTGCTTTTTCCTCCCTTTGAGGATAAAGAAGTCCGCTTTCGCTCAATTTGTTGATGATGTCCGGAAAAGCCCTGGACGGAGTAGCGAAGTAGAAGATGCGATTCCCGCGCGTGCCGCGGCTTTTATCCCTTTCATTCAAGGCGTTCTTGAGCCTGTCGATGCAGTCTTGCTCGTTTATATCCCCCTGTATGAAATTCAGTATGGCCATAAACCCCCGCCATTTTTCTTCGTGTATGGATTTGTAGCGCGAATGCTTTCCCACGCTTTGGCGGAATTCCTCCCGGAACTGTTCCGGCGGTTTATCGGAGCGGCTGAAGCCGATGATAGCAAAGTTTGTCGGCAGGTGGTCATCGCGGTAAAGGTCGTATAGGGCGGGGATTATTTTTCGGTGAGCCAAATCGCCCGAAACCCCAAAGATAACCATGATGCAGGGTTGAGGCGGCACGGCAGTCGTAACCGGTATGTGAGTTATCGCCGAAGTCTTTACCTCGATGTGCTCCCCGGGCATTCCGGCCTCCTGCATATTTTTTTCAAACGCTCCGCAAACTGAAGGTTAAAATCTTCCCCGAAATCTCGGGGGACGATACATTCCTCGGCTCTTTTTCAATCGCTCCGTAACATACAGTTGTACTGATTCTTAAAACCCTTAGAAGCGGGTAGAGGCCTGAGCTCAGATTCACCCGTTCCCTGACTATCGCCACAAACACGTAAACGAACGGTAATTACGAGAGGGAATTCGTGTTTGCATCGCTTTTACGTAAAGTGCCATAAAGTGTCTCGATTCTCAAGTGGTGTTATGCTCATTTATGAAAAAACTCAATTGCGCATCGCGCCGGTAAGCGGCGGGGGCTTTTACCTCCGTTCCTTTATAAAGGTATCGCACCTGACCGGCCACTTAACCGGAGATTTTGAGGGTCATTGCTGTCCAAAATAATTCGAAAATAGCCTTTGTACGGGTTAAACCATTGAATTTATTGAATTTCGCGAACAAGCTAAAAACCAGGTTCCCTATATGTGCCAGATGCTGCCCAAATCCAAAACCGATTTTGAACAGAGATGTTTGAGGGTATTTAGTATATTTTGCGTCCGGCGGAGGTTGACGGACTTTGGTCAGTTATTATATTTCATATGATTATGTAATTTCGCAACGTTCATTCAGCCTGAAATTAAACAAATAAATCCTCCGGCCACCCGGAGAAAGGGCGTATTGCATGACATCAAGGCAAACCGCACCATTAAGCTTGGCAAAGTTGGTCAACGAAGTTACGAGGGGGGAAGAGAGCTTTATACTGGAGGCTGCAAATGTCTTGGAGCTGGCGGGTGATTTCGCCACATCGGCGGCGTACACGCTCTCCCTTAATCCAAAGAGGCTGGAATCTAAATTTCTTTACGACAGCCGCGGCAGTGAACTTTTCGACCTCATCTGTGAACAACCCGAGTACTACCTGACCCGTGCAGAAGCCTCAATACTCAAAGCTTCTGCGAAACAAATCAGCGAGATTGTCGGTCCGGCCAGCCTTGTAGAATTGGGCTCAGGAAGTTCAGTAAAAACCAATCATATTCTGAGCGCCTTTACCGACCACTACAAGTATGCACGTTATGTCCCCATAGACGTAAGCAGGGCGGCGCTTGAGCAAGCGTGTGATAGTATAGCGTCACAGCACGAGCAAGTAACTTTTACGGGTATTAACGGCTCTTTTGAGTGCGCTTTTCCTTTACTCAGCCACATCACTCCCGTAATGGTAATGTTCCTCGGCAGCTCAATCGGAAACTTCGATGAAGATACCGAACACGTATTCTGGAAAAGCATGTCCCAATGCCTGAATACCGGGGATTATTTTTTGCTGGGCGTAGACCTTGTCAAGGATACAGAAACGTTGGAAGCGGCATATAACGACAAGGCGGGAGTTACCGCTGCTTTTACCAAAAATCTGTTTGCCCGGATGAACCGCGAATTTAAATCGGATATTGATGTTGACAGCGTGGAGCATCGGGCACGGTATTCGGAAGAAAGGGAAAGGGTTGAAATATGCGCCCATTTCACAAAAGCGCAGGTTATAAAGGTAAAACCGGTCGGGAAAAGCTTCGAGGTTGACGAAAACGAGAAAATCCACACTGAGATAAGCCGTAAGTACAGGCTGGATAAACTCGTGCCCTATTTGTCCGGTTTCGGTTTCAAAGCCGAGCTGGTATTAACCGACTCGAACAAACATTTCGCCCTTCTATTATTGCGCAGGTTAGGGGAATAATGGCGCCTGCCAGAGGTTTCAAGGACATGCGCAGGGGTATATGCGGAATCTGTCCGGCAGGATGCTGGATAAAGGCTTTCTACGACGAGCAGGGAAAGATAATAAAGCTTGAACCGGACAACGACCCCGTCATGGGGATAACCTGTAAGCTTGCTGAACACGTCCATGACATCATTTACTCGCCCGACCGTCTCCAATATCCCCTTAAACGCAAAGGAAGCCGGGGAAATTACGAATTTGAAAGAATTTCCTGGGAACAAGCCTTTGAAGAGATATTATATAACCTGGAAAAAATAAAGGCCGAATTCGGGCCGGAGGCTGCATCCATTTACACCGGTGTCGGCTCCTTCGAGCAGGCATTTTGCGATATCTACCAGCCCGCCGACGTCCCTACTTCGTCGGCCAGCAGTGTGCTTTTTCCTTACGGGTCGCCCAACACGATGGGAGTGGGCGCGCTTTGTTACGTATCTTATGGCATAATCGCGCCCCACCTCACCACAGGCAAAATCCTTCCGGACATGTTCAACGACGTGGACAACTCGGAGCTTGTGGTGGTATGGGGGGCCAACCCGGCCACTGACCTGCCTCCCATAGACATGAGAAGAATAATGGCGGCGAAGCAGCGCGGGGCAGAGGTTATCGTTATAGACCCCCGCAGGACCGTCACGGCAAAACTCACTGATGCGCAATGGATACCGATAAGGCCCGGAACCGATGGCGCCCTGGCGCTTGCACTTTGTAACGTACTGGTCGAAGAGGAGCTTTACGATGACGATTTCGTAACCGACTGGACTTTCGGCTTTGACGACTTTTCCCGATATGTCCAGCATTTCCGACCGGAGGTCGCTGAAGAGATTACCGGCGTCTCCGCCGGAGATATTCGCAAGCTGGCCCGCCGATTGGCGGAGGTCAGGGGCGCGAGCCAGTACATGTACACCGGCATGGAGTATAGCAACAGCGGCGTCCAGGCGATAAGGGCCACTGTGATTCTATGGGCCCTGGCCGGTCAACTTGATGTGCCCGGCGGGCGTTGTTTTCTCATGAAAAACAACAAGTTCCCCCTCAACAGGTCCGGCCTGGTCAAAAGCCCGAAAGGAGTGCGCAAACTGGGGGACGACAGGTTTCCCGTATATGTCGATTATCGCGACGAAGCTCACGCCATCGCCCTTCCCGAAGCCGTCCTGGAAGGAAAACCCTACCCGGTGCGGGCATTGATGGTGATGGGAGCGTCGATGATAACTTCGTGGCCCAATCCCGATATATGGAAAAAAACGTTCGAGAACCTCGACTTCATGGTCTGCATAGACAGGCAGTTAACCGCCGACGCGGCCTACGCGGATATAGTGCTTCCCGCCTGCACTTATTTCGAGACCGATTCTTACATGACTTATGGTCCCATCTTCCGACTCCGGGAAAAAATGATTGAGCCGCTGGGGGAATCCAGGAGCGATTTGTGGATAATGGCCGAGCTTGCCGAACGGCTCGGTTACGGCCATTTGTATCCACAGAACCCGGAGGAGCTGTACGACTACATCCTGAAAGAGTCCGGCTATACGATAGACGACGTTCGCAAGGCCGGTGGAATGGTGTCGGTGGACGCCGAAATAATGCAGTACAAAAAGTGGGAAAAAGGGCAGCTGCGCGAAGACGGGCGGCCCGGCTTCGACACTCCGTCAGGCAAGTTGGAGATATATTCAACCACGCTGGAAGATTACGGATACGACCCCTTGCCGGTTTATACCGAGCCGGTCGAAGGCCCGCTGTCGAGGCCCGACCTGGCCGACGATTACCCCCTCGTTTTCAACTCGGGGGCGCGGGTGAGAACCACTTTCCACACCCAGCATCGCGGAGTCCCCGGGCTGATACGCGAAAAACCCGAGCCGACTGTGACTTTAAACACAAAAGACGCCGAATCGCGCGGAATCGAGCAGGGAGATATGGTGAAAATTACTACGCCCCACGGCAGGATAACTATGCGTGCCGTTGTTTCAGAGGAGATTGCACCGGGTAATGTAGAAGCCAATCACGCATGCGGTAGTCCGGTGGGTCCTAAAGAGTGGTCGGAAAGAAACATAAACGAGTTAACGAACCTCGAAAATTACGACCCCATCTCCGGATTTCCGGTATATAAGTGCCTCTTGTGCCGGGTGGAAAAGGTCGCTGAACAAAACAAGGCCGTCGTGCTCTCCCCCCGGTTATCCGAACGGGAGTTGGGGGTGGCTCCCGAATCCAAATTCATGGAAGAAATTTATCTTGACCATAACGCTACTACGCCCATCTCCGAAGAAGTCCGAGAAACAATGGAGGAGTTTCTTACCGAGTACGGCAATCCGTCAAGTATTCACCGCGCGGGCACTCGTGTAAAATCCAGGATAGATGAATCGCGCCGAAAGCTGGCCGCCGCCCTCAATTGCATCGCCAAACGAATTATCTTCACCGGCAGCGGCAGTGAAGCCAACAACCTTGCCATAAAAGGCGCCGCCCTTGGCCGCCTAGGTGACGGCGCTCATTTCATCACCACCGAAATAGAACACCCGGCCACAATAAACGCCTTCGAATGGCTCGAAAAGTTCGGCTGCAGCGTTACGTATCTCCCGGCGGATGAAAACGGTCTCGTACACCCCGAAGACTTTTACCGCGCCCTGAATGACCGAACCGTGCTCGCCAGCGTGATGCTGGCCAACAACGAAACCGGAACCATAGAGCCAATCCGGGAAATGGCGAAAGCGGCGAAAGAAAGGGGAGTCCTGTTCCATTGCGACGCGGTACAAGGACTCGGAAAAATACCGGTTGACGTCCAAGAGCTTGAAGTGGACATGCTCTCGGTCTCGGCGCACAAAATATACGGGCCCAAGGGAGTGGGCGCGCTTTATTGCCGCAAGGGTATAGGGCTTCACCCGCTTATTAGCGGCGGAGGACAAGAATCGGGACTGCGGGCCGGCACCGAAAACACCCCCGGCATCGTGGCAATGGGCAAAGCGTCTGAAATGGTTGGAGAATATCTGAAAAGGATAGAAACCGTCCGCCAACTTCGCGACAAGCTTGAGGAGGGCATACTTTCACTGTTCGAAGGAAGCTTCGTGAACGGAAAGGGAGCCGACCGGACTGCCAACACCTCGAACATTACGTTGCCCGGCTTCAGAGGAGAATCACTGGTTACCGCTCTGAGCCAGAGGGGTATTTACCTTTCTTCAGGGTCTGCATGCAAAGCAGGCTCTACCAAACCCTCGGCCACGCTTCTGGCCATGGGACTTACCGAGGAGCAGGCTCACTGTTCGATAAGACTTTCGCTGGGAATTACCACTACGGAAGAGCAGGTAGACAAAACACTGGAGGCACTAGAAGACACCCTGACCAAATCCAAGAACACGGTACACTTCGCTCCTTGCAGATAAGGAGTATCCGAAGGCTGTTTTATATTAAAATGCTTGGAGTGTTTCCCTTCACCCCGAGAATTGAAAGGCGGTAATGCCATGAGCGAACAGTTTGACCTGGTGGTTATAGGCACCGGCGTGGCCGGGACAACGGCCGCTTATAAGTGCAGAGAGCTTGGATGGAGTGTGGCAGTGATTGACAAGCGCCCGCCGGGCGGAACCTGCCCCCTGAGGGGCTGCGACCCCAAGAAAGTGCTCGTGGGAGCGGCCGAGATAGCCGACCGCGCCTCGCGCATGCTTGGAAAGGGGGTAGCGCGACTTCCCGGCGTTCAATGGCAAGAGCTTGTAAAATTCAAGAGGACGTTCACCCAGCCATTCCCGGAGTATGCGAGAAAAAGTTTCGAGGAAGCAAAAATAAGGCTTATAAGCGGGGCGGCGGCATTCACCGGCCTTGATGAAATAAACGTAGATGGCGAGAGCATAAAGGCGGGGAAGTTCCTTATAGCTTCTGGCGCAAAGCCCAGGCCGCTCGATATCCCCGGCAGCGAGTACTTGATAGACAGCGAGCGCTTCATGGAGATCGAGAGCATGCCGGAAAAAATCGCTTTTGTGGGGGGAGGATTTGTATCCTTCGAGTTCGCGCACTTGACCACCAGGGCGGGGGCCGGAACCGCCATTATTCACAGGAGCGACAAACCACTGGCCCGCTTTGACCGGGATATGGTAAATATGTTGATAGAATCATCCGAAGATGACGGCATAGACGTGCGGTTGAACTCGCCGGTAACCTCCGTGGAAACCAAGCAGGACGGCTTTCGGGTGAACTCAGGGGATAAACAGTTGACGGCCGAGCTGGTGGTACACGGAGCGGGGAGAGTCCCGGACGTGAATGACCTCAACCTTGAAAGGGCCAATGTCGAGATGGGCAAGGGGGGAATAATAGTGAACGACTACCTTCAAAGTTACTCCAACCCTGATGTCTACGCGGCCGGAGACGCCGCCGCAGTGGGACCTCCCTTAACGCCCGTTGCAATAATGCAGGGTTCCGCGGCGGCTCGCAATATGGTAGAAGGCAACCATAAAAAGCTCGACTACTCCGCCGTGGCGTCGTGCGTTTACACCGAGCCGCCTCTGGCCATGGTCGGCTTGACGGAGGAAGAAGCCAAGGAGAAGAGAATAAACTATCGCCTTAAACAACAGGATACCGGCGGATGGTTTACTTCACGCAGAATTAATAACAAGCACGCAGGTTATAAGGTGCTTATAGACGAGGACTCCGAGCGCATAGTTGGCGCTCACTTACTTGGGCCTTCTGCCGAGGAGATAATAAATATATTCGCCCTGGCCATCTCCTCCGGAATTAAGGCAAGCGACATAAAGAGGGTTCCTATGTCATACCCCACGGCTTCAAGCGATATAAGCGGCATGCTTTAACATAACAGCAACTGTCTTACATCAGGCAAAATCAAAATACGTGGTTAAAGTTAAAAATGAAAAATCCGTTGCATCATCTTAAATTGTAACTAATGTAATATACGAGAAGTTTGCTTCGGGAAAGGGGATAAAAAAACTCATTGTCGTATCTGCCTATTAAAGATTACGCCATAATTGGAGATTGTCACGGAGCGGCCCTGGTGTCCCGGGACGGTAGTATAGATTGGTGTACCCTTGGTCGGTTCGACTCAGACCCCGTTTTCTGTCGTATTCTGGATGCGCACAGAGGCGGCCATTTATCCGTTCAGCCGGGGGGCAGTTATGAAACTTCCCGTCACTATCTGCGGAATACCAACATTTTGCAGACAACCTTTACAACCTCGTGCGGCAAGTTGGCCGTGACGGACTTCATGCCGGTTGGGCGGGCGCCGGGCGCCGGGGTGCATGACTACGTAACGCTGAATGCGCCGTTCTGGTTGGTGAGGCTGGTCGAGTGTCTGGAAGGGAAAGTAACGATAAAAGCGGATTATAAGCCAACCGTGGATTTCGCCCGCCGCCCGGCGAACCTGTTTTCTCCTTCCGAGGGCTACTTCAGTGCTGAAGCCGGCCTCTGTTTACACACTGACGCGGCGTTGAACATAAGAGGGGACAATGCCGGGGCTGAGTTGGAGCTTCGCACAGGAGAGCAAAAACGTTTCGTAGTTACACCGACACCGATTGCCGGATTGGTTATTTCTTCAGGATGTGAGCGCCTTTTACAGGTCACTCGTGCGTTCTGGGAGGAGTGGTCCGATTATTGCCGCTACAGCGGTCCCCACCTGGAACACGTCATGCGAAGCGCCCTGGTTTTGAAGCTACTCACGTATGCCCCGACCGGAGCGATAGTGGCTGCTCCGACGACTTCGCTCCCCGAAGGTATCGGAGGGGTGCGTAACTGGGATTACCGCTACTGCTGGCTCCGTGACTCTACCTTCATCCTCTACTCACTTGCCGTTCTGGGTTACAGCGGTGAAGCCAGAAAATTCGGAGAATTTCTCACCCGGGTATGTCACCTCACCAAGCCGCGGTTGAGAATAATGTATGGAATCGGAAGAGAAACGGAGCTCTACGAGGTGGAGATGAATCACCTTGAGGGTTATCGGGGTAGCAGGCCGGTGAGAACCGGCAATGGGGCTTTCGACCAGCAACAGCTCGACATCTACGGTGAAGTTCTCGACTGGGCGCACTTATACCGCACGCTCGGGGGCAAATTGGATAGCGCTCAAATCGGTTTTCTGGAATCGTTGGCCGAATTCGTCACCGACAATTGGAATGAGCCGGACCCGGGTATATGGGAGATGAGAGGAGCGCCTAAGCACCATGTACACGGCAAGATAATGTGCTGGGTGACTGTTGACCGCGCCATTCGCCTGTTCGGCAAAACTCGAAAGCTGACACACCTCCGGGACACAATCTTTAACACAATAATGTCGGAAGGCACATCTCGAGACAACGGCCATCTGGTGCAGGCATACGGGGAGAGCGCCGTTGACGCCTCCCTGTTGATGGCGCCGATTGTAGGTTTCCCCCTGGAACCATCGAAATTCAGACGGACGGTGGAGGTTGTCGAGCGGGAACTCCGGCGGGGTAACTACCTGATGCGTTACAATACCGCCGATGGCCTGGAGGGGGACGAGGGAGCCTTTCTGATTTGCAGTTTCTGGCTCGTAGACGCCCTACTGTTCGTGGGAAGAGCCGGGGAAGCTAAGGAGTTATTCAGCCGACTCCTGGAGTGCGCCAACGACGTTGGTTTATACTCGGAGGAAATAGACCCTGATACTAACGAGTTTCTTGGAAACTTTCCCCAGGCTTTTACTCACCTCGCCCTGATACTTAACGCCGCACATCTGGAGTTGTACGGCGAGCAAGGGCCGGAGGCCCTGAAGGGCAGCCACGCAGACCGCGCTCGACGAAGCGTTGAGGCCACCGCAGGTCCCGGAGCGGTTTGGGCCGCGTTTAAAAAGTCCGGGAGGGTGGGTCGAGTCAGGTCCTCACGTAAATCTGTCATGCCGGATAACCCGGCATCAGGCTCCTTATAAAAAACAAGAGGAATGAGTTGACACCATAACGGGGATTATTATAAAAATGGAAAACCAAATATGTCGTTTATCGGATTTGACACCATACCGTTTGTGATTTTACCCGGGGTGTTTTTATTCCTCATGGTCGCGGAGAACGCTTTCCCTCTGCGTCGACGCAAGTATTCTCTCGCCCGACGCCTGGCAGTAAATCTTTCAATATCGGCCCTCGCTTTTCTTGCCGGAACCACCATTGTCAACCCCGTATCATCCGGAGTGGCCGCCCGGACGTCGAACAGCCTTTTCGGTTTAATATATCTGTTACCCCTTCCGCCTATTCCTAGGTTTGTGGAGGGCTTTCTGCTTATGGACCTTACATTCTACTACTGGCACAGGCTGAACCATACTGTACCGATACTATGGCGATTTCATAACGTGCACCATATAGACCCCGACCTTGACGTATCCACGTCCTTCCGCTTTCACTTTGTTGAAATAATTTATTCGTCGGCCTTCAGAGCGCTTCAGGTAATTATCATAGGGGTAACGCCCATCCAGTATCTGGTGTACGAGACGGCTTTCCAGTGCGCCACCATGTTCCACCACAGCAACCTGCGCCTGCCTATATGGGTTGAGAGATTGGTCAACAAGATTTTCGTCACCCCGCGCATGCATGGAATACACCATTCCAACATAAAGGAAGAAACCAATTCAAATTACGCGGTTATATTCAGATTCTGGGATCTTTTTCATAAAACCTTGCATCTTAGCATAAGGCAACATATTATTAATATTGGGGTCGCGGGCTATCAGAAGCCGGAAGACAACCGGCTTCCGAACCTTCTTATGGCGCCGTTTTTTAAACAGAAAATATATTGGCGCACACCGGACGGCAGGTCCATGGAAACGAGAGGAAGTAAGGGAATCGAGGACCGAAGCAAGCTCCTGAAATAGATTCAACTGCCTTGAACTCAACAAAAGAAATAAACACGAGAGCAGGGAGGGAAAGAGATGAATAGCTTCGACAAAGACATCTATGAAACTATTGGCGAATTGCTTAGGTCCGCAAACCTTCAAACCATCCAGGTCAACGTGGGGTTAAAATGCAACCAGTCTTGCACTCACTGCCACTTGGACGCTTTTCCTCAGCGAACGGAGATGATGGATTGGACTACGATGGAGGCTGTAGGCGATATTGCGGACTCCGTAAAGCCCAATCTCATCGATATCACCGGCGGATCTCCTGAGCTCCACCCCGATATCCGCCGATTCATTACCGAATTGCGGAAAAGAGGCCATCCCATTCAAGTGCGCACGAATCTCACTGTGTTTTACGAGGACGGGATGGAAGGTTTCCCTGAATTTTACAGGGATAACGGTGTAATGTTGGTCGCATCCATGCCGTGCTACCTCGAGGAAAACGTTCGCGCTCAGCGCGGAGAACGGGTTTACGAAAAAAGTATCGATGCCGTCAAACGCCTGAACTCGCTCGGGTACGGCTCCGATCTCTCACTCAACTTGATATATAATCCCGGCGGGTCGTTCCTGCCCGCCGCTCAAGTGGACCTTGAAAACGATTACAAGCGGGAACTGGGAGAAAAATTGGGGATTGTCTTCAACCATCTTTTTACCATTACGAATATGCCCCTCGGAAGATTCCGCGATCAGCTTCACTCTCAAAACAAGGAGGAAGAATACTTAGAGCTGCTGAGAAACTCGTTCAACAAAAACACTATTAAGGAACTGATGTGCCGATACCAGATAAGCGTCGGGCCCGATGGCACCATCTACGACTGTGATTTCAACCTTGCTCTCGAAATGCCCGTGAGCCACGGCGCTCCCGACCATATCAGCCGGTTCGACCTGCCCTCTATCGAAAAGCGAAGAATCGCCACCGACAAACATTGCTATGGCTGCACGGCGGGCGCGGGTTCATCGTGTGCGGGCTCCTTGGCTTAAACGAGGAACAGCGGTCTGATGTCCCCTCTCAATACTCAGGAATTGCGGATGAATGACGGCAACCGTGACGGAAACAAAAAAACCGGGGCCAAGGGATTGTGGCGGCCGCTTCTTCTCATCACAATCATTATAACAATTCTGGTTCTGTATTATATATTCGACCTGGGAGAACATCTGGCGTCCTTGCGGGGATGGATCGACGGCTTGGGGTTGTGGGGACCATTCGCCTTCATCGTTTTATATATAGGGGCGGTGGTAGCGGCGTTACCCGGCAGCGCGTTGACCGTCGTTGCGGGAGCCCTGTTCGGCTCGATACTGGGCGTGATAATCGTCAGCGTATCTTCCACCACGGGAGCCGGCCTTGCTTTTCTGGTCGGGCGCTATTTTGCCCGCGACGCGGTGGCGAATTGGCTATCCGGCAAGGAGAAATTCCGGAAGCTTGACCAGCTTACCGAGGACCATGGAGCGGTAATCGTGGCGCTGACGAGGCTTGTACCCATATTTCCGTTCAACCTGCTCAATTACGGTTTCGGACTTACCAAAGTGAAGTTCTGGACATACCTTTTCTGGTCGTGGCTTTGTATGCTACCCGGTACCGTTCTTTACGTGGTAGGCGCGGATGCGGTCACTAAAGGTCTTGCTCGTGGTGAAGTTCCCTGGGCCCTTATCGGGATATTGGTTGCAGTGTTCGCAATCCTGATATTATTGGTAAGGCACGCGCGCCGCAGCTTGCAATCAAAAGAATCCGCGACCCGCTCGGAAAGGTATAACAAATCGAAGGTGGAAACATGACGAACACAGTTAGCGTTTACCCCACGGACGAACACAACCGGACTCTGTTATCGAACGCCCATCCGGCCGATTGGGTCAACCCCGACCCTGCGCCCCGTTACAACTTGGTTGTAATAGGAGCGGGCACGGCGGGTCTGGTCGCCGCTGCGGGAGCGGCGGGACTCGGGGCAAGAGTGGCGCTGGTGGAGAGTAACCTGATGGGCGGCGATTGCCTTAACGTGGGCTGCGTGCCGTCGAAGTGCATCATTCGCTCATCGCGCGCGGCGGCGGATGTTATGGACGCCGGGCGGTTCGGAATAAAAACTCCTCAAGAAGTCGAAGCGGATTTCGCGCAAGTAATGGCACGGATGAGAAAGCTGAGGGCGAAAATCAGCTACAACGATTCCGTGCGGAGGTTCAAGGAACTGGGCATTGACGTTTTTCTTGGTGAAGGCAAATTCGCGGGGCCGGACACGGTCAAGGTGGAAGACTGGAAGCTTCGATTCAAAAAGGCCGTTATAGCCACAGGTGCACGAGCCGCCGCGCCGCCCGTCGAGGGGCTGGCCGAAGCGGGGTACATTACGAATGAAACCGTCTTTTCTCTTACCGAAAAGCCGGGGCGGCTTGCGGTGCTCGGAGGGGGGCCGCTCGGCTGCGAGCTTGCGCAGGCTTTCAGTCGTCTCGGAAGCAGGGTAACCGTTATCGAAAGGGAAACTCAATTTCTGACGCGAGAAGACCGGGAGGCTGCGGAAATTCTGGCGGAATCTTTTGCCGAGGACGGCATATATGTGAAGCTGAACACTACAGTTAAAAAGGTCAAAATCAACGGCAACGACAAAATTCTTCACGTGGAAACAAATGGCGAAGAAAGTTCCATTGCCGTCGATGAAATACTTGTAGCAGCTGGACGCGCACCGAATGTGCAGAATCTTAATCTCGGAGCTGCGGGTGTGGATTATAACAGTCGCACCGGGATCACAGTCAACGACAGGTTACGCACCACAAACCGCCGCATTTATTCCGCCGGGGACGTCTGCCTGAAATACAGGTTTACACACACCGCCGACGCTACGGCGCGCATTGTTATTCAAAACGCTCTCTTTTTCGGAAGAAAGAAAGTGAGCAACCTGACCGTACCGTGGTGCACCTACACCGACCCGGAAATAGCCCATGTTGGCATGTATGAGAGGGAGGCCAGGGAAAAAGGTATCGCCGTTAATTCCGTCAAGATCTCCATGGAAGATGTTGACCGGGCTGTCGCTGACGGAGAAGAGCGGGGTTTCGTTAAGATACACTTAAAAGAAGGCGCCGATAAGATTTTAGGCGCCACCATAGTAGCAAGACACGCGGGCGAGATGATAAGCGAGCTGACCGCGGCTATGGCCGGCAAAGTCGGATTGGGAGCCATATCGAATGTGATTCATCCATATCCGACTCAGGCCGAAGCCATCAGAAAAGCCGCGGATATGTATAATCGAGACCGGTTGACCCCCAACATAAGGAAGTGGTTTAAACGGTATTTAAGTTGGATACGCTGAGAGGAACGTGAATTACAGGTAAACGACGCTTATCTTTTAATAACAAAAAGAATGATGAAAAATCACCTCATCATATTCACCCGCTACCCCGAATCCGGCAAAGCAAATACACGCCTCATTCCCGCCCTTGGGGCGGTGGGCGCGGCCCGACTCCACCGGATAATAACCATCCACGCAGTGATAAAGGCCCGGCAATTAGCCATGCGTTATCCCGTATCCATCGAGATTAATTACGAAGGCGGCAACGAGAACCTGATGAAAAAATGGCTCGGTCCCGATTTACATTACAGGCCTCAGCGCGGAGAGGACCTGGGAGAAAGAATGTACCTTGCTTTCTTCGATTCATACGCAAAAGGTTACAATCATATTGTAATACTCGGCTCCGATGTGCCTGATGTATCGCTTGATATCTTGCGCTCGGCATTTAACTCGCTTGAAATTAAAGACACCGTATTTGGCCCGGCTAAAGACGGCGGATATTACCTCGTGGGTCTTAAAGAACCCATGAGGGATATTTTCGATGGTATACCATGGGGAAGCGATGAAGTATTGCAAACCACTTTGCAAAAAGCTGAAGGCCTGGGACTATCGCTCGAATTGCTCCCGCCGCTGGACGACGTGGACCGCCCTGAGGATTCAAGGGGGCGGGAATATTTGTTTCAGCCAGCTAGCCGCGAAAAACTCAAACCGCGTATATCCATCATAATACCCACCCTTAATGAAGAGAACAATATTGCGGACACCTTATCGAGCGCCGCAAACACTCCGAATACTGAAATTCTTGTAGCCGATGGCGGCAGCGGCGACATGACTGTGGAAGTGGCTGAATCATACGGCGCCGAGGTGATCGTATCTGCGCCGGGACGCGCTACCCAACAAAACGCGGCCGCCGTAAAGGCCGGAGGCGAAATACTTCTTTTCCTTCATGCCGACACCGTTCTTCCGGAAAAGTATGACGAGCATATCCATACCGCCCTCTCCCGTCATAACGTCGTGGCGGGAGCGTTCCTGCTTAACATTGATGATGACGCGCTGGGACTTCGGGTTATCAGCCGATTCGCCAACTGGCGAGCGCGACGGCTGCTTATGCCGTACGGAGACCAGGGCATTTTTGTAAAAAAGGATACTTTTCGCCAAATAGGCGGCTTTCCCGAAATTCCCATAATGGAGGACTACGAATTAATGCGCCGGCTGCAACGCGTCGGGAGAATCGTCCTGCTGCCGTACAGTATCGACACCTCTCCCAGACGCTGGAGAAAGCTGGGGATTCTAAAAACAACTATCATCAATCAGTTGGTAATCCTTGGTTATCATTTCGGAGCTTCACCGGATAAACTGAGTAAATTATACAACCGGGAAAAAAAATAAGTTCAAAAAATTCATTTATACCATCCGAATATATGAAGATTGTAATCTCGTGAGAACCTTGCAGAATTGTTTATACCGGAGCGATGGATTTTGCCGAGTTTACAATTGGAACCGCACGGGGGGCTGTGCAATAAGAATAGAATCTCCTCCAGAAGGTCACTTGACGGGCAGGCTCCGCGCCTCCCCACGAATCTGCAGCAGATACTCGAATCCTCAAGGTCGCCCACACAATCGACAACCTTGAAGAAACGAACGACATCAAACCCCACCACTTAAGCAAAGCTATCCAATACCGCAGCCTGGACAGGGAGGCGGGATAATCGAGCCGGGTCGGCCGGAATAGCCTCTTAACTTTATCCGCCGGAGCGCAGGGCCTGGGTGGCGGTTTCCAGAAGTCCGTCGGGGAATCCCACTATCTGGAACATGCCCAGGAAGCCTATCACCCACACCACCACGAGGCATATCACCCAGAGCAGAAAGCCGTACTTCACGAAGTCCATCGGCGACAGCGCTCTTTCGTTGGTGTCGGGGTAAGTTCCAAGGCCGTACACGATGGCGTTGTTGGGGGTTCCGACGATAAGGAAATGTGCGAACGACGTGGCAAACGCCACCGCAAACCCGGAAGCCCACGGCTCGGCCATATGTCCCGACATTATGCCCACCGGCAATACGATGGGCCCGAGCAGCGCGGTGGTGGCGGCGTCGGACATGCAGTTGGTCATCAGGCCGGAAAAGGCCGAAAGCCCGACCCACAGGCTGAAGCCCTCGTTTATGCCCATGTAGTTGAAAATGCCCAGCACCTGGTGAGCCAGCCACAGGGCGGCGCCGCTGTCCTTGAGGAGGGCGCCGAGGGTCAGGGCTCCGCAGTACATGAACCATGCGTCCCACGAAATACCCCTAAGCATCTTTCGCCAGTCGGTTATGCGGAAAACTATCGGGATGAACAGAGCCAGCAGCGCCGGGCCGCCCAGGCCGAGGACGTCGGAGGCGAAAATCCAGAGCCCGAGCACAATCAGAAGCATAAACAGCGCCACGTACTCATCGTACTTCATCCTCCCCATCTGCCGGGTTTCTTCTTTCATCGCTTTCAAGCCGGGTGTGAGATTTTTTGTTTTTATCTTCCGGGAGAAGAAGACCAGCATGTAGACCGCCACGATGGCGCCAAGTACCGGCACCATGGGGAAGCCGTACTTCATCCACGTCATGAAGTCCATACCGACGCCGTAATCTTCCCAGAAACCCATCATGATGACGTTACGGCCTCCGGCCGCGGGCGAGCCCACACCTCCCACGTTCAGCGAGAAAGCCAAGGCGAATAACAGAAACTTCGCCAGGTTGGGGTCGTGCCGGAGTTGGCCGGTGGAAGACACCGTTCCGAAATATATGGCCATCATCACCGGCGTCATGAAAGCGCACATGGCGTGGGCCGATATGAAGGAGCCGATAACCGACATGCCGATACAAAGCACGAACAGCGGCATGACAAATCCGCGCGTCCATCCCAGAACCCACGTGGCCAGCCTCTTGTGAAGGCCGACCTCGACAACCACCACTCCCATCGCCAGCACACCCAGCAGGAACATGGGCGCGTCGCCTGCGAACGTTTTGCCTATCATCTCCCGGGGAAGCAGGCGGAAGTAGTAAGCCATTATGGGCATCAGGATGCCGGTAAGGCCGATGGGAATCGCTTCCGTGGCGAAGAATATTATGGCCATGGGGATAATCCCCATGACAATCATCGTGTTTTGCGCGGCTTCCTCGGCGCTTCCCGCTATGCCCCAGTCCATCATCTGTTTTGCAAAGTTTTCCTTTTCGACAAGCTTTACAAGGCTCTCGGGGGTGGGAAGGATAAAAGCTATTATCACGAAAACCACTATACCCACGCAAAACCAGAAGGTGTTGCTGGATAGTATTCCACTTTTCTTTTTCTTTTTGGTTTCAACGTCCATCTTTACACCTCATATATAAAAAACACAAAAGGACTAATCGTCGTCCTTGAGGACGGAGCGGGGGGAGGCCACGATTTCCTCCACCTTTGCCTTGCGGATGCGCTCATCATGCTCCGCTTTCCGCCGGTGGGCTTTCGTGACCTTGTCGATTAGCTCTTCCGTATCGGTAGGTTTTTTGAGATAGTCGAACGCGCCCAGCTTCATCCCCTCGATGGCGGAGTCCACGGTCGCGTGGCCGGTGAGCATGATGACCTCGGTAAGAGGTTTCAGCTCCTTCATTTCACGCAATACCTCGACCCCGTCCTTGCCGGGCATCACCACGTCCAGTATAACGACGTCGTAATTGTAACGCTTCAATTCCTTGAGGGCGTCTTCTCCGCTGAAAGCAACACCAACGTCGAAATCCCTCAATTCGAGCCGCTCCTTGAGCGGGCTTACGAACTCCTCCTCGTCGTCCACGACAAGCACTCTTATTTTCATTTCAGTCTCCTCGAATAATTATAGAATCGCGTGGTCTCCTTCGGGGTCCCACCAGTCGGGCGGGTCGAGAATGACCCTGCTCAATTCAAGGAAAAGCTCCACCGAGCGCACCACGCCCACCACCTTCCCGTCCTTCGTTACGGGCAACAGGCTCACGTTTTTGTCCACCATTTCGTATATGGCCTTGACGAAAATCTTATCGTGGGCGATGGTCACGTTGGCCGCTTGCATGACGTTGCTGACGGTTCTGCTGGCCCTCTCCAATATACCCTTCACCAGGCTGTCGTAAGAAAGCTCGGCGCGCTCCAGTATTCCCCTTATCCACTGGTCGGAACCGGAGGATTCCATTATTTCCGGGTCCACTCGCAAATCGAACAGGTCCTTGCGCTGTTTAAGCGGTTTCCGCGCCAGAAACGCCGGTTCCAGCCCGCGGAATATATCCCTTCTCCTCACGATGCCCGCCAGTTTCCCTTCTCGCGTAAAAACCAACACCACCCTCGGCATGGATTTCTTGTCATCAACGTCAATCTGGCAGTCCGAAAGCTCCGATATGGCTTCCTTCAAACTCTGGTCTTCGTAAACGGAAGGGTAATCTTCCAGCGGAATCATCAACTCGTATACCTGTTTGGCCTCCATGTCTCGGTTTTCCTCCCCCTTGTTCTTGTTGAATGTCACGCCTTCCGGCTTTCACCCAATTTCAAACGGAACGTTCCCTCCGGCGAATTTATCTCCATTTCTGCCTTCAATTCTCCGGCCAGGGATTTCAATAACTCGATTTCTTCTCTCATGTCCCCGTCCGCGGGAAGCGTACCCCCCGTAAATTCGATAAAAGGAACGGATTTTTTCTTATCCGCGCGGATTGATATGGTAGAATTCTCCTCCGAATTTTTCAGGTATAAATTAACAACATCGAAAATCACGTGTCGCAGAACAAACGGGTCTGTGCTTACCCGTATCCCCTTTTTGGGCGAATCGACATCCAGCTTCAAGGCTTTCCGGCGAAGGTGTCGATGAGAGAGGTAAGCCATGTTTTCCAGCACTTCCCCCAGCTCCACCTCGGCAGTCGGTTCATCTACGCTGTGAGAAAATTTATTCAATTGCTTTACGATGTCCTGTCCCCTTCCAATTTGTTTGCGGACGCTGTCCGTCACCCGCGCCATCTTCTCCGGCTCGATGTTCTTTCCTTCCTTCACCTTTTCCGACCAGTCGGAAAGCAGTCCGACGTTTTCGTTTATGATGGAGAAGACGTTGTTGATTTCGTGAGACACCCCGGCGGTTATCTTGCCGAAAAATTCGAGCTTGTCTCTTCTAGAATTGTTGTTTTTGTGCTCGCTCATACGGGTCCTCTCATCCGGCGCCTATGGCCTGGTTCATCTTGTCTATCAAATCCTCGATGTGCACGGGCTTTACCAGGTAATCGAAAGCGCCCTGTTGTTTCCCTTCCTCGAAATCGTTCTCCGACGCCCTCCCCGACAGCAGTATTACCGGAAGCTCGGGCCTGATACTCTTCATTTCCTTGAGCACGTCAAACCCCCTGGCCTTCCACAGCACCACGTCCAGCACCACCACGTCGTACCTTTCATTTTTAACTTTTTCGATTGCCTCGTCTCCTCCGGCTACTACGTCGGCTTCTATATTTCTGAGGCCGAGCCTTTCGGCCATGGTGCTCGCCAGCTCCAGCTCATCATCTACCAGCAGCGCCTTCAACCCCTCCATAATCCACCTCTGCTTTCATGCGGCATTCACGGGCAGGGTAACCGTAAAACTCGTTCCCTTGCCCGGCTCACTTTCCACGTCTATGGTCCCCCCCAGTTTTTCTATTATGCCGTATGTTATGGAGAGCCCTAACCCCGTGCCTTTGCTTCGCGTGGTATAAAACGGCTCGAAAATGTGTTTAAGGTGCTCCCTTCCGATTCCCGGGCCGTTGTCCGAAATGGTTACGGACACTCGATGGACGTCCTCCTGCTTAATATACACCTTAATCCATCCCTCCTTGCCTTCTTCGGAAAGCGCGTTGAGGGAGTTGTTCATGATATTGAGAAAAACCTGCTGGAGCTGACCCCTGTCGCTGACGATGGTGGGAATTTCATCCGATTTTTCCATCTCTATGGAAATGTTCCTGTAGCGGGCCTCCTGCTCCAGAAAACTTATGACCTCCTCCACAACCCTGTCCAGGTCGATGTTTTCCATGTTGACATCGATGTGTTTTGCGAAACCCAACAACCTCTGCGTTATTTTGACGCAGCGGTCCACGGAGTTGAGGATGGAGTCGAGCAGGCCCCCCATTTTGTCCTTCTGCGGAAAATCCTCGCTCAGGTTTATAATATCTTTCGCCATTCCCGCCTTTTCGCCTATAATGGCCAGGGGGTTGTTAATTTCGTGGGCCACACCCGCCGACAACCTGCCGATGGAGGCCATCTTGTTGGTATACTCGATGTTGTGCAGCACCTGCGCCCGCTGCCGGTCGGCTTCGCGGATGCGGGTGACCATAATCCACGAAGAACCCATCACTATGAAAAGGATGACGGCTATGCTGCCGAGCAGAAACGCCCACAGGTGCCTCCGGAGCGCAAACCAGCTTTCCATGGAGCTGGGAAGATGCTTGAGTATTATCAGGATAAAGGGCGAATCCTTTATGTATACATAACTCTCCAGTAAATGCGGGCCCCGCTCGCTACGGCGCTCGATAATTTCGGTGCTCTCCGAATAGGAAGGCACGGCAATCAAAGCCTTCTCCATTATCTCGCCGTAATTTCTCGACGGCGTCTGAAGAATCCCCTTGCGGTCGATAATGAAAGCCTCCGAGGGCGGCTCGATGTTGAGCGGGCGTATCTGTTCCACCAGGGTCCCGGAATCGATGGTGGCCCTCAAAACATACGACTTGCCGTTCATCTTTTCCCCGGCCACCGCAATGACAAAGTGGGGAAGATTGCGATACCCCATGAAAACTTCGCTTATATAATGGCCGCGTATGGTAACTTCATGAAACCATGCCTGTTCCGAGTAGTCCTTCCCGGCCAGCTCGTAAGGGCCGACGTAGGCTATCTGCTTGCCGTTGGAATCGATAATTCCCAGGTCCACAATTCCGCCGAGCACGTTCTTCACGCTGTGATACACCTTCGCCAGCTCCTCCTGGCGGCTGAGGTCTTCGTAGGACTTGTTTTTGGCGATGAGGGTAAGGGTGGCCCGTCTCTCATCGAGAAAAAACTCTATCGAGCGCTTGGTAAGGGAGGTCATCCGCTGAACCCGGTTGGTTATTTCCGTTTTCAGCGCCTGCTGGTACTGGGAATAGTTTATGAAGGTGAGAATCACCAGCGGCGTGATTGAAACCAGGCCGGTTACTAAGACAACCCACTTCCAGAGCCGCATGTATCGAGGTTTACTCGACCTTCTGTCCTTTTGTTGCGCCATTATCCTCTGAGAAAGCTTGTACGCCGGTGAGAACTCGCGGGGTCCGGGGAAACTCCGTTCAGTCCGTCAAACTCGAACCGCCTGCGAACACAAGGGGGATGAGTCACTTGTCATCCTCATCCTTGTATATTTTCCTGGCGGTGTCGAAATCGCCGGCTTCGGCGTAAGTGGCGGCCACCGACATGTCCTCGAGCTTGCGCCGGTACGCCTTCTTCATCCTGTCCACCAGCTTGTCGATGTCCACCGGCTTTTCCAGGTAGTCGAAAGCGCCCAGTTCCCGGGCGCGCTCCTCGTCCTTTTCGGTGCCGTGACCGGTGAGAACGATTACCTGTATGTTCGGGTAGGTCTTCTTCACCTTCTTGAGCACGTCAATGCCGTCGATACCGGGCATTCTGAGGTCCAGCACCATTACGTCGGGTTCTTTCTTGTCGACGAAACTAAGCGCCTGTTCGCCGTCGAGAACGGTCTCGGAGTTGAGGTCCCTCATCTGCAGCCGCTCGGCCAGAGCCTTGACGAACTCCTCCTCATCGTCTACCAGCAGCACCTTGAAGTCATTGGCCATCTTACTTCTCCTCCTTATCTTTCCGGGGGGTTGAATCCGGGGCGCCTTTCCTTATCCTGCGCGAAGTTTCTAAAGCCCCGGCCTCTGCAAAGGCCACCGAAACCGCCATGTCTTCCAGTTTCCTCCGAAAAGCTCCAACGGATTTCCGAGCCTTGCTCTTTTCATAAGCCTCGGTGATTCTGCCGACCAGCTCTTCCGGGTCGAAAGGCATCATAAGGTCGGCGAACACACCGAGTTTCATGCCCTCGATGGAAAAACGCAACGCGCCGGGCACGCTCAAAGTTATCACCTGCACCCCCGAGCAAAACTTCCGGATGGCGCGAAGTATACCCAGGCCGTCCGAGGCCATGTCGCGGGTGTTAAGCACCATCACGTCGGCGTCGAGCTGCTTGGCCAGCGCCACCGCCTCCGACGGAGCCGCGGCCAGGTTCACGCTGAAGTCCCGGCTCATCAGCTTGTCCGCGATAAGCCTCATGAGCGCGCTGTCTTCACCCACCAACAGCACCTTCCCGTGCGATTTCACGGCTTCCCCCATAATACCCCCCGAGCTATTCGACAGCTACGGCGGCGGTGCCGAACCATATCTTCACGCCCTTAACTCCGAGGATTTCCTGTATCGGGTCGGGCTTTTCAACGCCCAGGTACTCGCGGGCATGGTCGTGAGCGTTGGCTTCGGCGAAAGTTGCCGCCACCATCATGTCGTCGAATGTTACCCGTCTGGCGGTGTCCGGGTCGATGCCCATCATGGTGAGCGCGCCCCGCTCGTCGTTGGCTTCGGCGAAAGCCGTGGCCGCCATCATGTCTTCGATTTTTTTCAGCAGCTTTTTCATCTTTCCTTCCCTTTCATCAGTATTTTATCTTTTCGGCTTCCGCCCTCATGTATTTCAAGGATGATGCCAACCCGGATTATTCAGTATAATCAACAACTTACAGGCATTAACCTCCCGCCGCGCCACCCTGTTGATACTATATGAAACATTATTAAACGTTTCAATTTGCACGACCTGAAACACGCGGATTTCGGCGGCTTTTCTTTGCGGCGCTGTTGATTTTTTCAACAAGATACTCGATATCAACCGGTTTCGACAAGTAGTCGAAGGCCCCCAGCTTCATGCCTTCTATCCCGTCGCGGGTGGCGCCCTTGCCGGTAAGCAGCAGCGCTTCCGTCCACGGCTTGGTGTCCTTGACCCGCCTGAGCAGCTCCATCCCGTTCATGCCCGGCATCATTACATCTATAATCACCACCTCCACCTCGGCGTCCCGGAAAAATTCCAGCGCCTCGTTTCCGCTCGACGCCACCGAAACCTCGAACCCCCGCAAATTCAACCTCTCCGCCAGCGTGGAAGCGAACTCCGCCTCGTCGTCCACCAGAAGCACCTTCGTCTTGTCCCCGCTCATCCCGCCGTACCTCCCCCCGCCTTGCCGGCGCCCTTGCGCTCGAAAAGAATGGCGCCCTCCTTCAACTGCCCCTTTCGCGCAAGCTCCAGCGCCTTTTCGTACGGCCCGATGACCGAATCGAGCACCTTCACCCCTTTCCAGTTGAGAAACTGGTAATACTCCAGCTCGATGGCGCCGCACACCACCACGTCCATGCCCTCCGAGAGTATGTGCCGGCACAAATCTTCCGCCGACACCGTTGGCAACACCAGCGTTTTGCGGCTTTCGATTTCACCACCCACGTCGACGTTGGCTATCAGCACTTCCGCCGCCAGGTCGAACCGGGGCGCGACGTCGTCGTGCCATATGGTTATGAGTATCTTTTTCATTTCAAAAGCCCGTGTTTTTTCATCTTTCTCCACAGGGTGGCCCTTCCCCACCCCAGCGATTCGGCGGCCCGGGTGCGGTTGCCGCTCGATTTGACCAGCGCGTCGGCTATCATCCGCCGCTCCATCTCCTCCCAGTCCATTCCCGGCTCCATCATTTCGGAAGCCGCCGAAGGCTTTGGCGTTTGCGCTTGAGAGGAAGCCGGGGCGGGGCGGCTTTCAACCCGCGAGGGGGAAGAAGCCTCGCCTTTCATGTAACTCATCAGATACGCCGGCAGGTGCGCCGGCCCGATTTTTCCTCCCGGACAGACGCTCGCCGCATACTCCACTATATTCCTCAACTCCCTCACGTTTCCCGGGTAGGAATATTGCCCCAGGATTTCCAGCGCCCGGCTTGTAAAACCGGTAACCTCCTTGCCCAGCTTTTCGCTGAATTGGAGCAAGAAGTGTTCCAACAATAGCCGTATGTCGTCGTTCCGCTCCCTCAGCGGGGGCAGGTCGAGCCTCATCACCTTAAGCCTGTACAATAAATCCTGCCGGAAAGTTCCTTCGGCGACCATGGATTCGAGGTCGCGGTGAGTGGCGGCGATGACCCTGACGTCGGTCTTTATGGTGCGGGTTCCTCCGACGGGGGTTATTTCCCGGTCATCCAGCACGCTGAGCAGCTTCACCTGGAGCGGAAGCTGAAGGTCGCCGATTTCCGTGAGGTATATGGCGCCACCTTCGGCCAGTTGGAACCGGCCCGGCTTGTCGCGCACCGCCCCGGTGAACGCGCCCTTGACGTGTCCGAAAAGCTCGGATTCCAGCAGGTTTTCCGGCAGGGCGCCGCAGTTGACCTTGACGAAAGGCCCCTGGGCTCGCGGGGAGTTGCGGTGTATGACCCATGCCACCAAGTCCTTGCCGGCGCCGGTTTCGCCGGTGATAAGCACGGAGGAGTCGGTTTGAGCCACCACCGGCAGAATTTCCAGCGTTTTCCGCATGGCGCCGCTGTGGCCCACCAGTTCGGGGTATTCGCCGAGCATGGGGCCGTGCCCCTCCATCTCGCGCAGCAGCGAAATGTCCTCCACCGTTTGGAGCACCCCGATAAGGTTGCCCTTTTTGTCGAGCAGCGGCGATGCGGTGATGTACACCGGCGCCTTCTCACGCTCCCGGTTGATAATGTCGGCCTCGCTGCCGTAGCGCTTTCCGTATTTCAACACCTGCTCGGCGGGGCATTCGCGCAGGCACAGGCTGTCGCGGATTATGTACCGATGAGGGATTCCCGCGGCCTGCTCGTGAGAGAATCCGGTCAGCGCCTCCATTGCGCCGTTGACGGCGACGATGCGCAAGTCGCGGTCTATGAGCGCGGCGGGATGAGGCATCCCTTCCAGCAGGGAATACATGTCGGCCTTTTCAATCATCCCTTTACCCTACAATTCCGAAATCCCCTGTTCAGGGTAGCACACCTTGACCGCAGGGTGGCTTACGGCGGGTAAAAAACCTGAGATTGGCTGTCACGTTTCCGGTGAAGAACATGTTTTCATGTAACCCCCGGGAGCGGTCAAGGTGTGAAGCAGGCCCGTCGCCTTCTCCGGGAATTTTGGTCACAATTCTTGTTGTGCATATATTTATTACCGTTAGTTACAATATAGCATAAATCAAACAAAATGCAATATAATGAAACGAATATTTTGATACTTTTTGATACGCTTATACTGATTATCATTTCTGGGTTGACTCTCAATTGGGCAGCAGATAACCCGTGCAGGCGCCGTCGAAACCGGCGCACTCCATGGTAGGCCCCGACACTCCTGTCGGGCGATGGCAGGCCCGACCCTCGGTCGAGCACACTGAGGGCGCCGTGGAATGCGCGGCATGAGTGCCGCACCTACCATGAGTGCCGCACCTACCATGATAGCCGCACCTACCATGATATTTGTATAGTACTACATCCCTTTGTGTCAGCGGGTAGCCGGGCTTAAGGCGACAGCGCCGGGGCCGCCCCTGCCAATACTGTCCGGGTTACCCGTTATCACAAATCTTTTACCCGCCTTTTCCCCCTCGATACTGAGCCGCGTTCAGAAAAAGGTGAAAAATTACCGGGCCGCGCTCCTTGACATTTGATAACATTTGTTATATTAGTGCTACATGTGTTGAGTGAAGCGAGGTTCGACGCCGCTTCGGTTGCGCTGAAAGAAAACCTCGCTCCCTTCGACCCCTGAAACTCGAAAGTATGTAACAAAAGCGACCTTCGGGCGCGAGCGAAAGCTTTCCGCCCCTGGTCGCTGAAATTCCATCAACCCCATTCGGGAGGAGAAAACTATGCAAAGGAGAGTGGCGATAGTCGGGTACGCGCAGAGTCGGCACCGGCACGACATGCCCAAAACCAGAGAAAACATGGTGTATGACGTTGTGCGCAGTGCCCTGGAAAACGCCGGAATTTACCGGAGGGATGTGGGCACCGTGGTTACCGCCTCCACGGACTTCCTCGACGGCAGAACCATCTCGAGCGTGTTCTTGAGCATGGCGGTGGGCGCTTTTTTCAAGGACGAATCCAAGGTGGAAGAGGACGGCGGCATGGCCCTTCATTACGCCTTGATGAGGTTGCTCGCCGGAACGCACGACGTGGCCATCGTCGAAGCCCACACCCAGGGCTCGACGTTCAACCCCCACCAGGTGTCGGCCTGCACGATGGACCCCTTGTGGGACAGGCAGAGCGGAGTGCTCAACGACGTTTCAATGGCGGGCATTCAGGCGAACATGTACATGAACGAATACGGCGTCTCGGAGGACCAGCTTGCCATGGTGTCGGTCAAAAACCTGACCAACGCGGCGCTCAACGCCAACTCGGACCGGAAAATGCCCGACGTCTCGATTGAGGAAGTGCTGGACTCCAGGCCATACTACGAACCCATCCGGGAGCTTACCATGTCGCCGGTCAGCGATGGCTGCTGCGCGCTGATTCTGGCGAGCGAAGAGAAGGCTAAGGAAATCACCGACAAGCCGGTATGGATTACCGGCGTGGGAAGCCGCGCGGACGGCTACCTGAGGGACCGAAACCTCTTGAGCCTCGATTCCCTCAAAAGAGCCGCCTGCGACGCTTACGAGATGGCGGGAATTTCCGATTCCTTCTCGCAACTCGACCTCCTGGAGGTTTCCGAAAGGTACGCTCACGAGGAAATGATGATTTACGAAGCCCTGGGGCTGTCCCGGGAAGGCAAGGGCGCCATGCTGCTTGAAAACGGCATGACCGGTCTTTACGGCGAGCTGCCGGTCAACCCCAGCGGCGGAGCGCTCGCGGCGGACCCCGTTTGTGCAACGGGTCTCATCAGGGTGGTGGAAGCGACCCGGCAAATCCGGGGCGAGGCCAACGGATACCAGATACCCGAAGTAAAAACGGCGCTCGCTCACGGGCAGTTCGGCACATGCGCTCAAAAGAACATTGTCTACATTCTGGAAGGTGAGGTATAAAATGAGTAACGTAGCGATTATCGGTTGTGGGCAGACCAAGCACTCGTCCAGGCGAAGGGACGTAAACCTGGCCGAGCTGGTCGAAGAAGCCGTATATAACGCCCTGGAAGACGCCGGAGTCGGCATGAACGAAGTCGACGCCTTCATGGTCGGCAACATGCAG
Organism: uncultured bacterium; assembly: GCA_964459325.1. Taxonomy (GTDB): domain Bacteria; phylum RBG-13-61-14; class RBG-13-61-14; order CAYWKU01; family CAYWKU01; genus CAYWKU01. Next base: position 23,484 of record CAYWKU010000018.1, on the reverse strand, counting down.
GGCTTCGGCGGCGTGGCGCAGCCCGACCAGTGGCTGGGCGACTGGATAGGCGCTCCCGGAAAGCCGGTCATGAGAATAGCCACGGGCGGCACCACCGGGGGCTCGGTGGGTCAGGGAGCGTATTACGCGGTGGCGAGCGGCCTTTACGACATAGTGGTGGGCGCCGCCTGGGAAAAACATTCCGACAGCGCCGAGCCGGGAGCCACCATGGGCCTGGCGCACGTGGGATTGGCCAATATGTTCCACGCCTTCGGGTACGGCCTGAGCCTCAAGAATCTGCTGGTCAGCGCCGGCGTGGGCGCAGCCGCCGGAGTGGCGGTTTACCAGGCGAGGTTCTACATGCACCGCTCGGGCTGCGCCATGGAGCACCTGGACATGGTGGCGGCCAAGAATCGCCGCAACGCCGCCAAAAACAAATACGCACATCTACAGTTCCCCGACTGCAAACCCGAGGACATCGCCAACACGGACATCGTCGCCTACCCGTTCCGCTACGGGCACGTTTGCCCCGCCAGCGACGGCGCCAGCGCCATCGTGGTGGTTTCGGAAAGGATTGCCAGGGAAAGGTGCAAGCGCCCGGCATGGTTCAAAGGGGTTGCGTCGTACACCGACGAGGAGAACCAGCTCCAGAGCGAAAACTACGGCGGCGTTGGCGTGCTGGACAGCTCCGAGCAACTGGGCGCGCGGGTGTCGGCCATGAAAGCCTACGAGCAGGCGGGCATCAGGGACCCGCAGAAGGAGATAGACGTGGCGGAGATATATTCGCCCTTCCCCAGCCAGGAGTTGATATTCTCAGAAAAGCTCAAGCTGTTCGACGACGGCGCCGCCTGGAAGGCTCTCGAGAAAGGCGAAACGGACATCGACGGCAGAATGCCGCTCACTCCCTCGGGCGGCGTAAACGCCACCAACGCCATCGGCTCGTCGGCCCTGCAGCGCATTCTGGAAGCCGCGCTCCAGGTGATGGGCAAGGCCGAGGAGCACCAGGTGCCCGGGGAAGTGAAAAACGCCGTCGCTCACGGATGGGGCGGCAACACCAACTACATCACCGTAACCGTTCTGGGCGATTCCCCGAGGAGGTAGAAACATGGGTTATATAAAAGACGAAAGACCGGAAACCATGATGGTGAAAGGCGAGTGGGCCGTCGGAGCATACGTGTACAAGGCTCCCAGGCTGCTCGAAGAAGTTACGGCTTACATGAAAGAAAAGAAGCTGCTGGGCTCCCTGTGCTACGGCTGCGGCAAGGTCATCGTCCCGCCACGGGTCACCTGCGGAAGATGCCACATGCCCATGGAAGGCAGAAGGGTGGTCAGCAACTGGGGGACGGTGATGAGCTTTATCGTAAGCCCGCCGGTGGTGAAGGGCAAGCTGGTCATGTTCGGCATCGACGCCGTGGACAGCGGCGCCGTGAAGGAAGGCGACGTGCTGGTGCCCGCCTTCGTCCGCTTCGACGGCTCCGATTCCAACGTGGGAACGGAAGTGTTGAACGTAAAACCCGAGGACGTTCACGTGGGCATGAGAGTGCAGGCGGTATGGGCCGACCCCACCGAGGGAAAACTCAGCGACCTGCTCGGCGTCGAACCCATTAAAAAGTAAGAAGGACGGAGTGATACCATGGAAAAGCAAGCCGATATAGTCAAGGTGCACGCCCCCATCCCGGTGGCTGCGGGTTTTAACTGGTCCGTCGGGTTCCTGATGCAGAAGTTCTTTCAGGAACTGGGCAACAAGAAGCTCTTCGCCATCAAGTGCCCCGGATGCGGTTACGTACACGTGCCGCCCCGCAGGAGGTGCGTGAAATGTCAAGCGAAAATGGAAGAGTCGGACCTCGTCGAAATATCCGGCAAGGGCGAGCTGGCCGGATGGACAACCGCCTGGGTCGAGCTGGACGGTAAGGGCAACTGGGTCGAGCTGGAGGAGCCGAAAATTATCGGCGCCATCAAGCTGGAAGGAACCGACTCGGTAATTTACATGCCGCTTACCGACGTCAAGCCGGAAAAAGTCGAGCGGGGAATGGAAGTAAAACCCGCCTGGGCGGACGACCTCCAGGGACAACCGGGCGACCTGCCCTCCTTCAAGCCGGCGTAACCGGAAATAAACATAATGCGGTGCAGACAAGGGGAATCCCGAAAGGGGTTCCTCTTTTTTACTTTTATCGGTAATTTTGGATGTCCGGGGCTACCCGCTATCGGATTATTGAAAAAAGTGGAAAATAGCTAAATCTTGTCTATTAAGCATACCTGTCCAAAAACGGTTTTGTAATTGGACAGCATATCCCTGTTTCGAGCATGAGCATTTTTCACAAGGAGAACAGACAAGGGGCTTAAGCCCCTTGTCCGGGGCTTTTCGAGAAGTTTTTTGAATGAAATCGCAGGAATTTGCTATGACCTCCTATTTTGGACAGCATATGCCACACAGAGTGAACCAGGTTTTTGGATTATTTGCATACTCTAATAAAATCAGGGACTTAACCCGTCCAAAATGGCTATTTTCGGGTTATTTTGGACAGTAATGTCTATTAAGTTATATTAATAATATATTGCAGGTTTTTACCGATTATCCGGGTAGGGTTGTTCGGCTCACTGAGGAACGGCGTGAGCATATACTGTCTCATCCGGAAATGGAAGGGCTGGCTCCCATTATGGAGCAAGTTCTCGGACGTCCGGAATTGGTTATCGAATCCCGGTCTGACGAAAGCGTCGGTTGTATTACAATCTTCTTAAAGAGACCAGGGTAGGTGTAAAATGGCTGTGTGTGGTAGTGAAACACTCTGATGACGATGCGTTCGTTTTAACTGCTTACCTGACAGACAAGCCCAAGAAAGGAAAGCAAAAATGGCCGAGCAGGTGAAAATATGGTATGATGCAGAAGGCGATTATCTTGAAGTGCTTTTCTCGAACAAGTCGGGATTCATGCGTGAAACGGAAAACGATGCGGTCATGGAGCGCGTGGATGAACAAGGGCGCCTGTTGGGATTTTCAGTGTTCAACGTAAGTCGAATTTCAAAGGAAAAACCCCTGGTGGCTGAGCTTGTGGCTAAAGCCGGCTAATGTCGCGGACGGTTCTTGTTGCTTCGCAACCCGGGCGGGCTACCCGTCTAAAACTACAGCTCAATTATGCGGGACTCACCCTCTTTCCCTTCAAAGTCATCAGGAACATTCGGCTTATCAGGCAGGGTGGCCCGGACGTTATACGTCCGGGGCCGAAGGACAAAAAACTGCGCTGATAGTGTGAGCCTCGAAAGCGCCTCCAAATGACCTCGAAATGCCGGGGATATGTTTCTTGTTGCTTGCGCAACACGGACGCAGTAGCGTCCGTGCCACCCGGCGTTAACTGTTAAACCCGACCCGCACCGATAGAAAATCTATCGGCGCCACGGGGGGACATCAGCATTTCGGTTGTCACTCTTCGATGCCCACCAGCTTTTTCGCCATCTTTTTCTTCATGTCTATTTTTCCCAGCCGCCCGTACATTATTTTCTGGGCCTGTGGCGAACCGGCGCCGTGCATGGATTCCACCAGCGCGGTGCCTCCGGTCATGTTTTCGATGAGTCGAAGTATCCTGTAGCGGTTTCCGACGGGCGCCCCTTCGACTCCCGCCAGGTACTTTTCCACATACTTGCCGACCTCCGGGCTGTTCAAATCCTTCTCGGAAGGCATGGTGGCGATTATTCCGCCCGCTATGTCGTGAGCCAGCCTTCCTATTTCGTAAATGTTGCGGGTAATGTTGAGCTTGCCGCAATTGGCCAGCAGCGGGTCGGGATAATACGCGCCCGACGGCGTTTGATAACCCATTGCCGAGCACGATACCGAGCCGCACCACACGGTTTCGGTAAGGTGTATCATCTCGGCCAGCTTATCCCTTATGTGCGAAGCCTTCAGGGTGCCCTGGTACTCGGCGGCCAGCGCGCACGCTCCCACCAAGACGTCCGACAACCCGCCCTTGCAGGCGCCGTAGTTCTGCCGGTGCATGGTGGCGAACCGCTCGACCAGCGGGCCGGAAAAGTCGATTTCGCCGCACATGAAAACACGCTCGGTCGGCACGAAAACGTTGTCGAACACCACCAGCGTCTCGCCGCCCACCAGTCCGTAGTTGAAATTGCCGATGTCCAGCCCACCCTCCATCTTCCGCCCGTCGTTTGTCTGCCTGCCGAAAATCTGTATAACCCCTTCTGCGTTGAGCGGCGCCGCGCAGGTCACGGCGTAGTCCTCGTCCCCTTCCCTCAAGGTCTGAGTGGGCATGGCAAGGATTTCGTGGCTGTTGGCGGCGCCGGTCTGGTGAGCCTTGGCGCCGCGTATGACGATGCCGTCGTCGCGCCTTTCGACCACGTGCAGGAACACATCCGGGTCGGCCTGAGCGCCCGGGGCCTTCGACCTGTCGCCCTTCGGGTCGGTCATGCCTCCCGCTATCATGAAGTTCTCGGACTGAAGCTTCCCGATATATTCCTTGAACCGGGCGTGGTAGTCCGTTCCATGCTTTTCGTCAATATCGTACGTGGTCATGTAGGTGGCATTTATGGCGTCGCAACCGACGCAGCGCTGAAAGCAGCTTCCGGTCTCATGGGACAATAGCCGCAGCATCTGCACCTTTTTTATAAGGTCATCGGTGGACCGGTGGATGTTTGTAAACCGGTTGACTTTCTCGCCGGTCAGGTGGCTCGTAGCGGTCATGATGTCCTCGTGCTCGGGCTGCATCGCAAGCTCGTAGGTCTTGGCGGCGGCGTTGATGTGAGGCACGAACGCGGGATGTTCGGTTATGTCTTCGACCTTTTCCCCGCCGTAGTAGACGACGTGCCCCTGTTCCTTGAGGCTACCGATATAATCTTCTTTCGTTTTAATCATCTCTACCTCCTCTGCCCGGTGGGAGCGACCTCCCGGTCGCGATGTCGAGACCACGGGTCTCTCCCACTAGTAACCGGATTTTCCTTCTTTCTCAATTATCCGCCAGAAGTTCTTCCACAACATCCCCGGGAATCCGGTTATTTTCCCGCACGGAAACAACTTTAATTTTTTGGATGCTTTTCAACTCTTTTGAGGCGCACTCACGAGGGCATCCGTTAATAACCAAAGCCGCCTCGAAGCCGCCTTCGTCAATTTTACACCATTGAATTCGTCCCTCGGCGGCGGAGCGTATCGCCTGCCAATACTCTACCCGGTCATATTCGGGGTCACAACCGCCGCAGAATTTCAGAGCCACCTTCTTCATCGGCATCACCGCAAGAGTTTTCTACAGTATTATGTTAACACATTGAATGAAGCAGGTGGTATGGGCACGCGCCGCTCGTCAGGGTGGCGCCGATAGCTTCGCTATCGGTCTGGGCCACTGATAGCAAAGCTATCAGTGGCACCCGCGGGAGGCCGAGGAAACTCGACCTCCTCGTTTGCTCGCTCCGCAGGCGCAAAATAGATTTTCTTTGCCTACTTTCTTTTTTCCAAAAGGCAGGAGCTTCGCTCCTGCACCTTGCACTGCGCTCACGCGGAAGCCCGAGTAAACTCGACCTCCTCGTTTGCTCGCTCCAGAGGCGCAAAATAGATTTTCTTTGCCTACTTTCTTTTTTCCAAAAGAAAGTAGGCGCCGGAGGCGCAGTACAGGTTTTCTTTTGCTTACTTTTCTTTTTTCCAAAAGGCAGGAGCTTCGCTCCTGCACCTTGCACTGCGCTCGTGCGATAGTTATATGACTACTCGACACGTCTGCTTACTCGCGCAATAGCATCTGTGGAAAAAAGACAAGGGGCTTAAGCCCCTTGTCCAAAATGAAATCTTCGCGCCGAAAGCGCAAACACGCTTTCTTTTTGCTTACTTTTTCTTTCCCGCGAAAGAAAAAGTAAGTTGAAATTAGTTGTCCAGTTGCTACCTTTCGGGCGTGATGGACAACCGACCGAAGCTGTTGATAAAGCGCCTTCACCCGGAAGCTGTAATCCCCGACTACCAGACCGAAGGCTCGGCGGGCATGGACCTGGCGCTTTGCGGCGAAGAGGTGACCGTCCAGTCCGGCAAGCGTGCGCTGCTTCCGACCGGCATCTCCATCGCCATTCCGCCGGGTTACGAAGGCCAGGTGCGCCCGCGCTCGGGGCTGGCATTAAAACACGGCGTCACCCTGCCCAACTCCCCCGGCACCATAGATTCCGACTACCGGGGTGAAGTGAAGGTCATCGTGGCCAACATCGGCGCGGAGCCGGTAACTTTCCGGCACGGCGACCGCATCGCTCAACTGGTCATAGCCCCGGTAACTCACGTCAAAGTCGAAGAAGCCCCCCGGCTCCCGGACACCCCCCGGGGCGAAGGCGGCTTCGGCAGCACCGGCAGGTAAACCGGAATGGCGGGCATAAGGGCGCTACTCGACAAGTATGACGTCAGGCCCAGCAGGAAGCTGGGTCAGAATTTCCTCGTCCATGAGGGCTACCTGAAAGCCATCGCCGCCGCTTCCGGCGCGACCGAATCCGATGTCGTGCTGGAAATAGGCGCGGGCATCGGAAACCTGACCAGGCTGCTTGCCTCCAGCGCCGATAAGGTGCTGGCCATGGAGTTCGACCGCGACATGCTGCGGGTGCTCGAGGGCGAGCTGGATGCTCCGAACGTGGAGATAATCGAATCCGATGCGCTGGATTTCGACTTCGGTTCACTGGAAGAGTACGGCAAGCTGCTCGCGGTGGCCAACCTGCCTTACAACATCGCCACGGAAATAACTTTCCGGCTTTTCGACGCCCGCCGCAACTTCCGGCGAATGGTGCTCACCACGCAACTGGAAGTCGCCCGCCGTTACGCCGCGCGGGTGAACGCTTCGGATTACGGAGTGCTGGCGGTGACATCGCAGATGTGGGCGGATGTGAAGCTGGAAATGAAAATCCCCGCCGGGGCTTTCTACCCGCGCCCGAAAGTGGACAGCGGCGTTGTGCGGTTCGAGATGCGGGACGGGCCGGCGGCGCCGGTCGGGTCGCCGGAGCTGTTCTCGAAAATCGTGCACGGCGCGTTTTCACAGCGCCGGAAGATGCTGCTCAATTCCCTCTCCTCATACGCTCCGCTCGCCCTGGACAAGCAGAAGACGACGGCATGGCTGGAGAAGGCCGGCATCGACCCTAAAAAGCGGGCGCAGAACCTGAGCGTGGAAGACTTCGCCCGCCTGGAAAACGCATTTCCCGAATAGCTAACCGCCATGAAACCCCCGGCTTCGGCACGGCGGTAAAGGATTCCACGGCGCGGAAAAGATTTTTCATTCCACGGGCCGGATGATTGTCGTCCGCTCGTCGTCTTACTTCTTATTTGTGGTTGGGGGATGCGAACATGAGTTATAATCGACTAAGTGTATCAGTCTGAGGAGGCTATAATCATGTCGATGCCGATGTTTGTGGTCGAGATAATCAAGAAACTTTTTCCCTTCCGGTACAGCATCGCCAAAGCCACCCGTTTCCGCCCGGTCGGAAAGGCCATGGACAAGATGTTATTCGAGAACGACGACTGCACCTACCTGCCCAGGGACAACGTGATAAAGGTCTCGGGCGAGCTGGAGGAGCCGGAGCAGGTGGTGTTGCCGTCGCAGGTGGTGGAGCATTTCATTAACAATACCGAATACATATGGATAATGGACAAATGCATTTGCCGCGACGCATCGTCATGCAAAAACTACCCCATCGACATGGGGTGCGTTTTTCTCGGAAAACCGGCAATGGACATAAATCCCCGCCTGGGCAGGAAAGCAAGCCGGGAAGAAGCCCTGAAGCACGTCCGGAAAGCGCGCGAGACGGGGCTGGTACACATGATAGGCCGCAATAAACTCGACTCGGCATGGCTTAACGTGTGGCCCTCCGGCAAATTGATGACCATCTGCAACTGCTGCCCCTGTTGCTGCCTGTGGGGCATATTGCCCAAAATGGACCCGGAAATCGCCCGGAAAATTCACAAAATGCCGGGTGTTCACGTCACGGTTACGGACAAGTGCGCCGGGTGCGGAACGTGCGAGGAGGTTTGTTTCGTGGGCGCTATCAGGGTGGTCGGAGACCGGGCGGTAATAAGCGATGCATGCCGCGGCTGCGGCAGATGCGCCGACGCTTGCCCCGAGGGCGCCATTGAGGTGGAAGTCGAAGGTTACCGCAATATATCGGAAATCATGGAAAGGCTCGAGCGGATAGTGGACATTTCCTGAGCCGTGAGTGTCAGCCCGCCGCCCGCTCGCTCCAGCGGGTTTTGAACTCGTGATAAGGCGCTTCTTCCGAAGCGCATTGAGTTTCCCGGACTTCCTCGATGAGGTTCGCGCCAAGCAGTCGCATGGTTTGAGTCATCCATCCTTCCATGAGCCGGCAATGAGCGGGGGCCATTTCCGGGAAATCATATATGCGCAAGATTGTGTTATCGGGTTCGCTCGAAGCCGCCTCCATTTTTCCCGCATCACGATAGTAGGACTTCCATATAAGCCCGGAGTCGTTTATGAGAGTTTGCGGGTCTGCCTTTTCCTTGTACATGCTGTAGACGGTGTCGAAGTCCTTTTTCGCCGCCACTATGCCCAGTTCCCGGGCGAAGGTCAAATCGCCGCTGCCCATGACTTTATCCGCCGCCCGAAGCAGGTGGATATATGCCTCGTAAGGATACCAGACCACGGTGATTATCTTTTTGCCGTAAGCTTCCTTCGCGGCCTCCCCCGCCTGCTCAATGATTTTTTCCAGAATCTCTTTGCCGTGCGAGTCCTTTATGTACTTGGTTATGCCCAGAAAAGCCGCTCCGATGACTTCAGCCATGATTCCACCACCCTTTACATTTTCGAGTCATTTCCAAATTTTGACCTTTTATTGCACTATTTTAACCCACATCCTGAATAAAATTCAAGGGTAAAATGTTCATTTTGCGATTTAATCATAAGCATTTATCGGTTTGAAGCCGCATTTTTCGACTTTCGGGTAACAGCGCTATTCAATGAAAGGCTTTACATATTTTCCATATCCTGTAAATTAAAGTGAAAATTTCCAGGGGAGTTGATGATATGAAAGAATCCACCCGGAAGATTGTCAGGATGCACGGCCTGCGGTTCGACAGGGCCGTCCACAATTACATATACTTCGTGTTTTACGACAAATACGTAGCCTGGTTCCTCAGGGCGGGCAGATTGGTGGTGAAAAGGCTGGGGAGGCTTAAACTTGCCGCCAGGGCCTTTCAGATGGTCTACAATCGCTATCACGCGAAAGTCATCACCATGGAAGACGCATCGAAAATACTCACCCTGAACAGGGACATCGCCCCGGGGCCGGATTCAACGGAGCGGATAATACCCTATCCTTACGCAAACAGGATTATTCTGCAGGAGCCGGATTATATTGCCGTTATGGACTGCCCGTGCCGCCTTTCCAGGCCCGACGGCTGCCGCCCGGTTAACGTGTGCATCGCCGTAGGCCGCACCACGGCACAATTTTGGCTTGAGCATTGTGAAAAGTACAACGCCCGCAAGATAGACCGGGAAGAAGCCTTGAGGATAGTTCGGGAAGGAAGGCGGCGCGGGAACATCACCACAGCATGGTTCAAAGTGGCCACCGGCGGGCGAACCGGGGTTATATGCTCGTGCTGCACATGCTGCTGCGGCGGGCTGGAAGCAATGCGCCTGGCGGCAAAACTCAAACACGGCCAGGGTGTTACCAACATGATTCCTTCAGGTTACAAGGTGGACCACGACCCCCGAAAGTGCGATTCGTGCGGCGAATGCGCCCGAGCCTGCATTTTCGAGGCCATCACTCTTGATGACGATGGCCGCCCGGTATACGACTCGAAGCTCTGCATGGGATGCGGGCTCTGCGTGGAAAAATGCCCCGAAGGAGCGCGCTCATATAACAGGGATTTCAATGAACTTCACCCTCTGGACCTGGAACTGGCGGCAGGAAACGTGACGAACTGAGGCTCCCTTCTTTGCGACTCACATTTTTTACTACTTTCCTTCCCTGATAATTTATGGCGGCGGTTCCACATATCCCTTATACAACAAGTACTTTTCAAAAGGGATTTCCTGTTATAATATCCGGTAAAAATGTCAAATAAGTGATATAATTGGTTATGTAAGTGCAATAAACAGGGGGTCATGAAAGTGAAGCTTGTAACAAGATTGCTGGCCAAGGGAGCGGTGGCTATCGCCGTCGAGAGCACGCTGGCATTTACTTGCCTGTTGGTTTACCTGAACCTGGTTTTGAACCTCAACGTGGAAAAACTCGTGGTGATACTCAAGTACGGCCTGCCTTTCCTTTTTTTCATGTTGGCCGTGTTTGCGGCTTCCATACCTGTTTCCGGAAGGCGTATACTGGGCTTTTGCTTACGCTATGAGAAAGGGGAAACCTTCTCGGACGAAGAGCTGACCGGCCTTCAAAGGAAGTTGATTAACTTTCCCTATATCGTGGCGTTTTTTTCTTGCTTCTTCTGGGTGATTGCCATTCCGGTGGCCATTTACCCCGCCATGCAGGCGCTGGAATGGGGACGGATGGATATTCTGCTCGGCTCTCTAGGCGGCATAATAGGCGGCGTTGTGAACATGCCGCTGTCGATGTATGCCACCAGCGTGGTAACCGGCTCGGTGATGGACCTTACGTTCGAGCTAAGCCCCGAGGTGCCCAGGGCCGGCAAGGTGGGGTTGAGCCTGCCTCTGAGCTGGAAGATAATTCTCTCCTTTTCAATCGTGATACTGGGTTTCGTATGTTACGTCGGCCTGGCGGGATACGCCCGCATCGTAAGGTTCCCCGGAGAAGAAGTAATCGGCGGCCTGTTCCTCAACTTCATGCTCCTCTCCGGCGCCACCCTGGGGTTGACCGCGCAATTGGCCTTTCTGGCGACCCGGGATATAACCAGTATGTTGAATCGCCTGAAGGACACAACCTTCCAGCTTGCCGCCGGGGAGCTCGAGGAGAGGGCCCGGGTAATTACCAACGATGAAATGGGCGAGCTTGCGGAAGTCATCAACATAATGGCCGATAACCTTTTGAATAATCGAGTGTTCCGGGAGCAATTAAGGGAGGAGCTTAACGCATACGCCGTCGAGCTGAACGGGGCGGCTCAGAACATTCTCGCCATCGCCAGGGAACAATCGACAAACGCGAGCGAACAATCCGCCGCGGTCAAGGAGGTCGCAACCACTCACGACCAGATACTGGATAATGCCAGACAGGTGGTGGAATCCGCCCGGCAAAGCGACACCACCGCCGAATCTGTGGTCGCCGCAACCCGCGAGGGGTTGAACAGGGGATCGGAAACGGTAAACGGCATCGAGAGCCTTCAACAGGAAGTCTCACGGATAGCCTTCGCCATGGAAAACGTCACCGAAAGCGCGGGCAAAATCAACGAGGCCCTTCGCGTTATAGAGGAAATCGCCGAGCGCTCCAACCTGCTCAGCCTGAACGCTTCCCTGGAAGCCGCCGGCTCCGGCGAAAAAGGCCGGAGATTCGCAGTGGTGGCCCAGCAGATTACACAGTTGTCCTCCAGGAGCGGCGATTCAGCGAAAAGAATAAAAAAGCTGATGGACGAAATAGGCGAGGTTACCGACAGCACCGTGGAGATAGTGAACACCGGGCAGAAAAGCTCCGCCGCAGGAGTTAAACTGGTTCGGGGGATACTCGATGAGCTTAATAAAATCAATACCATGGCCACCTCCTCCAGCGAAATGGCCAAGACCATAGACCTCAATACCCACCAGCAGCAATCCGGCCTGGAGCAGGCTTCCTCGACTTTGAAGCAAATGGTGGCCAGCGCCGAAAACGTGCTCAACGGCTCGCGCCAGACCGAAACCGAGCTTGACCGGATAGAAAAGCTGTCCCGGCGGATTCAGTCCAGCGTTATGCGGCTGGAGGAAACTTCCGGCGCACAAGCACGGGCGGAAGCCGGCGAGCTATCGCAGCCCGTTGGTACCGAGCCGGCGCCGGCCGCCGCGCAAGCCTGAAGCGCCGGGGGTTTTGACCTTTGTGGGGGTAAGAAAAGAGACGCCGGAGAGTAAAATTCTACAGTTTTTTCTACAATTCTGTAGAATATTCTACAACGTTGTAGAATATTCTACACATGCAACACGTTGCATCACGGAGCTTCGTACCAGTAAGCCACGCTGGAGTAATCGTCCCCCCGATGCCGGTAAAGGTTGCCGGTTAACAGAGCCGGTATAACGCCAGAGATGGTCGAGACCGTTCATCGCCTCGTATCCCACCGGAACCGGAGGGGAATCGGGCCTCGATACCGCAATCGCCGCCAGGATAAGGATTACGGGTATTACAAACAGGAGTCTTTTACACATGCCGGGAACAAATCCTTTCGCCGCCGTTGAAGCTCGCGGTGAAATCTCAGGCCATCGAGTAGCCGCCGGAAACACTCAATGCCTGCCCGGTAATGTAGTCGGCCAGGTGGGAAGCGAAAAACAGCACCCCGTTGGCCTGGTCCTGAGGATGCCCTAGCCTTCCGAGGGGGTAGCTTTTCAGCATTTTCTTTTCGGTCTCGGCGGCCAGTTGAGCCGCCATCTTCTCGGTCTTGGTGAAGCCGGGGGAGACGCAGTTGACGTTGATGCCGTATCGGCCAAGCTCCTTGGCTATTGCCTTAGAGAATGCGATAACGCCCCCCTTCACGCCGGAGTACAGGCTCATGCCGTATTCGCCCACCTTCCCGGCGTCGCTGGCCACGTTTATGATTTTTCCGGATTTTCGCTCGGTCATGTGAGGTATTACGGCGTGGCAGCAATTGACCACGCCCAGGAAATCAATGCCCACCTCGGCGCTCCAATCACCGGGGCCGGTTTCCACGAACTTGCGATAAGCAAAGACAGCGGCGTTGTTGACGAGTATGTCAATATTTCCCATTGTATCCAGCACTTCTTCGACCATTGCGGTGACGGCCTCGTGCTCATTCACCGGCGCGATAAAGGCTTCCGCCTCGATGTCGTCGTCGGAGAGCACCTCGACAGTTTCCCGCGCCGATTTCTCATCCACGTCGTTGACGGCAATGCTTGCACCGGCGGCGCCGAGGGTATGTGCCGTAACCCGGCCTATGCCGGAGCCGGAGCCGGTTACGAGCGCGACTTTTCCGCTCAAATCGATTGGTATCATGAGAAAAGACCCCCTGGTTTTTATCAATTAAATGTTCTTAGATGACCCGCCCGGCACTTTTGCCGGGCATTGAAAAGCACGGGCGACAAGAGTGTCGCGCCTACCATTTAAGCCTGTTTATCATCAGGGGTGCGGGATTTAATAAAATCCGACAGCGCCTCCACGGCTTTATCGCTCATCCGGTCGAACTGTATGCCCAGTCCCACTTTTTCCATGAAGTTCACATCGTCCACCCTGACAACTTTTCCCCTTATCCGAAAAGGCTCGTTCTCGCCCGGTATCACAAACTGCAGCACCACGGAGCTGTCGTGCGGCAGCTTTTTATCGGTTTCTACCAGCATGCCGCTCAACGATATGTCTCCGCTGGTTCCCATGAAAAATCCCTGGTCGGATTGCCCCTCCACTTCCACCCTCACCAGTATTCTGAAGTGAATCCTGTAAGGGATGTTCAGGTGGAGAGCGGCTTTACGAATGAGGTCTCTCTGGTTAATGGGCTTGGTGATGAAATCCTCACAACCGGCATTACGACAACGCTCCCGCGTTTCCTCATCGGACTGAGTAGTCACCATTATTATCTTGATATCGCTGAGTTTGGGGTCTTCCTTAATTTTCCGGCAGACTTCGTCGCCGTTCATATTCGGCATCAACATATCCAGCAGGATCAGGTCGGGCTTTTCGTTGCGTGCTATTTCCAGCGCCTGTTCGCCGGTCTGGGCGGTGAAGATGTCGCACCCGGTGCGGCGGAAGAAGGTTTCTTCCAAGTTCAAAAACAGCCTTACGTCGTCAACCAACAGTATTTTTTTCTGGTCCATGTCCACCATGTAAACTTTTATACCCCAAAATAACAGTATTTGCAATGGGTTAATTCGATTTTTCGGCAAAATAATTCTCAGGATAAAAAGAATTCTTATCTTTCAATAGCTAAAATTGAAGTGGGCACGATTCTTGTGAAATTTATGCGCTCGCTCTCAGGTCAAAATCTATAATAAGAGGCCGTTGCAAAACAGGCTTCAGGGGGAGAAAAGGCTTTTTTTCTGTAGCTTCCCGAGAATGTCTTTTCCAGACAAGGGGTTTTAACCCCTTGAAATTCAAGGGGCTGAAGCCCCTTGTCCATTCGGGGTTCTTTTTCGGCGCGATAAAGGTCAACACATCCCAAACGAAAAATCATAATTCCGCAACGGCCTCAATAATAAGATGTTGCTTCAGGTGGGGATTTTTCTTTGATGTTTGCGCGTTAAGAGATTATTGAGCGCAGGAAGGAAGCTCCTCCATCCTGTTACCCCTCTCCTTTAAAATAATTTTTCTCAGGGTAATCAGGAAGTAATTCATCAGGCAGCGGCGGTTGGGGTGGTCTCTGAGTATTCGCCACATTCTCTGTGGATGCAGGTAAAATTTCCTGAAAGCCTTCCTTTGAAGGTCGAAGAAGCGCTCATCGGGCACGGCGCTCATATTGTAGTTACCTTTGAAGTAATCGTGGTCTTCGAAGCCCGAGTGCGCCCGGGCGATTGCTTCGTCGCCGGCCATGTCAAAAAGCTCGGTCCCCCTGAACGGCGTGGCGATAAAGAAATAGGCGCCGTGCAGCGGCGAGTGAAGGGCGAAATTCACGGTAAGCTCGAGTTCTTCGAGGGTTTCGGACGGAAAGCCGAGCATGAAAAATCCCACCTGGTATATTCGTCTTGCGGCGAAGTAGTCCATCGTATCCTTCATGCGGTCAAGCTTGAGGTTTTTCCGAATCTCCCTTTGAAGGCGGGGGCTGGCCGTTTCCACCGCCAGGCAGACGTAGGTGGTTCCGGCGTCCACCAGGCTCTGAACCTGGCGCTCGGTCAAAATGTCCCCTCTCAGGCCGTTGGGGAAAATCAACTTAGGCTCGATGTTTCTGCGGCCTATGCCTTCGCAGATTTCGTTCATTCGCGGTGCGTCCCAGTTGAAAATGTCGTCGTATATTTCGTACTCGTTTATACCAAAGTCCTTTTTCAGGGTTTCCATCATATCCAGCACGTAATCCGGGCTGTGAGGGCGGAAGCCTTTTCCGAAAATACGGTGGCAGTAGACGCAGTTGTAAGGGCAGGCCCGGGAGGTGAACATACCCATGTAGGGCCTTTTGCCTACATTCGCCATGCTGTTTCGGCTTGCGTATCCGGCCCGGTCAATCAAGTCCCATGCCGGGAAAGGAAGGACATCGAGGTTTTCTATGAACGGCCTGGGTTCGTTCCGGACAACCTGTCCGTTTTCCCGCCGCGCTATTCCCCGCACGTTCCCGATATCCTTTCCTTCGCCGCCCGATATGGCTTCCACCAGTTCGCCAAAGGTCTCCTCGCCTTCGCCTATGACCGCGTAGTCAATGTTGGTGTCGGACATGGTGTCTTCGGCGTACATAGTGGGATGAGGACCGCCGACGACAACCACTGTCCGGGGAAACTCGGACTTGATGCGCGCCGCCAGCTTGTGCATGAAAGGCGCTTCCATTGTTATGGACGAGATGCCGACAATGTCCGGCTCCTCGCCACGCAACCGGGGCATGACACCCTTCACCCTGCCTCCCAGGAGCCGGCTGTCGGAGATTTTTATCGAGTAATTGCCCTTCCGCCGCAACGCCCCGGCCACGTGCATTATGCCCATCGGCGGTGTCATGCCGCTGTTGTCGGGGGTTATCATGAAGCTTTTTACAAGGTGGATGTTGCGTATCGATTTCAATTTCTCACCCGTGACGTTTTACGCGGATTGAATTTCCCTCTTAATTAGAAATGGTAATACGCTTTGAGCTACTTCACAATTCCGCCCGGCATTTGGGTGGGGGACTTTTCAATCCGGGCGACAAAAAAGGCGGGGAGATATTCCCCGCCCCTTGACGTCCGTTTGACTTTTGAGAGGGCTCAGACCAGGTCGTAAGCTTCCCGGTCGATAATCCTGTCCGCTACGGTCCGTCGCTCGGTTATCAGGTTCACCCGGTCGCTTATCCTGAAATTGTGCAGGTTTTTCATCAGTTTTTTGTATTCGTCGCCGTCGATGGTGGAGCTTAACAACTGAGTACATGTAAGGAAGATTTTGTCTGCCGCGAGCTGGCAGACCAGGTTGCAGGCGCTGATTGCGTACTTGGCCTTTTCCTCGCCCATGCTTTCAATCAATTGCAGCGTCCGCGCCACCGAGGAATCCATAGCGTAGCTTTCGATGACCATGTCCGCCACCATTTCGATTATTTCCTGGTTCTTGGTAAGCTCGTTCATGTACTTGGTGATGGCTGCGTTTGAAGACAGTATGGCGGCCTTTTTGGCCCGCTCGGTTGCGTCTATCGACCACGCCAGGGACCCTTCGGCGTCAATGCTTACATCTCCGGACTCGGCTTCCTTTGCCACCTCCTTTGCCACGTCCATCCACGGTATCTGGCCCTTGGTGGCGCGTTTCAGCAGCGTGGTGGTGGTGACCAGCCGGTTGATTTCGTTGGTGCCTTCGAAGATGCGGTTGATGCGGCTGTCCCGATAGCATCTTTCCAGAGGGTATTCCTGGGTGAAGCCGTATCCGCCCAGTATCTGGATGCCCTCATCGGCGCAGTAGTCGAAGCATTCCGAGCCGTAAACCTTGATGATGGAATCCTCGACGGCGTACTCTTCGATGGCCATCATGTTCTGCTGCTGCGCGTCGGAGGCGTCCTTGTCGATATCCGCCATTCTGCCGTCCATCAGTCCGGCCACCCTGTAAACCATGGATTCGCAGGAGTAAATGTAAGCGGCCATGTCGGCGAGCTTGTTTTTTACCATGCCGAAGCCGGTAATGGGCACTCCGAACTGGGCTCGCTGGTTGCCGTAAGTCACGGCTTCCTTGAGGCAGTACTTTGCCGCGCCGAGCGCCGCGGCGCCGAGTTTGAACCGGCCCACGTTGAGGATGTTGAAGGCTATTTTGTGGCCCTTGCCGATTTCGCCCAGCAGGTTTTCGGCGGGAACTTTGGCGTCCTCGAAGATAAGAGGGCAGGTGCTTGAGCCGTGGATTCCCATCTTCTTCTCCTCCGGGCCCACGGTAAAGCCGGGGGTGTCCCTTTCCACAATGAAAGCGCTGAACTTATCGCCGTCAATTTTGAGGTACACAGTGAAAAGGTCGGCGAAACCGGCGTTGGTGATGAACTGCTTGGTACCGTTGATTATGTAATGCTTGCCGTCCTCGGAGAGCACCGCTTTGCACTTGGCCGCCAGGGCGTCCGAGCCGGAGCCTGTTTCTGTAAGGGCGTAGGCCGCCAGCTTTTCTCCGCTGGCCAGCGCCGGCAGGTACTTCTTTTTCTGCTCTTCGTTGCCGAAGAAAACAATGGGGAGGGTTCCTATGCCGACGTGAGCCATCAGGGCGGTGCTGAAGCTGCCCGATGGCGCTATTTTCTCCGCCACGTACATGCTCGCGGCCTTGGAATACTCCAGTCCCTCGTAAGCTTCGGGCACGTCGATTGACAATAGTCCCAGCTCGCCGGACTTCTTAAGCAAGCTGACCATCAGGTCGAAGTTTTTGTGGTCTATTTCCTCTATCTGGGGCAGTACTTCCTTCTGAATGAAATCTTCCGCGGTCTGGCCGAACATCCGCTCCTCTTCGGTGAACTCCTCCGGTGTGCCGATGCGGGAGCTGCCCACTTTTTCGAGCATGAAACTTCCGCCGGGCCGAACGGTTACATCTTTTTCGCTCATATCAATGCCTCCTTAACATTAATCAAGGTTAGTGAGTTTTATATATTAGCAGATGTGGAGGTTGTTGAAAAGTCTGCCCGGAGGAGGTTAAAGCTTGATGAGAGTTGGTAGGCCCGGCGCTCCCGCCGGGCTGCATGATGGTAACCCGGCTCACGCCGGGCGGCGCCATCGGGCTTATGGGATTGCGCGACAAAAGTGTCGCGCCTACTTGTAGACCTCGATGGCCATGTCGGGACATACTTCCGCGCACATCGCGCAGCCCTTGCACTTGTCGGAATTGATGAAGACTATGGTAATCCAGCCGGAGGAGTTGATTTCACCCTCCTGGGCGATGCATTCTTCTTTGCAGGCCTGTACGCAAAGGCCGCAGCCCTTGCATCTTTCGGTTTCTACTTCTATGCGGGCCATTTCCTTATGCATCAACCTTTTCTGAAGAAAAATTCATTGAGCTTTTCGCACGAGTTCATGTAGTTGTGATGTTTTTCGGGCTGTGGGGTTTCGCAAAAACTTGTTTGAGTCCGGGCATCCTTTGGAACTTCCGATGACAGAACTGCGAACGGCACCGGGTCCTTCACGTGAGTCCTCACCTCGATGGGGGTGGCGTGGTCGGGCATTACCAGCAGCCGCCAGTCGGAGAGGTTCTCCATCGCTTCGAGCACGTTTCCCACCACCCGGCGGTCGAAATCTTCAATGGCGCGGATTTTCGTGTTGACGTCGGCCGCGTGGCCGCATTCGTCGGGGGCTTCCACGTGCAGGTATGCGAAATCCCTGCTTTCGAGGCCTTCCATGGCCGCTTTCACCTTGTTTTCATACTTGGTGTCCAGGTAGCCGGTGGCGCCCTCAACTTCAGGCGCCTCAAGTCCCGCCAGTTTTCCGAGGCCTTTAAGGAGGTCAACAGCACTCACCATCACCCCCTCCAGGCCGTATTTTTCGGCGTAGGTGGGCAACTGCGGCGGCTTGCCTTCCCCCCAGAGCCATATGCTGTTGGCCGGCATTTGCCCCCGCGTGTTCCTTAGCTGGTTCGCCGGATGGTCCCGGAGCAGGGTCCATGACTTTTCGGTCAGCTCGAGCAGACTGTCGTCTTTCGGGATGTACGGCGCGATTTCCTTATCCATGATGTCGTGCGGCGGAGTCAGGTCGAGGCCGTCGGGGCCGTTTTGCCACACCATCAGGTGCCGGTAGCTCTTGCCGGGGTAAAACGATATGTCGCCCTTGCCGAGAAACTCGTCCAGGTAGCGGATGATGTTGTCGCCCTCATACTCGCTTATGTGCCCGGCCGAGTAATCGTGCATGAAGACCCTTCCCTCGTTCATTTTCAGGGTTACCAGGTTGCAACGGAAGGCCACATCGTCGCGGCCAAGCTCGATACCCATCCCGGCGGCTTCGATGGGAGCGCGTCCGGTATAGTAGCTGGAAGGGTCGTAGCCCATGATGTTCATGTTCATGATGTCGCTGCCGGCAGGAAAGCCGGGGGCGGCGGTGGTTACGTATCCGAAGGTTCCCCGGGAGCTTACTGAATCCATGTTCGGCGTTTTGGCCGCCATCAGCGGCGTGCGGCCCTCAAGCTCCGGCAGCGGCCGGTCCGCCATACCGTCGCCGAGCAATATTATGAACTTTCTCCTTGCCATGGGATACTAAAGTAAGTAAAAGCTCGGGTCGCCGCAAGGAGGCATCGTATTTATATGAGGTGAAACGGGTGAATAAATTTCAGTCTCACACCCTGACCGCTCCCGGAGGTTTGGAGAACCGGATTGTAACTTTTAAGAGTAACCCATTCCGAACTACAAAAGCCACCCTGCGGTCAGGATGTGTTACCCGCCGGGGCAATCGGCGGAAAAAGGGGGGCGAGGGGCAAAATTTGTGTTGACTTTTGCAATGCATGGAGTTAAGATGTAAAGTATATTTAATGTGCCGGGGGACAGAAAGATGTCAGAAAAAAAAGTTAAGGGCAGTCTTCTCATGGACTACGTGAGGATGATTCGCGCCAACAAGGACAGGGAATGGGACAAGTATCTCAAGGATGAGGACTGGGAGATAATCAACAGCAGAGTTCTCCCCTCCGTCTGGTATCCGTTGGAAACCTTCACCCGTGCGGGTCTTGCCACTTTCCACGTACTCGCCGACGGCGACCTGAAGAAGGTTCACGCCTGGGGCAGAATCAGCATGGAGCAGTTGGTAAAGGGGATATACAAGTCGGTGATTTCGGAATCCGACCCCATGAAAGCCCTGGAGCGTTTTATGCTGCTCAGGCAGCAGTTTTTCAACTTCTCCGTCATGGAATTTGAAAAACAGGGGGATAAGCACGCAAAAGTATGGGTGGACTACCCCCCGGAGGAAGAAGGCGGCGAACCTTATGCCGCACAATTGGAAGGGGGATTCGAGAGGATTGTGGAGCTTACGGGCGGCTCCAACGTGAAAATCGAGTTTCACCCCGGTGAGTACGAGGGTAAGAGGGGTATAGAATTTGACGTAAGCTGGGATTAGATAATCTTACGAGAAATCCCACAGTTCCCCCTTTAATTTTTTGCGAAACGGCCATATCTTGGGAGTTATTCAAGCTCCGCCACCTTGCGTGCAAGCTCCCGGTGCTCCGGACATCCTATGACATCAAGCGGCGGGCGCCGTCCCTCGGCGAGTGAAAAGCGTTTTTTTAAAAGCTTCATCCGCTCGGCGCTTTCGACAAGTGCGTTCATGTCTATGGCCATGTGCCGTACGCAAAGGTCGAGCCGGTTTATCACCTCGGAAGCGAAATCGATATTCTCGGACACCAATACCACGTCCGCACCTGATTTTAGCGCCATGTATGCCGCTTCCAGCGCTCCCGCCGGCTCTGTCGCGCCGGCCATGCGTATATCGTCGGTAAAAACAACACCCCGATAGCCCATTTCATCCCGGAGCATTCCGGTTAACATGCGCGAGCTGAAAGTGGCGGGATAATAAGGGTCGATGCTGTTCACCTTGATATGAGCGGACATCATGCCCGCGATTTCTCCTTCGGCCATTTTGCGGAAGGGTTCGATGTGACGTTGCATTTCCTCGGCGCTGTAGTCCGATTCCGGCAGCTCGATGTGGCTGTCGCCGCCGACCGACCCGTGGCCGGGGAAGTGCTTGGCGCAGGCGGCCACCCCCTGGGATTGCATGCCCTGCGCGTAAGCGTAAGCGACTGCGAACACCGCGTCGGGGTCGGCGCCGAAGCTTCGGTCACCGATGACGGCGCTTGTTTGCGGCGTGGCAAGGTCGAGGACGGGCGCGAAGTTGAGGTTTATCCCGACGGCGGCCAACTCGCGGCCCATCGCCGCCCCTACCTCGCGGGCAAGCTCGGGGTCGCCGGATTTGCCCAGCGTCGCCGCCGAGGGGAAGTGGGTGAAGGGCGCATCCAGCTTCGTAACCCGTCCGCCTTCGTGGTCGATGGCCACCAGCAGTTCGTCGTCTCCGGCGGCTTTTCGCAACGAATCGGTAAGTTTGCGTACGGATGCAGGTGAGCCGAGGTTGCGCTTGAAAAGGATGACCCCGCCGAGCCCTTTTTCCAGAAGCTTTTTCAGGCGGAAGTCCGCTTTTTTTCCTTCGAAGCCCGCTATCACCAGCCCCGCCACCTGGCGGGCCAGTTCTTCATTGTATGTCAACGGGGTTTGCCTTTGCATCGTGAGGTTTTCCTTCAATCCTTAATCTTAACCCGCTGCCGGAACCTGCGCAATGAGAACAAGTCTAAAAGACAAGAGCAGGTTATCAGACTGAGCTTGTGCTGCGCGTGAGAGGGGTAGGATGCAGCGGGCGCGATTTACATGACCGGCTTTGTATGATACTTTACAGGCCATGAACACGAAAAACAAAAAAGTAACATCCATATTTATTATAACGCTTGCCGCGTTACTGACCGCAACTTTTGCATTTAAACCCGCAGCTTCAAAATCCCGGCGCGATAAGCCGAATGTGCTTCTGTTAACTGTTGACACCTTAAGGGCCGACCGGTTGAGCATTTACGGCAGGAAGCGTAACACCAGCCCCAACATCGATGCGCTCTTGAAGAGGGGCATCCGGTTCACCAATGCCCATACGACCGAACCCCTGACGGCCCCGGCGTTCGCCTCCCTTTTTACTTCCCGCTACCCCCACGAGACCGGCTGCACCCGCAACGGCCTCGGGGTCAGGTCGGATTTCATACTTCTCTCCGAAATGATGAAAAGGGTGGGTTACAGCACGGCGGCGGTGCAAAGTAACTGGACGCTCAAGGGCCGTTTGAGCAGGTTGAACAAGGGGTTCGACCACTACGATGACGAGTTTCACAAAAACCGTAATCCCCTGAAAAACGAGCGGGACGCGATGGACGTGACGGACCTGGCGGTGGAGTGGCTGGAGGAGCACGAGGGCGAGGAAAAGCCTTTTTTCATGTGGGCGCATTACAGCGACCCCCATGCTCCTTACAAATTTCGAGAGCAATTTAAATTTCCTGCGCTGAAGGGGGAGAAGTTCAAGTCGTCCAGCTACCGCTACGATACGGAGGTCGCCTACACCGACCATCATATCGGCAGGCTGCTGGATGCTATGAAGGAAATGAGCATGATGGAAGATACGCTCATCTTTTTCCTTGCCGACCACGGCGAGTCGCTGGGGGAGCATAATTATTTCGGGCACGGAAGACAGGTGTACGAGCCCATGCTCAAGATTCCCATGGGAGTAATCGGGCCGGGCATCGAAAAAGATGTGGTTACTTCCGAGCCGGCGCAGATACTGGACGTGCTCCCCACCATCCTCCACATGCTCGGTATAAGCCCTCTCAAGGGCGCCCGGGGCGAGGTGCTGGTGGAGCGCGACGGCGCCCCTCGCACACTGAAGCGTAATCGGCGCTATTTCGAGACTTACAAGGGGGCGGTGCCGAACGTTCCCGGCGCCAAAAAGTTACTGCCCGGCGTTAAACCACTTATGCTGGGAGTGATGAAAGGCAAGTACAAGTGTATTTACAACTATCGGGATGAAAGGCCGGAGTTATATAACCTGGAAAAAGACCCCTATGAAGTGAATGACCTCTCGTCCGGGCAGAAAGCGAGAACAAAACAAATGATGAAGGATATCCGGAAATGGTTCAGCGATATCAAGCCTTACATTCCGGAAAAAGTACCCACGCTGACTAAAAAGGACCGTGAGAAGTTAAAATCGCTGGGATACATTCAATAGCCGCTCTCCGGCGGACTGATTTTAGTCGAAAACTCCCAGCCTCTGGCTGACCAGGTTCAGGAATTGGCGTTCGAAGCTCAAGTCGGTGGGGACGGATTCCCATGAAGTCTCAAACACCCGCTTATATCTTCGCACCCTGAGCAGTGTGCCCACCGGGCTTTTTTTCACCATTACCATCACCCTGTACTCGACCACCCGGGGCAGTTGCCTCTTGTTTTCATAACCCCGATTCATTTGCTCAAAATCGCCCGGTTCAGAGCGATAGCTCACCCACTTTGTTCTCGCCACTCCGGTTTTCGGAATGACCTCCTCCAAAGGCATGTCCAGGTCTTCGGTAAGCACCGCCAGCGTGGCGTTCCAGACTTCGGGCTGAGGAATCTCGTAAACCTTTTGAACACTGGCCGGGGTCAACCCCGGTGAACCTTGAGGGGGGCTACAACCCCATGCGGCTGCGATTAAGAACGCGAGAAATATAAAAGACGCCCTTTTCATTCTGAAGGCAAGGTAACATTACGGGGGTTGAAAATCAACTGCAAGTGCACAGGGGGGAATCTTGAATTAATCCAAGCTTCCCGCTTTAGGTAAGTGAAAAAGCACCAACTGGGTGTAATACT
>CAYWKU010000017.1:0-71281 GCA_964459325.1 uncultured bacterium | reverse complement strand
CCCCTTGAAATTCAAGGGGCTGAAGCCCCTTGTCCATTCGGGGTTCTTTTTCGGCACGATGAAGGTGAACACATCCCAAACGAAAAATCATAATTCTGCAACGGCCTCTATTAGCTCTCCGAATTGGGTGGAAGAAGCAGTTTCGGGTACGACTTTATTTCCCACGGCGCCAGCCGAATCGCCCTCATGTATGCCGCCCGGGCAGTGGATGTATCACCCAGTAAAGCCAGCTCCTTGCCGAGTTTGTAAAACATGGCGTGAGGATTATTCGTCACGAGCTCACGCAAATCGAGCATATCGATTATTTCAGGTTGCCTGTCAAAAAGATTGGTCAGCGCCTTTGTGAGGTGAAATGGCTTTTGTAAACGAAACTCGCTCATAACTAAAATTTTATGCATGTAGAGGATGGCGTTTCGGGATACTTGGCGTTTTCTGACCGGTCTTAAACCCATCCGGGGCGCATTATCCACCTCCCGTTCCGTCACCGTCGTTCGGGGAATTCTCTTGAAAGGATATTGCCTGTTGAGTCTGAGCCACAATTCCCAGTTAACACTGTAATTCAAACCCTCATTAAATCCACCCGCGTTTACGACCACATCCTTCGGGTGCAGAACACATTGATACTCGATGAAATTCTGCCTGCGAAGTTTGGCGGCATTGAAGTCTTCAAGGAAAAATGGCTTAGGGGGGGACCATTCCAATCCTCCCGGGGTCTGCCGGCCAACTATCTTTTCCGCGTCCGTATAAAGTATCCCCTCTTCTCCCCATGAGTCCGCGCCTAGAACCAGGGTCTCGAGGTGGTCGGGTTTGTAAAGGTCATCGTCATCAAGGTAGGCGATATACTTTCCCCTGGCCATGTGCAGACCCGCGTTGAGAGCTCCGGCAGACACACCCGAATGATTTCTGAGAACGTATCTGACGCGATCATCCCCGGCCTGTTTACATATCTCTTCGGCATCGGCTGGTCCCCCGTCGTTTACAACCACCACTTCAAAATCCTCGAATGTCTGGGAAATTACGCTCTGTAAAGCCTCTTTCAACATGTCCGGTCGCTGGTAGGTGGGCAGGACAACGCTCACTTTCGGGTTGGCTGGAGGATTGGATTCCCAGATTTTTTCGATAACCCTGTTTTTCTGCTTTTTAATATCCTCTTCTCTGATGTTCCGGGCGGTGTTGAAGTAGTAAAGGTTAATCCTTGCGAAAACGTGGGCCGGGTCGATGTCCAGGGCTTTTCCTGCAAGCTCGAGCGCCTCTTCCTCCCGCCCCTCCATCCACGCGCGTACGGCGTGTTCGTTAAGTTCGGCGGTGTATGCTCCGGCATTTTCGGAAACGTGATTGAGCACTGAGTTATTTCCTTTGTGGGGCATTACTTTTAAGCAAGCCATAGTTTCGCGCTGGAATAAGCACTTTCAGCATCAGGGGATTCCGCTTATAGTTTGTTCCAAGTAATTTTGACCGCTTCAATATGCGCGGCGGGCCGTTTTTTGTTAACATTTGTCTTCATGCGCTGAATCAGAAGGTTAACACCATAGCTTTGATTGATAAAGTGGCCGGACAAAAGGGGACAAGGGGCTTTAAGCCCCTTGCCTGAGATGAATGAAAAATCCTGTTAAATGGAAGCTTTATGAAGCCGAAAATTGAGCGTTGTAAAAACCGGCGCCTGATATTTAACCCCGTTTTTTCACCGGATACCGCGCAGGAAGTAGTTGACCGATGGGAGAAGTCGCTTGAGGACGAAGGCTTCGCCGCGGAGGTTGCTTCGATAACCAAGCGGAAGGTGATTTTTTCAAAGCGGTTCGAGACCGATAACCGGCGGTATATAGCGAAATTTTACCGGACAAGGGGGTTGAGGCGTTCGCTGGGCGCCTTCCTTTTTTTGCCGGAGTCGCTGAGAACATTCAAAACCGCCCTGAAGCTACTCCAAGCGGGACTGCTGACTCCGGTTCCGTTATGTGTCTGGGGCGAGTGGAAGCTGGGCATTCATCGGTGGAGCGTGCTCTTTATGGAAGACCTGGGCGATTTGCCTATACTTTCGGATTTTCTGGACGCCATAGACCCGGAGGATTCGGAGAAAAAGGCACGAGTAAGCTCGGCGCTGGCGGTACAATTGGCACGCTTGCACCAGCTTGGAGTCTACGTTCACGACCCGAGCAAGAACATTCTCGTAAAGGGCGACGGTGAAAGCGAAATTTCATTTTACTTCATAGATTTCGACACCGTTTTGCCCTACCGGAAACTTAACCGACGGAGGGTCGCCCGGGTGTTGCGCCATTGCATCAGGCCGCCGAAGCAGATAAAAATGTTCACGCCCGACGAAAAGGCAGCCTACGTGAAAAAATACCTCGAAATCCGGGACAAACCGGGGTGGTTTGATTATATTTTACCTAAAGTATAAGAAAATGGTAGGCCCGACCCCCGGTTGTAGCCTTACGGGTAAGGCACTCCTGTCGGGCGCTTCGGTTAGCGAAAAATGCTTAGTCATGTCCGGAAAACAATAATCCGACGGCGGATGATAGGGCCGGGTGACCGGGTGGTGGCCGCGGTTTCCGGCGGTGCCGATTCCGTGTGCATGCTGGATATACTCGACCGGCTCCGGGTGACGCTGGGTTTCAGCCTGGAAGTCGCCCATTTCGAGCACGGCATCAGGGATGAGGATTCGCGAAAAGACGCCGGGTTTGTGGAGGAGCTTGCCCGCTCGAGGGGGCTGGACCTTATCATGGAGGCGGGCGATGTGCCTTCTTCGGCGCGGGACAGGAAGCTGTCCGTGGAAGAAGCCGCCCGGGAGGAAAGGTATGCCTTTTTCCGGCGCATTCTTGCCGCGAGGGAAGGAAACGCAAAAATCGCCCTCGGCCATACCGCCGACGACCAGGCGGAAACGGTGCTGATGAGGCTCATCCGGGGCGCCGGCGTCAGGGGTCTGAGCGGTATTCCGCCGGTGCGGGACAGCTACATCAGGCCGCTTATAGACACCGAGCGAGATACCGTATTGAAATACCTGCAAAATCGCGGACTTGACTGGAGGGAGGACGCTACAAACTTGTCCATGGGACACCTGCGCAACCGGATACGCCACGAGCTTATGCCGGGCCTCCTTGAAAACTATAATCCGCGAATGGTTGAAGTTTTTTCGCGCACCTCCGAAGTGTGCAGACTGACCGCCGATTTCATGGATTCCGTCGGGGAAGATGTTGTTCGGGGCAAGGTTTCCCGGAGAGGACAGGGTTTTTTCCTGCCCAGGGAGGTATTTACCGAAAATCACCCGGCGGCAGGGTTGGCCGCGTTCGAAAAGATGTGGGAAATGGCCCGGGGCGGCCTGAAAAAGCTGAGAAACGAGCACAGGAGCCTGGTGGTCGGGGCGGCAAGGGAAGGTAAAAGCGGCCTCTACACCATGCCCGACGGCTGGATGGCCGCGGTGGACTCCGGCGGCGTATGGTTGTCGCCTCAGCCGCCGGTGACTCACGTAAGCTACTGTATTCCTTTGGAAATTCCCGGTAACACTTATATCGAACAAACCGGGGCGTCTATCGAATCCGAAGTTATAAGTAATCCATTAATAGAGCAGTACAAAAACGCCTCGTTCCGGGAAGCATACCTGGACATGGAAAAAATGGCCGAACCGTTCCAGGTGCGTTCCCCCGAGCCGGGGGACAGAATACTTCCACTGGGAGGAAAGGGAAGCAGGAAGTTGCAGGACATCTACACCGACCTCAAGGCGCCTCGCTGGATGAGGCCGCTTTTGCCCGTGGTCACGGCGGGTGAAAAAATCGCGTGGGCGGCGCCGTTGAGAATATGCCACGAGTTCAGAATAACCGAGGACACGAGGGAAGTTCTTCATTTGAAACTGGAAGGACTGGAGCTTTCATTTGAGCAATAACCACGATTATGATAACATTCTAAGTGAAGCGGCATGAAAATGAATCAGGCCATGAAAAGCGTCCTTATATGGGTCGTCATAATAGCGGTGGTGATACTTCTCTATCAGCTCATCAGCCAGAGCCAGAAGCCGGTCGAGGAGATAAGCTACAGCCAGTTTATGCAGAGCGTCCAGCAGGGCAAGGTTGAGGAAGTCTCCCTTCAGGGTGAAGGCATGATGGGTGAGATAACCGGGAAGTTTACCAACGGGAAAGATTTCAAAACCTACGGCCTTATAGATTGGGACGTTTATAAAGCCCTCCAGCAGGGAGCCAGTGAAGCCTCCGGTCAAGGCGTGCGGGATTCGGCCATACCCACCGGTCCGGTAAAGGTTACCTACAAGGAAGGCAAGAATAGTCCGCTGTGGCAGCTTTTGAGCTTCTGGCTGCCGATGATAGTGGTGGTGGGGCTGTTTTTCTTCCTCATGCGCCAAATGCAGGGCGGCGGCTCAAAGGCCATGAATTTCGGCAAGAGCAAGGCCCGCCTGCTTACGGAACAGACTAAAAGAATTACTTTCGAGGACGTATCGGGCATAGACGAGGCCAAGGAAGAACTGGCCGAAATAGTGGATTTTCTGAGCGACCCCAAGAAGTTCACGCGCCTGGGAGGTCGTATTCCCAAGGGGCTTATCCTGGTCGGTCCACCCGGTACGGGCAAGACGCTGCTGGGCCGCGCCATAGCCGGCGAGGCCGGGGTTCCGTTCTTCAGCATTTCCGGCTCGGATTTCGTGGAGATGTTCGTCGGCGTGGGCGCCAGCCGGGTGAGGGACTTGTTCATACAAGGCAAGAAAAACGCGCCCTGCATCGTTT
This sequence comes from uncultured bacterium, assembly GCA_964459325.1. GTDB lineage: Bacteria > RBG-13-61-14 > RBG-13-61-14 > CAYWKU01 > CAYWKU01 > CAYWKU01. The sequence goes on along the minus strand of CAYWKU010000017.1, from coordinate 66,560 downwards.
TCATAGACGAGCTGGACGCCGTGGGCAGATACCGGGGCGCGGGACTGGGCGGCGGCCACGACGAGCGCGAGCAGACCCTGAATCAGCTACTGGTGGAAATGGACGGCTTCGAGGGCAACGAGGGCGTGATTATCATCGCCGCCACCAACCGCCCGGACGTTTTGGACCCCGCGCTGCTCAGGCCCGGAAGGTTCGACAGGAAAGTAGTGGTACCCCGGCCCGACCTCAAGGGGCGGCTCGGTATACTCAAGGTACATTCCAAGCAGGTGCCGCTAGGTGAAGACGTGAACCTGGAGGTTATTTCCCGGAGCACCCCCGGATTCGTGGGCGCCGACCTTGAAAACCTGGTCAACGAAGCCGCGTTACAAGCTGCCCGGCGTGACCGGGAGTACGTAACCATGCTGGACTTCGAGTGGGCCAAGGACAAGGTCATGATGGGCTCCGAGCGGCGAAGCCTGGTGTTGAGCGAGGAGGAGAAGCGCCAGACCGCCTATCACGAAACCGGCCACGCCATGGTGGCACTGTTCACCCCGGGTACCGACCCCGTTCACAAAGTGACCATCATCCCCAGGGGCAGGGCGCTCGGGGCCACCATGCAATTGCCGGAGGAGGAAAAATACAATCTCACCAGGGACCAGGCCCTTAACAGAATCGCTGTAATGATGGGAGGAAGGGCTGCCGAGGAGCTGGTGTTAAAGCAGCAGACCACAGGCGCCGGGAACGACATCGAGGAGGCCACAGAGCTGGCCCGGAAAATGGTTACCCAGTGGGGAATGAGCGATAAACTGGGGCCTTTGTCATTCGGAAAAAAGGACGACGACCAAGTGTTTCTCGGGAAGGATATCGCCACCTCCCGCGAGTATAGCGAAGCCACCGCCGTGGATATAGACAAGGAAGTCCACCGTATCGTTACGGAATCATACCAGCGGGCCAGGGGCATACTTGAAGAGCACATGGACGATTTGCACAAGATAGTGGAAAAGCTCATGGAAAGGGAAACCCTTACAGGTAATGAGATGAAAACCCTCATGGAGGGTAAGGAACTGCCGGCTTTCCAGAAAGAAGAAACGGGCAAAAAAAACGAAGATAAAAAGGCCAGGGAGGGAAAGAAAGCCGAAGACGAGCAGGAAGTCCCCGTGGCCCCCAACATCAAACCCGACCCGCAGGTTACATAACCCGGCCTTGTAAAAGCTGCGAGAAATTTTATATAATCCCCCCTTATGGTTAGGGCGTATTACCTGTCCAGCGACAGAATCCGGCTGTACGACCTGGATGAAAACTTTCGCGAATCGGTTGCCGTCATGTGGAAACAAGCGGGCGGTCTGGAAATCCCGATTCGGGACGGGGTTATCGATTTGACGGAAGGCTCTCCGACGCGGTTCCGAAGGCTGGTGCAGCGCATGTCCGAGATAGAAAGCACCCGCCGGGCGGCAATGGTCATAGACCGTTGTGTCGAAGGCGCCGCCGAGAGTGAATGGAAGTTGCCGTTGGCAGGCGGCGGCGCTCTCGAAGTCGGGCATAAGCCGTTGATAATGGGTGTGGTAAACGTTACCCCCGATTCCTTTAGCGACGGAGGAAGGTTCCTGGAGACGGACAAAGCTGTCGCACAGGGGTTGCAGCTTGCGCGGGAAGGCGCGGACATGCTGGATATCGGCGGCGAATCCACCCGGCCCGGGGCGGAGCCGGCGCCGTTCGACGAGGAGTGCAATAGGGTACTGCCGGTAATAGAGGGTTTGGCGGAGCAGGTCGAGGTTCCCATAAGTATCGACACCCGCAAGCCGAAGGTCGCTCAGAAGGCCGTGGAAGCAGGGGCCCGCATAATTAACGACGCCACCATGCTTACCTACGACCCCGCGCTGGCGGGTGTGGCTGCGGAGTCGGGAGCTTTCCTGATAATCAACCATATTCGCGGTACTCCCGGCGATATGCAAAAAGACCCTCATTACGACGATTTATGGCCCGAGATAGCGGATGATTTGGAGGGTGCGGTTGAGGTGGCCGGCGAACACAGCCTGTCGCGCGATTCCATAGTCCTTGACCCGGGTATCGGCTTCGGAAAGACTCTTGACCATAACCTGGGAATTTTAAAGGGTTTGCACGCTCTCAGAGGCTCCGGGCGACCGGTGATGGTTGGGCCTTCCCGAAAGAGGTTTATCGGCGCCGTGCTCGATTTGGGGCCGGATGAAAGGCTCGAAGGCACCATCGCCGCCTGCGTCATGGCCCTGGCGGCGGGCGCCGTCATGTTCAGGGTTCACGATTTAAAACCCCACCGCCGCGCCCTTGACCTGGCATGGGCCATCCATACGGCCTTGCCTTTCGAATAAATCCCCGGCGGTAGGGGCGACACTCCTGTCGCCCATTCAATGAGAGCCACCGGGACGCCCGGCAAGAGTGCCGGGCCTGCGATGCCCCGTTAAGTAAAATAAAACCCCCGAAAGCTGTTTCGGGGGTTGATGGTATCTCCTTACGGTGTTCTGGGGGGTGGCGGCGGTTTCGGCGGCTCGGGCGGAGGAGGAGGTTCGGGCGGCTTGTTGCACTCGGGAGTGTCTTTCGGCTCCAGCACGAAGTTCAAATTGGGGCTGTCGTCAATTTTGAAGAACATGTATTCGCTTTTGTAGCACTCTTTTCTGATTTCGATGACTTTCTTTTCCCAGTTTCCCTGTGGCGTTTTTTCAAACACGATATTGTGGCGGAGGGGAGTATCTCCCACCTTTGCTTTATCAATGTAAACGGATGCCCCCGAAGGTTCGGAGGTTACGTTAAGCTGCAACTCGGGATTGGAACACGCCGCCGCAATTATCGCGAAAATGGCAATTACAGCTGCGACCGTTAGTTTTTTTGCCATTACCTTCTCCTTTTGAGTTAAGTTATTCCCCGCCCCTTTTTTCCAGTTGAAAAAGAATATTGGAATTGTCCTGGAAATAAAAATATCTTCGCTGGGGTCTGTAGCCGTCTTTTCTGAGGATAATCACGTGTCTCTCGCTTTCGGGATTTTCGAAAGTCAACTCCTTTTTAACGGGAGTCTGTCCAACCACTTCCTGGTTTATGAAAACGGTTGCCCCTTGCGGTTCGGAGTTTATTATCACCTGCTTGGTCTTGTTCGCCCGGCAGGCGATGAATGCCATTGCCATGGCCGCGGCGATAATTACCGTGATTATGGTTTTTTTGTTCACCGTCATCACTCCTTGAAAAGTATTTACGGCTGCCGGGGTGGCGGCGCCGGAGCCTCCTTTTTTTCTTCTTCTTTCTTATCGAGTTCGAAGTGCACTCGCGGCGGGTCATTGTGGTACACGCTCTTTTTCTGGGTTATATAGCCCTCTTTCTTGACGGTAACTTCGTGCCTTATCAGGCCCTGGTCGGGATAATCCAGGTTCAGCTCGAACTCCATCCTCGCGTTCGTCGGCGTGTTGCCTACGGGCGCTCCGTCAACCAGAACCTTGGCCCCCGACGGATTGGAGCTGATTGAAAACTCTTTGGTAAAACGCTTTTTCGATACGCAACCCAGGGTTAATGCCGCGGCGAAAATCACCACCACTCCGAAAGTGACAATATGCTTCAACTTCATGATATTCCCCCGTTTTTCTTGGATTAATTTAATTGTATTTTAACACAGGGCTTTTTACGGTGTCAACTCAATCGCAATCCAACCCCCCGTGCAGAATTTTAAACTCCGTCCGACGGTTTCTCTGATTGCCCTTTTTCGGGTCGCAGTTGGGGTCTATGGGCTGGGTTTCACCGTAACCCTTGGCCTTAATCCTGTCGGAACTTATGCCTTGTTTGATAAGGTACTGCCTGCACGCTTCGGCGCGCTCTTCGCTGAGCTTCTGATTGTAGGAGTCGCTTCCCACGCAGTCGGTGTGGCCCCCCAGCTCGACCTTAATCTTCGGATATTCCTCCATGAGCGCCACCACCCGGTTAAGAGCGGGATAGCTTTCCGATTTGAGCGTGGCCTTGTCGAACTCAAAGAAGATATTCGGCAATACGACCCCTTCGCCGGGAACCATCGGCTTGAGCGGGATGTCCAGCCGCAGGTTTTCTCCCGCCTTTTCCCGGGGTATATTGAAGTTTTTCTCGTAGGGAAAGAAGCATTTGGCCTTTACGGTCAGGACGTATTTGCGGTCGGGGTCGATAACCGCCGTATATTTTCCGGTTTTCGGATGAGATTTGTCCCGCTTTACGACTTCACCGGAAGAGAAGTCCACCAGTTTAATCTCCGCGCTTCTTCCGATGGGGTTGGCTCTCACCTTGTCCCTGTCCCCGGAGACTTTGTCCTGGTGATAGACGGAAGTCGAAGCGCCCGATTTGCCGACGGTTTTCACGTTGTACACCACACCGGACAGGGTGGTGATTTTCTTGGGTCTCAACTCGTATGGCAGCGGCACCTTGTATATGTCGAAATCCCCCTTGCCTCCGGAACGGCCCCGGGCCGACAGGTAGCCCACGTCGCCCGAGGCGGGGATGGTGAAGAAGTAATCGTCGCCCTTGGTGTTAATTGTGCGTCCCGGGTCGTAGGAACCAAGGTTGATGGTCTTGGCGAAGGCGCCGTCATCCTGCAAGGTGGCCCTGAAAATGTCCAGCCCGCCGCGACCTCCGCGGCCTTTGGAGCTGAAATACAGGCTCACCCCGTCGGCGTGCATGAAAGGCGAGGTGTCGGCGGAGGATGTGTTCACGGCGCTTCCCAGGCGCTTGGGCTCGCCCCAACTGTCCCCGCTGCGCACGGCCCGGTAAATGTCGTGGTTTTGATAAAATTTCTGATAACTTTCCGGCCACTTACTGGGATAATCCCCGTCAAGATACTTAAAGTAGCTCTTGGGCAGCCCCACCGGCCTTTCGCTGGCAAAGTAAAGCGTTTTCCCGTCGGCGGCTATGCTGGGCCTGGAGTCCCAGAACTTGGTGTTGATGGGTTTTCCCATATTCACCGGTTTACTCCAGCTATTTCCGCTGAGGTGAGACCAGTACAAATCGCAACTTCCGTAACCTTTTCGCTTGTTTTCCGGCGTCCCGGGTTCGTCGCAGATGGCGAAGATGACCATTGTCTGACTCGGCGTAATGGTGCATGTGCCTTCGGGAAGGTGAGTGTTGATGGGAGGGCCCAGGTTCATGGGTGAGCCCCACGAAGAACCTGACCTGTTGCTGTACCAGAAGTCGGTTTCGCCACGGCCTCCGGGTCGGTTGGAAGTGAAATAAAGGGTGTTGCCGTCCGCGCTGATAACGGGGGCATAGTCCTTCTGGGGGGAATTTACGTTGCTGAGGTTCCGGGCTCCGGGTATTTCCAGGTCCTGGGAAATTCCGGCGGATAAAGTTATGAAAAGGCAAAGTCCCGCTATCCCGACCGTCGCCGCTGCCTTTTTAAGCGTTCCCATCACGCCTCCTGGTTTTCGTAATATTTGCTGATGGCGTCTTCAATCTGCTCGGGGTCCGCGGCGACTACGTTGACGTCCATCCCGGTGAAGTACTTCACTTCCTGCAAAGCCTCTTCATCGGACGGGTCGCTAAAGGCCACCACCAGGTCCTTACCCTCTCTTCTGAGGGGAATCAGGCAAAATTGTTCCGCCACCGCCCGGGGCAGCAGCGCTACGGCATCGGGGTCTATCCGTTCGTCTTTGAGGTCCTTCTGTTCTATGCCGCCATCCTTGTGGCGGCCGGATTTGCGGAAGATGTAATCCAGAGAGTCTTCGTCCAGGGAAGTCATGGGACTCCATTCCGCGTCCTCTTCATCTTCGGCCTCGCCTTCTTCGGAATCCCCCTCCAAGCTTATGTTCGGAGTGTCTTTGAGCTCATCCTCCAGGGGCGTGACCTCTTCATCGTCTTCACCGAGCTCGGCGAGAATTCGATTATTATTTTCTATAATGCAGAGGTCGCACAAGTACTTGCCCTTGTAGGGGATAAGTACCCCCACTTCCTGTTTCGGTTTTCCGCATTCTCTGCATTGTGGGACGTCTTGCATCTCCGACTTAACCTCTTGTTTTCTTTTTGTCTGTCCTTTCAAACGCTTTTTTTGTCGGACAAACACCCAAAACCCTCATCATATACAAATACCACAATATAAAAGGGTAGTCAAGACAACCGGGTATGTTGCGCACGGTATGCAACAACAATTGCTTCATAAAAGGGCAATTAAGCGGTATTTTCACTACCCGTTCGTTGACACCGGTGACTGGGTATGTATTCTATAAGAAATGGGGTAAAAAGGAGATAAGGCCATGGCCAAGCAGAAAATAGGCATTTTTTATTGCAAGCGAATCAAGGATGAAGTATGCGTCGGTTGCGCCAAGTGTTTCAAAGCCATAAGCCGACTGGAGGGAGATTTCTCCCGCTACGACGAACCGCCCGAAGTAATTTTCATGACCCACTGCGGAGATTGCCCCGGCCTGATAATGCCCAGCGCAAGCCTGGTGAGAACGTGCATGAACGACTTGGACAGAAGCGTTGACGCCCTTCACCTGAGCACCTGCATCATGAAAGCCAAAAACACCGCCGCCTGTCCGATGGACCTGGATGCAATCAAGGCCAAGTTCGAAGAAAGCTGGAGCGTGCCCGTCGTACTGGGCGGTCACGACTATCCCTGAACGGGCAATCCTCCTCGAACAAAAAGTTCCACTCAATATCGCTCCATAAAGTGATTCCAACCCCATTGTAAACCTATGTTCGCCCCCTGGTTGACAATACGCCGCCCCACGTTAAACTACTACCACTATGGAACTCTGGAAAAAATTAGGGCAAGCGGCAAAGGACGGCGAACCGATTGATTATGAGACCGCCCGCCGAGCGGCGGCCATCGGGGCTACGGAGCTGCCGGAGTTGTTGGCCGTCGCCAACCGCGCCAGGATAAGGAGCAAGGGCGAGGAGATATTCTTCTGCGGCATAGTAAACGCCCGCTCCGGGAAATGCTCGGAGGATTGCGCCTTTTGCTCACAGTCGGTTCACTATACCACGGACGCCCCGGTCTACGACCTCATCCCGGCGGAAAAGATGGAGGAGGCCGCCGGGAGGGCCGGAAGCGCGGGCGCTACGAGGTTCTGCCTGGTGACCAGCGGGTACGCGCTGGACGAAGACTCGGAACTGGGAACGGTTCTGGACGGGCTGGGCAGGATAAAAAGCACCGGCATCAGGCCGTGCGCTTCGCTGGGCGTGCTTGATGATGGCGTATTGAGCAGGCTCAAGGATGCGGGTCTGGTTCGCTATCACCATAACCTCGAGACCGCGCCCAGCTACTTTTCCAGCGTATGTACCACTCACGACTTCTCGGAAGACGTGGACACCGTCAAGAAAGCCCGCTCGGCGGGACTGGAGACCTGTTGCGGGGGCATATTCGGGATGGGTGAAACCCGGGAGCAGCGGCTGGAGCTTTTGTATTCCATCGCCGAGCTTGCTCCCGACTCGGCGCCCTTGAATTTTTTAGTGCCCATTCCCGGCACTCCCCTCGAAGACAAGTCCGAGCTTACTCCCACCGATTGCCTGAAGATAACGGCCCTTGCCCGTCTGATAATGCCCGAAGCCGACATCGTTTTGTGCGGAGGCAGGGAGGCCAACATGAGGGATTTGCAAAGCTCGGCCCTGTTCGCGGGCGCCAACGGGTTGATGATAGGCGATTACCTGACCACACCCGGAAGGGACGCCGAACTGGACGGAAAAATGGTTGCGGACTGCGGACTTCGGGTGCAGCAGGTATAAAAACGGTAGGTGCGTCACTCCTGCCGCACATTCTGATTTTCGGGCACTACAATTTGTAATGCGCGACAAAAGTGTCGCGCCTACCATTGAATATCAAATTTGAGGCCTTTTCGATGGTCTCTTCAGGAAGAATCATTCCATGAAAATTACTGCCAGCCCAAACAAAAAGAAATTCCGCGAAAAGCTCGACGAGCTTAAAAGCCGCAACCTGTACCGCCGTTGCCGCGCGGTCAGCGGGCCGCAGGGGCCGGTTGTGGAGCTTGACGGGCGGCGGGCGATACTGATGTGCTCGAACAACTACTTGGGCCTGGCCGACCACCCGGCCCTGGCTCAGGCGGCTTCGAGCGCGGCCTACTCCTCCGGCGCAGGCTCCGGCGCATCGAGGCTCGTAAGCGGCACCATGGACATCCACCGCAAGCTTGAGGAGCGGCTGGCGTCCTTCAAAAAAGCCCCTTCATGTGTCCTTTTCAACTCCGGATACCAGGCCAACGTGGGCGTGCTCAGCTCGATAGCCGGCAAGGGCGACGTCATCTACAGCGACCGGCTGAATCACGCCAGCATTATAGACGGCGCCCGGTTGAGCCGGGCAACCATACGGGTATATCCGCACATGGACATGGACAGGCTGGAGCGGCTTATGAGCGAGGAGGACATCGAAGGCCGCAGGGTTATAGTTACCGACGGAATTTTCAGCATGGACGGCGACATAGCGCCCCTTCCCGGACTGGTGGAGCTGAAGCGGCGCCATGATGCGCTGCTGGTGGTCGACGAAGCTCACGCCACGGGTGTCATCGGCCCCGGCGGGCGGGGATTGGCGGCTCATTTCGGCCTCGGGAATGAAGTGGACATAATAGTGGGTACTCTCGGCAAGGCTCTGGGAAGCTTCGGCGCATTTGTGGTTGGTTCGGAGGAAATTATTGACTGGTTGGTCAACGTCGCCAGGTCTTTCGTTTATACCACCGCGCTGCCCCCGCCGGTGGCGGCGGCTTCGCTGGCAGCGGTAGAGTTGCTGGAGGCGGAGCCGGAGATGGTGGAGGAGTTGAAGCGTAACGCCTGCTATTTCCGGGATTGCCTGAAAAATGAGGGGTTGGAGGTGGAGCGGGGCGAAATTCCCATCGTCCCGGTGCTGGTCGGGGATGAGGAAACGGCCCTGGAATTCGCCTCCCGGCTTCTGGATGAGGGGGTGTACTGCACCGCCATTCGCCCCCCGAGCGTTCCCGCCGGCGCCAGCAGGTTGAGGATTACCGTCATGGCGACTCATGAGAAAGGGCAGCTGGATTATGCCGTGGAAAAAATCTCCAAAACGGCGAAAAACCTGGGAATTTTGAAAAAATGAAACCGGAAGATGCCAAGAGAATAAAACAAACAGACATACGGTACGTCTGGCACCCGTTCACCCCGATGCGGGACTGGATTGAAAACGACCCGCTGGTTATCGAAAGCGGGGAGGGCGCATGGCTGTACGACGTGGACGGCAACCGCTACCTGGACGGAATCAGCTCCCTGTGGACCAACGTGCACGGCCACCGCCATCCGGTAATCGACGAAGCCGTCCGGTCGCAACTGGACAAGATAGCCCACTCCACCCTGTTGGGCTTTGCCAATATTCCCAGCGCCGAATTCGCCGAAAGGCTGATAAAGATAGCCCCCGAGGGTCTGATAAGGGTTTTTTATTCGGATTCCGGCTCGGAAGCCGCTGAAATCGCTCTGAAAATCGCCTACCAGTACTGGCGGCAATGTTCCGAGCCCCGGCCATCCAGGTCACGGTTCGCCACATTCGCTAACGCATATCACGGCGATACCGTAGGCTCTGTTTCGGTGGGGGGAATCGAGCTTTTCCACGAAATATACCGGCCTCTTTTGTTCGAGACTTACCAGGTCCCGGCGCCTTACTGTTACCGCTGCCCTTTGGGTTTGAGCTACCCCGGCTGCTCGATAGGCTGCCTGGACAAGCTGGAGGAGGTGCTGGCGGAGCACTCCGACGAGATTGTGGGGGTGATATGCGAGCCGCTTGTGCAAGGCGCTGCGGGCATGGTGACGTCCCCCCCGGGTCATCTGAAGCGTGTCCGCGAGCTTTGTGACCGCTATGACGTGCTTATGATAGCCGACGAGGTGGCGGTGGGTTTCGGACGCACGGGGAAAATGTTCGCATGCGAATGGGAGGGCGTTACGCCGGATTTGATGGCGCTGGCCAAGGGAATCTCCGGCGGATACCTGCCGCTGGCGGCCACTCTGGCCAACGAGCGGGTTTTCGATGCTTTCCTGACCCGGCAGGAGGATTTGCGCACCTTTTACCACGGCCATACCTACACAGGTAACCAACTGGCCTGCGCGGCGGCGATAGCCAGTTTGGACGTTTTCGAGCGGGAGCGGACCCTGGAAAATTTGCCCCCTAAAATAGAAAGGTTGACCGAGGGCCTTAAAAAGGTCGCCCAGCTGGACATCGTGGGTGACGTCAGGCAGAAGGGCGTTCTGACCGGCATAGAGATTGTGCAGGACAAGGAAAGCAGGGAGCCGTTTCCGCCGGCGGCCCAAAAGAGCATAAATATCTGTAGACAGGCGAGAAAATATGGTGTTATAATAAGACCGCTGGGGGAAGTGGTGATACTCAACCCGCCGCTGTGCATCTCCGATGAGCAAATCGACCTTCTGCTGGAGGCGGTGGCCGGCTCCATTACAGACCTTAGCTGATTATGGCCGATATTGGCGTTTTTATAACCGGCGCCGACACGGGCGTCGGCAAAACTTTCGTAGGCGCTTTACTCGCCGCAGGGCTGGTGAATCGCGGCATTGACGTGGGAGTAATGAAGCCGGTCGAGACCGGGTGCGCGAACATGATGCCGGAGGATGCGCACATGTTGAAAAGCGCCGCCGGAGTGGAGGATTCTATAGCGCTGATATGCCCGGCGGTTTTCCGAGACCCGCTGGCTCCCCTGATGGCGGCGCGTAACGAGGGCCGGAAGGTGGACCTCGATACCATCCGGGTTTCCTTCCGGGAGCTTGTCTCCCGACACAGGATGATGATAGTGGAAGGCGCCGGGGGATTGATGGCGCCCATAACTTCCGACAGGTTGATGATAGACCTGGCCGGGGAAATGGACATCCCTCTACTGGTGGTGGCGCACAACCGGCTGGGTTGCATTAACCACGTCATGCTGACCCTCGAGGTGGCGGCGAAAAGGAAAATCGAAGTGGCGGGAGTGGTGCTGAACGAGCCGGATAACTCCTCCGACCTTTCCAAAAAAACGAACGCTCAAATAATCGAGGAAATCACGCCTTTCCGGCCCATGAGCTTATCGCATGCGCCGGAAGCCAAATCGCCGAGTGAACATCCCGACGGAGAAAAGCTGGTTACGAAGGTGCTGGCATCTCTCCCAGCCTGAGTCTACCTGAAAGCCCGCTCCAGTGCGTCTCGATAAGTAGCGAATTTTATTTGAAAATCCCCGGACAGTTGCGATGTGTCCGCCACCGAGTCCTCGGCTATCATCTTCAATTGCTCCCGTGTTATGGGCCATGAGGCGAATCGGTCAAGCATTGCCGCGGCGATTTTTACCGGGCTCACCGGGATGTGTATAGTCCTTACGGGTTTGCCCAGCACCTGGCCTGCAATCCGGAGCATTTCATCGTAGGTGAGCACGTCCGGCCCTCCGACTTCATAGGCTTTGCCGTGCGTAACGGGTTTTTCGAGGGCCTGTGCGAAAAGCTCGGCGATGTCAAGAACGCTCACCGGCTGCATTTTGTAGTTGCCGTTTCCAATCACCGGCGTGAGCGGCGCTCCGGCCATCTGTTTGAGCAGAGCGGGGAACTCGCCTCCGGGACCGATAATCACCGAAGGCCGGAAGACGGTAAGCTCCAGGTCTTTGGATTTGAGGTATTTTTCCGCTTCGTATTTGGTGGCCCAGTATTTGGTGGGAGCGTTTTCGCGTGCCCCGAGCGCGCTCATGTGCACGAAACGCTTCACCCCCGCCTCGGCGGCGGCATCGGCGATGTTGCGGGCGCCGTCAACATGAAGCCTCTGGAAGGTAATCCCCTTCCCCGGGAATTCCCGGATGACGCCCACCAGGTGAACAACCGCTTCGCAACCGTCCACCGCGCTTTTGAGGCCTTGGCGTTCGGTTACATCGCCGTGGAAGATTTCGCACCGGGCGGCGACCGCAAGTTTGGATTCGCTGCCCTTTCGCACCAAGGCGCGCACCGAGTGCCCCTTATCCAGAAGCCGGGCAGCCACACGGTTGCCGACGAAACCGGTCGAGCCGGTGAGCAGTACCTTCATTCAACGCCCCTTTCATAGTTTCATTAAAATATGAGTACCGGTTTCTAAAAGGTCAAGCAGTTTCTTCCTATGGATGCTTCAACGGCCCAGAGCGCGGTCTGTTTCTCGATACCTTCGGCCAGGTCGTTATCGGAAATTTTATAGAAATTGCAGCAGGTGCCGCAGACGGCGAGCTTCCCTCCCAGATGGACAGCTTTCCTTAAAAGTTCTTCTATATTTCCGAATATCGGGCTTGAGAGTTTAGTGGCGTTTCCGGTGCGGGCAAGCAGGGCGCCTTCGGTGGCCAGCCAGACGATAACGTCGTGGCCCGAGTCAAGCGCCGTGGATGCGAGCACCAGCGGCAAGGCCGCCTTGTCGGGATTGCTTACGGAAGACGTGACCGAGTAAAAAAACTTTTCTTTTGCCATATTGCGATAAACCTCCTCTTGCCCGGGATACACCCGGGGAATTTTTACGCAGTCAGGGCACTCCGGAGCGGGCCGCTCCGTATTTGAGAACCTTGAGCATGGGTTGAATTGTAAACGATGAGGAAATAAACCGAAAGGGGCGGGGATTATGCTTTCAGCAGTTCGAGGGCGGCGTTTACAACGGCTTTGACGGATATGTTTTTCATGCAATCGAAATGCCCTTCGGGGCACTGGCGGGGACCGTGAGGGTTGCAGGGTCGGCAACGGGGTGGATTTTCCGGTTCTATGACCTTTGCTTTGTCCGTATAAGGAGTGAAGCCGAAACCGGGAACGGTGGGCCCGAAAATGGCCACCACCGGCACTTCCAGAGCCGCTGCAACGTGCATGGCCCCGGAGTCGTTGGTGATGAAAAGGTCGAGATGGGAAATCAACGCCGCCATTTCCTGTACGTTTGTTTCTCCCGCCGTGTCCGTGCATTCGGCGGAGGTGAGTCCGGCGACGGTGGCGGTGGACGCCCGGTCATCCGGGCCGCCGACCAGTGCGAATTTCGCGCCTTTTCGGTCAGTTAAAGCCTCCATTACTTCAGCGAACCGCTCTGGGAGCCATCTTTTCGTCCCCCAGACGGACCCCGGCGCTACACCGATTTTCAGCGGCGCGGACAGAAATTCTCCGGCGATTCTTTCGGCTCCGGTTCGGCCTTCCGGGGTGACGGCGACTTCCGGTTTCGGGGAGAAATCTTCGGGCAGACCGCCGAGCGGCTCCAGGAGGCTCAAATTTCGCTCAACGTCGTGGATGTTGCGGTCTCGGGGCACCCTTTGAGTCCAGGCGAAGGGAAGGGCGTTTTCATCGAATCCCACCCGTGCGGGCGCCCGTGAGAGCAGCGTGAGGGCCGCCGACCGGTAAGAGCGATGAGGGCTGAGCAACACGTCGAAATGTTCGTTTTTCAGGCGGGCGGCGAGTTTAAGAAAGGATGTCAGCCCACGGTCGGAACCGCGTTTGTCGTAGGCAATGGTTTTCTCGAGACCGGCGACCGGTTGAGCCGGGTGGCCCAGTATGGCGGCCCCGGCGGGAGTTACCACCGCCGCCGTTTTCATGTTGTAGTTATCGGCCAGAGCGCGAAAAAGGGGCGTAGTGAGCACCACGTCCCCGAGAAAAGCGGTCTGAATAACCAGCGCTTTCGCCACTTGAAGTTATGAACCCTCTCCGGCGGATTCGATGTCCACCGCTTCGTCTATCAGCATCACCGGTATGTCGTCCTCGATGGGGTACATCAGCTTGCACGCTTGGCATATAAGTCCCGCCCCCTCGTCCTTCAATTCGAGCTCGCCCTTGCACTTGGGGCAAACCAATAAGTCCAAAAGCTCCTTGTCCACCGGCATCTTTTATTCCTCCATCCCCGACGCCTCTATTCCTCTTGGCCGATGCCGCCGGTGATAACGGCGCCCGGCGCCAGCTTGCTGCCCTGCAGCTCGATAAGCGAGTTCAGGGCGTCGGCCTGCATGGCCGGGGGCACGTTTACCAGTCTGACGATGGCCGGGTGAGGGTCGTTTTCGCCGAGAAAGTTTTCGCCGAAGTCGGCATCCGTGGTGATTATGATGGATTCTCTTTTTTTGGCGGTTTCGACTACTTCGGTATCCGGCAAGTCTCCGCGCATGTCCGCCAGCCACAGGACATCGTGGCCTTTGTCCTTAAGGTGGCGCACTGCGAATCCGCTCACGTTCGCGTCGGCAACTATCTTCATTTCGCGCCGCTTCCGGAACCGTGCTTTTCTTGCCACTTTTTGCACGCGTCGATATCTTCCTGAGCGAGGAACGGGTATGCGTCGAGTATTTCCTTTTCTTCGGCTCCCCGTTTGAGCATGCCGGTGATATGTTCGACGGCTATCCTGCGGTTTTTTATGAGGGGCTTGCCGCCGAAGATTGAATCGTTGGTGGTTATTCGCTCCAAGAGATTTTCGTCGTCCATTTTCCGCTCTCCTGTCTCACCTTTTAGATTAACATATTTTTCATGTTGTCCAAACGCTCAAACGCTGGCGCCGGGTGTGCGACATGATTGGTGGATGCGGTTAAGCGGTTCTGCGGGACTCCCAGTAGGATTCGAAGTAGCCGGATTCGATGCAGCAGCGCAGCGCGATGATGGAATTGGCGCCGCGGATGCTCGTATTATTGACATTAACCCCCCGATGCCCTAATATTCGGAAATTGTCGCAATGCCAAAGTTGATTTGGAGGGGATTATGTCTCTGAAAAAAGGTTATGGAATTCGCCGCGCATGGCTTTTAATCGTATTGGGAGCTCTTATAGCTTTATACGCTTTCACTCCGGTGAGCGCGGAAGAGCAGAGCGACTTGAGGGAGGGGATAACCGGCGAATACTCGGCAGAGAAGGAAACCGGCGTTTTGCCCCGGTTCAAGATGAACCCCGACACCGGCGCAGGCTCGGGGGTTAAGCTCAAGGCGTCGAACCTTTTCGGCGAGCCGATGATGGTGGACCTGGCGAATATCTATACCACCAACCAGTACCAGATTTACGAATTATTGTTTATGCTTCCGAGAATAGGGGAAGGTGACAGATACTGGTACTTCATGATGTACACAGAGTTTGACCAGATACCGGATTTGAGGGTTTTCGGGGTGGGCAACGACACTTCCAACCACATGTACGACCCCGAAGACGATGAAGTTGGCGACGAGGCGACCGTGGAGTATATAAACGTCACGCAGCGGTTTACCGCGGGCAAAAGGCTGAGCGAAAATTATTATGTGGCGCTTCAGAAATTTTACCGGCAGGTGTGGGTAGACGAAGGAGACCACGACGATTTGCCTCAGGCACAGGTGGTGTACAACGAGCTGCCCGGAATGAAGGACAGGGCGGCCAGCGGCTGGGGGATGGCGCTTATCCGCTCCACCCGGAACCACCAGTGGCGTCCCACTCGCGGAACGCGTCTCGAGATATTCGCCGAGGACGCCGGGCCTTACTTCGGCTCCGACTACGACTATACCCGTTACATGGGGGATATGAGGGCCTATTTTCTACTGTTCGGCAACTATAACGTGCTGGCCTTTCACGCCAGGGGCGAAGTTATGGAGGGAAAGCCGAAGGATATTCCCTGGTGGGCCATGCCTTATGTCGGGGGAAGAAACACGCTTCGAGGATATTGGGAAGGGCGCTTTCGGGGAAAAGGAAGCATATTGACCAACACTGAGTTCCGCTATCACATCTATCACATAGATATAGAGCCTTTGAAGATACCCATAGATTTCATAGTTGACGGAAACTTCTTCTTCGATTCGGGCAGAGTGTTCATGAGCGACAGGTCATGGAGCGAGTCCTTCGACAAGGAGTGGAAGTATACCGGCGGATTCGGCTTCCGGTTTACCACTCCCCCCAATCTGATGGGAAGAGCGGACGTGGGGTTCAGCAGGGAGGAGCGGTTTTCCACTTACTTCAACTTCGGCACCGTTTTCTGATTAATCCGAAGAGCTACCGGCGACGGACTTGCGGTAAAGGGCTTCGGTGGCCACGTCGCGGATTTCGTAAATCACGTAGTTATGCTCGAGCAGGTGGGTGAGGGTGATATGGGTTTGATTGTCCTGCCAGATGTATGCGACGGCCCGGGAGGAGCGGTAGGCCGAAAAGGTCGGGTCGCCCAGTCGCTCCTTTAGTTGTGTGAGCGTTTTTTCCCAGTCGGTTTTGTATCTGAACCGGGCCGCGGAGGCGAGTTTATTCCTGTAGAACTTCAGAACCACGAAATCATCCCTCCCGGGATAGCCGGCGAGTGTGCACCTGGTGGCTTTTGAAGTCGGTTCGTTGCATTTGAAAAGTGTGAGGTCGTTCTTCAGCTCGTTCATGGTTTTGTCCAGCTCAAACTTTTCCCATTTGCGGGGCAGGTAGTCTTCGTCGGCGGGAGATGCGCCGGAGAAAAGTAATATACATATAAACGCCACCGTCACGAGCGGCGCAATTTTTTTGAGAGCGCGAGCGAGCGCGAGTGATTTGTTATTGTGCATCGCCGGACTTTGCTTTTTTCTTTTTTCCCCTGCGCCTGTTTCGTCTTCTCGAGCGCTTTTTCTTCTTCTGTTCTTTCGGCTGCTCACTTTCCAGGGGTTTGACCTGCGGCAGGTCAAAGTCCATCGGCTCCGCCGGAGGTTTCCGGGCCGGCTCGGAAGGCGCTTCTTCGGGTTGCGGCTCTTGTGACGCTTGGTCGGAATCGGGAGAAAATTCCATGGTTTGAAGAAATTCTTCCGTAGTTTCCGAAATTTCCTCTTCTTCCACCTCTTCCTTTTCTTCTTCTTCCGAATCCGAGGAGGTAGAGGGATTTATATTTTCTATGGGCAGGGTGTTCATGCCGCCTTCCTCGGTTGCCACGGTTACCTCCCTTTTAAGCACGTTGACGTCAACCACCTTTGCGGTTCCGTCGGGGGTTTCTATGGTTTTGCCTCTTTTGGGCATGTCCCTTCCCATTTCTTCGTATACGTCACATTCGTAAGAAAGGCAGCACATCAGCCTTCCGCACAATCCCGAAATCTTGCCGGGATTCATGGCCAGGTTCTGCTCCTTGGCCATCTTCACGCTGACCGGTTGAAATTCCCGCAGGAAGGTGGCGCAGCAGACAGGCTGGCCGCAGCATCCGATGCCGCCCATCATCTTGGTCTCATCGCGTACCCCTATTTGCTTCATCTCTATGCGTGTGTGCAGGGTACGGGCCAGGTCGCGCACCAGTTCCCGAAAATCAACGCGATGCTCGGCGGTGAAGTAGAAAATGGCCTTGGAGGCGTCGTAGAAGTACTCCACGTTCACGAGTTTCATTTGGAGTTTTTTCTCATTTATGAGCTTCCAGCACATGTCGAAGGCATGTTTTTCCCTTTCGCGATTCTTTTTTCGCCTCTCCAGGTCCGAATCGTCCACTTGGCGTATGACCCTTTTCAGCTCACCGGGTATTTCCTTCTCGTCGGCCTGCCTGGGAGGTTCCACAACTGACCCCAATCCAAGTCCGAGTTCCGTTTCCACTATTACCTGTGAACCTTTGTCCAGATCTTTTAATTCTTCGCAATCGAAGTAGTAAATTTTTGATGCGTTTTTAAACTGTATTCCCACTATGGTTTTCATCTTTTCCTCCTCGCGTTAAAGCGAGTAATAGATTTTCATACAGAAAGGCCCGGTTTAAATTCCGCGCCAGGCCTGCCTCGGCCTGAAGCGTCATTTCGAAGTGAGATAATACCCGCTCCAGGCTCCAATTGCGGGACAGCTTATCAATGGCGCCCCCCATGTCGATGTTGGCGATGTTCCG
Organism: uncultured bacterium; assembly: GCA_964459325.1. Lineage (GTDB taxonomy): Bacteria > RBG-13-61-14 > RBG-13-61-14 > CAYWKU01 > CAYWKU01 > CAYWKU01. The sequence continues at coordinate 48,918 of CAYWKU010000017.1, read as the reverse complement.
TCCCAGCTTATTCGATGCCACGTCGGCGAGAAGGGTTCTGACTATATGCAGCGAGTTATCCCCCATCTTTGCCAATTGGTCGGCAATTCCCAGAATTTTCTCCGGGTCCGGCTTTTCATCGGTGACTGTGTCGGCAATCCTGTTAATAATCGCGGGCCTTGCTCTTCTAACGAATTCCATGTCCATGTTCATCGCATCGCCCACGCTGCCGGAAGTCAACTGAGCCACCATTGCGGCTTCCCCGGGCTCGATGCTTCTTTTTTCTTTTATGATTCCCGCCAGTTCGGCGGTTTTCAGGGGGCCGAACCGCTCTATGCGGCACCTGCTTACAATGGTAGGCAGAAGGCGATGCACCCCGGGCGCCGTGAGGACTATCAGAGTTCCGGAGGGCGGTTCTTCCAGGGTCTTGAGAAAGGCATTCTGAGCGGCTTCATTCATCGAATCCGCTCCATCTACAACGGCCACCCGCCGTTCGGACTCTACGGGCCTCCGCGCCAGAGCCGCCTGAAGCTCCCTGACCTGGTCAACCCTTATCCAGCGTCTTCCTTCGGCGGGAGTCAGCTGGTGGAAGTCGGGGTGATTGCGGCGGGAGATTTTTCCACATGCCGTGCATTCGGAGCAGGGCCGGTCATTGAAATCGGCGGCGCGGCAAAGTGTGGCCGCTCCCAGTATTCGGGCGAGGGTCGTTTTGCCCGTGCCGCGCGGGCCTACGAAAAGGTAGGCGTGAGCCAGCCTGTTTCCCGTCAAATCGCGCCGCAGGCGCTCGACAACTTCATCATGCCCTATAATATCATCAAATTGACTCGGACTTTTCAGAACCGGAGTTCTCCTTTTCTCCAAAAATTTCCGCGCTGAAGATTTCAATCGTGGTGTCCGGCCGGCGCCAGCAACCGGCCGAGAGGCCCGCTTTCATGCACGTGTGGTCCAGGAACGTGTCACGGTCCCAACCCTGTTCCGTAGCTACCTGAGGAAGCAGAACCCCGCGGTTTAATCCCCGGGTTATGTAAATGCCGTGTTCGCCCACTTTGACCTCGTCCACGCTGTTTACTTGCCTCAGGGGCGTCAGCGCGCTTATCTCGATATCTATCTCGTCAAACTCACCTCGTGAAAGGGGTCTGAACCTGGGGTCGTTGAAAGCCGCCTGAGCGGCCATTTCTTCGACGTTCTGCCACAACGGTCCCCGTGCTTCGAAAATGCCGATGCAGCCCCGCAACTGGCCACGCTTGTGCAGGGTGACAAAGCAGCCCCTGTCTTGATTGATGCGGGGACCGACCCCTTCGGCTTCTTCCTTTGTATGAGATGTTTCGGTCACGCCCAGCTTTCGCGCGATTGAGTCTTTTGCGACTTTCAGGAGAAAGTCTCTTTCCTCCCGGCTAAGGTTTTCTTCCGCCATCTTTACATTCCCCCTCTTCGGTCGATTCGCGATTTTACCAAAGCCCGGAATGAACCGCCGCTGCTTTCCTTCGGGCAACTCCGTTGTCGCCCGGCGGGATTGAGTTCCTTTACTTCATAATTTACTGATAATCGCCGGATACGTCAATGAGTCGACTTCACGTGGTACTTTCGAAATGCGAAACGAAGCCCTATGAGTCTCTAATTTTGAGTTGAACTTTACTCATGGCTTTGGTATACTTGCCTCCAACATGGATAATGCCTTGAAATTTATCCAAAACTACGCAGATTTAATTAACACAGCGGGTTTTTACGTATTCTTCTGGGGGCTTTTGGTCCTCTTGATTATTGTAGTGGCTCTTTTGTTTGAGAAAGAGCGCCTGCTTCTGCCCGGCGTCGTAGTTGCCGCAGTGCTGGTAAGCGCTTCGGCGTTTGTGCTGGAGACGCGGCGCCCGATTCTCGACCTGACGGGCAGTACTACAAAGATGATATTTGTGACCCGGGAAGTAAAGGTTCCTGCGGAAGAAAAGAAAGCCGACGAAGAGAAAGAAAGCAAAGAAGAAAAAAAGAGGGTAGAAAGATACAAGAGGCCAAGAAGAACTACCCCGCGTCCAGAACCGAAACCGAAACCGGAGGAAAAAGAAACAAAGGAAGTCAAAAAGGAGGACACCGAACCCGAGCGTAAGGCCGAGCCGAAAGAAGAGCCGGAAACTCCGCCTTCGGGGGAAAGAACTGAGGAGGGGCTGGTTCTACCTCAGGGCGACCTGACCATAAACATCACGAGCACGCTTTTACTGAGCGTGCCCCGGGAGGCAACAAAGGCGTCCATGCTGGTCTACTATGACGGAAAGTACGTTGGTGGCAAGGGCGCCAGCAAGCTGCGGAGACAGAAAAACGACCAGGGGGAAGTCATTAACGTCACCTATTTCTGGGAAGGCGCCACCATAAGATTGAAAAATCAACCGACAGGCAATCACAGGGTAAGGGTTGTCCTGAAAATTACCGGAAACGGCGTCAACAAGTCGGTAACCGCCTGGAGCGGGACGATGTACATAGGAGAAGGCTCCCAGACCGCCGTTCTCAAGGGCGGCTGGGGAAACAAGTTGCAGAGGATTCAGTGATACCATGGCGAACGCGAGAGCGCATCTGACCATAAGCGGCCGCGTGCAGGGGGTGTTCTACAGGGGTACCGCCCGGGAGGAAGCCCGCAGCCTGGGGTTGACCGGCTGGGTGAGAAACCTTCATAACGGCGACGTGGAAGCCGTCGCCGAAGGGCCGGAGGAAAGCGTGAAAGCTTTCATAGACTGGTGCCGCCAAGGCCCCCCCATGGCGCGCGTGACGGACGTAAAAGTCGAATGGGAAAAGCCCGCCGGCGAATTTAAAACCTTCAACATGGCATTTTAACTTTAACGATTACATACATACCTTTTCGCCGGAAGGCTGCGAGAGAAGGGTGTTATTTGTTTTTTCCCTTATTTTCGCGCGGACGAAACTTGAGTCGTATGGGCGTGCCTTCGAAACCGAAAGTTTCCCTTATCCGGTTGATGAGATACCTTTGATATGAAGCGCGAATATCGCTTGGGCGGTTGGTGAATATTGCAAACCGGGGAGGCCTTACGCCGTACTGGGTGGCATAGTAGAACTTGATTCTCTTTCCCCCCGAAACCGAGGGTTTGTGCCTGCCCACGGCGGCTTCCAGCGCCTTGTTCAGCTCACCGGTGCTCACCCTGCGGGAGTGTTGAGAGTCCACCTTGTCTATCTCCTCGAACAGGCGGTGGAGCCTCAGTCCGGTCTTTGCGGAAACGCTTATAATTGGCGCATAGTCCAGGTGATAAAGCCTTTCCCGCACCTTTTTCACAAGTTCGTCGAAAGTACGGGTGTCCTTTTCGACCAGGTCCCATTTGTTCAGCAGTATAATGGCGGCTTTGCCTCGGTCCAGTGTATACCCCGCGACCTTTGCGTCCTGCTCGGTAGGGCCTTCGGAAGCGTCTATCAGCAACAGGGCAACGTGGCAGCGGTCTATGGCCTTGAGGGCCTTGATTATCGAGAATTTTTCGATGCGCAGGGTGACTTTGCTTTTCTTTCGGATGCCCGCCGTGTCAATGAATCGATAAGCCCTGCCTTCTTCCCGGTTCACCACGCTGTCCACCGCATCGCGGGTGGTTCCGGGTGAATCGTGGGTAAGAAGGCGCTCCGCGCCCAGCAGCTTGTTGATGAGAGTGCTTTTGCCAACGTTGGGTTTTCCCACCACCGCCACGGGTACCGCTTCCGGCTCCTCCTCCAGTTCCTCTTCCGGCGGAAGGGTTTCAATCAGGTCGTCAAGAAGGTCGTCTACTCCAAGTGAGTGCTCGGCGCTGACCGGGTATATCTTATCCGGCCCCAGCGACCAGAACCGATGCACCAGCTCCTCTCTTTTCGGGTTGTCGATTTTATTTACAACGTGAAAAACCGGCGCCTGTGCCTCCCGCCTTAAGTACTCCGATATGTCTTCATCCACCGGGTTGACCCCTTCGGTTCCGTCAAGGAGGAAGATGACGGCGTCGGCTTCCTCGATTGCCAGCATCACCTGGGCCTTCATTTCCTTCCAGATGCCTTCGGTATTGTCGGGGTCGAAGCCGCCGGTGTCTATTACGGCGAAGGTGCGCCCCATCCATTCGCCCCGCCCGTATATCCTGTCCCTGGTGACGCCCGGGAGGTTGTCTACGAGCGCCCGCCTGCGGCCTGTAAGCCGGTTGAACAGGGTGCTCTTCCCCACGTTGGGGCGGCCCACGATAACTATGGTGGAAGTTCTTGCCATTTTACCCGCCGGGTTCGATTTTTCTATTTATTCAAGCGGTGGGTCGTATATTACCCCCGGAGCGCCGGATTTGGAAATAACTTCGCCGATAACATAAGGCTTTTCACCCGCTCGCGCGACCCGCTCAATCGCTTTCTTCGCGTCGGTTCCGGCCACCACCAGTATCATCCCCACGCCCATGTTGAAAGTGCGATACATCTCCTTCGCGCTGACATCGCCCTGCCCGGCAATGATTCTGAAGATGGAAGGGGTATTCCATGCCCCGGTGTCAACTTTCGCGGACAGGCCTTTCGGCAGCACCCTCGGCAGGTTATCGGTAATGCCGCCGCCGGTTATATGAGCGGCGGCCTTCAGTTTGCACCGGGCCGCCACGTCGAGAACGCTCTTGACGTAAATCCGGGTGGGGCGCAGAATTTCCCTGCCCACCGGCAGCCTGAGGCCCTTTATTTTATTTTCCGCCCCCAGCTTCATCCTTTCGAAGAAGATTTTCCGGGCCAGGCTGAGGCCGTTGGAGTGTATCCCGCTGCTGGCCATCCCGATGAGTGTGTCTCCCGGTTTTATCTTTGAGCCGTCCAGTATTTTACCGCGCTCGACCGCTCCCACCGCGAACCCCGCCAGGTCGTATTCACCGGGGCCGTAAAAGCCCGGCATTTCGGCGGTTTCTCCGCCTATCAATGCGCAGCCGGCCTGCCTGCACCCTTCGGCGATGCCTTTTATGACGGCGGCGCCCACGTCGGGGTCGAGCTTGCCGGTGGCGAAGTAATCCAGGAAAAACAGCGGCTCCGCGCCGGAGGTCACTATGTCGTTGACGCACATGGCCACCAGGTCGATTCCCACCGTGTCGTGCTTGTTCGTCATCCAGGCGACTTTCAGCTTGGTGCCCACGCCGTCGGTGCCGCTGACGAGGACGGGGTCGGTGTAACCGGCCAGTTTCGGTGAGAAAAGCGCCCCGAAGCCGCCGATTTTGCCCATGACGCCCTTTCGGTGAGTGGAGCGGGCCATCGGCTTTATACGCTTTACCAGGCTTTCCGCCAGGTCTATGTCCACGCCCGCCTGTTTGTATTTGTCGTTTGAAGCCATTTTCAACACCCTTTTGCGACCGGGAGGCAAGGGGCTTAAGCCCCTTGTCCGTCGCGGGAAACATTAACGGGTAGCACAGCTTAAAATGAAGTGTAAGCTGTGTTACGTGAGCAACAGGAGAACATATGTACACCTTCAGATACCACGAACACGGTCTCCCATGCCTTCGGCACCCGGCTTACGCTCTCGCTTTAAGCCGGGCTACCCTCGCTAAGTAATTTATAACGGTATCCTGAATGAGTCAAAAGGGAAGCTTGCCCACGAGGTTCCGGTAGACGGCTTCCGGGCCGTCGCCCGAAACGTGCTTTACCGAGCCTTCATCTTCCATCTTTATCAGATGCGCCAACACCTGCAACCTCCCGGCCTGCCTCAGCACCGGCGCCATGTCCGAATAAATTTCCTCAGCCATATCCGGTATGGACTTTTCACCGCCTTCCAGTTGGCGAAGTATCTGGATTTCCCTGAGTATGCGGTGAGTTATGTACTCCTCGATTTTTCCGGCGCCGTCTTCGACAACGGGGCCGTGGCCGGGGAGTATTTTCCCTACTCCCAACTTTTCCATCCTGCGCAGGCTGTCCATGTACTTCACCATGTCCCCTCTTGGCGGCACGATAATGGCGTAACCGTGCCCCAGCACCAGGTCGCCGGTGAAAAGGGTGCGGGCGCTTTCTTCGAGAAAAGCCAGGTGGCCCTCGGTATGGCCCGGCAGGTGCAACACGTGCAGTTTAACCTCATCGGCCTGTAATTTTTCACCTTCCTCGAGGGTTTTATCCACCCGCTCCTGCGGGAACATTTCGCCGAAGAATTCCGCCTCCAGCTTGTGAGTCCATACGGGAGCCCCCGTTTTATCTTCGATGGCGCTAAGTCCGCCCATGTGGTCGAGGTGGGCGTGTGTAACCAGCACCGCCTTTATTTTCGGCGAGCCCAACTCCTTCCAGGCATCGAGTATGCATTCTATTGATTGAGGAGTGGGGTATCCTGCGTCTATCAGGAAAATTTCCTTATTTCCCGCGAAATATACGTTGCTGACTTCCCACGAGGGGGGGCCGAAAGGGGGCATTTTTAACCGGTAAATGTAAGGCGCGGCTTGGATAAGTTCGGGCATTTCGGGTTATTTCAGGTAGCCGAGGGCCTTCAGTTGCTTTTTGAAATCCTCGCTCATTTCCGGCCTTTCCATCTTTGAAGTGTCGGCGTGCTCGAAGCTTTTCAGCCATCCCTTCAGCTCGCCTTCCATTTTGTCGGCCGGCTCCGGATTTCCGGGAACCTCGGTCCCTTCGACGCTGGATATATCCTCCGGCAGTTTCCACAATTGCCTGTAGCCGTTTTGATGGACTTCCAGTTGATACGACTTGTCGGTAATGCTCCGCTGGCGGGTGTTCCACTTGTTATATTTTCCAGAGGGGCCTTTCAGCCGCCTGAAGACCTCGAGCGGCAGAGTGGGAACCATAAGCTCGGAAACCGAATAGTTCCTGAGATGGGCATTATCCTTGACCAGCGGCATCAAGGATTTGCCTTGAAATCGCGAGGAATTTCTGAACTTTATTCCCGCCAGTTCCAGCAGGGTGGGGGGGATGTCTACGGTCTGCACCATCGACCTGAAGCGTTTTCCTCCCTCAATCCTGTCCGGAGAGTATAAGATAAAAGGCACCCGGATGACGGGCTCGTGGACCCCGAACAGGTGGCAATACTGGTCGTATTCACCGAGGTATTCCCCGTGGTCGGATGTGACGATAACTACAACATCTTCCATGAAACCGGCCTTCTCAAGGACCTGAAAGAGCTCATTGATATAAACGTCAAGGCTGGTGACGGTCAAGTAATAGAGGGAAATCCAATATTCCTTTTCTTCCTCGGTTAAAAATATCCGTTCGGCCATTATTTTCGGGGGCTTGTTGTTAACGGACCTTATTTTTTTCATGTTGACGCCCTCGGGCGGTTTGGGCCTCAGCTTGCCGAGCGGCTTGTACGGGTTGTGGGAATCTATGTAGTTTACGAATATGAAAAACGGCTGTTCGCTACCCTCGTTTCTTTTTAAGTATCTTTTTATCATCCCGTTAATCTGGCGGGATTTGTTCTTAATCCGGAAGTTGACCACCGAGTCCAGCCATCCCCTGTTGTTAAGTCTTGTGAGTATGGGCCTGGCCATTGCTTCCCATAACAGCAAAGGTCGCTCGCGGGCCTTTCGATTCAGTTGAAACTTGTTGCCCAGTATGTAGAAGTAATCGAAGCCCTGAGTAATATTGGTGAAGTGAGACACCCAAACGTTCGAGCTGAAAGCGGCTGTCTTGTAGCCCGCCGTTGCCAGGATTTCCGCCAGTGTGGTTTCACTGTCCGGAAGATACGTAAATTCCCAGCTTGCGCCGTGAGCCGACGGGTACCGGGCCGTAAACATGGAAGCGTGCCCGGGTAGCGTCCAGGGGCTGGGAGACCTTGCGTCTTCAAACAAGACGCTCCGGGCAGCCAGCTTATCCAGAAAGGGCGTTTTGCCCTTATCCGAATAGCAGCTCAAAGCGTCCGCTCGCACCGTATCCATGGAAATCATCAGAATGTTGGGCAGCTTGCTGTCCGACCGGGTAACCAGGTCGGGGTCCAGTTTTACGTCCGTCCGGAAGGCTAAAGTAAATGCAACGGCGGCCACTATTGTGGCGAAGGCCAGGATTCTTGCCGCCCACAGTCGAAGTCCTCCCGGCGTCTTTTCCCCACCCCGCCGGGAGGCAACCCACGCCCTGATATGAAGCACAACCTGCTGAAAAGCGATAACCCCCACCAGTATCCCGATTCTGGCGGTGTAACCTTTCGGGATTTTCCAGACCAGGTTGGAGTGATAATCCAGCCATGGCCATATTCCGAACAGGCACACCATTAAAACGCAGGCCAGGCTCCAGAACGCGAACCATCCGTCGCCGAGCGCGTGGCGCCGGTTAAGGTGGCGGTAGATGAGCAACCATATAAGAAGCACGGTAACCGCCAGCAGGGCGGTGTAGATTTTGCCTTGAGTCCCGAATCTTCCCGGCAGCAGAACGATATTTACTATCACCGCGCCGTAAAGGAAAAGTATTATCCCCAGGTAAACCGCTCCGTGGAAGGGCGTGGCGGATATTTCATATCGCTTTAATATTTTTCTTACGATACGGAGGAGTATGATACTGCCTGCGCATAAAAGGGCCATCACGGCGGCGTCGATAAGAAGCGCCTCGAGCGCATCGGCAGGCTCAAAACGGTGAGGTATGGCCTCCAGGAAACTCCGGCCCTTTATAAACGACCACTTCCCCTGATAAAAGGCCACCTGGAAGTACATAAGAAGGCACTCGACGGCCCAGAAGAACCAGGCGCCCCATGCCCAAAGCCTCAATTCCCGAAACAATCCCGTTTTTTCGGTTTTATCGCCGGCCTGTTCCACTTTATTCAAGATACCACCTTAGCTCCGAATTTTCACGTTCCATTGTCCGCTTATGCGTCTTGTGATACATTTGATTATATAGATGTATCGCAGTTTCCTTATTATCGTCTCATTAATATCGGCCCTTTTATTGTTTTCAATTGGGTGTACGGACTACCGAACAGAAGAGGTGTACGCCCGCGCCCGCCCGGGTTTTTATGTCTCCGCAAAACCCACGTTGTCAAAAACCTCCCCGGAAGCCGATTTCCGGGTGATGGTGAGTGACGATGACGGAGTGCTGGAAAAGCTTGACGTCGACGCCGGAAGCGAGCTTTTTGCTTTGAAACTCGATAAGTGGCGCGGGAAATTTTTGAGAATAAGCCTGCAGGCCAAGGGCGAAGGAGCTTTTTGGAAAAATATCAAGCTGCAAACCCGTCCGGATTGGAAAGCCCGCTCGAAATCATTCGCCGGTGATGAAAACGATAAACGGCCCAACGTAATAATTTACCTGGTGGACGCGCTCAGAGCGGACGCGCTCGGCTGTTACAACCCCGAAAGCTTCGCAAGCCCGCATATAGACTCTTTTGCGCGAGGGGCCGTGATTTTTAAGCGGGGGTACAGCCCCAGCTCCTGGACAAGGCCATCGGTGGCAAGCCTTTTCACGGGAACATGCCCGCCCCACCACGGAGCCGTCGGGAGGAGGGGGGGGTTGTCCGAAAGGCTCGATACCCTTGCCGGGGTGCTTAAAAGGGCGGGTTGGCGAACGGAAGGATACGTGACCAACGGCAACGTGGCCCCCGAGCTGGGCTTCGGCAGGGGGTTCGACCGCTACGTCTACTACCCGGAAGACCCGGGCGACGAGGATGTTTATTCCTCCAGCGAGGGGCTTTTGGAGAAAATCGGCCCGTCGTTGAAAAAACTTGAAGGGCCGTTCTTCCTCTACATCCACCAGTCCGACCCTCACGCTCCGTATACTCCGCCATCCGGACTGGCCGAAAAGTTCATGCCATCCGCCGCACAGCCCATTTCGGGGGGGATGGAGGTATTCAGGAAGCTGGTTTACCGTGCAATTACACCCTCGAGGGCGCAAGTCGATTACCTGCACGGTCTGTATCGGGCCGAAGTCGCCGCCGCCGACGCGGGATTTCATAAATTTCTGGAATTGCTGAAAAAAAAGGGCTTTTACGAAAATTCGCTCATATTCTTCGTGGCCGACCACGGCGAGGAGTTTTATGAGCACAGGGGCTTCGGTCACGGCGGAACCTTGTACGAGGAGCAGGTGCGGGCGCCGCTCATAATGAGGTGTCCCGGCGGCGGGGCTTCGAAATCGGTACGGACGCCGGTAAGTATTGTCGATGTTCCGGCTACGGTTCTGGACAGCCTGGGCATTGATAAACCCGAGCACATGAGCGGGAGAAACCTGACGGCGATTGCAGGGTCGGAGGATTCCCTTACCCCGGCGCCGCTTTACATGCACGAGGTTCTGGACAAGGTGGAGAAGGAGGCCGTCCTGGACTGGCCGATGAAACTGGTACACAACACCAATCGAACCAACCAGTGGGGCGACCGGGTTGTGGAGTGGGAAATGTACGATTTGAGTCGGGACCCCGCCGAGCGACGACCCATATCGACAGGCAGAGGCATAACCCGCGAGGTATTGAAGAATGAGCTTGAACGTTTGCGGGGCCAATATTCTCCGCCTTTGGACGCCGGGGAAGCACAGATAAGCACGGAGCTTAAAAAACGGCTGGAAGCGCTGGGATATTAATATTTTTGGGTCAGTCGTCCCGGGCGCAACGGAAACCCAAATCGTCGGCCCGGCTTGAGGGGGTGAAAGCTCCCCGGTCGGCGCTTCGCATCCCGGCCATGTACCTTGTCCACGCGCCGCCCCTTACTACCCGGTATTTCCCCGCCCCGGGGCCTTGAGGGTCGGAGGCGGGCGAGATTTTGTAGTATTGGGAGTCGTAGTGGTCGGCCACCCATTCCCATACGTTGCCCGCCATGTCGAATGCGCCGTAGGGGGAGGCGGCTTCGGGGTAAGTGCCCACCGGCATCGGATGCCCGATTTCGCACTCCCGATAATTGGCGAGGGTACAGCTTAGCTTTTCGCCCCAGGGATAAGTTCTCTCATCCGTGCCCCGCGCCGCTTTTTCCCATTCGGCCTCGGTGGGGAGCCTTTTGCCGGCCCATTTGCAATAATCGCGGGCGTCGAACCAGCTTACTCCGGTAACCGGCATGGTCTTGTCTTTCACCCTGCCTGTAACTGTAGGAACACGGCAGTAGCCTTCCGAAACGCAACGGTCGTATTGTCGGAAGGTTACCTCGGTGCGGTCTATCCAGAATGTCTCCAACTCGACTTCATGGGCCGGACGCTCGTCGGGTTCGCCTTCGTTATCCCCCATTGTGAAAGGGCCGTTGGGGATTTTAACCATCTCCACGCCTTCCGGGGAAGTTCTTAGCTTGATTACTTCCGCAGACGCGATAAAGGACGCGGCGAGTACGATGAGGACAATGATTACGGCGAGGCTTCGGGAGTTCATAAGCTCTTTCTTATCCGTTACCGCTCACAAGCCGCTCCGGTTGCCGGTCTCCGGCTCCCGCGGCCACTTCCCCGTAGGCTCGCGCCAGAATAAGGTATGCTATCGGAAGAGTGACGATGGAGCCAAGGCCCCCCGCTGCCCCTCCCAGCGCTCCCAACAGCATGAGTATGACAACCAGCACCAGGTTGATGACGAATCCGACGGATGAGACCGATTTGCGGCTGGCTTCCATGGCGTCCCAGAAGTTCATATCCCTGTCCACTATAAAAAATATGGAGTACATCCATATAGCGGACAGGATTATACCGGGGATTACGAAAAGCATGAATCCCACCGATGTCAAAAAACCGGCTACAATCAGAAACAAGAGCGTTTGAATGTACTTGTCGAAGTGCGACCACAACTCCGACAGCTCCGGCTTTACCCCTTCCCGCACGTACTTGAGGAAGCCGACCGCCATACCGGCCGCGACCGCCGGTATAAGCACTATAGTGAGACTCAGTATGATGCCCACCAGGCTGAACAAAAGCACCGCCACGATTTCATCCCTGAACTTTACCAGGCCGTCTTTGATGATTACTTCCAAGTCCATATCGCACCTCCCGATACCAATTATAGAATCACAACAACCTCGATTCGTCAAACGAATAATGTGAATATTGTTTCAAAAATGGTAGGCCCGGCACTCCTGCCGGGCAATTTCCGAGGTGCGCGACAAGAGTGTCGCGCCTACCAATTCCGTAGTTTAATATCGAGCCTCTTTATACAACCACAAGTCTTGATAATAGAGTTATCAAATTTATCGCAGATGTAAATTAGACGGCGGGTTTGCTTTGAACGGCGGTGAAAGATATTCTGTGTAGACAATGATAAAACGGCGCAAATCGAGGGAAGTGTTCATAGGGGATGTGGGAGTGGGGGGTGAGCACGCGGTAAGCGTCCAGTCCATGACCAACGTTCCCGCCGGGGAGGCTGATGTCGTAATCGGTCAAATTTGCCGCCTTGCGCAAGCCGGGTGCGAAATAGCCCGGGTGGCGGTGCCCGACAGGGACGCGGCATCGGCGCTGCCGGAGATATTGAAGCAATCCCCGCTGCCGGTGGTCGCCGACATTCATTTCGATTACCGCCTGGCGCTGGCTTCGCTCGAAGCCGGGGTGCACGGCCTGCGGATAAACCCCGGAAACATCGGTAGCGAAAAACGCCCCCGAGAGGTGGCGAAAGCGGCCTCGGAGAAAGGAGTTCCCATTAGAGTAGGAGTGAACGCGGGCAGTCTCGAAAAATCCCTCCTCGCAAAATACGGCGGCCCCACCCCCGAGGCTATGGTCGAAAGCGCCCTCGGCAACGTGAAAATACTCGAAGATGCCGGTTTTAAAGACATTAAAATCAGCCTCAAGGCCAGCGGAGTGACGGAAACCATAGAAGCGTACCGGTTAATAGCCGCCCGTTGCGATTACCCCTTGCACCTGGGCATAACGGAAGCCGGAACCGCTTTCACCGGAACGGTAAAATCCGCCGTGGGCCTGGGAATCCTCCTGGCCGAAGGCATCGGCGACACCATCCGGGTTTCACTCGCCGCCGACCCGGTCGAAGAAGTGCGCGTCGGGTGGGAAATACTGAAAGCACTGGGACTGCGAAGCCGCGGCGTCGGCGTTATAGCCTGCCCCACCTGCGCACGGGCGATTTTTGATGTTGCCGGGGTGGCGGACGAGCTGGAGCGCCGACTGGTGGATTTGAAAGCGCCCCTTAAGCTCGCGGTCATGGGGTGCGTGGTCAACGGCCCCGGCGAAGCGAAACTGGCCGACATCGGATTCGCGGGCCTCAAGGAAGGAAAAGCCGCCCTGTACATAAAAGGGAAAAGGGTAAAAACCGTCGGCACGGAAGAGGCGGTGAGAATCATTGAAAATGAAGTGAGAAAGATGGCCGAAAAGTGAACCTATGGTCAAGCGGGACTTTAACGGAATAAAAAGCAGGCATGTGGAAGCAATCCCTTGTGCAGTTTTTAGGCGTTATCTTATAAAGTCGTCAATGTTCAGTTCTGCCTGTCGGATAATAGACCTGAGAGTTTTGGGTTTGAGGATTTCTTTGCCATGCACCGGGACCGTTACGTATACCTCGAGTCCGGGTTTTTCATAAATATGGTGACTTCCCTTGATTCTTTTCAAAATAAATCCCTTATGCTCCAGGATAGAGCACATCTCCTTGCCGGTGATGCGGGCGAGTTTTGGACTCATGCGGCTATTATGACTTTGAATCGGCCTTCAGGTTCTTCCTCGATGGGGATTTCTTTGCCATCCTCTTTGAGGCAGGCGATATACCCTTCAATCGCTTCTCTGGCACGTTCCATGGTCTGATCCAGAGTCTCCCCCTGGGTGACACAACCGGGCAATGAAGGCACAATTGCAGTATACCCCCCTTCCTCTTTGTCCGGGTATAGTTCCACTGTGAAGCGATATGGTCCCATGATAGAAGCCTTTTAATTAAAGATTAGCGGAGAATACTTGAGCAGTCAAGACGTATCAAGCGAAATGTAATCCTTGCTTTTCGAGCCTTCTGGACCTCCACTTGCATGAACCCTCCGGTCAATTCCGGCTGCAAAAGGATAAAAAAAAGGCCCTTTGACTGACCGCGGTCAAAGGGCCATGGGCCAAAAAGGTTTGGGGTATTAATTACGGATGGCGGGTCTTGCCCGCCACCCGGAGGAGCCTCGATTTATCAGCGCGATACGTTGCGGTATACATTAACGTTTCCATCGGCTTCACCTATAATCAAATCGTTCCGCGAGTCGCTGTCCAAATCCGCCGCTTCCAGAACGAGCGGACGTGCGTTTACATTCCACCGGTCGGCTATTATGAAATTGCCCGCCAGGTCGGTGGTAAAGACCGATACTTCGTTGTTATCCGGGTCTATAACGGCCATGTCGGCGAACCCGTCGTTGTTGACGTCGAGCATCTCGAAGGCCGCCGCGTGGCCCGAAGTCGCCTGGAAAAGCTGATTCGCGTGTAAGATGCCGCCGTCGTTGATATATGTCTGCCAGTTGGGTGTCGAATCCATGAGCACCGCCACGTCCGGTTCTTCGTCCCAGTTGAAGCGGTCAACGTGCATTTGAACCGGCGTGCCTGTAAGCGCGTAAAAGCCCGATATAGAAAAGTTTCCGCCCCCCTTATTAACCCGGACCTGCAACTCGTTCGGCGACGCGGCGGCTATAACCATGTCGGCGTCGCCGTCGCCGTTTACATCGGCCACCCGGATTGCCCGGGCGTCCACGGCAAAGCGGAACTGCGGGTTATTGAAGAATCCGTTGCCGGCGCCCGCAAGCGTGTAGACTCCCGTGCGGGTGGCAACCGCTATGTCCGGGATGCCGTCGCCGGTAACGTCACCGACGTCGATGTCTTCGGTGTCCGAGCCGATGATGTAGCTTTCGGTCGATGATATGCCGCCGGGAGCGCTCAAATAGATATTTACCTTCTCTCCCAGAACCGCCAGGTCGGCGCGGCCGTCAGCGTCTCCGTCAAAATCTCCGGTGTCCATCGCCACGGCGGGTAAGTCGCAGGACATAATTGTCGGCCCCGAAAAGCCTCCTCCGGAACTGCCGTAAAGCACCGCAACCCGGTTCGTGTAAGAATCCCCAACCGCCACGTCGGGAATATCGTCGGAGTTGAAGTCAGCGGAGAGTATGACCGATGCGTGCCACAAAATGGGCAGTTCATCGGCCGGTTGAAATTCTATTATCGAAAACGGCCTGGCCAGTATCATCTTGCGTACCCGCGCGTTCGGGCCCAACACGTTTATTTTGCGTATTATCGAGTCCGAGGCCGACAGGCGCGCGTAGTAATAATCGCCCGGCGCTCCCGTGGTGGTGGCGGTGAGCAGGTTTCCTTCGGCGTCATAGCCCTCGATGCTGGTACTCGAGTACCCGTCCAGCTCCCTGACCAGCACGGCAGCCTGCTGAAAATCCCGGGGAGAAAGAACCCGCAAAGTGCCGCCTTCGATGATAATATCGCCCGATTGAACCTCGATGTTGTCCCCGTCCACCACGACTGAACCCACTTCGGTGGGGCCGTCCACCGGGCCGTCGGGCATCTCGCCGAAATCCACCGTAATGGGGAAGCCCCTGGCTATGGGCGGGGAGGGCATCGGTACCACGGGCGAGTCCCCCCCCGAAATGTCACCCGTGCTGCAGGCGAAGCATAGCGCGATAAGTAATACGGCGAATATACCCAATAACCTTTTCATCATGGCTGCATCCATTAATATACTGATATATGTTAGCAATTTGTGTGCCGATTTCACCCTTCCGGCCCGGACGTATAAGTATTTGAATTTAAAGCAGAATTATTTCGCAACTTACTGCTTCGCCAGCCGGTGGCTTCAAAATGTGATGCCATTATCCGCACAGGTGCGAAGCTCCGCACACTATCCGCGCCGGTCATGGACATTTTCCATCCATCAATCCAGACCATTCAATGCACCGGACATTTTCCCGCAGACAAATGTCGCGGTTCTCGTCGCGCCCCCGTATCACTTTTATATTAGACCCGCCGGTGATGAAAAAGTGTGCAAGATTCAGGCTGTAGCCCTCGTACCACGGATACACCGGCCTGCCCTGTACCCAGCCGGGTAAATTGAAAACGGCCAGGCTTTCTTCGGCGTTCATTCCGGCCGTGCATTTTGCCGCCAGGTGGGTGGTTTTTTCGGCGACATCCATTGCAGCTCTCCACCTGGTCTGCTCGAAAACGTTTGCCGCAAGCAGGACGAAAAGTATCAATACGGTCAGGATTTTGCCTCTTGAGTACCGAGCCGAAAACCAATCGGCGGCGGCTGCGACGGCTATAGCTACGCCCGGAAGGGCCGGGAAGAGATACCTGCTTCCTCCCAGGTTTCTCATCACGTGAATGGTTGGGACGAGCGCTATAAAAAACCAGAGCACTCCGAAGAGCACAACCGGGTCGAAGCGCTTCTTTCTTGCCGCCCGGAATAACGGGTACCCGAGCAGCGCGGCTCCCGCAAGCAGGTAAACGGAGATAAGAATCAGGGATTCCGGCGAAAAATTGGAATTGACGTGCAGCTCCCTGAACAAATCAATCGGGTTCCATATGGGAATTACCAGGTAAGCGATGTTATGGGCCAGAAACAGGAAGTTGGAGCCCCAGCCTTTTATGTTCGACCCGACTATGGGTGAGTAGAAGGAATCTTGCGGCCAGAAATCGACGGCGTAGCGCACGGCCAGGTATACGGCTACCACGGCAATCGAAGGCCCCGCCCGGACGAGCGCGGCTTTGAACGATTCTTTATGCAGGAGGAGGCCGCCGAGGAGGATTATGGCGGGAAAGGTTATAGCCACCTCCTTGCTGAAAAGGGCGGCGGCGAAAAGAACGTTTCCCGCCACAAGCTTTATCCGGCCCTTTCTCGCCGTCAGCACAAGAAGTGAAAAAGTCAGCAGGAATCCCGGTACCAGGTCCACCCTCCCGGTTATCCAGGCGGTGGTGAAGACCTGGGTCGGATGAACCGCGATAACCGCCGCCGCTAACCACGCGATTGCAGGCCGGTAAAACCTCTTTATGAAAAGGTAGGTCAATACCGCCGTGGCGGCTAAAAGCAGGACATTGGAGAGCCTGTAACCCCATATCTGCCCGCCCCAAAGCCATCCGTCCAATCTGCAAAGAACTACAATCATGGGTCTGAAAAAATGTTTGGGGGTCCAGACCGGGTCTTTCAAAATCGGGAAATTTTCGGGCATAGCCCCCCGCAGGACGGACCTTATGTCGTCGGCTACGGGGAAACCGTCAAGTGTAATCGCGAATGGCAGTGCAGCCAGGAGCGCGAGGGAAAGTATACTCCATACTTCCGCCCTGAAATGGCTTTCCTTCACACTAATACATTAAAGTTTCAGCCTTTTCGGTGCAACTCGGGAAAAAGCGAAAAAACATTCCCCTCAAGGCAAAACAGCCCCACTGTGAGGAAAAAAGCCATGCATCACCGGGCGGTTGAAGTTAGTCTACGACTTTTCTCAACGCCGGCGCCAGGGTGAACATGGCCCTGTAAGTCTCGGGCGTGATTATCTCCAGGTCTTTGAGGTTTCTTTCTTCAATTCTGTGGGAGAGCGTTTCGGCATCGGGCAGTTCGAAGTCCTTCTTGGAGGCCAGCGAGAACATCATGTAATCGTTGTAGCACGGAACATAATGCATGAAAGGTTTAACCGGCCCGAAAACCTCACGCAGCTTGTGAACTATCATCCTGCTTACGTCCGGCCAGATGACCGGGAAGCTGGAGTGGACGGTCAACCTGGCCTCGTCAGTCATTATCCGGGCTACCATGCGGAAAAACTCGGTGGAGAACAGCTTTTCGCAGTCGCCGATGGGGTCGGTCAAATCCAGTATCACCGCGTCGTAGGTTTCCTCGTCGTTTTTCACGAAATCTAACGCATCCTCGATTTTGAGGCTTAAACGCGGGTTATCGAAAACTCCGCGGTGAACGGAGTGCAAGTAGTCCCGTGATACGTTCACCACGTCCTCGTCAAGCTCCACCATTACGCACTCGGTAACGGTGGGATGCTTCAGTACCTCTTTGGCCGCCCCGCCGTCTCCGCCGCCGCACAAAAGAACTTTTTCCGGGGAGGGGTGAGCTAGTAGGGCGGAATGCGCGAGCGGCTCGTGATACCAGGCTTCTCCCGCTTCGGTGGTCTGCACATATCCGTCAAGTATGAGAGCCCGGCCGTAGGCGGGGGTGTCCACCATTTTGATTTCCTGGTACTTGCTTTGAAGAGCGGTGTAAATTTTGTTTATCTCTGCGAAATTGCCGCTTCCCGCGCGTGAAGGCTCGCTGTGCCTGGGAAGCATGTCCTGCGGCTCGCTTACGGTAAACTCCGGCTGCAAAATTTCTTGCAGGTAATTGAGAAGCTTGAATACGCGGGGTCGGTTGTCCCGCTCGTAGTTGCACACGCTTACATCCGCGAGCACGCTGTTGTAAAACTCCGGCCACGAATGCAGCACCAGGTGCGACTCGGCAAGCACCACCGCCGCAGTGACTCCGCCGCCGTCGAAGTCGAAGTAAGTGTCTTTTACCGGCTGCAGGCCGGATTTTTCAATACATTCGCAGGCTTTGCGCGTCAAGAGCTCGCCGTTATAGAGCATCCGGGTATCGCACTTGCAATTGTTATACATAATCCTGTAAGCCACCCCCGACGGCAGGATAAATTCGTCCCGGCTCCCGCCGTCGGGTGCGACAATTGTTTTCTCAGCCACAGCCGCGTTGATTTTTTTTACGCTCATGGCCCAACCTCCTTTTTGTTGAACTCTACAGTGCGAGGAAAGTCCGGTATATTACCGAGAAAACAGCACGAGCCCTTTCGATAGCTCGATGTTTGGAAAGTTTAAGGTTGTTTGCGGTTTAATTCCGAGCGCTGGCTCGATGGTTGCTTTTCAGTGTAATTTGTTAAAATAATATACATTTCTGATTTTGCAAGCGCCGAAATGCCGCTTTTTTGCGGAAACACAGTATGTGCACGGCTTGACTTAATGTTAAAGAGGTGAAACCGCCGTTTTTGTGTTATGATTTCTCCTCAATGGGCCGGAATATCATCCGTGAAATCTCGGTCCGGAAGCATTGTTTACGTAAAGGACGTTGATATAAGCTGCCGTGTCCACTATACTTCATTGTTGAGTTGGGCTCAGCGAGCCTGCCGGAGGGAGAGAATGGCCGGGAGCCGTCGTAAAAAAGTAAGAAATTACCTGCTGAGGGGATGTTTTTTGGCCAGCATAGTGGGCCTGCTGGCCGTGGTGGCCTTCTTCGCCGGGTCTTTCGACGTCACCGTGGCTCACCTCAAGGCTATTCTCTATCCTACCGCGGTGCTACTGGTTATAGACGGAGTGCTGCAGTATCTGGCGAATGAGCGGCTTCTCAAGTCTTTTTTCGCGTGGATAAACCAAAGGGAAGCTTACGACTTCGGAGAGGGGCAAAAGCCCGACAGTGAACTTACAACGGCCGCCCAGGCCGAAATGGTGTCCTTTCCTCTCAGCGGCGGGGCGGTAAGCTTCGCCCTGTGGGCGCTTTCCGGCGCCACGGCGTGCATACTGGTAGGGCTTTTCAGCAGTGCCTTCAGCGCCACCCATCTCTTTATCATATTCGTAGCCATCACCGGAGGCGGGGCCGCCGCTTTCGTTTTTCAGTACTACTTTTACAAAGTCATATTCCACCGGATGGCCTCCGACCTCTTTGCAATTCCCACCCACGTGGTCGAACAGGCGGGCGCGTTTCGCCGTTTAAATTTCAACATCAAGCTCCTGGTCAGTTTCGGGGTGCTTATTACCGTGGCACTGCTGTACGCCGGAATTATGGGCAACAGCCGGGCCGCTTCCGCCCTTTTGAAACGGCAGACACAGCTCATGACGCCGATAACCACCAAAATAACCAAAATGCGGGTCGGGGAGGTAGAAACCGGCGAGATAGAAAAGTACCTGAATGAAATGTCCGGTCACCTGAGGCAGAATTTCTTCGTTTTCAACAAGCGTGGCGAAGTCGTTTACGGCGAAAGCCCTCACGATGTCGAGCCGGGAATTCTCAAGCAGTTCCTCGAAGAGTTCGAGAGCCTCGCCACCAGGCTTATTCGGTGGGACCCCGGCTACAACTCCCGAAACATGCCCTCCTCCAATGACATGCTCATGTGGATACCCATGGGAAAAGACGGCCTCTATCTCGGTACCGTCTTCAGAAATTCGACGGCGGATTCGGTTCTGGGACAGTTCAAGACGCTTTTCGTATTGCTTATAGTTATTTCCCTGGGGATAGCTTTCTGGGTTACCAGGCTGGTCGCCCACGATGTCAGCGGCCCACTTCATAAGGTGGTCAACCTGACCGAAGAAATATCCACCGGCGACTTAAGCCACGAAGTGGCCATGCTAAGCGAAGATGAACTGGTGGAACTGGCTTACGGCTTAACCACTATGGTGAACGGCTTGAGGAGCCTGGTGGCCAGGGTGGGCAGGGCCACCGAGCAGGTCGACCAGGCCACCGATAACATCTCCCGGAGCCAGAAGAGCGTCTCGGAAAAAACATATCAGCAGGCCAAGCTGGTGGAGGATACCACCATGGCCGTCAATACCATGAAGCAGGTGGTTTCGGACATATCGGAAAATGTGGAAGTCATGTCCGATAATGCCGAGCAGAGCGCGAAGGTCATTATAGATATCGAGGAGCTTTCAAAAGAGGTAAGCGAAAACATTACCGAGCTCAGCAACTCCGTGGAAAACACCTCCAGCGCCATCTACGAAATGAACGCCACCATCAAAGATATTAATGAAAGCATAGAAGCTCTCTCCGGCGCCAGCGAGGAAACCGCCTCCAGCATGCTCGAAATGGACAGGGCCATCAAGGAGGTGGAGGAAAGAACCAGGCAGACCCTCGAACTCAGCGAGGCCGTCTCCAAGGACGCGAACGAAGGTGTACATAGTGTCCAGAGCACTATCGAGGGCATCGGCAAGGTGGAAGAAGGGGTGCGGGAGTCTTCCCAGGTCATCAATCGGCTCGGGGAGCTGGCCGAGCAGATAGGAGATATCATATCGGTAATTACCGACGTTGCCGACCAGACAAATCTCCTGGCCCTCAACGCCGCCATTATCGCGGCACAAGCCGGTGAGAGGGGCCGGGGTTTCGCGGTGGTGGCCGACGAAATCAAAAAACTCAGTGACCGAACCACCGCTTCCACGAAGGAAATCCGCGAGTTGATTGCGGCGGTGCAGAACGAAAGTCAGCGCGCCGTCAGCATGATGGACAGGGAAAGCCAGAACGTGGAAGAAGGGGTTAACCTGGCATTCCAGGCCGGGCAGGCGCTGGAAAAAATTCAGCACAGCGCGGACCAGTCAGCGGAAATGGTCAGGATGATAACCAAGGCCACCGAGGAGCAGGCGTCCAACTCCAAAAGGGTGACTTCTTCGGTCGAGTCCATCGCCGAGCGGGTGTCTCAGATAGCCGGGGCGGTGCGCGACCAGACCAAGGGCACCGAGCAGATAACCTCAGCCGCCGGGGAAATGAAAGAAATCGCTCCCATGGTGCGCTCCCGGGCGCAAAAACAGGTCGAGGAAGGCAAAAACGTCACCGCCGCCATGGAAAACATCCGCGAAATGGTGGATTACATGAAAAAAAGCCAGGAAAACCAGAACGCGCAATCGCAGAAAATCATGACCGCCATGGATGAAATAAAGGACATATGCCAGGTCAACGTCGACGCCGTCAATAAACTGGACGGCACCATACAGACACTGAATAAACAATCCACCCTTCTCAAGGATGAGATGAACCGGTTCCAGCTCCCGCAGGAGGACGTAGACCTGGAGTTTGAGTAGGGCGCGGGGAAAATCCGTCCGACAATCCGGCCCGACGGCATGTTTCGTAAGCCGGTTAAAAACGCCGGCGCCGGCAAATTCAATAATATGGAGGCTTCGAGCATTTGAAACCGGATAAGTGGTTAGTTACCAGCGCATTGCCGTACGCCAACGGCCCCATTCATTTCGGGCACGTGGTGGGCGCTTACTTGCCCGCCGACATTTTCGTCCGATGCCTGAAACTGTGCGGCGAAGACGTGGTATATATCTGCGGCACCGACGAGCACGGTATCGCCATCACCATCGCCGCCGAGCAGGCCGGGGTTAGCCCCAAGGAGCACGTTGACAAGTATCACGAAGTAATAAAGGGTATTTTCGATTCCTTCAGGATAGAGTTCGATAACTTCAGCAGAACCACGTGGCCGCCCCATTACGAGCTGAGCCGGCAGTTTTTCAACGAGCTTTACGTGGCCGGCCACATTTCCGAAAAGGAAACCGAGGAGTTCTACTGCCCCCGCTGCGAACGGTTTCTCGCCGACCGTTACATCACCGGCTCCTGCCCCAGGTGCGGGTACGAGACCGCCCGGGGGGACGAGTGCGGAAAATGCGGCGCATGGCTCAAACCGGAAGAGCTTTTGAAGCCGCACTGCAAGGTGTGCGGCGCCGAGCCGGAGTACAGGAAAACGAAACATTATTACCTCAGGCTACAGGATTTTTCCGAAAGCCTCAAAAAGTGGCTGGCCGAAAAGAAGCACTGGAAAGAAAACGTCCGCGCCTTCGTGGATAACATCATCACTCAGGGCCTGGAGGAACGGCCCATATCCAGGGATTTGGACTGGGGAGTGCCCATACCGCTCGAAGGCACCGAGGGCAAGGTGCTGTACGTGTGGTTCGATGCGCCCATAGGATACATATCCAGCACCCGCGAATGGGCGGAGAAGACAGGCCAACCCGAAAAATGGAAGGACTACTGGATGGACGAGAACACCCGCCTCGTCCATTTCATCGGAAAGGACAACATACCGTTCCACTGCATCGTGTGGCCCGCAATGCTCATGGGGCAGAAAAAGGAGTACGTCATACCCGAAAACGTTCCGGCCAACGAGTTTCTCAATCTCGAGGGAAGACCCTTCTCCAAGGGAGACAACTGGTACATAGATTTGGAAGGATTTTTCGAGCGCTACCCGCGCGACGCCATCCGCTACACCCTCTGCGCCAACATGCCCGAAACCCGGGATGCGGACTTTAAATGGAAGGATTTCCAGACCCGCACCAACAGCGAGCTTGCGGACATTTACGGCAACCTTGCCCACCGTACCCTCAGGTTCATCGAAGCCTACCGCGACGGGAAAATACCGGAGGCCGGTTCGTTGAGCGAGACCGACGAGAACGTCCTTTCCGCCGCGAGGGAGGCTGCGGAGAAAGTGAAGGGATTTATCAAAGGGTATGAATTTCGCAAGGCGCAGTTCGAAATCATGGAGCTGGCCCGCGCCGGGAACAAGTACATCGACGAAAGGCAGCCCTGGCGAACCCGCAAAGAGGCCCCGGAGGAATGCTCCGCCACCCTCCATGCGGCGGCGAAATTGCTGGCGGTTATCGCTTACATAAGCTGGCCCTTCATACCGGACACGGCGGAAACGCTTTGGGATATGCTGGGAATGAAACGGAAACTTAGAGACGTAAAATGGGAAGACATTGCCGATATCAATCTCGAGCCGGAGCAGCCGGTGGGTGAAGTTAAGGTGCTCTTCAACAAGATTCCGGATGAAGTTATCGAGGAGGAAATTAACAAGCTGAAAGCCGGGCTGCCGGAGGAAGAGAAGCGCCCCGCCAACCTGGTGGAGCTGGCCGAAAACGTGGTCTCCTTCGATGACTTCACCGCCCTGGACATCAGGGTGGGCAAGGTTGTAAGCGCCGAGGCCGTGCCCAAGGCGAAAAAGCTGCTCAAGCTACAAGTGGATATAGGTTGGGAAACCCGCCAGGTGGTGGCTGGCATCGCCGAGCATTACGAGCCGGAGGACATTGACGGAAAGACCGTGGTGCTGGCGGTGAACCTGGAGCCTCGGAAAATAATGAAAATAGAATCGCAGGGTATGCTTCTGGCGGCTACGCACGAGAACGAGATGAGGTTGTTGACGCTTGACGGTGACCTGCCGCCGGGAGCGAAGATAAGTTAGCTCGAAACCCCGGGAGGATATAATGGCAAGACTGGGAATTAACGTAGACCACGTGGCCACCCTGAGACAGGCCCGCAAGACCTATGAACCTGACCCCGTTATTGCCGCTTCGCTGGCGGAAATGGCCGGAGCCGACGGCATCACCGTCCACCTTCGCGAAGACCGCCGCCACATCCAGGACAGGGACCTGAGAATTCTGAAGGAAACCGTCACCACGCTCCTTAACCTGGAAATGGCCGCCACCGACGAAATGACCAAAATCGCGCTCTACATGAAGCCGTATCAGTGCACCCTGGTGCCCGAAAAGCGCGAGGAGGTCACCACCGAGGGGGGCCTGGACGTCGAGCGAAACATGGACCAAGTGAAAAAAACTGTCGCCATGCTCAACGACGGCGACATCAACACCGCCCTGTTTATCGACCCTGACGTTGACCAGGTCAAGGCGTCATACAAAACCGGCGCCAAGGCAATCGAGATACACACCGGAAGATACGCCGACGCCAAAACGCCCGCAGCGACCAACTCGGAGCTGGAGGCCATCGCAAACGCGGTTCGCGCGGCGAAGAAGCTGGGGTTGAAAATACACGCCGGCCACGGGCTGAATTATCACAACATAAAGGCGCTGGTGGCCATGCCGGACATCGAGGAGTTCAACATAGGCCACGCCATCATATCCAGGGCCGTCTTCGTTGGCATATCGCAGGCGGTGCGGGAAATGGCGGAGCTTATCCGCGGAGTCTGATTGGATGATAGTCGGCTTCGGTATCGATGTCGTTGACGCCGCCCGGATTGAAAAAGTTCTTCGGAGGTTTCAGGACAGGTTTCTGGAGAGGATTTATTCGGAAGGCGAGCGAAACTATTGCATGTCCAGGCGCACGCCCCATTTTCATTTGGCGGCCCGTTTCGGCGCCAAGGAAGCCTTCATCAAGGCCGTGGGCGCCCGCAGGGGGGTAAGGTGGAAGGACGTGGAGGTGGTCAGGGAAGGCGGCCCGCCTTCCGTCAGGCTGCACGGAGGAGCAAGTGAGATTGCGGAGTCCAGGGGAGTCAAAAAAATTCACCTCACCCTCGCTCATGACGCAGGAGTGGGGGTAGCGGGAATTATACTGGAGGGATAAATCGGATGCCGGCTGATTTGATTGTTACCGCCGAGGTGATGAGGGAGATGGACCGCGTGGCCATCGAGGAGTACGGGGTGCCGGGTGTGGCGCTCATGGAAAACGCCGGAGCGGGCGCCGCGCGCGCCATATTGAGGTACTGGCCCGACGCCGCCAGAGTGGCGGTAATAGCCGGTGGCGGAAACAACGGCGGTGACGGCTACGTCATCGCTCGGCATCTCATTAACTCCGGCCTCGAAGCGGTCACCTACCTCATCTCCGACAGAAAAAAGATAAAGGGAGATGCGCTTACCAACCTCGAAACGCTCTCCCGCATGAACTCGGTTATACTGGACATCAAAAGCGAGGAAGACCTGGGTCTTCTCAGGGAGGCGCTGCACGGCTACGACCTGGTGGTGGACGCCATGCTGGGCACCGGTTTGACCAAACCGCTGAAAGGGTTGTATGCAAGCTGTGTGGATATGCTCAACTCCTCCGATGTGCCCGTCTGCTCGGTGGATATTCCCTCCGGGTTGAGCTCCGACACCGGCAAGCCCCTCGGCGACGCGGTGCGGGCGGACCTCACCTGCACGTACGGGCTGGTCAAGCTGGGGCAGGTAATTTATCCCGGCGCGGCTTACGTGGGCGACCTGTTGTTGGTGGATATCGGGATGCCCAGGGACGTGGTGGAAAAACTGGGCGGAGACGACCGGCTTCTGATGAAGGAAAATGTTAGAGAGCTGTTTGTCCCCAGGGACGCCGAAGCTCACAAGGGCGATTTCGGGCATCTGCTGGCGGTGGCCGCGTCGCCGGGAAAGACCGGAGCCGCCGCCATGTGCGCCGAGTCCGCCGTAAGGTCCGGGGCGGGGCTGGTTACCGTAGTGTTACCGGAAAGCCTGAACGCCGTCCTCGAAGCAAAACTGACCGAAGCCATGACCCTGCCCGCGCGGGACGATAAAGGTTTTCTCACCTCGGACGCCTGGGAAAATATTAAACCCGCTCTGGAACTCGCCGACGCCCTTGCCATCGGCCCAGGCCTGGGCGCCGAAGATTCCACCCGGGAGCTTTTTTTCAAGCTGGTATCGGAAGCCGGCCTGCCGATGGTGATAGACGCGGACGGTCTCAACCTGTTGGCGTCCGACGCGGGAGCGATAAAATCATCGGGAGCAAAGGCTGTGCTTACTCCTCATCCGGGCGAAATGGCCCGCCTTTTGGGTATATCCTCCAAAGAGGTGCAGGAGGACAGGGTGTCCGCAGCCCGCAGACTGGCCGAAGCATCCGGGGCGGTGGTGGTGCTCAAGGGGGCACGCTCCATAATCGCATCGCCCGAAGGCGCCTTGGCGGTAAACCCCACCGGCAACCCCGGAATGGCGAGCGGAGGCGCCGGCGATGTCCTGACGGGGATTATCGGAAGCCTGCTGGGGCAGGGGTTCGAGCCTTTCGACGCCGCGTGCGCCGGAACTTGGATTCACGGAAGGGCCGGAGATATGGCGAGGGAGGTTTACGGGGAAATCGCTTTGAAAGCGACTGACCTCATAGAGGCGTTGCCCGATGTGTTCATGGAGGTTTTGAAGGAAGGGAAAGAGGATGATGAGTGGCCCGGCTTAAAGTGAAACGTAAGTCGGGTGGCGTAAGCCACAGGAATTATACCCAATATTTTTGTTGACCTTGACGAAAGACCCCAATGGTGATACAATATAGATACAATGTTAGACTGAAAAGAGGGGGATTTTATAGTTGTTAAAGAAACTGACCAGACACGGTAACAGCCTGGCGCTTGTAATCGATAAGGGAGTGCTTGAGCTCTTGGACATTGACAGCGAGACTCCCCTCGATATCTCCACCGACGGCAAGGTGCTCATTATTTCACCGGTAAGGGACGAAAAACGCCGCAAGGAGTTTGAGGAAGCTCTCGAAAAAACCAACAGGAAATACGGACGGGCGCTTAAAAGGCTGGGAAGTTGACCGAACCGCTCTTCCTCGGCCTCGACGAGGTTATTCTAATCCACCGCGACCAGATAGAGCGCTACGGCGGGAAGCCCGGTATCCGGAACATGGAGTTGCTTCGGTCCGCCGTGGCGATGCCGTCCGCCGCCTCTTACAACGACTACTTCCATTCCGATATCTACCAGATGGCCGCCGCTTACCTGTTTCACATCATACGTAACCACCCTTTTATGGACGGAAACAAACGAACCGGGGCTGTGGCGGCCGTTGTTTTTCTCACGATGAACGGAATCGAGCTTAATGCCGATGAAGACAGCTTCGAGGCAATGGTGTGGTCTATAGCCGAAGGAAAGACGGACAAGACGGAAGCCGCTGGATTTTTTCGACGGCATTGTACGGAAAAATAACAGCCCCGATTGCCGCCATATCTTGCGCGCTGTTCGGAATCTTGATTCGATAATCGGAGAAGGGCGGCGCTATATTTACAACTATGGAGTATTATCTTAGTATTCAGGTTTCCCATGAAGAACCGACAGGACAATGCGACGGTGAAAAACCTCCGCTCCACCGGCCCGCGTTACACGTGGGAGTTGGGACAGAAACTTGGCAAGCTGCTCCGGGCCGGTGATGTCGTGGCCCTCAGCGGCCCGCTCGGAGTGGGAAAAACCTTGTTTGTGAAGGGAATAGCGGCCGGGTTCGGGGTGAAGGAGGAGGTTACAAGCCCCTCATTTAATATCGTTATCGAGTATCGGGGCAGAGGGTGTTTTTACCACGTCGATTACTATCGTCTTACAAAAGAGGCGGAGGCGATTGAGGTTGGGGTGGAGGAGTACCTCTACTCGGGGGGAGTGGCGGTTATAGAATGGGCGGAAAAATTTCCCAATCTTTTGCCTTTGAACCGGCTGGAAATGGAGTTATCCTTCGGGGAAGACGATGAGGAGAGGTTGATAGCCTTCCGCGCCTTCGGCGACGGGATGGGAAAGCTCGCGGAAACTTTGTAGAATCGAGTCATTTTTAAAAAGGAGGCCTTGCGGGGAAACATGCCTGCGGTAGTTCAAAAGTACGGCGGCACTTCGGTGGCCGACATTGACCGGATAAAAAACGTCGCCAAAAGGGTTGCCGGTTACAAGAAGGCCGGTAACGACGTGGTGATTGTGGTCAGCGCAATGGCCGGGGAGACCGACAAACTGATAGGCCTGGCCAATTCCGTAAGTCATTCTCATGACGAGCGCGAGCACGACGCCCTGGTAAGCTCCGGCGAGCAGGTGACCAGCGCGCTGCTGGCGATGACCCTCAAGCACATGGGATATAAAGCCAAATCATTTCAGGCTCACCAAGTGAAGATAAACACCGACAATTCGTTCACCAGGGCCCGCATTACCGGCGTTGAGACCCAAAACATCAGGAAGGCCCTCGAGGAGGGGAATATCGTTGTGGTGGCCGGCTTCCAGGGCATCGACCCCGAGGGGAACGTCACCACCCTGGGCCGGGGAGGCTCGGACACCACCGCGGTGGCCCTGGCCTCGGCACTCGGGGCGGATGTATGTGAAATTTTCACCGACGTGGAAGGCGTCTTTACCGCCGACCCGAGGATAGAGCCGAAAGCGAGAAAAATACGGCGCATCAGCTACGAGGAGATGCTGGAGCTCGCCAGCATGGGCAGCAAGGTGCTGCACATACGGAGCGTCGAGTATGCGCTGAAATACAACGTGCCCATTCACGTCCGCTCCAGCTTGTCGGACGCGGAGGGCACAATAGTTACAACGGAGGAGCCGGAAATGGAAAAGATGGCGGTTACCGGTGTGGCTCACGATGTTAACGAGGCAAGGATATCGGTGGTATCCGTTCCAGACAGGCCGGGCGTGGCAAAGGAGATATTCAAACCGGTCAGCGACGCGGGAATTTCGGTGGACATGATTATCCAGAACGCTTCCGAAGAAGGGATGGCGGACCTTACCTTCACCGTTTCCAAAATCGATTACAATAAGACTATGGAGTTGGTGAAGAAGGTGGCAAAAGACTTGAAAGCCAAGGAAGTCCGGGGAGACAGGAACATCGCCAAGGTCAGCGTGGTGGGCGTGGGAATGCGCTCCCATGCCGGAGCGGCAACCACTATGTTCAACGCCCTTTCGTCGGAAGGCGTGAATATACTCATGATTTCCACCAGCGAGGTCAAGATAAGCTGCGTCATAGAGGAAAAATACACGGAGTTGGCCGTGAGGGTGCTGCACAAGACGTTCGGGTTGGAAAAAAGCAAAAGGACTCCGAAGAAAACCGGTTCGACGGAGAAAAAATCCACCGCGAAAAAAGGAAAGAAAAGTTGAGGATAATTCGATTCGTAATATTGATGCTCCTGGTGGCGGCATTGAGCGCATGCGGCGGAAAACGCGAGCGCCGTCCGGTGGAAACTTCAACGGCGCAGGCCAGGAAGCCGAGCGCCGCCAAGCCCGTTACTCCTCCCGAAATGCCGCCCCCGGCGGTAGAAAAAGACACTGCCGGAGAAGTTACGACTTCTTCTCCCGACCCAATGACTGCGCCTTCCCCCCTGGTCACCCGGGAAGCGGAAATATCCACCGGCGAAAAGACCAGGGAAAAACCCGCCGGGCCGACGGCTCTTGAGCCCGGTTGCTTTTTTATACTTTGCCTCGGGATGAACTACGAGGAGACGGTGGAGGTGGCGCAAAAACTTGGAAGGGACCCGAAGACGGAATGCAGACCCGGGCAGATGAGGCCGCTGCCGTTGCCTGTGCGGGCGGGGGAGGTGAAGCGCTACGTATATTATCAACACTGCGGCGGGCCGTTGGACCATACCACGTTTTATTTCCACCGGAACCACCTGATAGCGTTTCATATTTACTTCAAGCCGGAGGGTTTCGAGGACAGGACCGTGGAAGACATATTAAAAGACGCCGAAGCAACTCAGGGTCCACCCGACGAGGAGGCATGGGTAGAACCCGGCGAGTGGGGTAAGGTTATATGGAATAAGGGCGATGTGAGGATGACCGTCGAAGTATTAAACGCAAGGCCCTTCGCGCTTCGCGTGGTCAATATCAGGAAGAAAAACAAGGCTTACTCTTCCGCCGATAAGCAGTAAGCGGGTTACCTGACGTACTTTTTATACCTTGGGTGACGCCACAGCGACCAGGTAGTACCGCCAGTCGGAGTCCGGGGTCTCGAAGTCGAATTTCTGCTCGTGCGGCTCCAGGTGGCTGAGTTCTTCGTTTATCTCAAACCCCGCTTCTTCGACAAACTTGCGCACTTCCAGGTGGGTATAGGCCTGGACCCTTCCCCTTGATTTATCGCCTTCCTTTAGTCCCTGCTCCACGGCGAAGCGAAACTGTACCCACCCTCCGGGGTGCAGGAGGTTATAGAACTGGGCCCAGAGTTTTCCATCCGGTTTCAGCAATCTGCGGGCCTGCTCCAGGTAGTGAAATGCGTCTTCCCTGTCCAGGTGTATAAGCACCACCTGGAATATGACGGCGTCAAACTTGGCCGAGGGAAATGCGCCAAGGCTGCCGTCGGGGACATGATACAGAAACCCGTTGTTGAGTTCGGCGCACCTCGAGCGGGCGTATTCAATCATGTTGGAGGAGATGTCGGTTCCGTGATACTCGGCCACGTAAGGCGCGATGGCCCTTGCGAGTCTCCCGACGCCAACCCCCACTTCGAGTACCGCATCCGTTTTTCCGAGATTCAGCTTTTTCAAAAGGATGCCGGCTGTACGTTTGCCGTGTCTTTCGAGGTTTTCGTCGTCGGGCGCCTCTCCGAATGGAAGGCCCGCCACGCCGTAGTATGCGCCTTCGCGGGTACTGGCCACTTCGTCCCAGAATTTTTCGTAAGTAGCGCCTCGTTTACCGGAAAAGTGGTCGGTTGTGTGGGAATTTTTATCGGGGTCTATAGGTTTGCGGGGCCGGCGGAGGCTCACCTGCTTTTCTCCTCGGCCATTTTCTGAATCACGATGTCGTAAACTTCTTCCAGCTCGAGCACGTTTTCCTTGATGGTTTTTACCTGCCCCCGGCGGTTGCCGAATGTGTTCAGCAGCTCAGGTTTCTGGGCCAGCCTCTGGAGCATTCTGCCAAGCTCGACCGAATCGCCCGGCTCGAATACGAACATATCGTCTGCCACCAGCTCTCCCATGCCGCCGCAGCGGCTTGCCAGCACCGGCACACCCATGAGAAAGGCTTCATGAATTGTCAACGGCGAGTTTTCCCACCACAGGCTGGGCGCCACCATTATATCCATCTTCGACAGTATCTCCGCCGCCCGGTCGTGGTCGAACCTTCCTTCGAAATAAACGGGCAGTCCCTGGGCCGTCTTTTGTAATGATTTCACGTAATTGGGGAAGTGAGTGGTATCGCCGTGAATATGCAACTCGGCGTCGCTGACGTGTTTCATCGCTTCCACCAGCACGTGCACGCCTTTATGGGCGACAAGGGTGCCGATATAGCCCACCTTCAACGGGGGCTCGAATTTTTTCTTGTGCTTGCGCGGAAACAGGTCGGTATTGAAACCGTAGTCTGAGTAAGAAATGTTGAACGGCGGCACCCCGGATTCGATGTATCTTTCCCTCAGAAACCGGGAGGGGGCCAGTATAAGGTTAGTTTTCTTCAGGGCGTCGAGGACGGTTTCAAACCGCTGTCGCAGCAGGTCCTGCCTTTTTGCGCCGCCGGCCGAGTTGCTGACCGCGCGGTCTTTCATCCCCTTTGCGAACTGCACCATACTTTCGGGCATGTTATGTTTGAGCTTGTGCATCGCCTGCATCGCCTGCTGCCTTGCAGGGGAGTTACCGAACAGCCTGGCGGCTGCGGCGCCGGCGAACTCCTCGCCCACCGCGTTGCCGCAGCTTGCGCATGCGAAGCCTTTCTCGGGGCTTTCGCACCTGACGAAGTCGGGCTTGAGCATAATCACCGAGGGACAGATGAACCAGTAATCCGCCAGCGTGAGTACCCTTGGAATCCGCCGCTCGGCCAACACGGTTATGAACCCTACGCTCGATCTGTAAAGGTGCTGGAAATGGACGAAATCCGGCTTCAGTTCGTCTACCAGTCCGGCGAAAATTCCATCCAGCCTGTCGTCCTGGTAAGAGGCGCGGAAGTCGGCGGGGTCACCCCGGTAGATGCGGTAGACATCCAGCCCGTCGTATTCGTCCTTTTCCATGCGATACTTGCCGGGTGGCAGGTCGGCGTCTTCGCTGGTAAGAATGCTGACCTCGTGTCTTTCCGACATTTCTTTGGCCAGCGTGTAGGTATATATTTCCGTCCCGGCCTGATGTTTCGGCAGGAATCTATGGACTACAAACAATATTTTCACGACAAAGTCCCCGTGTTGCTTTCTATTATGGACTCCATGGCACCACGTTCGCAACTACCTTGTCCTGAACGTTCGGGCCGGCCACCTTGACCCTCACCCTGTCCGGCGCTTCGAGCTTGAGACTCAAATTCAGATTCAAAAAGGGACTTTTGTACTTGACGGTACGCTCCCGCCAGCTCAGGGGCAAGGCGGGGGATATTTCCAGGTTTGAGTCTTTCCACCGGATGCCGAGTATCTGCTCCACCAGAAGATTGTTGACCAGGCCCGTTGTACCGACGTAATCCTTGGTGGGACCGCTTCCGGTAAAGATGCTGGTTATGAAGCTTCCGCGCTCCCCGTTCAATCCCTTTATGTTTCCGGTTTTCGGGTTATAATACTCGTAAAAGTGACCGTTTTTGTTCCAGGTGTTGTATACGGCGGAGACTACCCTGTGAGCGGCGCCGGCGGCCAATTCCCTTTTTCCGCATTTTTCCAACCCCATGATTAAAAGGTAGGACGTGGTAAGCCATACAGCGCCCCGCCATGCGGCGGGCTCGAAGGACGGGTGGTTCAATGCGACTGTGGGGTAGGGCATTTCCGACCAGAACTTTTCGGGATTGGAAAGGGCCTTTACCAGTTCCGCGGTGCGATTTTTATCCGGTATACCGGCTATCATGGGGAAGAACGAGGCGACGGTGGGGATTTTATGGGGCCGCCCGTCATGTATGTCGAAGTACATGCCGCTTTCGGCGTTCCACATTTTGTGGTTTATTCTCTCGCCGACCAGCTTAGCCCGGTTCTCGAACGCTCCGGCGTCCTTCGACTTTCCCAACATGCGGGCCAGCCCGGCCAGGCTTTGCAACTCCAGCACCATCTCGCTATTCAAGTCCACGGGTATGAACTTTTCCATGTTCGGGGCGCCGTTGTCTTTCGTCGTGAAGCGGGGGGAGCCGGCCATCGCGGACTCCGAAGGTTTTTCCCAGAAATAGAAACCGTCGCGATAGCGATTTTTGTTCAGCCACTCGATGTGCTTAACCAGTGCCGGATAAACCTCTTTCAGGAACTCGATTTGAGGCTTGGCCGCCGAAAGCTGCGAAACCGTCCAGGATAACAGGGGCGGATGAATCCCGGAGCCGCTTTGAATGAAATCCACCTCGTTCGGAATCCGGCCGCCGGACCTTTGTTTTAAAAAGAAGGGTTTTAATATTTCGTAGCCGATTTCCGGCCTCCACAGCTTCCACACTTGCGCAATGAAGCAGGTGTCCCAAAGGTAGGTGGCGAATGTGCGCGGAGCGGGCTTGGCCCACCTGTTTCGGAGCAGGGGCGTTTTTCCCTGAAGGTTTTTCTCCAGCTCGGCGAATACCGCGGCAAAACCCTCATCCCAGGGTTGCTCCGGAGTATCCGCAGCGGGAGTCGGCGTTTGCTCCTTCCGGAAAAGAGGCTCCAGAAGCGGCTTGGGGGTTACGCCAAACACGGGCGCGCACGCCGAAAGGGTCCCGACGGTTTTTATGAAGCGCCGGCGCCTGATGGGGCCGGAGAATTTTTCCGA
Source organism: uncultured bacterium (assembly GCA_964459325.1). Lineage (GTDB taxonomy): Bacteria > RBG-13-61-14 > RBG-13-61-14 > CAYWKU01 > CAYWKU01 > CAYWKU01. The sequence goes on along the minus strand of CAYWKU010000017.1, from coordinate 15,358 downwards.
TGATAAGCTCATAGCCTTTATAGATTTTGTTCCAATTTTTATTTATAGGTCAAGAAAAGGATGAACGGCAGAGGCCCAAATGTCAACGAGCGCTTATTCGTGCGATTTTTCCGTTTTATTCCGCAGGGTTATATTACTTATTCCCGGGCTTACATTTATTTTGTTTCTGATGTTGAAATGTCAACTGTTACGGACCACCCTCCCAGACAATTGCGACATTCCGCCGGTTTATCCTTATTTTCCAATGACTTGCGAAAAACCTCGTACTCCGGTTGATTCCAGATTTCTTCCAGCGAAGTTTGCTCGATGCTACCGAAGGACAAGGTGGGTGATGTGACGGGAGCGCCTTCCGGGTCGAGGCGGGGCACCTGGTGAGCCAGCACGCAGCAGGGGGATACCGTACCGTCCCTGGCCACAAAGGGCCTTCGGGTAGCTTCTCCGAAGCAGCCGGTTACCGCCTCCGCCTCATCGGCGCCGGCTTTCCTCAAGTCTATCCCGGCTTTTTCTGAGATTTCCTCCGCTGCCCGGAGCATTTCGTCCCGCAAGATGGTATCCGGCTCGGTGTGCTTGAAAAAGCCGGTGAAAAGCGCCTCTTTCTCCTGGCCGGGTCGGGCGAACAGGGCCACGTGCTTGACGATAACCTCGTCGGCGCCGCAATCGGCGGCTCTCCTTACAAAGTCGGGCAGCTCCCGGATGTTGGAAGCCATCAACAGGAAATGAGCGCTTATGTGAGGAATTTCGACCCCCGCGAACTCCCGGCTCTTGCGAAGCCCTTCCATGTTTTCCCACACCAGGTTGGAATCCCCGCGGCCGTGGATGTTTATATAAGTTTCTTCGGTAGCGGCGTCGATGCTGAAAGCCACCGCGTTTACGAGCTTGTCGATTGTTTTCTCCGCCCACCTTGAGTCCAACAGGTGTCCGTTGGTGGTAAAGGTTACCTTTTCGAGTTTATCGAGAAACGACGGAAAATGGGGATTCATGAGGGGCTCGCCCCAGCCGGTAAGGTCAATCGGTTCTTCCGGCGGACGAATGCCGTCCAATATTTTTTCCAGCACCCGCGTGCTCATGTAGCCGTTACGGGTGTAAGCGGGGTAGCTGGTGGTGGGGCAAAGCCTGCACTTGAGGTTGCAGGTGGCGCTGGTTTCGATGTTGATACCCTTGAACATGCCTGGTAAGAAGATAAACCAACATCATCCGCATGGAAACCGTGATAATCGGTTATCTGGAAAATTCAGTCGGTTATGTGCTTTCTGATGACTTCTTCCAGGTGAGCCTTGGGGACGGCGCCCGTCAACCTTTCGGCCTGCTCTCCGTTTTTGAAGAGAATGAGAGTAGGTATGCTCATAATTCCGAACCTCTGCGCAACTTCCCGGTTGTCGTCAGTGTTTACCTTTACTACCGATAACCTCCCGGCGTACTCGCGGCTCAACTCTTCCAACACCGGGGCCACCATCCTGCAAGGGCCGCACCACGGCGCCCAGAAGTCCACCAGCACGGGAACCGGTGAGCGGGTTACCAGGCTGTCGAAGTCGGAATCGCCGGCTTCGACCGGTTTTTCCAGTGGAAGCGAATTTTTGCACTTGCCGCATGTCGGATTTTGCCTCGCCCTGTCAAGCTCCACCCTGTTCTTCGAGCCGCAGTTGGGGCACACTATTATAGTGGTGTTATCGCTCAAAGAGTCCGTTCCTCTCCGATTGTGATGTTATGTATGAATTGCCTTCAGCCGCACCCGCAGCCGATGTTCCAGCCGCACGGGCCGAGGGAGATGAAGAGCATTTCCTCCCAGTACTCTTCGTCGCTGAGCTCCCCCTTATCCCCCGCGCTCCGAGTTTTTTGATTCTCTTCAGTTGCCGGGGGTTTCAAGGGCTTTTCGCGCGAGTCGGAGCTTTCGGTATTATTATCCTTCGGTTCGATGGCTGTCACCTTCTAAAATTGAGCATATCTACTAAAAATTTAACACAACGGCGCCGGTGTTTCTACGCCGGATGGATACGGCTTCGACTGCGTGGCGGTCAGAGGGTCGGCTGTTTATATCGATAACATTGAGATGCTCTGGATGCGGGTTCAGGTTTTGATGTGGTAAAATGTACGAAATGGGAAAATATGAAAAGCTGTTACCCAGGATACTAAGCGGGACATCCGATGCCAATATTAAGTTTACGGAGTTGTGTAACTTGTTGAAAGAATTGGGGTTTGAAGAACGCAAACGGGGTAGTCATCATATTTTCAGGAAGGATTCCGTAACCGAAAAGGTAAATCTTCAAAAAGACGGGGACAAGGCAAAGCCGTATCAGGTGAAACAGGTCAGAAATATAATCGTGAAATACAAGCTGGGAGGACAAATCTGATGTATAAATACGAGGTTATAATTTACTGGAGTAATGAAGACGATGCCTTCATAGCTGAGGCGCCTGAGCTCCCCGGCTGCACGGCTCACGGCGACACGCCTGAGAAGGCCCTGAAGAGCGTCCAAGAGGCTATCGGGCTGTGGATAGATACGGCAAAGGAGTTCGGTGACCCCGTCCCGGAGCCCAAAGGCTACAGGCTTATTTACGCGTGACCCCCCGGGCTTCAGCCCCGGAAGATTCACGTCCGATGGTAAGTTCCGGGCCTCAGCCGGGGTTATATGCGGTACGGGGGCTTGCGAAAATCGCCTGAGTGTTATACATAAACTCCCACAAAGTAAAAAAGTTCGATTCAACCTTCACCCGCAGAACCCGCCGGGTGTGAAAATTAAATTGAGGTGAAAAGAAAGATGGAAAGCAAGATAGTTCTCCCGGAAAAGGAAATGCCCCGTCAGTGGTACAACATTGCGGCTGACCTGGACAAACCCCTGCCCCCGGTACTGCATCCGGTAACCCTGGAACATGTAGGTCCCGACGATTTGGCGCCCCTGTTTCCGATGGGGCTTATCGAGCAGGAAGTGAGCACCGAGCGGTGGATAGACATTCCTGAAGAAATCCTTGACATATACAGTTTATGGCGGCCCACTCCGCTGCATCGGGCGTATAAGCTGGAAGAGGCGGTGGGCACCCGCTCCCGTATCTATTACAAGTACGAAGGCGTCTCCCCGGCGGGCAGCCATAAACCCAACACGGCAGTCGCGCAGGCTTATTACAACAAAAAAGAGGGAGTAACCCGGCTGGCCACCGAAACCGGCGCCGGCCAGTGGGGAAGCGCCCTGTCGCTGGCAACATGCCTGATGGGACTCAAATGCACCGTTTACATGGTTAAGGTCAGCTTCCAGCAGAAACCCTACCGAAAGAGCATGATTAATACCTGGGGGGCGGAGGTTTTCCCCAGCCCTACCGATAAGACCAACGCCGGCAGAGCCATCCTCGAGAAGGACCCCGACAGCCTCGGCAGCCTGGGCATAGCCATCAGTGAAGCCGTCGAGGACGCGGCCACTCACGATGACACCAAGTATGCCCTGGGAAGCGTGCTCAACCACGTGCTCTTGCACCAGACGATAGTCGGGCTGGAAACCAGGAAGCAGTTCGAGATGGTCGGCGATTACCCGAATGTGGTGATAGGCTGCTGCGGTGGCGGTTCCAATCACGGAGGCTTTGCCAACCCGTTCCTCATGGACAAGTTCGCAGGCAAGGACGTCCGGGCCATGGCGGTGGAGCCTTTCAGTTGCCCCACCCTGACCAAGGGCCTTTACGCTTACGATTACGGAGACCAGGCCAAGACGGCCCCGGTGGCCAAGATGTACACCCTCGGGCACGATTTCGTCCCGCCGGGAATTCACGCGGGCGGACTGCGCTATCACGGGGATTCGCCGATTATTAGCTACTTGGTGCACGAGGGGCTCATGGAAGCGGTCGCGCTGCACCAGCTTGCCTGCTTCGAGGCGGCAGTGACTTTCGCCCGCAGCGAAGGCATCATCCCCGCCCCCGAGTCCAGCCACGCCATCCGGGCGGCAATAGACGAGGCCAAGAAGTTCGACGAAGCCGGAAAAGAAGGCGTGGTGACGTTCAACCTCTCCGGTCACGGCCACTTCGACATGAGCGCTTACGACGCTTACTTCGCGGGCGAGCTGGAAGATTACGAATATCCGGAGGACATGGTAAAGGAAAGTCTGAAAAGCCTTCCGCAGGTTAAAGAACAGTAGGGTCTACCGGCTTCCATGTTCCCCGAATTCGGACAAGGGGCTTTAAGCCCCTTGTTTGTAGCTACGAGATGAAAAGCACTCCGCTAGTTCCGGGGTGCTTTTTTCCGGGCGGCGCCTGAGACGTTGCAACCGGGCGATATCTGAGGTAATTTTCAGAGTCAAAACCAACCGGAGGCATTCCAATGTTTCAAACGAGAGTTACGGAAATGCTCGGAATAAAATACCCCATCTTCGGCGGCGCCATGATGTGGCTGAGCGTGCCGGAGTTCGTGGCGGCGTTCTCGAACGCGGGAGCTTTGGGCATCCTGGCCAGCGCCACTTACCGGGATAAGGATTCCTTCCGGGAAGCCGTGCGGAAGACCGGGTCGCTTACCGACAAGCCCTTCGCGGTGAATCTGAACATGTTCCCCGGCCTTCGGCCCATCCCCAACGAGGATTACATGGAAGTGATTTTCGACGAGGGCGTGAAAGTGGTCGAAACTTCCGGCCACAAGGCGCCGGAGGATTTGATAGGAAAGCTCAAGGAAAACGGCTGCACATGCATGCACAAGTGTGTGGGCGTGAGGTATGCGAAGAAGGCCGAGAGCCTGGGCGTGGACATAGTTACCGTGGTGGGATGGGAAAACGGCGGCGCCACAGGCGTGTTGGACATTGCCACGCTGCCGCTTGTGCCCAGGGTGGTGGATAACGTCAGGGCGCCCGTGGTGGCGGGCGGCGGGGTAGGCGACGGAAGAGGCTTGCTCGCCGTGCTCGGCCTCGGGGCTGAAGGAGTCATAATGGGCACGCGGTTTCTGGTTGCCGAGGAATGTCCGCTGCACCCGAAAGTAAAGGAAGCCCTCGCCAACGCATCCGAAACCGACACCATGCTTATTCTGAGAAGCATCGGAAACACTCACAGGGTATGGAAAAACACCATGGCCGAAAAAATAGCCGAGGAGGAATCGAAGGACGTCGGCCTGGAAGGGCTGATTCCGCTGATAAAGGGGGAAAACAACCAAAAAATGTTCGAGACCGGTGACCTGGAGGCCGGAACGCTGGCCTGCGGTCAGGCGGTGGGGCAGGCCGGCGGGATTCAGACCGTGGCGGCGATAATAGACGGGGTAGTCGAGGGGGCTCAGGCCGCCCGGGAAAGGCTCGAGCGGCTCATGCAATAAAAATGCAGGAGGTGATATTTTGGGTAAAGGAGACCAGAGAAGCAAAAAGGGAAAAATCTGGAGAGGAACTTTCGGTAAGACCAGGAAAAAAAGGAAGAAAAACAAAGACTCACGGGAATCCGTGGAGAACAAGTAAATCAACCCGGCGCTCCATTTTACGAAAGAGGCCCCGGTTTGTGTTTTTGAAGCAAAAACGCTGACTTACGGTTTGTGTGCCACTCGCCCCATTTTCCCGGAATTTTTCTATATCACTGGAAAGTTAGCGAATTCAGCTATTTATACTGAAATTTTACGAGTTTAAAACATCCCCACTTGTAATTTCCAAGCTTTTAATATATAATCTCATCCACTTTAAATCTGAAACCGGATAATATTAAAAATTCACCCGGGGATAAGTACCCTGTTACCGGAAATTTGAAAGCGGTCACGTTTTGTATTGATTTAGTAAGTATCCGTTACTGAATTAAACTTAAGCCCTTTTAAAACAATCAGTGACCTTGAGCCATGACAACATGGCTGAGCCAGGCCTTGCATCAGATAAAAAGGGCGGGTAAAGTTTAACTATTCGGAAAGGCGGCAATGGAAAACAAGGAAGAACAGGTATTTGAGGAATGTACTGAAAGGTTGCTCCTGGCGCTCAGGAACCTCTCCCGCACGTGGGCGGTTCATTCAAAGTACATCCTGAAGCATTTCAACGTAACTACAGGTCAGTTGCTGTGTCTCCGGGAACTGAACGCCCACAGTGGCCTTTCGGTAGGCGCCATTGCTAAGAAAACTTCAATATCACCGGCTACTATAACCGGCATAATTGACAGGCTCGAAGCCAAGGGACTGGTGAGAAGGGCCAGGGCCAGCAAGGACAGGCGGGTTATCAACATAGAGATGACCGAAGACGGGAAAATGCTGGTCGATGCCGCGCCGGTGCCCATTCAGAGCCTGTTGAAGGCCAAACTGAAAAACATGCCGCTTGATGAGCTGAAAGCCGCCACCGAAACCGTGGAAAAGCTGCAAAAGCTTATCGAGACCGAGGAAGTGGAAGCCATGGCCTCCGAGTTGCCCGTACCGGAGGAGCAGGTCTTATAACCGCAACGGGCGTTTGAAATATTGCCGTATGACCGGAGGGGTGGATTTTGCCGGGTGGGTAACCTTAAAATCAATTAATTTTTTAAATCGCCAAGGAGGTAAAGTATGAGTGAAAAATTGGGCAAAATTGCAGAGGATTTGATTGCCGGCAAGGTGGATGATGTGACCAAGCTGGCGCAGGAATGCATCGACGACGGAATGGGACCGGATGAAGTGCTGAACAAGGGACTGTTGGCCGGCATGGACGTCGTGGGACAGAGGTTCAAAGCGGGCGATATGTTTATACCGGAAGTATTGCGTTCGGCGAAAGCGATGCGAGGCGCAATGGACATACTCAGGCCGCTTCTGTCCGAATCGGACAGCAAAGGCTCGGGAGTTTTTGTCATCGGCACCGTGGAAGGCGACCTGCACGATATAGGTAAAAACCTGGTTGGGATGATGTTCGAAGGCGCCGGGTTCAAAGTGGTCAACCTCGGCGTTGACCTGCCCTCTCAGACGTTCGTGGACGCGGTCAAGGAACATAACCCCGAGATACTCGGTATATCGGCATTGTTGACCACCACCATGCCCAAAATGGGAGAAATCATCAATTCGCTGAAGGAAGCCGGAATCCGCGACCAGGTGAAAATCCTCGTGGGCGGCGCTCCGGTCAACAGGGAATACGCCGAAAAAATCGGCGCCGACGCTTACGGCCCCAACGCCGGGAGCGCCGTGGACGTGGGAAAGTCGCTTCTACAATAGTTGTACGCCGCACCGAAACGGCGAGTGTAGTTTATAGATAACTTCCAAAGTGCCAATGAAATAATGAGGAGAGAAGCGCTATGAGAATGAATCAAACCGTATATAGAACCCCCTTGTTCAGGGTTCTGAGCGACGACCAGATAGAGCGGATTTATTACGCCGCCCTCGACGTGCTCGAAGACACCGGGTGCCTTATCCACCACGAAGAAGCCCTCGACCTTCTCAAAAAGAACGGCGCCGTGGTGGACGGTAATCGGGTCAGAATTCCCATTTCCCTGGTGGAAAGAGCGCTGGGTAATAACCCCCGCAAGATGACCCTCAAAGGAAGGAACGGAAAAAGGTCGCTGCCCCTCCAGAAGGACAACGTGGCCTTCGGAACAGGCTCCGACCAGCCCTTTATCTATGACCGGGAAACCGGAGAAAGAAGGCGCGGCGCCTACAAGGACGTGTACGCTGCCGCAAAATTCGTGGATTATCTCTCAAATTACGACTTCTTCATGTCACACGGGCTGGTGAGCGACGTTCCCAACGACCAGACTTACGACCGGCGCCAGTTCATGGCCATGATAGAGGGGTGCACCAAGCCGTTCGTTATTACCAGCGTGGACAGGGAAGGGCTGGAAGACCAGTACAAGATGGCCTGCATGATTCAGGGCGGCGAGGAGGAGTTCAAGCTGAATCCGCTGTTTGTGGTTTACATCGAGCCCATCTCCCCCCTGAAAAACGCCCACGCCGCCGTGGACAAGCTGATGTTCTCGGCAGAAAAGGGCATCCCGGCGATGTACACGCCGTGCCCCAGTTGCGGCGCTACTTCATCCGCAAGCATAGCGGGTATGATTGTGCAGTCGCTGGCCGAGTCGCTGGTGGCCGTGGTGCTCTCCTATCTGAAGCAACCCGGCATGCCCCTGCTTATCGGCGGAGTGCTCACTGTTATGGATATGATGAAGAGCACGTACTCCTACGGCTCGCCGGAGCTGTCGCTGGCGCTGGCCGGGTACACCGACGTGGCCAAGTGGCTGGGTCTCTTGATGTTCTCCACCGGCGGATGCACCGACGCGAAAATTGTGGACGAGCAGGCCGCTGCGGAAAGCGCCACCAGCTTGTTTTACGCAATGTTGTCGGGAGCAAACCTCGTTCACGATGTGGGGTACACCGACCACGGTTTAAACTCCTCGCTGGAGGCTCTGGTGATGAACCAGGAAATCATCGGCATGGTAAAGCAGTTCGGAAAGGGTATCTCCACTGAGGACGATTACCTGGCCCTGGACGTTATAGACGAAGTCGGCCCCGCCGGAAATTTCGTGGCGCACGACCACACCTACGAGCACTGGAAAGAATGGTTCCTGCCCAAACTGCAGGACCGCTCGGACTGGGAAACCTGGGTGGAAAACGGCTCCAAGACCATGCGAGACAGGGTCGACGAGGAAACCGAGCGCATCCTTAAAGAGTACGAACCCGAGCCCATCGAGGAAAAGCTCCACAAGGAACTGTGGGACATGGTCGAGGCGGCGGATAAGAGGCATTCGTAAGGATGACGGGTCGGAATTCGTTCAAATTTGCCACGGATTCGGCAAGGGGTTTTAACCCCTTGCGGGTTTTATAACCCATGATGCCCAAGGGCTAAAGCCCCTTGTTTTCGCAAAGGAGATGACACTATGATGACCAGAGCCAATTACAAAGAAAACAGGACTCCAAAATTTGCCGTTTTTTCCGAGGACCAGTTGGAGATAATGTACAACGCGGCATTTAAAACACTCAAAGATACCGGCGCCGATGTGCACCACCCGGGCGCGCGGGACCTGTTCAAAAAACACGGCTGCAGGGTGGACGGCAAAAGGGTGCGCTTCCCTCAGGAATTACTCCGCTACGCATTTAACAATATCCCCCCCACGACCACCGTTTACGATTGGGAAGGGAATGAAAGCTGCTATATCGAGAAGGGCAAGAGCTACTTCGGCCCCGGCCCGACGCCTCCGCATTTCATAGACCCCGATACCCTGGAAAGAAGGCACTACGTCCGCAAGGACGCCAACAGCGTCGCCAGGGTGTGCGATGCGCTGCCAAACATCGGATACGTCCAGTCGCTGGGCACCATAAGCGACGTCACCGTCGAGCTGGCCGACGTCTACGAGTTCGCGGACATGATACAGAACACCACCAAGGTCATAATGAACTGGGCCTACACCCGCGAAAACTGCGCCGACCAGCACCGCATAGGAATCGCCATGGCCGGAGGCGAGGACGAGTTCAAGCTCAAGCCCAACTACATTCATTACAGCGAGCCTATATCGCCGCTGGTAAGCGATTTCCACGCCATAGACAAGTGCATGTACTGCGCCGAGCACAGGATACCGCAGGTTTATACGCCTTGCTCAATCGGCGGCGCCACCGTTCCCGCCACTCACGCCGGCCAGATACTGGTGGCTTTCAGCGAGGCAATGGTGGGCGTTATCGCGTCACAGCTCATAAACCCGGGAACCTGCGTCATAGTGGGCGGAATGCTCTCAATCCTGGATATGAGGCACATGATATACGCTTACGGCGCACCCGAGCTCAGCATCCTGAGCGCCGGCATGACACAGTTCGTTCAGTACTGCGGCCTGCCCATGTATTCCCAGTCCGGCTGCACGGACACCAAGTGCCTGGAGCTTCAGTCCGGCATCGAGGGAGCCCTGTCGGTGCACGCGGCGATGCTCAGCGGCGCAAACTTCGTACACGACAACGGATACACCGAATCGGGGCTGTGCGGCGACGTCTTCCAGACCGTCTTCGACGACGAGCTTATCGGGATGGCCCGGGTTATCGAAAACGGAATCGAGGTCAACGAAGAAACCCTGGCGGTGGACGTTATCAAAAACGTCGGCGCCGGCGGGCACTTTTTGGAAGAAGACCACACCATGAAATACTTCCGGAAACACTGGAGACCTACGCTGATGGACCGAAACAGCTACGAAGACTGGGAAACAAGAGGCGCCAAGAGCATGAAAGACAGGATAGTGGAAAAAACCCGGGACCTCATCGAAAACTACGAAGGCCCCATCTCCAGGGTTCCGACAAAGGCGCAGTCCGAGATAGAAAAAATTCTCAACGAAGCCGAAGACAGGGTCAAGAAGGCCAAGTCCGCTTAGACAAGCGTAGGCAAGGGGCTTAAGCTCCTTGTCTGCAAGGTTATTAAATTTTCGGACTCGGATAACGGGTGGCGCCGATAGCTTCGCTATCGGTGTAGAGGCGAAAAGTTTGGATTCGGATAAAAAATGAGTGAACAACAGGCAATGACATTCGACGGGTACGTGGAATTTCACCGCGAGCGCAAATCGGACGAGGACTTCGTCGTCGGTATAGACACCGGCGGAACTTACACCGACGGGGTGCTGCTCGAATATCGCACCCGCGAAGTGCTGTCATCCGCCAAAACTCTGACCACCCGCGAAAACCTGACCACCGGAATCGTCGACGTGCTGGACAAGCTTCAAATCGACGACCCCGCCCGGGTTAAGCTGGTGGGCATCTCCTCCACCCTGGCCACCAACTCCATAGCCGAAGGCAAGGCCATGGAAGTGGGTCTCATATTGACAGGTTACGACCCGGAGTTGGTGGAGGCCTATTCCCTGGATTCGAAGTTCTGGACCCGACATTTCGCATACTTTTCGGGCGGCCACACAGCTCAGGGGATGGAAAAGGAGCCGCTGGACCTGGAAAACATCGAAAAATGGGTGCGAAACAATCAACACAAGTTTGACGCGCTGGCCGTTTCCAGCTACTTCAGCCCCCTGGACCCGTCACACGAGGAAAGATGTTTTGAAGCTATACGCAGGATAAGCGGCCTGCCGGCGGTGCTCGGGCACCAGTTGTCTACCAGTCTGGATTCCATCAAGCGGGCCGCCACGGCCTGCCTCAACGCTTCCCTGGTGGCGGTTATGAAGGAGTTTATAGACGCGGTTTGCAAGGCACTGGAGGAGAGGAACATAACCGCGCCTCTAATGATAGTTAAGGGCGACGGTTCCCTGATGCCCTACACCGAGGCGTTGCGAAAGCCGGTGGAAACCATCCTTTCCGGTCCGGCGGCAAGCGCAATCGGCGGGCGATTCCTGACCCGCAACGATAACGCCCTGATGATAGACATGGGCGGCACAACCACCGACGTGGCGCTCGTTACCGATTCCAGAATTGCCGTGTCCGACGAAGGCGCGCACGTGGGCGAAGTGGAAACCGCGGTCAAGGCCGCCTCCATTAGAACCGCATGTATCGGTTGCGATTCCCGGATATCTTTGGAAACCGGAGGTGTAGAGGTTGGCCCGGACAGAGTGGTGCCGCTCTCCCGGCTGGCTTCGCATCACCCGGAGGTGGAGAAGGAAATGCTGGGGGTGAGGAAAAAGCGCTCGCACCTGATGAAACCCACCGACCTCGAATACTGGTACCTCCAGAAGGAGATAGAGCCGGAGAGAATATCGAAGGACAAAAAGCGGCAGAGAATGGTCGAGGTGTTGCGTGAAGGGCCAATAAGCCTTACACGGCTGCTCAAGAAGGTGGGTGTCCATCATCCGGTTCAGCTCAACGCCGACGCCCTCATCAAGCGCGGCTACATCGAGCACGCCGCCCTCACCCCAACCGACCTGCTTCACGCAAGCGGGGAAATGCAGAAGTGGAACGCCAAAGTCGCAAGGCACGCCACCAAGTATGCCGCCAGGATGTACAATCGCGAGTATGCACAGTTCGTGGACGAAGTTTTCGGACTCATCGTCTGTCGGATAACGGAGGTAGCAATCATCTTCCTGGCCGGCCATATCGCAGGCACGCGGCTGCCGGAAAAAATCGACGGCGCCTGGGGAAAATGGCTGTTCGAGAAGATGGTCAACGGTCCCGACTCCCTGCTTTCGGTGGCCATAACCAGCGGCCTTCCGGTAATCGGCATAGGCGCGCCGGCCGAAGCTTTCGTCAAGAGGGTGGCTCACAAGCTCAACGCCGAGTTCCTGCTCCCCGAGCAGTTCCCCGTTGCCAACGCGGTGGGCGCCGTGGCGGGCTCGGTGATGGTGAACAAGCAGGCCCTCATTTTCCTGCAGGAAACGACGGAAACGCGAAGCTACATGGTGCAGATAGAGGGGACCAGCAGAACCTTCGAACAAGCCGAGGAGGCGAGCCACTGGGCGGAAAGCGAAGTCGCAAGAATGGCCATGGAAGGCGCCCGGGCGGCGGGAGCGCGGGAGCCTCAGGTGAATATAAAAATCGTTACCGAAGGGGCGTTACAGCGAATAAACGCGCACGCCGTGGGAAATCCGATACTCTCGGATAGAAGCCTGGTCGCAGCCACCACGTAAAGGAACTTTCGGCATCATAAAAAACATCCCGGTGGCGCCGATGAAAACTCGGAAAGGCCGCCGGGAGTCTGGGAGAGAATGGAAAAAGGCCCACGAATAATTATAGCATGCGGCTGTATGAAACCGGAGCTTGACGCTTTACAGGGTTCCGATGACGGTGTGGAGGTCAGGTACCTGGACCAGAACCTCCACCGCACTCCCGACCGGATGCCGGAGCTTATACAGGAAGAAATCGACGCGGTTGCGGAGGGGGCTTCGGAAATAGTGCTGGGATACGGTTTGTGTTCCAACGGCATTGTCGGAATTAAAGCCCCCCGGCAGGGGCTGATAATACCGCGGGTTCACGATTGCGTGGCCCTGTTTCTGGGCTCCCGCGAAGCTTACAACAGGGCTTTCAGCGACCGGGCGGGAACTTATTACCTCACGCCCGGCTGGGTGCAAAGCAACAAGGACCCCCTTGGCCTCTTGGAGCACGATTACACTGCGAGGGTCGGAAGGAAAGACGCCGAATGGGCGTTGCGAGAGGAGTTGAAGCATTACACGCACATAGTGTACATAAACACAGATGCGGGTGACCAGGATTCGCTCCGCAAGAGGGCCATTGAAAACGCTGATTATCTGGAAAAGCAGTATGAGGAGATACCCGGAACCGGGGATTATTTCAGAAAACTGCTTTTCGGGCCGTATAACGAAGAGGACTTCGTCAAAATACCCCCCGGACAAAAGGTAACCGCGGAGCCCTTTATGAACCGGTGAGCCGCGTGCTGTCCGAGGCGCGATTCATACCCGAACACGGCAGCTTTTCAGTTAAAGGAGGATTTACATGCTGATTGTCGGAGAATTGATTAACGCAAGCCGCAAATCCGTAGCTGAGGCCACAAAAGCTCAGGACGCCGACGCCATCGGCAATATAGCGAAGGAGCAATACGAGGCCGGCGCCCATTACATAGACGTGAACGCGGGCGTGTTTGTGGACGATGAGGCCGAATATCTGAAGTGGCTGGTCACCACGGTGCAGGGCGCCGTTGATGCCCCGTGCTGTATCGACAGCCCCAGCCCGGAGGCGGTGGAGGCCGCGCTTTCCCTCCACAAGGGCGCTCCCATGATAAACTCCATCTCCCTCGAAAAGGACCGCTACGACAAGATGTTACCCATGGTGTCGGGTACCGGCGCCAAGGTGGTGGCGCTGTGCATGAGCGACAAGGGCATGCCCGAAACCACCGACGACCGCCTGGCCATCGCCGATGAGCTGATAAACGCGCTGGTGAAAAACAACGTGGACATCGGAAACATCTACGTGGACCCCCTGGTTCAGCCGCTCTCAACCAAGGACAGTTACGGGATGGATTTTGTAAACGCCGTGGAGAAAATCATGGAAAAATTTCCCGGCGTCCATACCATTTGCGGCCTGTCGAATATCTCTTACGGGCTGCCGGAAAGGAAGTTGCTCAACCGCACCTTCATGATAATGGCCATAACCAAGGGCCTCGATTCCGCTGTTATCGACCCCACCGACAAGAAAATGATGACCGCCGTCGTAGCGGCCGAAGCTCTCGCCGGAAGGGACGAATTCTGCAGCGAGCTTATTGAGGCCTATCGCGGCGGCAAGCTCGAAGCCTGATTGATTTTTAAGTTCAATGCAATTAAAACCGGAGAAGAGGAGGTAGTAACATGAGCGGGAACGATTCCGACGTTGTGAAAGTTACCAAGGATTATTACGATTCGGACGACGCGGATAACTTTTATTATACCATCTGGGGCGGCGAAGACCTGCACCTGGGAATATACGAGAGCGAGGATGAACCCATCTTCGACGCCAGCCGTCGCACCGTGCAGAGGATGGCTTCCAAGAGCAAAATCATCGGAGAGGGCGTCAGAGTGCTGGACATCGGCGCCGGTTTCGGCGGCACCGCCCGCTACCTGGCCAAAACCTTCGGATGCCACGTGACGTGCCTGAACCTCTCGGAAAAGGAAAACGAGCGCAACCGCAAAATGAGCGCCGAGCAGGGCGTGGGACACCTTATCCAGGTCGACGACGGAAGCTTCGATAAGCTGCACTACGAGGATGAAACCTTCGATATTATATGGTCGCAGGATGCCATACTTCACGCCGATGACCGCGAAAAGGTGCTGAAGGAGGCCGTCCGGGTGTTGAAGAAGGGCGGCGAGTTTATATTCACCGACCCCATGCAGGCCGACGATTGCCCGGAAGGGGTGCTGGACCCCATACTCGAGCGCATCCACCTCTCCAGCCTCGGCTCACCCGGTTTCTACAAGGAAACCGGCAAGAAGCTGGGGCTGGAGTTCGTCGAGTTCGAGGACCAGACTCCGAACCTGATACGACATTACTCCAGAGTGCTGGAAGAAAGCGAAAAGAAGCACGACGAACTCAAAAAAGGCACCAGCCAGGAGTATATCGACCGGATGAAGGCCGGACTGCAAAGATGGGTTGACGGCGGCAAAAACGGCTACCTCAAATGGGGGGTATTCACCTTTCATAAAAAGTAACCGAATACTTCATAGCCGGTCTTTCCCCGGGAGCGTCAGACATCGGGCGGGTGCGATTTATCCGCGATGCATCGCGCAAGGTACAGGTATTACGTCCCGGCCACCTATGCACTTTTGCGAGCAATGGGACAAGGGGCTTAAGCCCCTTGTCTTTTTCAACCCATGCTACTGCGCGAACGAACGTGCATTTCAAGATGCCGTCATGCTATGCGTGAGCGCAGTGCGGGGTGCAGGGACGAAGTTCCTGCCTCCCCGGCGTAAGCTTGCGCAGGGCCGAGAATTCGGGAGCGGCGTCACCCTTTAGGAAACCCCGGAATTTATTCCGGGGAGATTCCCCGACCTGAAGGTCGGGGTTTCGTATTACGCTACTGCGCGAAGGTTCCTTCCTGGACAAGGGGCTTAAGCCCCTTGTCTTATTTCCCACCATGCTACTGCGCGAACGA
>CAYWKU010000016.1:0-77730 GCA_964459325.1 uncultured bacterium | reverse complement strand
CCCGGCTTAAAGCAACCCGTAAGGGCCGCCCTGCCCGCCGCGCGTGGCAGGCCCGGGCTATAAATGGCATGGGCGACAAGAGTGTCGCCTCTACCATGCTTAACGAAGCCGGGTAGCCCGTCCGTCCGGACGGGTTGCGCAAGCAACAGGAAAACATTTTTCGCCCTGAAAGGGCAAAATAATATAGCCCGGGGCAAGCGATAGCGCCGCCCCGGGAACAGATAAGGTATTTGACGGACAGGAATGTCCGTCCTCCATTTTTGCCGGAGGCCGGGCATTCCTGCCCGGCGCTGAAGCTCCAAAGAGAGGTAGCCCACACAAGCAAGTTGTGTGGGCTGTCATCCGGAGAAATTTCCCGCAGGGTATTGACGAATCGCCCTCCCGTGTGTATAATAATGACTGAATGACCAGAAAAGTCAGTAAGTCTAATAGGCCGAACAAAAACAACCCCGGAAAGCGCGCCGAAGAAAAGGTGCTCCATGCGCTGGAGGAGCTAAGGCCCCAAATCCTCCGGGGCGGGGAAAAGCGCGATTTGATACTCGACGCCGCACTCGAGCTGATGGAGACCTACGGCTTCAAAAAGACCACCGTTGACGAAATCGCCGAAAGGGCCGGGGTCGCAAAGGGCACCGTATATCTCTACTTCAAAAACAAGCGCGACATATTCCTGAACCTGGTTTACGGGAAAATTTCAGCCACTTTCGAGGGCATCCGGGAGAGGATGAAGGAGCAGCCCGACGCGCCCGGCAAACTCACATCCCTGATACGCGCCGCATTCGAATACCACGCCGCCGATGAGACGATGAACCGCGTCCTGGCCCGCGACGTGGATTTTTTGGGGCCGATACTTTTCCGCGAGTTTCTCAAAGTGGAGACCGTCATAGTGGAGTTCATATCGGGAATGCTGGAGCAGGGCATCCGGGAAGGCAGCGTACGCGCCGATTTGGACACCCGGATGGCAGCGCTGACGGTCGTGCGCTTCAACCAGGTGAACATAGCCCGGATTAAAACCGGCGAGGCCGTGGACATAGAAAAGTACCTCGACACCTTTGAAAAAATTATCGTCAGCGGCATCCGCTCGAAGGAGGAATAAGCAATGGCTCGCAACTTAATAACCCTGACTCTCCTCGCTTCCATGATTTTCCTCGTCGCCTGCGAGGAGTCCGGGGAGGGTGTTTACGCTTCCGGCACAGTGGAGGCCCGCGAGGTGCTGATGAGCGCCAAGGTGGCGGGCGAGGTGACTGCGCTGCACGTGAAACGCTCGCAGATGCTCAAAAAGGGAGACCTGATGGTCGAAATCGACCCGGAAGCGTACCGCCTTCAGGGGAAACAGGCTCAGGCCGCGCTCGGCGCCGCACGGCAACAATACGAAAAGGCGAAAAAGGGACTGCGGGAGGAGGAGATAGACCGCGCCCGGCAGGCCGTCGAGGCCGCGCGGGCTCAGTACGAGCTTACCGAAGACACTCTCCAACGCCGGGAAAAGCTGCTCGAAAAAGAAGCTATATCGCAGCAGGACTACGACGTAACCCTGAGCAAATACAAGTCGGCGAAGGCCAACCTGGAAGCCGCACAGAAACAATATGAGCTGGCCCGAAAGGGCGCACGGGAGGAGGACATCGAGGCCGCCCGGGAGCAGGTCGAGCGGGCGAAGGCGGCTGCCGGGCTTGCCGCGCTCCAGGAAAGCTACTCGAACGTAAAAAGCCCCGGCGAGTTGACGGTGAGCGAGATTTTCGTCGAGGAAGGCGAGCTTGCGGGGCAGGGCACGGCGCTGGTGCTGTTGCAGGACCTCTCCGACTTCTACATCGACGTCTACGTGCCCATCGAGCAATTGAGGAAAGTCAGCCCGGGCGACAGGGTAAAGGTCGAGGTAACCGGCTTTCCGGGCCGCACTTTCGAGGGCGAGGTGGAGAGGATAAAGCCCCGGGCGGAATTCACCCCGGAAAACGTGACCACCGAAGAAGGCCGCTCGCACCTGGTGTTCAAAATGCGGGTGAACATTACCGAAGGCGCCGAAGACCTCAAACCCGGCCTGCCCGCCGATGCGTGGATAATCCCCGGCGCCGCCGATGAAACGGGAAACGATGACGGATGAGTCGGCCATAACCTTCGACGGTGTAACCAGGACCTTCGGCGATTTGAAAGCGCTGGACGGGATGAGCCTCACCGTCGAGCCGGGCCGGATTTACGGCCTCATCGGCCCCGACGGCGCGGGGAAGACCACCGCCATGCGCATCCTGGCTACCGTTTTGAAGCCCACTTCGGGATGGGCGAGCGTTTTCGGGCACGACGTGGTGCGCGACCCGTGGCCCATCAAGCACCGCATCGGTTACATGCCGCAGAACTTCAGCCTTTATCTCGACCTGAGCGTTTCCGAGAACATTTCCTTCTATGCCGGAATATACCGGGCGCCGGCCTCGGAGATGTCCGAAAGGGTCAAGTGGCTGCTCGATTTTACCGGCCTGGAGCCGTTTACCGGGCGGCTGGCGGAGGCTTTGAGCGGCGGCATGAAGCAGAAGCTGGCGCTGGCCTGCGCGCTTATACACCGGCCGGAGCTGTTGCTCTTGGACGAGCCGACAACCGGCGTCGACCCGGTGGCGAGGCGCGAGTTCTGGAAGAATATCGAAAACCTTTCCGCACAAGGGCTGACCGTTTTCGTCTCCACACCTTACATGGACGAAGCCGACCGCTGCCGACGCATTTCGTTTATAGACGGCGGAAGGATTGTGCGGGAAGGCGAAGTGGACCAACTGAAAAAATCCGCCGAATGGCGGCAGTTCATCGTCAGGGGACCGGATTTGAGGAAGGCGCAAAAGGCCATAAAGGGCGGCCCCGGCATTCTTGGCGCGCAGTTGGTCGGTACCATGCTCCGGGTGCAGGCCGAGCCGGACATGGAGCCTGAACGCCTGCGAAAGTTACTGCCCGGAGAAGGGCATACGGTGGAAGAAAGCCGCCCCACGCTGGAGGACGTTTTCGCATACATCCTGGGGAAAACCCGAAGCGGGAGCGATGAGAAATGAACACGGTGGTCGAGCTGAAGGACGTTACCCGCAAATTCGGCGACTTCACCGCCGTCGACCGGGTGAGTTTCGACGTGCGGCAGGGGGAAATCTTCGGGTTCCTCGGCCCCAACGGCAGCGGCAAGTCCACGACAATAAAGATGATTACCGGCATCATTTCCCCCACCGAAGGCAGCGTTACCGTGTTGGGTTACGATACGGTCAAGCATCACCGCGATGTAGTGAAGGGTATCGGATACATGTCGCAGAAGTTCAGCCTGTATCCGTCCCTTACGGTCGAGGAAAACCTGAAGTTTTACGCCGGCGTTTACGGCATGAAGAAATCCCGCCGCATCGAGCGGATAAGGGAGCTTCTAAAACGGCAGGAGCTGCATGACAAAAGGGACAGGCTTACCAGCGAGCTATCGGTAGGGTGGAAGCAGAGGCTGGCGCTGACCTGCGCCATGCTGCACGAGCCCGAGATAGTTTTTCTTGACGAGCCGACCGGCGGGGTCGACCCGTCGAGCAGGCGGGTGTTCTGGGACATCATCACCGACATGGCCGGGGACGGCGCCACCATCTTTGTCACCACCCACTACATGGAAGAGGCCGAATACTGCGACCGCATAGGGCTTATCAACAGGGGCGAACTGGTCGCTCTCGGAAGCCCGGAGGAGCTTAAAAAGCGGGTCATTCGGGGAAAGGTGTTTGAAGCGAACCTGCCGGATGCTCTCGCGCACATGGATAAAATCGCCGAAGTTGAGGATGTAGAAGATGTCACCATTTACGGCCGCGACCTGCACGTCATACTTTCGGAGTCGGTATCGGATGCGGATAAGGTTTTTCAGCGGATTCGCTCGGCGGGGGCGCCCGTCGAAAATTACGCGGAGATACCCCCGTCGCTCGAAGACGTTTTTATTGCGCTGATGGAGACCGGCGGATGACGGGCAGGATTTTCCAGTTCGTTAAGAAGGAGTTTATCGAGCTTGTCCGGGACCGGAAGACGCTGGCCGCACTGATAGGCATGCCGACGCTTTTGCTGGTGATTTTTACATACGCCGCCAGGACCGATATAGAAAACCTCCCGGTGGCGGTTCTGGATATGGACAGGTCCGGCTCCTCCCGCGAGCTTACCGAGTCCTTTTTTGAGACCAAGTATTTCGAGAAGTGCACCGAATGCCGCAGTTATTCCGAAGTGAAGGAGCTTCTCGACAAAGGCGGCTGCTTCATGGCGCTGGTTATTCCGACCGGTTTCGAGCGCGACCTCAAACGCTCCGGCCCCGAAGCGGCGAAGGTGCAGTTGATAATCGACGGCTCCATACCTCCGACGGCCGAGCAGGCGGCGGGTTACGGCAGGTTGATAGCCGCCGACTTTTTCGGCGCCAATGTCGCGGGATACGGGGACGCGCAGCGGGTGCTCGAGCTGAGCCCTGTGGACATGGATTCGAGGGTGCTGTACAACCCCGAGCTGGACGCGATTCTATTCATGATACCCGGCCTGATAGGATACCTGCTCACGTTCCTCACCATAATGCTGGCCGCTATGGCGGTGATACGGGAGCGGGAAAGCGGCACTTTCGACCAGTTGCTTGTAACCCCGCTGAGGGGGTTGGAAATAATCGTCGGTAAGCTGATTCCATTCGGGATGATATCGATTGCGGCGATTGTGCTGATTATGGCCGTCAGCGTATGGTGGTTCGGGATGGTTATTCGCGGCAGCATGCTTGTGTTCGGCGCCGGGATTCTGATATTCGTAGTGGCCAGCCTCAGCTTCGGGTTTTTCATATCCAGCGTAAGCAAAAACCAGGTTCAGGCGGCCCAGCTTACCATATTCTACATGCTTCCCAGCCTGATACTTTCGGGGATGTATTTTCCTGTCTTCAGCATGCCGGACTTTTTCCGGTGGGTAAGCTACCTGATACCGCTCAAGTATTTCCTGGTGATAATGAGGGGGGTTACTTTGAAGGGTGTGGGTTTTGCGTCCCTGTGGCCGGATTTTGCGGGTATCACCGTCTTTCTGCTGGCCTCGATAGCGGCAACGTCCTTTAAGATGGCAAGGAGCAGGACTTGAGAAGGTTCAGCGTTCACAACCTGCTTATAATGCTGGTGAAGGAGTTCCGGCAGATACGCCGCGACCGGCGCACTATGGGCATTATAGTGGGTATGCCCATAATGATGCTGGTGCTTTTCGGCTACGCGGTAAGCCGGGAAATCCGTCATTTGCCGATGGCTGTTGCCGATTACGATTCGACAAGCGTGTCAAGGAATTTCGTGAAATCGTTTACCGCGCCCGGTAGTTTCGATAAAGTGGCGGAATCCACTCGTCCGAAAGATTTGCTGGATATGCTGGACAAGGGCCGGGTTTATGCAGCCCTTTTCATCGAAGACGGCTTCGGGGAAAAAATGATAAGCGGCGGGCGCGGCAAGGCGCTCATGCTCATCGACGGCGTGGATTCCCAGGTTGCCATGACCGCCATGACTTATTCAAAGCGTATATCTTTCGCATACGCCGAAAGCATGCTCAAGGAAAGGTTAATGCGAAACCCGCCGGATGAAAGGCCCTCCGAGCCGGGGGAGGCGGCGCCGCGATACTGGTACAACCCGTCGAGAGCCAAGGTGAGGTTTTATGTGCCGAACTTAATCGGGGTGATAGTGACGCAGGTGACGCTCATCCTCACCGCGCTGGCCATCGTCAGGGAGAAGGAGCTGGGCAACATGGAGCTTTTGCTCTCCAGCCCGCTGAGGCCATCGGAAATGTTCGTGGGCAAGCTTTTCCCCTATATGCTCCTTGCCTTCGTGGACGTTGTTATAATCCTGGTGGCCGCAACCACGGTGTTCGGGGTGCCAATTCACGGGAGCCTCGCTCTTTTCTTTTTGCTGAGCGTGTTTTATATAATCGTTTCCCTGGCCATAGGGCTCATGTTTTCCAGCTTCTCCGCCAACCAGCAGCAGGCGCTGTACATGATAATGTTCTACATGATTATCACTTTTCTGCTTTCGGGCTTCATTTTTCCTATAATAACCATGCCGGAGCCGCTGCAATACGTTACATACCTTGTACCTCTGCGCTACTACCTGGGAATACTCCGCGGGGTTCTAACCAAGGGAGTGGGCATGGCGGCGCTCTGGCCGGACGTGGCGGGTTTGTGCATACTGGGAGCGGCGGCCATATTCGCCGGCCTGAAAAGCTTCAAAACCACGCTTGAATGAAGCGGTTCAATGGTCGAACTTCAGCCGAATGGTGTCTTTCCCGCCCCTTTCCAACGGTTGCACGCCCTTTAGTGTTTTCGTCTTCCCGCCGGGTTCTCCGACGACCAGGGTGTGCTTGCCGGAGTCGAACACCATCGGCCTGAAGGAATTTCCGTTGATTCTCAAGGCGTAAACCAACTCGCTCGATTTTTCGTTGATAACCTTGACTACCGGCTCGCTCGTGCCGGAGGTGTGTATTTCGGGCAGGTATGCGGCGGGTTTTCGGGCGTAGTTGTCCGTCTGTGATATGGTTCTCGGCCAGCCCGGATATTGCATTTTGGCGTTTTTCGGGACGGTGGGGTCAACCTGCCGGGGCCAGCATTCCACGGTGATAGTTCGGTTTCTTTTGTTGAACTTTATAATGCCGTAGCCGGGTGCTTTATCGTGAAGCTCCGTTGGCTTTCTTCCGGTTTCAGTGGGATTGGCCACGGCTTTAACGGTAATTTTGTTGCCCAGACCGTCTACGAATTCGCCGGTGTATTCGGGTGCGCCCGGTCGGCGATTTTTTCCCGGTTCCTCTGGCAGCCACCATCTGCGCCAGTAATTGGCGATGGACGGCACGCAGAAGGACAGCCCCGCGTCGTTCCATTTATCTATGCCGTGATGCACGAGGGTTGCCAGGTGCTGGTCGCCGCAGATGATGAATGCGAACGCTTTGCGGAGAATCCGAAGCATTCTGTCCCTGCCGCTTTTCGGCCAACCGTTGGAGTCGAGGTCGGCGTAAATCCTGCGCCTCCATTTTGCATAAAAGGGGATTATCTGTTGATGAGTGCTGACGTTGGCCGGAGCGGTCTGGGAGATGACGGCCTTCATCTCCGCCCCCTTCCAGTCGTCGGCCCAGTCGCGGAGGAATTTAAGCTGCCGTTGTCCGAGGAGTTTTTTTCCGGGGGCGTCGAGAACTTCCTTATCGTACTCGGCGACGGTTACGTGGTCCGGGCGGGGGCCCCATTCATCCGGCATTACACCCTCCGGGCCGGATTTGAACTTGCGGTCCTCGATTATTGCGAAGCTTATTCCGCCCCACGTAAGTGAAGTGTAATAAGTGCCGATGTCCTGTTTTACGGGTGTCGGGTCGTAGGGGTCGGGAAGGTGGCTTGTCTGGGCGCGCTCTACTTGTTTGACGTATTCGGCGGGTTTCGGGTAACCGCCTTCGTAAATATTGTCGGTTTTTCTTCCCGATGCACCCCACAGGTTGGAATTGCCCACGTCATGGTCATCGGGTATGCATACGGTGGGCCGGTCGCGGGTGAGTTCGCCGAAATTCTCCCCGAACTCTATCCACGCGCCGAGATGATGATGGTGGCGATATACCTGGTCGCCGGTGAATACCAGCAGGTCGGGGTCGTACTTTTTCAGGTATTTAACGATGTCGGTTTTCGGAACGTTGGGGCGGGGGCCGTTGCCGGTGAAGG
Organism: uncultured bacterium; assembly: GCA_964459325.1. Classification (GTDB taxonomy): domain Bacteria; phylum RBG-13-61-14; class RBG-13-61-14; order CAYWKU01; family CAYWKU01; genus CAYWKU01. Next base: position 70,073 of record CAYWKU010000016.1, on the reverse strand, counting down.
CGGCGACCATTATTTCTTCCTTGTCCACGGGATTTTTCCTGATGACTCCCTTCCATGATGAATCGCGGTACTTTACCCGGTACCGCTTTGTGTGGTTGGAGTCCCAGTTTTCGACCCTGAAGTAAGCCCGCCAGTCCGGGAGGACAACTTTCTCTTCGGCGATGCTCTTCCAGCCGTCCCCTTCTTTTGTTTGAAGTACCGCCTTTCCGGCATCTTCCGGGTCGGCGGGGTACATCTGGGCGGTCATTTTCAATATACCGTTATTCACGGTGTACAGTGTAAACACGACGTTTTCGTTTTCCTTTTTATTCAGATAGTGACAACATAAAAAAAATGAGGTAAATGCCCCGAAACAAGCCAATGCAATTACTTTTCGAGCGCCGGTTGAGCGAAATGTGGCTTTTTCCATTTTTAATACTCCTGTAAGGGTTTTATCATAAATTGAATAACGGGTCTATATTAATTACTCTTATTTCCGATTGCAAAGGAAAATCAGGCAGGCGACATGGCATCGGATGAAAATCCTCGCACGGCGGATTATTTATTGAAACCCTTATTCTTGTGGTTTTTTGCGGGTTTAATATTCTGGTTTGTCGAGTTTATATACCTGGTCGCTTCCGATTTTGCGATATTCGGAGCTACAAAGGCGATTGGGACCATACTGACCGATAAGTCCCTTCTTGAATTGCTTATATTTTATCCTCTGCTTTTCGTTTTTGTCGGGATAGCATGGCATCTGGCGGGCCGCATTATCAGGAAGCGTTTTGCAACCACCGGAAAGCATGGATGGCACCCGGGCGGTATAGCCTTCTTTTTTGTTGCCGTTGCAGGGACTTTTATTCTTCAAAGCGTGATTCTTCCGGCTCCTCCCGCCGTGATGGATCTGGTATGGGAGGCTTTCCTGCTGGGGGTCGGGGCGGCTTCACTGGCGGGAGCTTTGAAGCTTACAGGGAAGGACAGAAGAGTAGGCCTGAGCGGATTGATGCCCGCGGCATTCGTGTTTGTCTGGTTTGTGCCCGTTTTTCGTAGCCTTCATGATAATTGGAATCTTTTCTATATGCCCGTCGCTTTCCTGATTTTTGTGGCAGTCGGAGTAGGATTATTCCTGCTGGTGACATCGATTGAAAACAGAACATGCCGAAAGGCAGGGGCGGGGATTAACGTTTACAGGTGGGTTTTCGGTATAATTGTTCTGGTCGAAGTGGCGCTTATTTTTTCTCCGTGGGCATTTTGCCGGAGGACTTCGTTGGATTTTGAAAGCCTGCAATCGGAAGGTCCACGCCCCAACATAATTCTGATTGTTCTGGACACAGTGCGCGGCGACCATTTATCCTGCTACGGTTATCCGCGCCCCACCACACCCGTTCTGGATGATTTTGCGGAGCATGGCGTGCTCTTCGAGTACGCAATGGCTCCGAACCATTGGACTCTGCCAAGCCATGCCTCGATGTTTACCGGACAGTATCCCGGCGAGCATCTTGCTACCGGAAAGAACGTGCATCTGGACTTGCGATATCCGACAATCGCCGAAGTTTTATATAAAGCCGGTTATCAGACCGCCGGGGTATCGGCCAATGTATGGCTTTCCGAATTCTCGGGGCTTATAAGGGGTTTTCAATACTTTGAGTCCTCGGGTTCCATGAGAAAAAGAAGTGAGAGGGGAGCTATATGGGAAGGGTGGAAACAGGCCTTACGGCAAAAGATAAGCGGGTTGACGGGTAAGAGGATGCAGCCCGAAAGGGACTATAAAATCCACGGGCATAATATCGTTGACCGGGCCATCCGGTGGTTAAAGAACTCTCGGGAAAAAGATACCCCGTTTTTCCTTTTTATGAATCTTATGGACGCTCACGCTCCCTATCATGTGCCGCAACACGGAGAGCAGGCGGAATTCTTCCCCGATATGAAAAGCTACAGGGAAGCGGTGGAGACAAGCGCCAATAAGGGTCGCTACAGGTATAATGCAGGGGATGTGAATATAAGCCGCCGTGAATTTTCCGGGCTGGTCGCCCTTTACGACGCGCAGATAAAATACATGGACAAGCAGCTGGCCCGCTTTTTTACATATCTCCAACGGCACGGATTGTGGAACAACTCCATTATCATCGTAACCAGTGACCACGGCGAGTATTTCGGGGAGCACGATTTTTTCGGACATGCCTTCCTGGGCGGATTTCCGACATTGAACGCACCCCTGATAATTATGAATTTGCCCGGATACAAGCCGGGCGCCAGGGTTGAGGAGCTGGTCAGTCTCGTTGACCTCTTTCCTACCGTTCTCGATGTTTTGAAACTGGATGGGCCCGCGAAGGCTCGGCTGCCGGGTAGAAGCCTGAGGAATTTAAAGAAAGGACGGTCTTCTCACGCGGATTCATATCCCAGGCCTCACGCTCTCAGAATAATCGAGGAGTACTCGAAGGAAGCGGCCGAAAAATACTACCGGCAGCATCACGTTATATGGAAGGACGGTTATCAGTACAGGTGGTCCACCATGGGCATGAGGGAGTTGCATTATATCTTCAATGACCCGGGAGAAAAAACTAACCTGGTAAACGAACTTCCCGAATTGGCGGGCAATATGGAAGCGAAGGCGGAAAAACTCGCCGAACGCTCCGCCGGCGCTCCCGCGAAGAGCACCGAACCTCGATGGTCCGAGGAGGACAAAGCCAGGCTCCGGGCTCTCGGCTACATAAAGTAATAATTAAAGCTGTCGGGGCAATCAGGCGTAAATGGTCATCAGGTCCTCGCCCATTACGGTGTCGGGGAAAATCTCTTTCGCTTCCTTGAGGAACTGCTTTATCCTGTCCTGGTAGCGCTGGCTGTAATGAGTGAGCACCAGCGTGCCCACGTTGTTGCGGGTCGCCAGCTCCGCGGCCTCGGTTACCGTGAGGTGGCGGTTTTCCCTTGCGTATTCGGCATCTTCATCGAGGTAAGTGGATTCGCACAAAAGCAGGTCGCAATCGAAGGCTATCAACTCGCACGCGGGGCAAAGCCCCGTATCGGCGATGTAGCCCATCTTGAAACCCCGGCGGGCGCTTCCCACCATGTCGTAGGTGACGGTCTTACCGTTGAACTCTACGCTTTCGGTTAGAGTTATATTTTTCAGTAAAGGGCTGTCGGTAAGCCCCACCTTATTTATCTTTTCGGGGTCGAACTTAACCTTGTCGTCTTCCTTTATAACGTAACCCCACGACGGTGTTTTGTGGCGAAGTTTATAAGTCGATACGGCCACATCCGAATGGCGGAACAACTCCCCCTCCCGAGTTATCGGCGCATATTCCAGCTTAACCTTCTGCTGAAATATGGATGAATGAGTAAGGTTTTTCAGGTACTTTTCACCGTTCGCGGGGTATGCAATTTTCAAAGTGCGGTCTTCGGTCTGAAGGCTCAAGCTCTGGATTATCCCCGGCAATCCCAGCACGTGGTCGCCGTGAAAATGGCTGATGAGGACGCTCCCCACGTCGTTCACGCTCAGCCCCAGCCGGTATAACTGCTGCTGCGCGCCTTCCCCCGCGTCCAGCATGAACCCGTGGTCTCTCCACCGGAACAGGGCGCTGGTGGGGTTGCGCCGTCGGGTGGGCAATTGGCTGGCCGTGCCCAGTATGAACAGCGGTCGGTCGTTGCGTCCCGACAAATCTATGACCTTGTTTTTTTTCATCTTCAGGGTAAGTAGGTTAACCCCATTGGAAAATCGCCGCCAGCCAAAGGCTCATGGTGAATATCGCCGCCAGGTGCGTGAAGACCAGTATGGAAGCGGCCAGGTCGGGGTCGCCGCGCATTTGTTCCGCCATGATAAAGCTTACCGTGGCTGTGGGCGCGGAGGCGAAAATAACGCCGATTCCAAGATACATCCCGGAAATCCCGAGGAGATACTTCAATATAAACCACACCAGCGCGGGCATGAAAAGCAGCTTCATACCGGCGGTTATCAAGGTTGCCTTGAGGTCCACGGAAATCTTCTCCGGGCGAAGGCTTGCGCCCGCACCCAGAAGGGCCGCCGGGATGGCCATGTCGGACAGCATCTCCAAGGCGTTGTCTGTTGCGACGGGCATCTCCAGCCCTGAAGCGCTGCGGGCCACGCCCAGCACCGTCCCTATTATCAGCGGGTTGGTTATTATTGCCGACAGCATCGGAAGAACGCTCTTGACGCCCCGGCGGGAACGATGGGGAAGCAGCAGGAACACCACGGCGAAAAAATTCACCAATAAAACGAGCGGCGCCATCGCCACGCCGGCCGGAGCGAGCACCTCGCCGCCCCAACCGCCGGTAAGCACCGCAAGCCCCACCACCGCCATGTTGGGCCGCCCGGCGCCCTGTACAATAACCCCTTCCCTGTCGGGCGAAATGCCGCCGTAGAGCTTCACGAGGACGTAGGCTATTGGCCAGACAAGCCCGATGCCGAGAACGCAACCCAGCATCAGGTCACCCCTGAAAACTTCCCCGAGGGGTTGGGAGCCTATCTTCTGGAAAAGAAGCACCGGCAACACGGCCATGAAAACCAGCCGGTTGAACCCGGATACCAGATGCCCGGTCAGCAGCCCTCGATTACGCAGAAACCAGCCCGCGCCTATTATCAAAAAGGCGGGAAGGATGGCATCGGCGGTTTGAGATAGTAACTCCATTTATCGGCGACTTTAAAACGCGCTCGCTTTGAGGGCGAGGATGAAAGTGATGTTGCAGACGGCGTGCAGGATGGCCGGGTAGAGGACGCTGCCGGTCCTGGCCCTGAGCCATCCGAACAACAGCCCCGGGAAGAAGACGAACGCCCGGGTCAGGTTGACGTACACCGCAAGGTGGGTCAGCGCGAACAACAGGTTCGCCGCAACCCATCCCGGCCCCACCTTCGCTCCCGCGATATTCCATTTTATCTTGCTTCGGTCATCGAGCTCGGTCTGGAGCCATCCCCGGAAGAAAAACTCCTCCGGTATGGCCACTATAAGAAACTGCACGATTATCAGCCGAAGGGGATGGTCGGGGAATACCCCCTCCCACCCGACGGGAGGTCGGAACCGGAAAAACACCAGGTAAAACGGGACCAGCACCGCCACGGCCACGCCAATGGTGAGAAGCAGGTTGCGGGCGGTTTTGCCCGGTATCAGGCCGTAACGCGAGGGACGGCCCGATTTCCAGACATAAGGCAGGGGCAGGTAAATGAGCGCCGCCGCCGTTATGATTACATTTATCCCGCCCTCTTTAAAAAAGGGAATTCGACTGACCCCGCCGGCTATCAGTATGGCGGCAGCGACGGTGACGACCACGGAAGCGGCGCTGCGCCGCTTTTTTTCACGAGTTCCGGATTGAGGGGACATGATTTGCCATAGCTTCAACCAGAAAATTAATCCTCGTCTTCCAGTTGAATTTCCAGGCCGTCGTAGGCAAGCTCCATTCCCGGCGGGAGCATTCTCTGAGCCTCCTCATGTTCGACGGCATGACTGAAATGGGTAAAAAGGGTGCGGTTCGCGCCTATTTCCCGCGCGGCTTCTATGGCCTGGTCGAAATTCATGTGTGTCGGATGGGCTTTATACCTTAAAGCGTCCAATATAACCAGCTCCGGGCCCTTGATTCTTTCCATAGCCTTTTCGGGAATGTGCGAAACATCGGTCAGGTAGGCGAATTGCCCTATGCGGTAGGCAAGGATTTCCATGGCGCCGTGATAAACGTACAGCGGTTCGATATGCGCCCCGTCCACATCGAACGGGCCCTCTATCACGTTGGTCTCTATCATCGGCTTTCCGCCCCCCTCGCCCGGACCGCCCTGAAAAATGTAATCGAAAAGCAACCTTACCCTTTCCATGGTTTCCCGGTTGCCATAGACGGGTATTGGTTCGCCCTGGATGAAATTGAACGAGCGCAGGTCGTCGATTCCGTGCACATGGTCGGCGTGAGCGTGCGTATACAGCACGGCGTCGATTCGGGTTATGCCGTAAGCCAGCGCCTGCTGCCGAAGGTCGGGGGAGGTGTCTATCAGGATTGAAGTTTCTTTCGTTTCGACCAGTACGCTGGGCCTGAGCCTTTTATTTTTCGGGTTATTGGATGTACAAACGGGGCATTTACATCCAACAGCGGGCACTCCGGTGGAAGTACCCGTCCCCAGAACAAGCACCCTCATTTACTAGCATTTTAACATGGCCCCGAAAGGGCATCAAGAAGAGTATTAAACCTGAATTTTTACCCGATTTATGGCTCTTTTATCCCCGCCTCGAAAAAAGTCTTCTCAAAGTTCCTAATAAATACAATATGTTGTAGTCCATGGAGATTACACATACTACATTTTATACTTTTGCGGTTGTCGAAACCCGAAAAATGTGTTAATATAATCAAATCAGGGAGAAACACTATAAGTCCACGAAATTAAAGGTGAAATCAGGGGCATGGCACAAGTGAAAAATTCCAAAGACGCAAGCCTTTACGACTCGGACAGAATCAAGGTGCTTGAAGGCTTGGAGGCCGTCAGAAAACGGCCTGCAATGTACATCGGCAACACCGATGTCATAGGACTTCATCACCTGGTGTATGAAATTATAGACAACGCGGTCGATGAGGCCATGGTGGGGGAATGCGACCGCATCGAGGTGACCCTGCATATTGACGGCAGCATCACGGTCACCGACAACGGCAGGGGTATACCCGTAAATCCCCATCCCACCGAAAAGCTTCCCGCCGCGGAAGTCATCATGACCAAACTCCATGCGGGAGCCAAGTTCGACAACGAAAGCTACGCCTTCTCCGGCGGCCTCCACGGCGTGGGCGCCAGCGTGGTCAACGCCTTGAGCGAGTTTCTGGAGATGGAAATCAGGCGCGTCGGGGAAGTGTGGTTTCAGAGATACACTAAGGGTAAGCCCGACGAGACCTTGAAGGTCATAGGTAAGGCCCGTTCCACCGGGACACGCATAACTTTCAAGCCCGACCCGGAGATATTCCCCGAGGCCTCTTTGAGCTTCGGCACCCTGAGCCAGCGTCTGCGCGAGCATGCGTTTTTGACGCCCGGGCTTACAACCATAATAGCGGATGAAAGGTCCGACAAAGAACCTCGTACCTTCTACTACAAGGGCGGCATAGCCGAGTTCGTCAAGGACCTCAACAGGAATAAAAACACCATGCACCCCAAGCCCATATACCTGGAAGGGGAGCGGGAAAGCGTTCAGCTCCAGGTCGCGCTTCAATATAACGACGGTTACAACGAGGATATTTACTGTTTTGCAAACAGCATAAACAACCGCGACGGCGGGGCTCACCTGATAGGTCTGAAAGCTGCCCTCACCCGCACCATAAACAACTACGCCAACGCCAACAACCTGAAAAAGAACCTCAAAGACCCCATATCCGGCGACGACGTCCGCGAAGGATTGACCGCGGTGCTCAGCGTGAAAATGCCCAATCCGCAGTTCGAGGGGCAGACCAAGGGCAAGCTGCTAAACTCCGAGGTCAAGGGCGTCGTGGAGAACATAGTTAACGAGAAGCTGGCGGTGTACCTGGAAGAAAACCCCAGGGTCGCCAAAAAGATTGTGGAAAAGGTCACCGAAGCCGCCCGGGCACGGATAGCCGCCCGGAAGGCGCGCGACCTCACCCGCCGCAAAAGCGCCCTCGAAGTTACGGGACTGCCGGGCAAGCTGGCGGATTGCCAGGAAAAAGACCCGACTCAGGCGGAGCTTTTCATCGTCGAGGGGGAGAGCGCCGGCGGTAGCGCCAAGCAGGGCCGCGACCGGCGCTACCAGGCTATCCTGCCGCTCAAGGGCAAAATACTCAACGTGGAAAAGTCCCGCGTGGACAAGATGCTGTCCAACCAGGAAATCCAGACCATCATCACCGCTCTGGGGGCCGGAATAGGCGCCGGAGCCGGCGACGAGGGTTTCGATATAACCAAACTGCGCTACCACAAAATTATAATAATGACGGACGCCGACGTGGACGGCTCGCACATCAGGACACTGCTGTTGACCTTTTTCTTCCGAAAAATGAGGCCGCTGGTGGAAAAGGGTCACCTGTATATCGCCCAGCCCCCGCTTTTCAAGGTCAAAAGGGGCAAAAAGGAGTATTACATAAAGGGCGAGACGGAGTTGGAAGACTACCTCTTAGACCGTAGCGTTGAGAAATTGCGCCTGCTCACCCAAAACGGGAAATCCCCCATGGCCGGAGAGAGACTCAAGGAGTTCGTGAAAAAAGTACTGCGCTACTACGAAATCCTCGGCCACTTCGAGAGGCGCAAGCGCGACCCGATGGTTATAGACGCCTTCGTTAAAGACGGCGAGTTCAGCCAGGATACCCTGAGGGACCCGAAGGCAACGGAAAAGAAAATAAAAAGCATCCGCAAGCAACTGGCGCAGACCCGCCCCGATTTGCCCCCGGTGGAGTTCTGGGTCGACGAAGACAAGGAGGAAAACGCCCGCTTGGTAAGGTGCGTCTCCCGGAAAAACGGCAGCCAGATGACCACGCCCATAGACCTCAAGTTCGTGAGAAGCCCGGAATTCGACGAGCTCAGAAGGCTGGCGAAGGCCATGGAAGCGGCGGGCGAGCCCGTCTACAGGGTGGAACTCGACGATAAACAAACTGATTTCGCAACCCTCAAGGAAGTGGTGGATTACATCCTGAAGGAAGGTCAGAAGGGTAACGAAATCCAGAGGTACAAGGGCCTGGGCGAGATGAACGCCGAGCAGCTCTGGGAAACCACCATGAACCGGGAAACCCGCAACCTGCTCAAGGTGAATATCGACGACGCCGAAGCCGCCAGCCAGATATTCGACGTGCTCATGGGCGATACCGTAGAGCCGCGGCGGGAGTTCATTCAGAGCAACGCCCTCAACGTCACCAACCTGGATGTGTAAATTGACGGCTCAAAGCCGTTCCTTTTCCACAAACAATTAATTCTGTGATAGAATATTTCCACTATGCAACTCCTCGTGCGCCCTTACGAGCACCGGGACCGCGGAGCGGTGAGGTTTATTTGCTGCGAGACGGGTTTTATGGGTGAGCCGGTGGAGGCCTTCTTTGAAGGACGGGAGGTTTTCGCCGACATGTGGAGCGCTTATTATACCGATTATGAGCCGGAGCATTGCCTGGTGGCGCAGGTCGAAGGCAGGGTGGTGGGATATCTTTTAGGGGCGACAGACACACGCCGACAGATTGCAGTCACTCGCAGAGCGATTATTCCCCGGATAGCGAAAAACACCATTGCTACCAAGTGTTTTTGGAGCCTCAAAACTCAGCGCTACATATTCAAAGCGATAATCTCAGCGGTGAAGGGCGAATTCAAAACGCCCGATGTCGTGTCGGAGTATCCCGCCCACCTTCACACCAACATAATCGCCGGATACCGGGGGTTGGGGCTTGGGAAGGAGATGATGCGGCAGTGGCTGGAGCACCTTTCTTCTCACGGCGCAAGCGGAGTGCATCTTGTCACCACAACCTACAACACCCGGGCCGTCTCTTTCTATGAAAAAGTGGGGTTTGTCGAGCTTTTCAAAGTTCCGTTAAGTCTGTATGAGGGCGTCATCGAAGCGCCGGTGGCCCTGCTGGGAATGGGCCTTAAGCTGAGTCGGTTTTCTTCGATGTAAACTTCCGGATTCCAATCCACGAGATGATAATCAGCAACAGCGTGGACAGGCTGATTATTCGCCCGTATTTCACGGTGACGGGCTGGTATTTGAATATCACATCATGGTCGCCGGGGGCGAGCGAAACTCCTCTGAGCACATAATCGGTTTTGTATACGGGCTTCTTTTCCCCGTCCACGTATGCCTTCCAGCCCGGATAGTATTTTTCACTTAAGACGAGAAGGCATGTTCTGCTGCAGCTTGCGGACAGGTGTATTTCATTTGCCGAGTAACGGGTTATCTCGGCGCCGCCCCGGAGATTCCCGCCTGAAAGCGGGAAAAACGGCTTGTCTTCCTCCCTTTCCAGCAATGCGGTACGATAAGGATTGAATTTTTCACCGTTCGGCAGGGTTCCCGTTTTTAGCGACTCCAGTATCTTATCCGGCTTGAGCCACAGCGCTCTTGAGGTAAGCCATGCCCGGGGGGAAGGCGATTTCTTCCGCCATATATACGCTTCGGGGGTATCTATGCGCTCGTACAATTCCGTCTGTCCAAGCATATGATGGATGTAGCTTAACGTGAAGTCTTTTTCGGAGGATGGTTGGAGCATAGTCATTGCCCGTATACTTATCACGGAATTTCTGCTTTCAAGGAGGCATCTGAATTTGCAGGAGTCTACTTTTATAGGTTTATCGAATTTCTTGATAGTGTAATACAGGTGGTAAGCGTCCCTTATATCATCCTGAGTGGATTTTTTGGGGAATATTGATGCGACTTTGTGCGGCAGCATGCCTTCCTTGTACCCGCCCTTGGTTCCAATGATTGCGAGATGGTTCAGGTTAAGGCCGGCCTTTTGTTCATTAGAACCAACTGATATTTCTACACTTTTTACCTTCACCGGCTTGTCGAATTGGAAGCTGCAGAAATACTTGTGCCCGATTACGCCCCGCTGGTCACGAAAGTTTTCGGCTACCTTCGTCTTGCGGTGAAGGACTTCGCCGCTTTTGTATTCTATGCTCCATTCAGAAGACTCTATGCCCGCACGAACCGGAAAAGTCAAATTGCCCGAGTTCTTCGTAACCACCTTTATCTCGGCCACCTTTTGTCCCTGTGGAACGTTCCTGGCGATGAAGAGATAGGATACCATGGCCAGACCCTCTGCTTCATAACCGTAAAAATGCAACGACATATCCTGCCCGGGGTAAATTACTGTGTCGTAATCGTAGTAAAACGGTATTTCACCCACCTTCAGTGTTAACTCTTCTTTCCTGCCGATGTTCCCGTACCTGGCCTCCGCGGTATCTATGCCCGCCTTGAGTGTTATTTCTTTTGTGGAATTTTCGTCGCTTCCCAAGAATACGGACAGCACCTCCTTACCTTGCGGAACATTCGAAGAGTTCGCCAAGGTCGTTACCAGAGCTATACCGTTTGCCGTTTTGTCAGGGAACTGAAAATAATACTCATCTTCAGACTTAAGCTCTATGTATAACTCCTCCAGAAAAGTCGTATCGCCGACTTCCGTCGGTTCGGGAAAGGTAAAGAGACGGGAAAAATTATTCATGATATATCTTTTTGGTATGATAATATATTGAATATTTAAAATTTCAGGTATGATAGCCGGCTTTTCCAACAACTCTCTCAACCTGCCGGGAAAACCTATAAAGTCCATGTTCATGAGGTCTTTGTATCTTTTTGAAATCAGGGGCAGGTAACCGGCGGCGTTATGTATACCATGAAGTTCGGAAAAATTCTGAGCCCCGATTTTGTGAATCAGTGCCATGCCGCTTTTAGTTATATCCACCACCGGCAGCATGCGCGAAGGCGGCCGGTTATGCCCTTTTTGATTCGGCACATGTTTGAGTATGGCCGGTGTCCCGGCCGGATTCACCCGTCCTTCCGGAAACGCCAGGTAACTGCCCACGTAGAAGTTGGGAATTATCAAGAAGACCGCCAGCGCCCCCGGCAGCCATCGGCTTTTGCGGCTGACTACCCTCAAGTATATGAACAGCATGATGAGCGATGCCGTTATTATTTCCACCAATATGTGTTTGTAGGTCAACTCTCCGCCTATCAAAGAAGCCGCTATTCCTACCGCCGTTACCCCTGAAAGCGCTATTATCCATTTCAGCCACGAAGAAACCTCGTTTTTAAGTAAATAATCAAGACCCGCCCCGGCCAGAATCGCCACCACATAAGCGAACTCGGTGCGGTATCGGTTCGAGCTGCCCACGAGGTCCAACCCCGGGATTTGATAAAGCAATTTCGGAAGGGGAGTATTGTCTCCCAACATCATTATCATGGAGAAAATGGTTATTAAAACGAGAGCCTTGTATCTCGAGTCCCTGATATTTTTTAATACTCCATAACCGGCAAGAGAACAAAAAACAACGCCAAGGTAAGGTATTCTCAGGTACTTTGGAAAAATACCCGGAAGGATTATACCTCCCAGCATCTCATGCAGGTCGTAAGATACACCCATAAACATCTCGTAAGGAAGCTCCTTGCGCCAGCTCAACTGCTGCAATTCCATACCCGGCAAGATTATCGCCTGTGCCAGTCCCAGGGCCAGAATGAGAGCCGCCAGGGAACATCCCATCCACGCCCATCGGGATTTACCCCTTTCGTGAACCAGGCCCACAAACAAAACGTAGATGCCCGCGAATATGCATGTATGCTGGAAGTTATGGGGATGCCCGGCCATCAATTGCAGGCCCAGGGTTATCGCCAGCAGAAAAGTCCACCCGGAGCGGGACCTCAGGCCCCTTGCCTGGCGGAGTTTCTCCAGCGCCGCCAGTATCCATCCACCCCACACAAAACCGCCGTATGCAAGAATACTGGCGAAGGAACTGAGACCGTAGGTGCCTGCGGAATATATTACCCCGGCCAGAAATGAGCCGGGTCGAGTCAGGCCCATGGCTCTTCCGAAGAAGTAAAATCCCACGCCCGCGACGGAGTACATCAACAAAGTCTGGACATTGCCGGCCACATTTACGGGTAAAAAGAGGTACAGCCAGGTAAAAATATCGTAAACGCTGGCGCTCGGATAGCCGGAGATGGGAAATCCGCTCAAAAGAAACGGGTTCCACAGCGGGTCCTGAAAAGAGCGAATTGTTCCTAGTATGTATCCGAAGTGAGGTTGGAACTCTACAATATTGTCTCCCACTCCCATTGGATAGAGCCAGTACGGAAAAAACCAAAATAAGGGCAGTAAAATAAGGCCGAGTATGTAGTGAGTGTCTTTAAGGCTGTCTTCGGGGAGGGAAATGTTGGTGTCCGGCAAGGTTATTCTCCCTGAGGGGGGACATATCCGGTGTACCCATTTAAAAATTTTTTCTTACCGAGCGCTCTTCTCGATGGTGAGGAATATTTTGCCGCCCCGGAATATCCGGACATCGCCGGTGGATTCGCTCACTACTATGGCCGTCGCCTTGGTAACGCTGGTGATGCCGGCCGCCGATGCGTGCCTGCTTCCCAGCCCCTGGGGCAGGCTGTCTTCTTCGAAAGCCGCGTTCAGGTGCCGGCCGGCTGTAACCACCACCCCGTCCTCGCGGATTATATAAGCGCCGTCTATGGTGGAAAACTCTTTGAGCGTTTCCTTTACTTCCGGGTCGAGTACATTGCGCTCGTCTTCGCTGTAACCCTTGAACGGGTTGATGGTCAACTGGCGGGAGCGCGCCAGGGTGGTTTCCGTATCGCCGATTACAAAAGTGCTTCCCACGCTTTTGCCTTCCCGGCCCTGGTGAGCCAGCTCGACGGCCAGGTTGAGCACCGCTTCGAAAATGGCGGGTTTGATGTTTTCGGAAAGGTTGCGCACATCCGCGCTGGACATCATCTCGAACTCGCGCCCGATGTCGAGCACGATTACCGAATCGAGAGCGCCCAACTCGCTCAGTCCGCTGATAAAAACCGCCTTGTCGCCCTGGTCCAGCATATTGGCGTTGATGGCCATCACCGCCGCCACCTTGACCTGGCCCATCCTGGTGAGGTTTATGTTGGGAATTTTCAGGTAATTCTTGGTTTGCTTTCGCAAGTCTTCGGGGAGGGCCTTTTCTTCCTTGGTAACTGCCACCACGTTGACCTTATTTACCAGCTTTTCCAGGGCGGAAAAGTCCCTGCAGGCGTCCGCGTATAAAAAAACGGAACGGGCTTTTACCCTCTCGGCTATTCGCCCGGCGTTTTCAATCATCATCCTGCTCAGCAGACGTGCTTCCTTCTGCCAGGTGTCTTCCGGCGCCTTCTGCTTTTTTTGAGTCCGGGAGGATTTCTGCTTAGTGCCTGCCTCGGTGGTTTTACTGTCCGCCATTTATATCATGCGCACCTTTCGGGGGAATTAAAACGGGATTTCATCGTCGGGACCGTAGTCGTCCGGCGGAGGCTCCTCGGCTGCGTCCTTACCCCGCGACTGGGAGCCTCCCCCCTCATAACTGTTTGCCCGCCCGTCCAGCATAATCATTTCATTAGCCACCACTTCGGTGGTGTTTCGTTTATTTCCGTCCTTGTCTTCCCAGCTGCGTGTTTGCAGGCGGCCTTCTATGTACACCCTTCTTCCCTTCGACAGGTATTGATTTATAATCTCAGCCAGTTTTCCAAAGGCCACTATTTTGTGCCATTCGGTCTTTTCCTGGGGATTCCCTTCTTTGTCGGTCCAGTTGTCGGAGGTTGCCATGGTGAAATTGACCACCGCCGTTCCGGATGGGATAAAACGAATTTCGGGGTCTCGTCCCAGGTTTCCTATCAACTGAACTTTGTTCAGGCTTCTTCCCGCCATTTTTCAACCTTCCTGTAAGAGATTTAATTAATGTTACTCTTTTGGGAGAATTATGTCAATATATGCCTGATGTCAAGAGCTATTCGGCCTGAGAAGGCTGGCGTCTTCCGCTGCGAACTGGAGGTCGTACAGGTTTTTGTATATTCCGCCCGCTTTCATAAGCTCATCGTGCTTCCCGCTTTCCACTATTTTACCCTCCTCCAGCACCACGATTTTTGTAGCGCGGCGGACGGTGCTGAGCCGATGGGCTATCACCAGCGTGGTTCTTCCTTCCATCAGCTTGTTCAGGGCGCCCTGAACAAGCTTCTCCGCTTCGGTATCCAGGCTGGAAGTGGCTTCGTCCAGGATAAGTATGGGCGAGTCCTTGAGCAGTGCGCGGGCTATGGCCAGCCTCTGCTTCTGGCCGCCGCTGAGCCTGGCTCCTCGCTCGCCCACCAGAGTTTCATATCCGTCGGGAAAGCCGATTATGAAGTCGTGAGCGTTGGCGGCTTTGGCCGCGCTTTGTATTTCCTCGTCGTTGACATCTCTCTTTACGGCGTAGGCGATATTGGCCTTTATGGTGTCGTCGAAGAGGTAAGTTTCCTGGGACACTACGGAAACCAGTTCCCTCAGCGATTTGACCTGTACCGAGCGTATGTCGTGGCCGTCGATGAGCACCTGGCCGAAGGTTACATCGTAAAAACGTGGAAGCAGGTTTGCCAGGGTGGTTTTACCGGCTCCGCTGGTACCCACTACGGCGACCATCTCACCCTTGTTAACGGTCAGGTCCACGCCCGTCAGCACGTCGTGAGTTTCTCCGCCTTCGGGGTCCAGGTAGCGAAACCAGACATTGCGGAACTCGATTTTTTCGGAAAAAGACGACAGCGGTACGGCGTCTTCCGCCTCCGGGATTACGGGCAGCGTATCCAGGGTGTCGAATACGCGGTCCGCGCTGGCGAGCGCCACCTGGAGCCGGTTGTTGACTTTGCTCAAACTGCGCACCGGGTCGTAAATCAGTCCTATGGCGGTTATAAAGCTGAACAGGGAGCCGGGGGTTATATCGCCCCTGATGACCTGCATCCCACCGTAATACAAAACCGCCGCCACGCCGAAGGTGGTAACGAACTCTATCACCGGCGAAGTCATCAGGTTATATGCGGTGGAGCGGAGCGCAAAGCCGTAGAAGCGCTCGTTCTCTCTATCGAACTTGTCCGAGCGGCGTTTTTCCAGCCCGAAAGCCCTTACCACCCTGATGCCGGAAAGGGTTTCGTGCAACCGGGTGTTCAACTCCGCCATGCTTTCCATACCCTTGGTGCTGAGCTTGCGTATGAGTCTTCCCAGAATCGATACCGGGATGCCCACCAGCGGCACCAGCAAAATCGCCACCAGCGCCAGCCTCCAGTCGCGATAGAACACGACGGCCACCAGTCCCAGAAACGTAAGGGCCTGTTTGAAAAAGCCCATGACGATGCTGACCGAATCCTGCATCCGGAAAGCGTCGTTTTGAAGCTTGGACAACAGCACGCCGCTTGGATTGTGGTCGTAGAATCTCATCGCGGCCTGCATGTAGCTCTCGTATATCTCGTTGCGAATGTTAACGGTTACCTTGGCGTTTACGTAACCGAGAAAGGCGCCATACAGATAGGCGAAGACGCTCCTGAAAATCACCAGCCCAAGGGCAAAAACGGGAACCAGCCACAAAAAGTCGATGTTTTTGTGAAGAAACAACTGGTCGAACATGGGCTTGACGAAAAGCGCAGTGGCCGTGTCCACCTGGCTTAAAAGCAGGGTGAATACGCTGCCCACCATCAACCATGGCAGATAAGGCTTGAAGTATGCGAAAACTCGAGCGAATCGTTTCATTCCGTCGTTCGCCTCAGGCGCCGATAAGGTTCAGAATATCGGTTGCCAGCCGCAGGGCCCGTATGCCTTCCCGGGCGGTAACCCGCGGGCGGGAGCGGTTTTTAACGGCCACCGCGAAATCCCGCAACTCCTCTTCCAACGGGTCCTTCCTTTCGGTGGGAAGGGCGAAGGGTTCCATTCCCAAAGGCCCCGGTTTGAAACGGAACGCCGCGCGGGTGCGGGTGTTGATAAGCATCCGCCCGCGCTTGTCGTAAACCTCTATATCCCTGACCTCGCCGTCATGCATCCTGCTGGCGTGCAGAAAAGCCTCCAATCCGTTTTCGAACTTCACGCAGGTTCTCACCGCGTCCGGGATGCCGGTAAGCTCGCTGGTGGATACCGCCTCCACAACTTCTCCCTCCGTCCCGGCGATGGCGCAGGCTATGTCCAAATCGTGTATAAGGAGGTCCCGCACCACGTCCACGTCGCGGGTTCTTTCCTTGAATGGGGCCAGCCTCCTGGTTTCAATCCACCTCGGTTCTTCAATAGCCTCCAGTCCGGCCATAACTCCGGGATTGAACCTTTCCACCAGGCCTACGGCGAGAATCAGGTTCATTTCGTCGGCTCTATCCGCCAGAAGGGTGGCTTTTTCCAGGTCGGCGCCCAGCGGCTTTTCCACCAGGAGGTCCATGCCCTTTTCCAGTAAGTGCCGGGCCACCTCGAAGTGCCCCACAGTGGGAACTGCCACCACCGCCGCCTTCGCCAACTCCGGAATCTTCCGGTAATTCTCGACTGGCGTGCAGTCCAGCTCTTCGGCAAGCCCGTTGCACCGGTCGGAGTCCCTGTCCACCACGGCGGTCAGCTTGATGCCCTCTATTCCGGCCAGCTTGCGGGCGTGCCACTGTCCCAGGTATCCTACGCCGATGACCGCCATCGGTATTTCATCGGAACCCGTCACTGCTCCTTTTCTCCAATCATGTCGGAATGCTTGCATGATACAATAGCTATACCTTCCGCATCTGCCCTGGCAAGCACTTCTTCTTTATCCAGAAGCACAGTCCACCCCGCCTCTATAGCCAGGGCTTTCGCCCCTCCGGTTATCATCGATTCTATGGTATTCAATCCTGTTGTGGGCATGTCAAATCGGACGTCCTGGTTCGGCTTGGCTACTTTGACGACTGTGGCCCCACCGGATGCCAGGCTGCCTCCTCGTATTATCGCCTCGTCAGTGCCTTCAATGGACTCTACGGCCATAACGGCGCAGTCTTTTATCACCACAGTCTGTCCGATGTCCATGCGGCCGATTTCCTTTGCTATACCCCACCCGTAGCGGATGTCCTTCCACTGTCCTTCGGTCGGGGCCGAAGCTGTAAGCGTCCCTTCCGGCGCCAGCAACTTCTCGATGCAGAAAGTGCTGGGATGAAGAGTCATCCCCTCCGATGCCATCTCCTCGGCTATGGCTCCCAACAGCGTGTCGTCGGCCTTGTTTTTCAGGCGTGACGCTATCTTCAGGGCCCTTTCATCGGGGTGGAAGTTGTTGAACAGGTTCTTCTTTTGCAGCTTTCCGGCCATTACCACGTCGCGGATATATTCGGCTTTGACCAATTCCATGAATTCCCCGAATTTCCCGACGCTTATCAAATGCACGGAGTCCGTTATCGGTTTATAATCCGAGACTTGCGCTTCACCCCTGATGGCGAACACTACCAGTTCCCATCCGCAGGCTATGGCCGCCTCGGCAAGCTGAAGAGGAAATTGCCCCGAGCCGGCAATAAGGCCCAGCTTTGTCATCAGCGTGTTATCCCCCTGCTCGATTTGTTTATGAAACTTATCAGATGCTCCAGCTCTTCCGAGGGAGGCACTTCCTCCCTCGCTTTTTCCAGTGCGTCTTTCAGCTTCAGGGAGCTTTTGAAAATAATGCGGTAAGCCTTTCTTAGCTCTGCGCGTCGCTCCTTTGGAATATCCACCCTTTCCATGCCCGTTTTGTTCAGGCCTCGAAGGCTTGCCCGGTCTCCCGCCGCGATTGTGTACGGCGGCACATCCATGGGAAGACCGGCCTTCGCCGACACCATGGCCACCCTGCCTATCCTGACGAACTGGTGGACGCCGATTAGCGCTCCCATCACCGCGTCGTCCTCTATTTCCACGTGTCCGCCGAGGTGAGTGGCGTTGGCGATTATTGCCCGGTCTCCTATAATGCAATCGTGCGCGATGTGGACGCCGACCAGGAAGAAGCAATCATTCCCGATTGTTGTTATTCCCCTTCCGGTAGCGGTTCCCACGTGGATGGTGACCTGTTCCCGGATGACGTTGCCGTCGCCTATTTTCAACTCGGTCTTTTCACCCTTGAACTTGGTATCCTGGGGCGGCTGGCCGAGCGAGGCGAAGGGGCCGATAAAATTACGTTCTCCTACAGTGGTGTGCCCTTCCACCACCGTATGCGAGTTTACGACGGTATCTTTGCCTATCCGGACATGAGGTCCTATAACGGCGTAAGGGCCTACCTGAACCCCTTCCCCGAGTTGAGCGCCGGGGTCAACCGCCGCACTCGGATGCACGGATGCGCCGGTTTCGGTCAACCTTCTTCCTCCGCGAGATAAGGCTCGGTGAAACCGGCCATAATAACGGCCTCGGCGCAGCATTCGCCGCCCCGATAAAGCTCACCCTTAAATCGAGTTACGGGGTATCGGCGGTGCTCCCGTTTCACCAGTATGGCAAGCTCTTCTTCCGGGAACACGGTTTTTCTGAAAATTACCTTGTCCAGCTTGAGCAACAGGGCGCCTTTCTCCTTCCAGGTCAGGCCGGTATATTTATATTCCAGCACCCCGGCGGCCTGGGCCATGGCTTCCACCAGCAACACTCCGGGAACTATCGGTTTTCCCGGAAAGTGGCCTTTGAAGAAGAATGAATCCCTCGGAAACGCGTAGAAAGCTTCCGCTTTTTCTCCTTCTTCGAGAATGGTTACCCTGTTCAGGAATAAAAAAGGTTCCCTCTGGGGAAGATACTTTTTTATTTCTTCTCTATCGAGCATATATTCAGGTGTCTCCGCTTTCTTTGTCCGGCTCGGGTTTTTTCAGCTTTTTTTCCAACTCTCTGACCCGGCGGGCCAGTTCGGGCAGTTTATCCATGTGAGCCTGCATTCGAAGCCATGCGCTCATCTCCCTGGCCGGCACACCCCATATTTTCTGGCCGGGGGGCACGTCTTTTGCGATACCGGCTTTTCCCCCCGCGATGGCTCCGGCGCCGATGTTTACGCCTTCCTTCACCCCGACGTTTCCGGCGAGTATGGCGCCGTCGCCTATGGTGACCCTGCCCGAGAGCCCTACTTGAGATACCAGTATGACGTGTTTTCCGATTTTGCAGTTGTGCCCGACCATTACCTGGTTATCTATTTTTGTGCCTTCTCCTATAACGGTTTCACCCAGAGTGGCCCGGTCAACAGCCGAGAGAGCTCCTATCTCCACATCGTCCTCGATGACCACAACGCCCACCTGGGGCACCTTAACGTGCCGGGCGCCGTCCCAGTGGTATCCGAATCCGTCGTGACCCACCGACACCCCCGGCCCCAGCACCACCCGGTCGCCGGTTTTACAGCCCCACCCGACGTAGCAATGGGGATGAAGGGTGCAGTCGGCGCCTATAATCGCGTCTTTGCCGACGTGCGCTTGCGGGTGGATGACCGTCCCGGGGCCTATTTTTGCCCCCGGTCCCACGTAAGCCAGTGCCCCGACGTGTACGGAGGAGTCGATTTCCGCTAAAGGGTCCACAACCGCTCTGTTATCTATCCCCGGCCCGGGTTTTGAGGGTGTGTACAGTTTATCAATTAGCGTGGCGAAAGCGAGCCTGGGTTGGTCGACCACGATACCGGACAGGCCCTCGGCCTCCTCTTCCAGTGAGGGCGGTATAATAGCGCAAGAACCCGGCGCCAGCGCCTCCAGCCATGCTCTGGAAGTTACGAATGCCAGTTTCCCCGGCCCGGCCCGGTCTGCGCCGCTGAAACCTTCTATCAGAGAGGAATCGTCGCCTTTAACCCGGCCCCCGCAAAGCTCGGCCAACTCGCCCAGAGTCCACGCCATTTTTCAGCTTGCCTTATTTTTTGTGCTTGGCGTCGTAGCGCTTCAGCACTTCGTCCGTTATATCCACGCCCGGGTCAAAATAAGATATTGCGCTGGGGAAAAACAGGGACTCGGCCAGGCTGGACTGGTCGGTTTTGGCGCTTTTGTCGTATTTGAAGATAACCGTGTAACCCCGCTCTTTGCCTATCTGGGTTATGATGCCGTTTATTTCCTTTTGCATGGGTTCTATCAGTTGCACGAACTCGCTGTTGTACTGTTGCTGAAGCATCTGTTTTTGCTGCATAAAACTCTGGTATTTGGCGCGCATCATGTTTTTCTTTTCTTCCATCGCCATCGAGCTCAGAACGTCCTTCTGTTTTTCCATCTGGTTTCGCAACTCCCTGAGCTCCTTGCTTTTTTGCTCGAGCATTTCTTTGGTGTCGCCGAATTCCTCTTCGAGTTTGGCTTGCGCCTTTTTCCCTTCAACCGATTCGTCGAGTATTTTCTGGAAGTCGACGTAGGCGATTTTGACGCCTTCCGATTTTTCGGCGGTCTGGGCGTGAATCATGCCGCCCGCCATGCAAAGCAGCGCCAGACTCATCGCCGCCATAAGCATCCATTGCATAGTTTTCATCGTTATTGCTCCTTTCCGTCCCCTTTTACCGCAGCGGGGACCCGATGGCAAATTGGAAGACCTGCGGGTCTTCGTCGGGCTCGCGGTCGATGGGGAATCCCAGCTCGAACCTCAACGGGCCCATCGGAGACATCCATCTTATCCCTACTCCCCAGTCGGTGCGGAATTCCTCGGGGTCGATAGGTTCGTCGTCATTGAATGCATTTCCTGCATCGAAGAATATAACTCCCTTGAAGCCGAGTTGCTCGGAAATGGGAATTACGTAGTCCAGCCCGAGCACCACCTGCTTGTTGCCGCCTATTGTAACATCCGAGTAATAGGGGTTGTCGCTGGGGTAAGTGGGGCCGATGCTGCGCGTTTCGAATCCCCTCAAATCATATATCCCTCCCAGAAAGTACCGCTCGGTTATGAGGAGCCTCCGGCCCTGGTCGTGGTCGAGCAGCCCCAATTCTCCCCGGAATGCAAGGTAGGTCTTCCAGAAGACGGGTTTGTAGTGCCTGTATTCGAGCTCGTACTTATTGAAGTCGTTATCTCCGCCCAGCAGTCTTCCCGCGTATTCGTATGAAAGCTCCAGGTAAGTGCCCTTGCTGGGGTCGAGGTAATTGTTGGTGGTGTTGCGTCTGAAGCTGAGCTCGGCGCTGGAGGTGGTGGTGTTCAGCGGAATTCGGTTGAGAATGGCGTATGCGGATTCGAAGTTGCTCAATTCGGTTTTCTGGAACTGGTAAGTAATATATATCCGGCTGAATTCCGAACGGGGAAGCAGGCGCCCAAAAGTTAGTGAGCCTCCCATGTCTTCCCGGTCAAAACTCAAATACGAACGGCGTTGCAATCTTCC
The DNA here is from genome assembly GCA_964459325.1 of uncultured bacterium. Taxonomy (GTDB): domain Bacteria; phylum RBG-13-61-14; class RBG-13-61-14; order CAYWKU01; family CAYWKU01; genus CAYWKU01. The sequence goes on along the minus strand of CAYWKU010000016.1, from coordinate 48,430 downwards.
GGTTACGCTGGTAGAGAAACGGGTGTCTAACAGGTAGGGGTCGGAGAAGCTCACCATTCCACTCTGGGTATTTTTACCGTAATGCACGCTGGCGGAAAGGCTCTGGCCGCGGCCGAATAAATTCTTCTGGCTTACCTGGGCGTTGAACATAAACTCCTCGACGGTGCTGAAGCCCGCGCCGGCGCTTATGGAACCGGTCGGTTTTTCCTCGACTATAACGCTGAGTTTTCTCAATGAGGGGCCGCTGCCCGGCGAGGGCACGATTTTGACGGACTTAAAAAATCCCAGCCTTTTAATGTTTTGTTCGCTCTCAGTGATGACGCTTGCCGAGTACAGTTCGCCTTCGGTTATTTTCATCTGCCGGCGGATTACCTTGTCACGTGTCTTGGTGTTTCCGGTGATTTCTATTCTTTCTATGTAAATCTTCAGGCCTTTCTGAACATGCAAAGTAAGGTCGACTTTGGTTTCCTCTTTTATAACATTTGGCCTGGGCACCACGTTGGCGTCGGCGTATCCTTCGTCCGCGTAGATACGGGCCAGGGTCTCGATGTCGCTCTGGAGGTCGCCCCGGCTGAAAACCACCCCGGGTTCGAGCTTCAACTCGCCGAGCAGCTCTTCTTCCTCCTTTATGAGGTCTCCCTTTATGTCGAGGTTCCTGACGAAATACTGGGGGCCTTCTTCCAGGTGGTAGACAACCGTTACTTCCTTCTTGTCGGGCGACAGGAAGGCCTGTGGGTCGTCAATGGAAATTTCGATATAGCCGTGGTCGAGGTAGAAATATTTAAGGCGGTATGAGTCGTTTTCGTACTCTTCGTTGATGAAAGCGCCGCTTTTGGTAAGGAAGCTCAGGGCGTTTTCGGGACGGGTGGAGATGGCTTTCTGAAGCTCTTCGTCCTTAAAGTCCTCGTTGCCCAGAAATATCACCTTTTTGATTTTTACCTTTTCGTTTTCTTCTATATTGAAAGACACTTCCACTTTTCCCTTGCCCTTGGGTTCGATGTCCGATTCCACGTCTACCAGGTAAAAACCCTTTTTCTCGTAAAGCGAGCGTATGGCGTTCTCGGTTTCCCTGACCTGGTTTTCGTCCAGAACCTGGTGTTCTTCTACAGTTATGGCTTCCTCCATTTCATCGTCTGTGGCGGCCTTGTTTCCGCTATAGGTCACTTTGGACACTATCGGGCGCTCTGCAACCTTGTAGGTAAGCGCGACACCCTCTTCGGTCTGCTCGCCGTAGACTCTCACGTCGTTGAAAAAGCCCTGGGCGTAGATGTTTTTAAGGTCCTGCCTTATCCGGGCGGGGTAATAATCGGCCCCCACCTCGGTCTCCAGGTAGCTTTTTATGGTTTCCGACTCCACCCTGCGATTGCCTTCCACCCTTATCCCGACCACCTTGCCCTCCAGGGCACGGGCCACGGAACTCGCAGCCAAAAGCGATAAGACCGAAATTGCAATAAATACAGTAATTTTAGCCGTAATTCTCAATATAGTTGAATGAAGCTAGCCGAATCGCGGCCTGTTAACAAGTCAGACGCTCGGCGAATCCTTTCCTCCGATTAGTTCCCCGTCGGCCAGTTGGAGTATCCTTTCCATTTTTTCCGCCACTTGAGAGCTGTGAGTGACGACAATAAGGGTAATGTTTCTGGATTTGTTTAAATTGACCAGCAGGTCAAAAATCCTGTCGCCGGTGGTGAGGTCAAGGTTTCCCGTAGGCTCGTCGGCCAGTATGACCTCCGGCTGATGAACCACCGCCCTTGCCACGGCCACCCTTTGTTGCTCCCCGCCGCTGAGCTCGGTAGGGCGGTGAGTAAGCCTGTGCTCGAGGCCCGCCTGCCCGAGTATATCCATGGCCGCGTCGGCTGCCTGTTTTTTTGTTTTCCCGGCGATTAAGAGCGGCATCATGACGTTTTCCAGCGCAGTAAACTCCGGCAGCAGGTGGTGGAACTGAAACACGAACCCCAGCTTACTGTTGCGGAAGAGTGCCATTTTCTGGGCCGGCAGGTCGAAGGGGTTCATGTTCTCGAACCTCACCGACCCTTGCGATGGTCGCTCCAGCATACCCATTATATGCAGCAACGTGCTCTTTCCCGCTCCCGACGGGCCGACAATTCCGATAATCTCGCCCTTATCCACCGAAAACGAGACGCCTTTCAGCACCGTAACTTCCCTCGGAGTGCCGGGGTTGTAGGTTTTTGATATGTTTTCCACTTCCATTCGGGGCATTTATTCGTACCTTAACGCTTCCGCCGGGTCCATCGCAGCCGCCTTGCGGGAAGGATACAGCGTGGCATAGAATGTCATGCTCAGCGCAAACACCGTGATTTTGAATATATCCAGGGCACTTATATCCACCGGGAGATAGCTGATGTAATAGACCGACGGGTCAAGAGTTATCCAGTGGAAATATTTCTGGCTCAAAACAAGCCCGCCGCCCATGATAACGCCCAGACCCGTGCCTACCAACCCCACCAGCAGGCCGTGGAGCAGAAATATGCTCATTATCCCGAACTCGCCTGCGCCCATAGTTTTGAGCACCGCTATATCCCGATACTTTTCCATCACCAGCAAAATAAGCGTGATAACTATGGAAAAGCCCGCCACCACCACCATTATTCCCAGCACCCAGGCGCTGAGCACCCGCTCCAGCTTCAGGGCGCTGAACAGCGGCTTGTTTATCTCCTCCCAGTCCCTGACAATGAAGGGATAATCCAGTTGGTCGCGGATTTTTTCTGCAATCGACTTCACATTCATCGGGTCGGCGATTTTCAGCTCCAGCCCTGTGACTTTGTCCCCGGTTCTCAGGAAGCGCTGAGCTTCCTTCAGGTCGGCAAAGGCCACGTTGGCGTCCACTTCCCAGAATCCGAACTTGAATATGCCCGCTACCCGGTATCGACCGACTTCCGGGCGGATTCCGATGGGCCCGAGCGCTCCCTGGGGGTTGAGTATACTTATTTCATCTCCCACGTAAGCGCTCAGCCGATACGCCAGGTCCTGGCCTATGGCTATCGGCGGCGGGTTGTCTTCGCCTCCTCTCAATGCCTGTAACGAGCCGGCGCCCTGCTCGAAGGCACGCCGGATGTCTATCACCCGGGGCGCCGATTCGGTGTCGATACCCCTGTAAATTATGCCGTAGCTGCGGTCTTGTTTCATTGCCAGAACCTGTTGCTCAAGGTATGGACTGGCAGCAGTAATTTCTTTCATGTTTAGCAACTCTCTTTCCAGCTTGCGCCAGTCGGAGATACCTTCCTCGTACTTGATTACGCTTATCTGGCTGTTTGCGCCCAGGATTTTGGCTCTTATGTCCTTTTCGAATCCGGTCATTCCGCCGAGCACGGCTATGAGCGCGGCGACGCCCAGGGCCACGCCGAGAACGCTGAGCACGGTAATGAAGCTGATAACCATCTGTTTTCGGCGGCTTTTCAGGTAACGAAGCGCTATGAACACCTCGTAAGGCTTCAGCCGCCAGGTAAGATAAACGCCCAGAGCGGCGTGAACGGCTGTCCACACCCAGAAAAACTCGTTCCCGTATTCCAGGAAGGCGTCTATGAAAAAGTGCAGTATTTTCAAGAGGTTTTAGCCTCCGGCCTGAGCAGGGGAAATGGAATGACTTCCCGGATGGAATCGGCTCCCGTCAAAAGCATGACCAGCCGGTCAATTCCGATACCTTCCCCTGCGGTAGGCGGCATGCCCACCTCGAGGGCGCGCAAAAAGTCCTCGTCAACTTCACGCGGATTTTCTTCGCCGCCCGCCGCAACCTGCTCCTCGAAACGTTTCCTCTGGTCCATCGGGTCGTTCAGCTCGCTGAATGCGTTGGCAAACTCCTTGCCCCCGATAATCAATTCAAAGCGGTCAACAATTGTGGGGTCTTCATCGTTTCTGCGGGAAAGCGGACTTACTTCGACCGGAAATCCGGTTATGAAGACCGGGCCGGTAAGGTCGGACTCGAGGGCATGCTCGTATATCCGGAAAATAAGCTCTCCGATGCTTTTGCCTTCAACTTCCCCGTAAGCTTCGGCCTTCCCTCGCAACTTCCGCTCGTCGGAAAGCCCGTTTTCGTCGACAATTCCGTATTTTATAAGCGCCTCGCGCATATCCAGCTTCTCGAAAGGCGGTGTGAGGTTCACTTCCTTGCCGAGGAATGTAATTTTTTCCGAACCCGCCACTTCCACGGCGAGTCGATGGAAAAGCTCTTCGGTGAGCGTCACAAGGTCGTTCATGTCCGAATAAGCCTGGTAGAATTCGAGCAGGGTAAATTCCGGGTTGTGCCACGAGCTTATCCCCTCGTTGCGGAATACCCGTCCCAGCTCGTAAACCTTTTCAAAGCCGCCGACCACCAGCCTTTTGAGGTAAAGCTCGGTGGCCACGCGCATGTACAGGTCTATATCGAGCACGTTGTGATGGGTTACGAACGGTTTCGCCAGGGCGCCGCCGGGAATCCGGTGCATGACCGGGGTTTCCAGCTCGATGTAACCCCGCTCTTCCAGGAAGCGGCGGATGGTGCTTATGGCGGCGGCTCTCTTTCGGAATATTTCCTTCGCCTCCGGGTTGGCGATAAGGTCCACGTAGCGCTGCCTGTACCTTATCTCCACGTCGCGCAGCCCGTGCCATTTTTCGGGAAGGGGCCTCATATTTTTGGTAAGCAGGTCGCATTTTTCCACGATTATGGTGAGTTCGCCGGTTTTGGTGCGGGTGAGAGGGCCTATGACGCCGACAATATCTCCGATGTCCAGAAGGCGGGCCCGCTCGTAACCTTCGTCTCCCAGCGTTTTTTTCTGGAGAAAAATCTGAATCCTGCCGGTCTCATCCACCACGTCGGCGAAAAGGGCCTTCCCGAAGCGGTTAATTCTCATGATTCTGCCGGCCACCGCATAGCGCTTCGGCGCCTGCTCCAGAGCTTCCCGGTCGTAATCGGCATATTTTTCGGTTATTTGGCCTATCCGGGCGTTGGGTGAAAAATCGTTCCGGAAGGGTTTCTCTCCCAGTTCCTTTTGTTGTTCGAGCTTTTTCAGTCGCTCGGAGATGAGCGGGTTTTCCATCGCTTTCACCTTCGAATCGAATTGGCGGTTTGTGCGGGCATTTTGCGGCGCCTTAAGCCTCTCCGGCGTACTCCATGAGATATTTTTCTATGAAAGTATCAATATCTCCGTCGAGTATGGCGTCCGCGTTTCCCGTTTCCGTGCCTGTTCTGTGGTCTTTGACCATGCGGTACGGATGAAGTACATAGGAGCGAATCTGGCTGCCGAAATCTATGTCCTTTTTATCCGAGTGGAGCTTGTCCATCTCCCTGGCCTTCTTTTCCATTTCCATCTGGTACAGTCTCGCCTTGAGAATCCTCATGGCGGTAGCGCGGTTTTTGTGCTGGCTCCTTTCGTTCTGGCACTGCACAACTATGCCGGAGGGAATGTGAGTTATCCTGACGGCGCTGTCGGTCTTGTTTACGTGCTGTCCGCCGTGCCCGCCGGCCCGGTAAGTATCCACTCGCAAATCCTCGTCGCGAATTTCCACGTCCACGTCATGCTCGACGTCCGGAATGACGAACACGCTTGCGAACGACGTATGCCGCCGCTTGGAAGCGTCGAAGGGACTTATTCTGACCAGCCGATGCACTCCCACCTCCGCCTTCATGTAGCCGTAAGCGTAAGCTCCGCTGATTTCCACCGTAACGCTCTGAATTCCGGCCTCGGTTCCTGCGAGAATGTCCACGATATTGGTTTTATAATCGTGCCTCTCGGCCCATCGCAGGTACATTCTCAGGAGCATTTCCGCCCAGTCCTGGGCTTCTGTGCCCCCGGCGCCGGCGTTGATGCTGAGTATGGCGTCGGATATATCGTGCTCGCCGCCGAGCATGAGCTGGAACTCCATCCTGTCCAGCTCGCGGGCCACCTTTTCCAACTGGAGGCCGGCCTCCTTTGCGGAGGACTCGTCGTTTTCCTCTTCGGCCAGCTCCTGCAGCACCTCGGCGTCTTCCAGTAGTTTCGAGGCCTTGTCGTATTCGTCGAGGGTGGCCATTATCCGGGTTCGTTCCCGGGTTACGTCGCGTGCTTCTTCCGGATTGTTCCAGAAGTCGGGCCGGCTCATGGCCTCGTTAAGCTCGGTCAGCCTTTCGCGGGTTCCGGCTATGTCAAAGGCGCTCCCCGAGCTCCGCCATGCGCTTGCGCAAGGCGTTCGCCCGGGGAGGAGTATCGGTCTTAGTTTCCTGTTTCATTTGCCATCTTTCCTTTTTTGCTTTTTAAAAATACCCAAGTGCACACCGCGATGCAAATAACCACTACCGCGTAGAGGAATAAGTCGCCGACGGCGGCGTAGGGAGTTACGCCGGGCATGAAAGAAACATTCATGACCGGCAAAGCGGGAGTAAACAGCTTAGTCCGCTCCTTTACTCTGCCCAGCGGGTCTATGAAGGCCGAGATTCCCGTATTAGCGGCCCTGGCCATCCATACGTGGTTCTCGATGCATCGGAATGCGGCCATTGCCAGGTGTTGTCTCGGCGCGCTGGTGTCTCCGAACCAGGCGTCGTTGGTGATATTGACGAGCAACCCCGCGCCGTTTTTACTGAACTTCCGGGTGAGGTTTCCGTAAATGGCCTCGTAACATATTATCACCCCGAATTCGCCTTGCGGAACTTTGAAAACTTCGATTTCTTCCCCGGCGCTGAAGTTCCCGGCCGCGCCCTTTACTATTTTGTCTACGAATCCCAGGTACTTGACGAAGGGAATATACTCGCCGAACGGCACCAGGTGAATCTTTGAATACTTTCCCTCAATTCCGTCGGGGCCGATAAGATACGCGCTGTTGGTAAACTTCCTCCTCCGATTTTCGTAGTGGAAGTCTACGCTGCCAACGAGGCTGTACACTCCCATGTCCCTGAGCCTTGCGGTAAGCCTCAACCCCTCCATGTGCCTCTCCAGAGCGAACGGCAGAGCGGCCTCCGGCCACACAATCAACCGCGCGCCCTCCCGGACGGCTTTGTTATGAAGCTCCATGTAGCGGTTTATGATAAACCCGGCAGTGTCACTGTCCCATTTCATGTCCTGCCGGATGTCTCCCTGAAGGACGGCGACCTTTACGGGGTCGGATTTTTGCATTCTGCTCTTTACTTCGGATACGCGCCATGTTCCGTATGCGAACATGGCAGCTATCAGTATCATCGCCGCCGCCACCGACCTCCAGGGGAGGGGGTCGGTTTTTGCGCCCAGCTTTTCGACCAGGTCGGAGATTGCTCCGTTTACGAGGGCCACTGCGAAGCTCACTAGGTAGACCCCGCCGATGTCCGCCGCCTGCGCCAGGTGAGTGTACTCCCCCTGGCTGTATCCGAGCAACGCCCAGGGAAAACCGCCGAAGGGGAAGGTGGCGCGCAAAAACTCCATGGTAACCCACAAAAGCGGCAGGGAGGCCGCCAGCGGAAGGCGCGGGGCATGGTCCGATAGCTTCCCGAGTATTACCGCCACCAGTATGAAATATGCCGCCTGAAGCGCCATCAGCAGGAGGGCGGTGAAAATGCTGCCCGGCAGGTTAAGGTTTCCGTAGGTGTTGAGGGTGCCCATCAGCCAGTAGAGGCTTGTCAGGTAATGAATTCCGCCCGCTATCGCGCCGATTGCGAAGCGCCGGCCCTGAGATGCTCCTCTCAGTGGAATAACCAGCGGTACTAAGGCCACCCATGCCAGGAAGCCGAAGTTCACTTCCCAAGGCAGGGGTTGGGCCAGTGTGAGCAGGCATCCCGCCAGCGCGGCCGAGGCATATTTTGTCCATGCGCTTTTCATCATCGTTCACATATCATCAAAAGGCCGGCCCTCGAGGCCGGCCCGATGAAGGCCCGGAGTGGCGTTCAGGCGCCGAGGGTTTTCAACACCTCCTTCTCCTTTTCCCGCATCATGCGATAATTTTCCTGCGTATCGTGCTCGTAGCCCAAAAGGTGCAGAATTCCGTGAACCAGCAACCGGTCGGGGAATTTAACTTCGCCGCCGTTTATAGCAATATCTCCCAGCACGTAAACGGGACCGGGCGAAGGGCCTTGCGGAAAGGAAAGTATTCGCGCGGGCTTGTCTTTGCCGCGCCACTTAACGTTCATTTCTTTCATGCGCCCGGGACTGGTAATTATGACACTTAACTCGACTTCTTCAAACCCCAGAACGGACAGGACCTTCTTTACCCTTCTTCGAATTCTCTCCCTTTCCCTCGCGTCCGCTTTCATCGGAACCTTCTCTCGGCGGATTCTGATTGCCAACTTTCTTCCTTCCTTCGTCCGTTTTCGCGGCAGTGGCAGACATTTCGGGATACTCGGGCCGTGAATGATACATGCTGGTAAGCACGTTGATGAACGCTTCCGCGATGGCGTTTAAGTCCTTGAGTGTCAACTCGCACTCATCGAGCTGGCCGTCGCTGAATATATTTCCTATGATTTTTTTTACCTGGTTGCGCAGCTTTGCCGGCGTGGGCTCGGGCAGGGACCTGGCGGCGGCCTCGACGCTGTCGGCCAGCATGATGATGCCCGCTTCCCGGGTTTGGGGTTTCGGGCCGGGATAGCGGAAGTCCTTTTCCTCTATCTGGTTAAGCTCGGGGTCTTCCTTCTCCCTGGCCTTGTGATAAAAGTACTTCATCAGGCTGGTGCCGTGATGCTGCGGGATGACGTCCACTATTATCTGCGGCAGCCGGTACATTTTGGCCAACTCCACTCCATAGCGGACGTGGCTGGAAATAATCAGGCTGCTCATCGTGGGGTTCAGCCGCTCGTGAGGGTTGCCGGTTTCCTTTTGGTTCTCCACGAAATAGGAAGGCTTTTCCATCTTGCCTATATCGTGATAAAGCGCGGCCACTTTGACCAGCAGCGGGTTGACGTGAATGGCCTTGGCCGCTTCCTCGGACAGTATGCCCAGGGTGATGCTGTGCTGATAGGTGCCGGGGGCGTTCATTATCAGTGCCTTGAGCAGCGGATGTTCCTGGTTGGCGAGTTCCAGAAGTCGGATGTCGGTCACGTACCCGAAGAGATTTTCCACCAGCGGCGCGAAACCGAGCACGAAGAAGCTCGCTATAAGCCCGCCGCCCAGCGCCAGCAGGGAGTTATAGAAAGTGAGTGGCCCTGCGAATTCGCCCTGCACGAGCGCTATCGCCAGCACCACGAAAATGTTGGCCGCGCCTGTAACCAGGCCGGCCTTTGCAAGCTCGCTGCGGGTCTTGGCCTGCCCGACCGCTTCGGCGCCCACTATGCTGCCTGTCAACACGTAAATGCCGTAGTACGGACTTCCGGTGAGCGCCGCCGAGATTATGCTCAAGACTATGGAGAAAACCAGGGCCATTTCGGAGTTGAGCACCAGCCGGATAAGCATGGCGCCCGCCATCATGGGTATGATGTACAGTATGTAGGGGCCCTGTTCGGTTCCGATTTCCTCCGCCCCGGACATGACCAGCTTCAGTATCGCCACCATGAGCACCAGGTTAATGGCGATGTGAACGAGGTCCTTGTTCGAGGGCTTGAACTTGCGTATATTACGCGAGGAGAAGGTGTAAAGCATAGCCAGCAGGGCGCAAATCCACATGAAGTTGCCGCCCACATAAATCAGTGCGTGCCCCGGAGACTTGCCCCCTTGCACCATGGAAATCCTTTTCATGGTCTTTTCGGTTACGGGCTCCCCCTGCTCGACTATTTTTTCTCCCTTCTTTATCTGTATATAGACCTGTGAAGCCGACGAGCTTGCGTCCTGCTTTTCAGCTTTTGTCCGCGACTTGTTGAACGTGTAATTCGGCTTGACCAGTTGGGCGGCGATTTTGACGATGGCGTTTCTAAGGAACCACGATATTTCCCTGCCGAACTGAGCCAGGGCGCGGTCGCGGATAAGCTTTTGCGCTTCCTCCACGCCGAGGATGGATGAAATGTCGCCCTTGGGGTATTCTTCGGCTTTCCCCGAGGTCCTCAGTGCTCTGACCGTAATCCCTTTGCCCGCTCCGGTGGGAAGGTCGTCCTTTGAGGGCGCCACTCCTTCGTTCAGGACCTGCAGAAGAAGCGTGGAGATTTTATTCTCCGTTTTCTCGCTGAAGTGGTCCTTTTTAAAATCGCTCCACATCCTGTCGGTAATTTCGAGGGGTTTTCCTTCGTCCCCGGAAAGGGTTTCCGCAAAACGGCGGCGCAGCTCCGCTTCCCGCTCAGTATAATCCTCGTCGGGTATGAAAGGAATGGCATCGGCTGCGTTGCTACGGCCCATTTCCCGCATCAGCTTGACCCGATTGGCTTCGGCCTGCTCCCAATCCCACTCGCGACTATAGAAATCCCGGGCTATTTGAAATGCTTCATGCACGCGGTTTACGGCGTTTTTAGCGAAATCCGCGTCGTAGTCGAATACCGGCCACGTTTCTTCCGCGGCTTGCCGGCGTTTACTTTCGGTGGCCGCTTCGTCGACCATGAGGATGTCGCGGGGAGCGAACACGTCTTCCTGAGCTATGTCCCCCACCTCGTAATCGCGAAACTCCCGGCTCTCCACGCTCGGGTAGCGGAACAGGACGGCGATGACCAGGGAGACCAGTACCAGCAGCACCCACTTCTGGAAGCCGGGTTTAAGCAGGAAGGGGTCAATTTCCACCATTCCCCATAATCGTGCGGCGGATTTGCTTTTCCCCCGCCTGAAAGGCTTCATATCATCGCTTATCCTGGAGTTGGCCACTATGCTTCGTCCTCTTCGTAAGCGCGGATTATTTCCTGGATGAGGGGGTGTCTTACCACGTCCTGCTCGGTAAAGTAGCAGAACCGGATGTCCCTGATGGGTTCGAGTATTTTCTTGGCGTGGATAAGCCCGCTGATTTTGCCCGGCGGAAGGTCGGTCTGGGTGATGTCTCCGGTTATTACGGCCTTCGAGTCGAATCCGAGACGGGTGAGCAGCATTTTCATCTGAGCGGGCGTGGTATTCTGAGCCTCATCCAGTACCACGAAGGAATCGTTAAGCGTTCTGCCTCGCATGAAAGCCAGCGGGGCGACTTCGATAACCCCTTTTTCGATAAAGTCCCGGGCCTGCTCGATTTCCATCATGTCGTGCAACGCATCGTACAGCGGGCGGAGGTAGGGGTTAACCTTCTCCACCATGTCCCCGGGCAGGAATCCGAGCTTCTCGCCGGCTTCCACGGCGGGTCTGGTGAGTATTATCCGCTCCACCAGCCGTTGCTGAAGGTTCCACACCGCCATCGACATGGCCAGGTATGTTTTTCCGGTTCCCGCCGGGCCGATGGCAAAGACTATGTCCTTTTCCTGGATGGCCCGCACGTAATCGCGCTGGTTCGGGCTTTTGGGTGAAATTACCTTCTTCCTGCCCTTGAGAAAGAAGCCTTCCCTTGCCAGCTCGGTGGCCGTGGCGCCTTCATTTTCGCTCCATTGGGTGGCGGGGATAATATCCTGTGGTGAAAGCTTGTGTCCGGATTCCAGGAGGTTTTGCAAGTCTTCTATGGCCTTGCGGGCTTTCTTCACCGCCTGGGGGTCGCCGAAGATGGAAATTTCGTTGCCGCGGGGACTTATTACAGCCCCGGTGGTTTCTTCAATAAGGCGCAGGTTCTCGTCCCTTTCCCCGCAAAGGAGCTGGAGGAAGTCCGGATTTTCCACTATCACCTTTTCTTCGGCGGTGGAGCTTTTACGCGCGTTCCTCACGGTATCGGGTTTTCTCCACTTCTGGTAGTCGTAAGCAAGGCGCTTGCTTCGGCTCCAATAAGGTAATCCTCGCCGTTCTCGACGGGTATGTAAGCCGGTTTTTTGCTTCCCACGGGATTTATATCCCCGTGGCGCAGAAGCCTTTCTTCCGCCAGCAGTTTGAGGTTATCCGGGTATCGGCCATGTTTCAGTCTATAAACCTCGAGCGCCCGTCGAACCCTGTTGAGCCTGGTCTGTTCCAACTGGGCGGGTATACTCCGTTCCAGTATCGGGTTTCGGGCCTTTGCAAGCGGCGATGAGAACTTGACTATTTCGCCTCCCAGCTTGAAAACCAACATTATCACCACCACCGCCAGCAACGCGTACAGCGCCGCCATGGTGAGAGGGGTAACCTTTTGAGGCTTGGAAGGCGCGGCCCTTTCGGCGTTGCCGGGCTCCTTTTCCCGCAGTATGTATCGGTTCGCCCTCATCCACGCCAGCCGCTTCATGGCGTCGAATTTCGGCTGGCCGGAGGCCAGGATGACGTCTTTGAGCGCACGTTGACCGTCTATCAGGCTGTAGAGTTCCTTGGTTTCCGGCTCCAGGGCATCCAGTTCCCCCGTGGAGCGGTTGACTTTGCTGTACAGTTCCTCCAGCGACGGCAAAAGCTTGCGCACCCCGGGCCCTTCGTCAAGAATGCGCAATCCTTCCATCATGATGGATTCGGCGGGGATGGGGGTTATAAGCTGCTTGTCATACTGCACGAATTTCTGGTTAAAGGCGTAAGTACCCGATTTCCAGTCGAAAACTTCGTAAACTATCTCGGAGTTATGCTGGGCCACTATATCCCGCAGCGTGGGCGGGTCCACGTAACCCTCGCTTATCAGCACCGTCGACAGCGGCTTCAGGGTCTCTTGCACCTGTTTCTGAGCAGCCTGAAGCTGTTCCGTGGTCGCAAGTCCGGCTCGCAGCAGACGCTCCTCGAGGTTGACGGTCTCCTCGCCGCCCTTAGCGCCCACTACCATGCCGTCGGCGAACTCGATTTCCGCCCGGCGTTTACCGTCTTCCACGGTGAGCACGCCCGTCTTTTTCTGAGTGCCTATAAGCTGGAGTATTTCGGCTATGCCGAAGTCCCTCAATGTTCCGGTAAGCGCCATGCCTTACCTCTTCCTTGATTTACGTACACCCTCCCCCTTATCCTTGCCCGAAAAAATTTTACGGGGTCGGGGGAGTTGGTGGTAAAACTCTTCCATTTGCAAGCCCGATGGTAACTAAATTCAACTCGGATTGCTACTGAAATTTCATTTTTTTGCCGTGCTTGGGAGAGTGTCGAAAAAGGAAGCCGTCCTGCGGTTATGGCGTGCTATCTCCGGAGGATTTGGGGTCGTGTTTCTCTTCGAATACTATGGCCCTGAAGGTGTAGAGATTTACGGAAGGATTTTGGTAACAACCGGGCGGCAGACCGGCCTTGTTGGCGCACAAATTCGAGAGGAACTCCCGCTTGTCCCAACCTGTCTCCCCCGCCACCTGAGGCAGATAAACGCCTCTGTGGCGCCCTTTTTCCATTATAACCCCGTGCCGGCCCATCTGGATGGCGGAAATATTATCCACCCGCTTCGGCGGCGTAAGAACACTGACTTCAACCATGATGTCATCCAGCTCTTCCGGCTTGACCGGCGGAAAGCGGCGGTCGTGGGTGGATGCGGAGACGGCCATATCCTTGACGCACTTGTAAAGCGGCTCCCGGGCGATTATATGCCCGATGCAGCCGCGTAATTTGCCGTTTTTGCGCAGGGTGACGAAAGCCGCGCCATTCTGGCGGAGTACGCCTTTCGGCACATCGAAATCCGGGATGGTACGGTCTTTGACCCACTGGTCAAGAGTTTTGCGGGCTATATCCAGGAGAATCTGTTTTTCGCGCCCGGAAAGGGAAAACTCCTTGGCCTGCGGCTTCATAACTTCCGATTTTGACGAGGTTTCTCCGGGTTGAGTGGTTTCCTTGGCCCCCTTTTCGCACGCCAAACCGATAAGCGCCGACAAAACAAGGGCGGCGATTATTATAACTCTACGAATTTTCAATCTTTTTCTTCTCCCACCGGGTTTGTGGAGAATATGGCCACCGATGCATACCCGACGACCCTGTCCTTTTTGCCTTGAGTGTCTCCCGAGTTGGCGTGTTTGAGCACCCGCACGGCGCCGCCTCCCCGCAACTCGGCCAGCTTCATCATACAAAGCACCGGCCCGTAGCCGCACATCTCGGCATCTCCGGAGCGCAAGGCGCTTATCAGACCCTGCTCGTCAAGGTTGGTAATATGTGTAAGTGCGCGGGAATCCAGAAGATTCGCCTTCTCGTACGAGTGGTAATGGCTGAGGTCGGTGCTTGCAAGGAAAAGCACGTCGGAGCCCTTGAACTCCTCATACAGTATCTCAGCCAATCTTCCCGCCATTCGCGGTGATTGGTCGCCCATCATCAGCGGCACGATTTCAAAACTGTCCCCGAGTGAAGACTGGAGGAAGGGGAGCATAACCTCCATCGAATGCTCACGATTATAATGCTTATCGGAGTAGAAAATCACGGGGTCTTTTTTAATGAGAGCCTTTACCGCTTGCCTGTCCACCCCGACTGTCCCCAGGGGGGTTTTGTATGCATCCGTATCCAGTGCCAGCACACCCCGGAAGCGGCCGTGATGACTGGGGAAGATTATTACTATTTTCCGATACCTGTTTTTAGGAAGGTTTTTGAATATGTACGAAGCCACCGGCCCGGAATATTTATAGCCCGCATGAGGACATATAACCCCCATCAGCCCCGAGCTTAAGACCACCTGCGGGGTTTTTTCGTAAAAGCCCTCAATCATGCCCTTCAGCGCTTCCGGGTCGGCGGGATAAAACGACCCGGCCACTTTGGGGCCGATAACATCTTTCGGGGCGGTCGCTTCCTTTTCGGTTTTTTCTTCTTTCTCGCAACCGCCGTTCCATACAGATACGGTGGCAAGGGAAGAAATTATAAGGACGAGGGTTAAAAGCCTGATTATTTTCAATTTTCGCTCTTTCCCCGGGAATTTTTCCAGTGACGGGCTACTTTTTTCGATGTGTTAACCGGGCCGGTGGTGAGCCGGGGTCTGCACACCGCAACCGCTGCGGTCACCATGGCGGCGAAGCGCCCGAAGCTGCGCCTGCTCCATTTCGAAAAACGGCCTTTCAACTCCGATTCTTTGAGCAATTCACTCATTTCCACACCCCCGCGATAGTTTTTCCGCAGTCGGGGCATTTCCCGTCTTCGAGAACGTTTCTGTTTACCCTGTATCCTGTGCGGGATATAAGGAGCTTATCGCATTCGGGGCAGTAGGTGTCCTCGTACTCGTCGGGCACATTACCCATATAAACGTAATACATCCCCACGTCCAGGGCTATATCCCTGGCCTGCTTGAGCGTCTCAACCGGGGTGCGATACAAGTTCCTCATCCGGTAGTAAGGGAAAAACCTTGAAAAATGCAACGGCGTTTCCGGCCCCATGTTTTTGACCAGCCAGTCGCACAGCTTGCGAATCATATCCGGCCCGTCGTTATAGGTGGGTATTATCAGGTTGGTGACCTCGACGAACACGCCTTCCTCCCGCATTACCTCCAGGCTTCTCAGCACGGTTTGAAGGTCTCCGTCGCAAACTTCCCGGTAGAATTTGTCCGAATATCCCTTCAGGTCAACGTTTGCCCCGTCGGCCATTTTGCAAAGCTCGCGCATTGGCTTTTCATTGATGTAAGCCGCGGTTACCAGGACGTTTTTCAGGCCCCATTTCCTGGCCAGCATTCCGGTGTCGAGCGCGTACTCGAAGAAGGTCATCGGCTCGGAGTAAGTGTAGGCTATCGACCGACACCCATTGTTCGCGGCGGAGCGCACCACGGCTTCCGGAGGCAGGTCTATGTTCCGGGTGGTTTCCGGCTCGCGCTGGGATATCTCCCAGTTCTGGCAATTTTTGCAATGCAGGTTGCATCCGGCGGTGGCGATGCTGAAAATACGGGTTCCCGGCAGAAAATGGAACATCGGCTTTTTTTCCACCGGGTCGATATTCGCTGAGCACGGTTTGCCGTAGACAAGTGTAATCAGCTTACCGTCCAGGTTAACCCTCGCCCGGCAATCCCCTCGTTCCGAATGAGCAAGCTCGCACTCCTTGGGGCATAGCGTGCATCTTACCATTTTATCGGCGCCGGCTATGGTACTACCTCCCAGTATTCGGCCTCGTGGTCGCTGATTCGGCCCTTTTGAATGAGATTCCTGACTTTTTGGACATCGAACTTCGGGTTCGGTTTTCTTTGAGACACTTCGGTGCTTACTCCGCGTATTACCAGGAACCCGAGTGCAAGGGTGAGCGCCATCGCAATCACCAGTGGCGCGTTTGCCCTTTTGCGGCCTTTTTTGTTTAAATCGGCCATGTTGCCCGAACCTCGTGAACGTTCATTATGATTATACAAAGATTATTGTAGATTCGGGGGACGGTTTTCAACCTTCATTGCCGAGGATGCACAAAAATTTCGGCGGATTGGGGTGTGCGACACCATTGGTGGTCCCTCGGGGGTAGTGGGAGAGGCATCCTGCCTCGATCAAGGGTCCCCCCATCGCGGCAAGATGCCGCTCCCACCCCAAACCACATAGCAACCTCCACAGATGTCGCACACCCGACGGGTTGTAATTCATTGCAACGCTTGCCCAACTATGCTAAATTTTAGCATGAATTTAGAGGTTTACGGACAACTCTAATAGGGAGGAGTCAAACCATGTCGGGCCATTCCAAGTGGAGCACCATTAAACATAAAAAGGCGGCTCAGGACCAGAAAAGGGGCCGGGTTTTCAGCAAGCTCATAAAGGAAATAACCATCGCGGCCCGCCAGGGCGGCGGTGACCCGGAAGCCAATCCCAGGCTTAGGACCGCCATCGCCACCGCCAAGTCCCAGAACATGCCGCAGGACAACATCAACCGGGCCATCAAAAAGGGGACCGGTGAGCTGGAAGGATTCTCCTATGAAGAAGTCAGCTTCGAAGGATACGGCCCCGGCGGAGTGGCGGTTATGGTCGAGGCGGTGACCGACAACAAAAACCGCACGGTCAGCGAAGTCCGGCACGTCTTCAGCAAGTACAACGGAAACCTCGGTGAGCAGGGTTGCGTATCGTGGATGTTCGACCGAAAGGGGGTTATTACCTTCTGGAAGGAAGAAGTCGACGAAGACCGGCTAATGGAGGTCGCCCTGGAAGCGGGGGCCGAAGACATCACCGAGGACGAAGGTTATCTCCAGGTGTTGACCGAGCCTCCTTCGTTCGAGTCGGTTCGCGAAGCTATAAATAATGCCGGGCTTACGCCACTCAATGCCGAAGTCACCATGCTGCCGCAGACTAATATCAAACTCACCGGCAAGGACGCCCAGAATATGCTCAAGCTGATGGACGGCCTGGACGAGCTGGACGACGTGCAGAACACTTACGCCAACTTCGACATCTCCGAAGAGGAGATGGAGAAGCTGAGCGCTTGAGGGCGCGGAAGGGGGCCAATCATTGAGGGTCATGGGCGTTGACCCCGGCCTCCAGGTAACCGGCTGGGGCATAATAGAAGCCGGTGACGCCTACCCGGTGGTGCTCGAAGCGGGAGTCATACGCACCGACAACTCATATTCGCTGGACAAAAGGCTCGGGCAGATTTACGCGGGGACGCGGGAGGTGCTCACCGCCTATCGGCCTTCCGTGGTGGCGGTTGAAGACCTGTACTCACATTACAAGCATCCCACCACCGCCATACTTATGGGGCACGCACGGGGAGTTATTTTCCTGGCGGCTTCCGAGACTTCCGTGCCAGTGACGGCATACTCGGCAACGCGAATAAAGAAGTGCATCACCGGCAACGGCCGCGCCGCCAAGCGGCAAATGCAGCGCATGATAACGGCCTGCCTGAACCTGCAATCGGTGCCCGAACCGCCGGACGTCTGCGACGCACTGGCGGCAGCGCTGACATGCGTTAACGAATCTTCCCACAGGAGGCTCGCTTGATATCGAGCATACACGGCGCCGTAAAATCCGTGACCGAAGACAGCGTGGTGGTCAACGTGAACGGTAACTTTTCCTACGAGGTGCTCATTCCGCGCTTCATGGTCAGGCGCCTGATGGGGAAAGTAAATGAGCCGGTGGAATTTTTTACATACCATTATATGGAAGGGGGCGCGGGCGGCTCCAACCTCATACCCAGACTGGTGGGTTTCTCCACCATCGAGGAGCGGGAGTTCTTTATCAAGTTCATAACGGTGCCGGACATCGGGGTGAGGAAAGCGCTGCGCTGTTTCGTCATATCACCCGCCGAAATAGCGGGCGCCATCGAAAACGGCGACCTGAAAACGCTGGAAAAACTGCCCGGAATAGGAAAACGCAGCGGCCAGAAAATAATCGCCGAGCTGGGCGGCAAGGTCGCAAAGTACGCCCTTATCATTTCAGAAGAGGAGGAGGGTGAAAAGGTTCACGCTCCCGCATCCGACTTGAAGGAGGAGGTTACCGACGCGCTGCTCCAACTGGGTTACAACCCGCGCGAGGCCCAGGAAATGATTTCGCGGGCGCTCAAAGTGACTCCAGATATAACCACACCGGAAGAGCTGCTGGCGGCGGTTTATAAACAGAGAACCCAGGGGGAACAGTCTTGAAACGGAAAACGGCCCTTTCGATAGTAATTTTCGTTGTCCTGTTGCTCCCGTTAAGTCTCTCGGGGGGCGATACGGGTGCCGAAACACCCGTTTTGGGGGTGCTGGATATAAAAACCGCGCAAGGCGTGGACGAAAGCCTTTCGGCTCCGTTGGCGATGGTGGTTATGGAGGAAGTGTCTTCGGGTTCCCTTTCGGTCATGAGCCGGGCCAAGATGGAGGAAATATTCAAAAATAAAGGTTTTGATTACTCAAAATGCACCGGCGAAGATTGCCCCCAAAAGGCCGCTGAAATTTTGAAAGTTGATTTCCTGGTCACCGGGAGATTGCACCGGTTAGGCGACTCCTACCTTTTGATTCTTCAGCTCCTGGACGTTGAAAAGGGTACAATCGCGGCCGCGGCACGGAAAACCGTATCGGTCAATGAGGAGGGTAAGCTGGTGGACGCCGCCGCCGCTGCCGCCCGGGAGCTTGTCGAAAAGTACGAAGGGAAACCGGAAGCCGAATCCGGCGACAAACCCGAATCTCCCGAAGCGCAAACTGAGACCGGGGATTGCCCGGAGGGGATGGTATATGTGCCAAAGGGGCATTTTTGCATCGATAAATTTGAATACCCCAACCGGAAAGGCCGGAAGCCGAAGAGTGGCGTGACTTTCAACGAGGCGCGCGCCTTATGCAAGAAGGCGGGGAAACGGCTCCCGACCGAAGCGGAGTTCGAGGCCGCGTGCAAAGGCCCGGACGATGCGAAGTTCGGATACGGCGACAAGTTCCGGAAGGGAGCTTGCAACCTGAGCGGCTCGCTGGTGAAATCCTCGGTAGCGCCCTCCGGCTCCATGAAGAAATGCGCCTGCCCGTACGGGGCATACGATATGGTCGGCAACCTGTGGGAATGGACCGACGACGGGACCGGAAGCCGGCCCGTTCTGAAGGGCGGTTCCTACATGAGCACTCTCAGCGCCTGGGTGACCTGCTCGGAAAGGTTCGTGCCTCAGGAGCAACAGGGTTTCGGATGGGGAGGCGGCTACGACTTCGGGTTCCGATGCGCCGCGGACGCCGACTAATTTCCTGTGCGGGTCAAGGTAAAAAAAGTCCGACCCCTTATCCGGGAATCCCGGGTTAATCGGGACGACCCACAAAACGGGTGGCGCATCCTGACCGCAGGGTGGCTTATACAATGTGACAACGCAGGGTATATTATCCACCCTGGAGATTTAACCGGATTTTAAGGACACCACCGGGAGCGGTCAGGGTGCGAAAGGCCAGAACCTTTTTCCTGGATGGTTTGATTGGGCTGGGCTCTTTCAGATAGTGAAAGAATAACCAAAATGATGTAAATTGGGGCTGAGTTAAGGATGGCCGGGGTTGAGGAATGACCATTGAGAGAATAGTCACAAACGACCCGCTGAACGAGGAAGAGGAGAAGTTTAACCATACCCTTCGCCCTACCCGGCTGGGAGAGTACATCGGCCAGAAGGAAGTGGTGGAGAAGCTGGGAATTACCATCCAGGCCGCCCGGGAAAGGGAGGAGTCGCTGGAGCATGTCCTGTTTCACGGCCCGCCCGGTCTGGGAAAAACAACGCTCGCCAACATCATTTCCCACGAAATGGGGACCCGGCTGGTAACCAGCAGCGGCCCCGCGCTCGTCAGGCCCGGCGACCTGATGGGCATACTCACCAACCTCGAAGAAGGCGATGTGCTTTTCATTGACGAAATCCACAGGCTCAACAACGCGGTGGAGGAGTTTATCTACCGCCCCATCGAGGATTTCCACGTGGATTTCGTGGTGGACAAGGGCGCTTTTGCCAAGACCATATCCCTTCCGCTCAAGAGGTTTACGCTTATAGGCGCCACCACCCGCGCGGGTTTTCTGTCCGCCCCGTTGCGGGAAAGGTTCGGAATATTCCACTACCTCGACTTTTACCCCCCGGAGGAGTTGCAGACCATAGTCAGGCGCAGCTCCCGCCTGCTGGATGTTCCCATGGACGACGAAGCGGGCGACATGCTCGCCTCCCGCTCCCGAGGGACGCCCCGTATAGTCAACCGGCTTTTGCGCAGGGTGAGGGATTACGCGCAGGTTAAGGGAGACGGCAGGATTACCCTGGAAGTCGCGGAAAAAGCGCTCAAGCTGGAGGGTATAGACGACATGGGGCTGGATGAGTTGGATAGAAAATACCTCAGGGTTATAATCGAAAACTACGGGGGAGGCCCCGTGGGCATCGAGGCCCTGGCCGCCACCCTCAACGAGGAGTCGGACACGCTGGAGGAAGTGGTCGAGCCGTACCTTTTGAAAATCGCTTTTCTGAACAGAACCAGAAAAGGGCGAAAGGCCACCGAGAAGGCCTGGAAACATCTCGGACTGGAGCGAGGGAGCTTTCAGGGAAAGCTTTTCTGAACCATGGCTGATGAGTTGACCAGGGACGATGTCTTGAAAAAACTGTCCGAGGGGGAAGCCCTGGACGGACTGGATATGTCCGGCCTGGACCTCTCGGGCGTTGATTTCAAGGGCGCCAGTATGCGGGGCGCTGTATTGAAGGGAGCTGACCTGGCAAAAGCGAAACTTGCGGGATGCAATCTTTTTTCCGCTGACCTGAGTGAAGTCAAGGCCGCTTCGGCGTCCTTCAGGGAAGCGGACTTGTGCGAAGCCGGGTTGAATAACGCCGCTCTGCCCCGGGCTGACCTCGGTTCGGCGGTAATATCAAGATGCGATTTCGCGGGAGTCGACCTGTCAAATGCCCGCCTGGATGGAGCAACGGGCGAAGCGGTAAAGCTTACCGGCGCCCGCCTCGAAAAAACATCCTTTGTAGGTGTCCGGCTACAAAAGGGGGACTTAAGGGGCGGTTCGGCCGAAGGGGCCATTTTCAAGGACTCCGAGCTGGCCGGGTTCGATTTCGAAGGCTCCCGCCTTAAGGTCGTGAACTTCCGCAACGCCTCCCTTCCCGGCGCCAGCTTCTACCAGGCTAAGCTGGAATCCTCAAGTTTCGAGGGCGCCGGTTTCCCGGGCGCCGACTTCGAGTTCGCCAACATAAAATCCACCAACTTCAAGTCCGCGGTATTAACCGGGTCGAACTTTAGAGGCGCCTTTGTCGAAGAGTGCAATTTCTCGGGAACCAGGCTGGACGAGAGCGATTTTTCGCAACTTCGCGGTCGCTCCCTGGATTTTTCCGAAGCAAGCCTTGTCGGCGTGACGATTGAAAACGCCGAGCTTACGGGCGCCAGGTTCCCGGGGGCGAACCTGTCCGGCGCCCGGATGAGGGGGTGTTCCCTCCTGAAGGCACAGATGGTAAAGGCCGACATGTCGCGGGCGGTACTGGAAGACGTCGACCTGGAGGGCGCCGACCTGGGGGGGGCGGAACTTACCGGAAGTAAAGTAAGTCCCCGGCCGAAAGAGAAGCTTTGCCCGCGTTGCGGCCTGCCCTTGCCGGAAAAGGGAGAATGTCCGGATTGTGGCCCCACAATAACCAGCCGCGTGCGCGGGAGAGGCAGGCTGGCTGTGCTCGGCCTGTGGGGAGCGATTCTGGCCGGGCCGGTGAACTTCGTAATCGCGCCATATCTAATGGAAAGCGCCGAATCTTCGGAGGCGAGGGGGATAATTCTTATCAGCATGGTCGCGGTGGCCCTCGCGCTAAGTCTCCTGGCATTGTTTACGGGGCTGGTGACACTTTTCACCGCTCCCCGCAAGGCCGGCTATTACGCGCTGGTCACGATATTAATCGCCGGGATAACACTGGTGATATCCGCCTATGTAAGCTTCATGTTATGGGGAGAAGTGGGGGCGAGGGCGCTGGCGGGAGGATGAATATTTGAGATCGGCTGAAATGATATACGCTCATACTCTATACGCCGCCGGGGCGGCGGATTACTTTCAGATTTTGACCGATACCCGGTTGTTGCTCACCGCCGCGCTTTTCGTATTTGTTATGATTTACTTTTTGCTGCTGGTAAGGCGGGAGCAGCAGATAGCGGGAGACCCTGCTGCGGTGGCGGAGACAAAAAGCCCCCGTTGGATTGCCAAGAGAGCCAGGGAGCTCGAAAAGGAGGGCGAATTCAAAGGCGCCGGTGACTTACTGATGTCCCTGGAAAGATTCGAGGAGGCGGCAAAGCTGTACGTCCAGGGAAAAGCGCTTGGAAGGGCTGCCGAGGCTTACGGAAAAATGGGGGACAAAGAAAAAGCCGCCGGTTCCTACGAGAAACGCGGAATGCCCCTGAAAGCCGCCGAGTTGTATATACAGTCCGGAAAAATGCTTGACGCCTCGCGCGAGTATGTCCGCGCTGGAGAGGCCATTGAAGCCGCGAAGGCTCTGGAAGCGGCCCGGCAATATTCCGACGCCGCCGATATTTACAAAAGAAACGGCCACTTGCGCAAGGCCGGCGAGTTGTACTACCGCGCCGGGGACAGGCTGGCGGCAGCCCAGACCCTGGAGCAGTTTTTCCGATACCATGCCGAAAGAATGCCTCAGGATATGAACGCCTCCGACAGTCGCATGCTGGCCCATGTCGCTCACCTGATAGGCACATTTTACGAGCAGGAGGGAAGGGCGGACGAGGCCGCCGCGGCCTTTGAAAACGGGGGGCATCTGTCGGAGGCCGCGCGGCTGCACGAGCAGGTGGGCAGGTATCCGCTGGCGGCACAGCTCAACCTGTCCGCAGGGAAACCCTTCGAGGCGGCCATATGCGAGGAGCGCGCCGGAAGAAAGAAGGACGCCGCCCTCATTCGCGCCGAGGCTTACAAGGAGCGGGGAAAACACCTGGAAGCCGTCGGCAATTATGAAATCGCCGACAGGCCGCTGGAAGCGGCTGAAGTATACAGGGAGCTGGGCGATCACGCGAAAGCGGCGAGGATGTTCGAGCGTGCCGAAAGGTACGAGCAGGCAGCGGGCGAGTACACCGAGGCGAATGAACCCGACCTGGCAGCGGCGGCGCTGGAAAAGGCCGGCGAATTTTACCGGGCGGCGAAAATTTACGAAGAGGTCGGAAATCCATCCAAGCAGGGCCAAATGCTCGAGCGAGCGGAGTACTATCTTGATGCCGGAAAAGCCTACATCGAAGCCGGTTCCACTGAAAACGCCATAAGGACGCTTCAGCAGGTGACCGAATCCGATGAAAACTTCCGTCAGGCCCAGATACTGCTGGGCGATATATTCCGCGAAAAGGCCATATACAAGATAGCCATACAATACTATAAAAGAGCGTTGGGAGAAGATAAACCGGAGCGCTCCAACCTGGAACCGTACTACCATCTCGCCAACTGCCTGGAAGCCGTTGGCTCGTTTCGTGAGGCCCTTAATCTGTACGAGTCGATAGTGGTGGTGGATTACCATTTCGGTGACGCTGCGGACCGGATTCGCCTGTTGGAGCCGCAGGTAGCTTCCACACCCGCCACGCCCTCGGAACCATCCGGCCCTTCCAGCCCGTACGACGTTACTTTGAGCAGTGACGCCGAGGCGACGCAGGTGGGGCATACCGGCGCCGGCGCTCCCAGGCCCCGCAGGTACGAGGTTATTGATGAAATCGGCCGGGGCGGTATGGGCATAGTTTACAAGGCCAAGGACACGGTGCTCGACCGCGTGGTGGCCTACAAGGTGCTGCCGGCCAATTTGCGCGAACATCCCCAGGCGGTCAAAAACTTTTTCCGGGAGGCGAAAAGCGCCGCGGCATTGAACCATCCCAATATCGTCATCGTGCACGACGCCGGAGAAGAGGACGGGAATTACTACATAGCCATGGAGTACCTGCGAGGACGCACGGTAAAGCAGATACTTTCACAGGAAAACCGCCTTGCCTTGAAGCCGGTGGTTTTTATCGTGGCGCAGATTCTAAGGGCCCTCTCTTACGCCCACGAGCGGAAAATTATTCACCGGGACGTCAAAAGCAGCAACGTAATGTGGACGGACGACAAGGTTATCAAGTTGATGGACTTCGGGTTGGCAAAGGTGGTGGAGGAGGTCAAGGCTTCCCAGACGGTGGCCAGCGGCACGCCGTACTACATGAGCCCCGAGCAGACACTCGGCTCCACCATAGACCATCGCACCGACCTGTACTCGCTGGGGATAACCGTGTTCGAGATGGTCACCGGGCGCCTTCCTTTCGCCGACGGCCAGGCGGCCTATCACCATGTGCACACCCCCGCGCCAGACCCGGGGGATTACGTTAACGACATTCCGGAATCGCTCAGCAACCTTATCCTCAAGTTAATGTCTAAAAATCCCGATGACCGTTGCCAGTCAGCCGGGGAAGTATCGGGCGAGCTCAAAAAGATTGCCGAAGAGGTTAAAGGCAGTTTCGAGCGCCCGGAGGGATAAATGATACCTCGCAGGATGGAGGGATTTTTCCTGCTCGCCCTGGCGGCGCATCTGCTCCTGTTTGCGGTGCTCAGCGTCTCCCCCGGCCGGGTCGAGCCTTCTTCCATAAGGGAAACGGACAAAAGGGAAAAGCCCGCCGATACCCGCCCCGCCGATACCGATAATCAGGTTCGAAAGAAAAGGAATTCTTCGACACGCCGCCGTAATGACGAGCCGATGACGGTCATCCCGCTGGCGCCCGACCCCAACAGGCGCTGGATAGTGGAGCTTACCGACAGGCCGAACGAGGAGGAGCCCGAACGGGCGCGGTACGTTTCCGAAAGGCCCAGCCGGGTGAAGGAGGAGGTGCGGGCCGAGCATACTTCCCGCGAGCCGAGAAAGAGCGAAGGAAAAACCGGAGCGGGCAATCTCCATAAAAACAAGCACGAAACGCACCCCGGCGGTCCGGACGCCGGCTCCCGAAAAACGCCCGCCGGCATAAAAGCCGGCGATTCCGGAGAAATAAGGGCCAGGCGAGGCGGGGAAGACGAGGTGAGAAATCCGAAGCCCGGGAATGCCGATTTGTTCCCCAGCTTCGAGGACCTGGCTCGGGATGTGCCTTCACCTCACGTAAGTTCGGGTGAGAAGGAGACGCCGGGAAGCAAGGGCGGCGGGGGCGACGAGCCCGGTACCGCTCGCGCTCCGGAGAATTTCCTCCCGTTGGTCAAAAAGCGCGGGAACGTCACCCTGCTCAACTCCAAGAGCTACAAATACGCGGGCTTCGTAAGAAGGGTGGCTCAAAGGATTTTCGACCAGTTCGTGCTGGGTTTCGAACCCCGGGAGTATGCGGGCAGCGATTATACTTTAATAAGAAAAGGCGCCACGCTGGAGGCGATAATGAACACCGGCGGCCGCACGGTTAATATCATCCATCACCGCGATTCGGGCGCGGATAATTTCGACTCGCTGGCTCATTACGCGGTTCAAAAAGGCGCGTGGGATACCAACGTGCCACCGGGCGCCGAATGCCCGGACGGTTTCGTCCATTTCGTGTTCATCCCCAGAATAATCCCGGCAAACCCCACCACCGCAAGCGACGGTTCGAGGGTTTACACCCAGTTTTACATAATGGCCATAGCGGGGATAAAGGAATGCGAATGAGGTTATCCCGATAAGTCGATATCGAGGTTGCCGCTGTTGGCAGGGTAGCCCCGACGTCATCCGTGGGACTCCCCATAAAAGGACAAGAAATTCATCCCCGCAATTTTGGCCGAAAAAAACGGGGTGTTCAATATCGAAACTTAGGGGTTACGTTTCTTGTCGCTCCGCATATCCGGTCAAAGGGTAAAACCCCATTCGCGTTTACCTTGCGAGAATGCTTCAAAATCAATAAACTACTTATGGAGAATTCATGAGATTTGCTTGATAAAGGGATGCTAAACGGAGAAGAAATAGATGTCCAATACTCCAAATAGGATGCACGGCATAAAGAGAAATTCAAAACAGTTAACATTGTTTTCGGATAGCGAGTCGTATAAGGAGGTCCCAGAAGCTTCGTGTTCTACCTTCGTTTCAAACATGCAACTCCCAGTTCACCGATGGTTCCGGTTCAGCGCAGGATTTTCTGCTCAATGGGCGGAGAATGTTATAAGGGAAAATGGAAAAGAGACACGTGTACTAGACCCCTTTGCAGGTTCAGGCACAGCACTTCTGGCAGCAGAAAAAGTAGGTTTAGAAAGTATAGGAATTGAAGCTCACCCTTTTATTGCACGAGTCGCCAAAGCAAAACTTAACTATAGCTCAGACCCTGAAATTTATCTGGAATTGGCGGACTCTGTTCTTGGTCATGCGAAAGAAATTAATGGACAAACAGCACACTATCCGGTTTTGATTAAGAAATGTTATGATAAAATTACATTGGAACGTCTTGACAGGTTGAGACAAGCCGTAGAAAAGTTTAAAGACGACTCGCCGGCTTGGTTTTTGGTATGGTTAACACTGGTCGCAATTCTGAGAACGTGTTCCTATGTCGGTACTGCCCAATGGCAATATGTGCTTCCGAACAAGTCAAAAAAAAGTGTCGCAGAGCCTTTTGAGGCTTTTTACAAAATGGCTGAAATCATTTACCAAGATATGAATGATGCGCTAACTTTAGTTGATGGGCCGAAAGCCAAACTTGTTAATGGAGATGCTAGGACATGTGAAGATGTTCCTGATAATTGGGCAACATTGGTAATTACTTCTCCTCCATATCCTAACAATTATGATTATGCCGACTCTACTCGGCTTGAAATGTGCTTTTTAGGTGAAATAAAGGCATGGGGTGATCTTCAAAATGCTGTTCGTCAGTACTTAATGAGGTCATGTACTCAGCATGTACCCCCAAATTCTACTGACCTAGATTCTGTGCTTTTGGATGATGCATTAAGCCCAATTCGCGCTGAAATAATTGAAGTATGTAATCAGTTGAGGAAAATTCGCCTAACAAAAGGAGGGAAAAAAACCTATCACCTTATGGTCGCATGTTATTTTCTCGATATGGCACGATGCTGGATTGCGCTTAAGCGGGCATGTAATTCGGGTGCAAAGGTTTGTTTCGTTATTGGTGATTCTGCTCCATATGGTGTTTTCGTGCCGGTTATAGAGTGGATGGGTAAACTTTCTGAGGCAGCAGGTTTTCGAAGTTGGTGTTTTGAGAAAACCAGGGATCGAAACATTAAATGGAAAAACCGTAAACATAGAGTACCGCTTTGCGAAGGCCGATTTTGGACTGAAGTGTAAATATGGCTGAGTCTCCCCCACATAAATTTGGACAGATTATAGGGAAGGTTTTTGAAAAATCAGTGTATTCTCTATTAAAAGATGTGGCTGATGAGTTTAATTTATACCTTGACTGGCAGAAGCCACGCAAGGCGCGCGGCGGAAAGAGCAAGGTCTCTTGGGTAGATTCCAGAGGTAACAGTCATGACTTGGATTATGTGTTAGAAGATGGAGGTACTGAAGAACATGTCGGCAAACCAAGAGCTTTCATAGAAATTGCATATAGACGATACACTAAACACTCTCGCAACAAGGCTCAGGAGATAGAGGGAGCAATCATTCCTCTAGCTGAGACATATCGTGATTGTCATCCATTTCTTGGTGCAGTTCTAGCTGGAGTATTTACAAAAGGTTCCATTCAGCAGCTGGAATCAAACGGCTTTGGAGTTCTTTATTTTACCTTTGAGGATATCGTTGCCGCATTCGCTAAACAAGGCATTGATGCACGGTTTGATGAAAATACTCCTGATTCAGATGTTCAAAAAAAGGTAAATGCATTTGAATCACTACCGACCGAAGCCAAAGAACTTATAGCAGAAGAACTCAAAAAACAGCGAAATAAAGAGGTAGGGCGATTTGCAAGAGAATTGAAGCGTGTGCTATCGCGAAAGCTCAAAAGGGTTGTTGTTTTTCCATTGCACGGAAAATCTCATGAGGTGTGTAGCATTGACGATGCCATATCATACATCAATCGCTACGAAGAAAATTCTAAAGTTTCTAGTTTTGTGCGTTACGAAATAATTATCCAATATACTAATGGAGACGAGGTGCGCGGAGATTTTGTAAGCAAAACCGACGCAATAAAATTCCTTAATTCAGTGAAGTGAAGGATAAAAGTAGGTTTTTTTAACTTGCCGTAAATCTAAGTTATTAAGGATTCTGAGTTTATTTTCATGGAAACGAACAATGTTTTCATTTACGTATTTTACGACATCATCGAGATTAAGGGGCCGCATTTGTCCGCCTCTTGTTTATCGAGTTTAGCTATTTCTTCCTCCGACATTTTACAGTATTCGTCTTTTATTTCTATACCCAGATATTGCCGGTTTAACTGTTTGGCTGCAATTGCGGTAGTGCCGGAACCTAAGAAGGGGTCCAGAACCACGTCTTTAGGCCGGGTAAAAAGCTTGATGAACCATTTGGGCAACTCGACAGGGAAGGTTGCACTGTGGCGGCGGTTCGAGCATTCCGTAGCGAGATGAAGCACATTGGTAGGGTAAGCCATATTTCGCCCAATCCAATTTTCTATTTTCTTTCCGAACCCGCTTCCCACCTTCGATTCATCTCTTCTTTTGTCGGTGTCACTTAATTTCTTCAACCCGGATTTTGCCCAGTCGCCCATGGGTACCATCACTTCTTCCTGATACATATTGAATTTTTTCGATTTGTTGAATTGTAAGCATCTTTCCCATGCGTCCCGGAATCTATTGGGCCATTTTCCCGGATAGCAATTCTTCTTGTGCCAGGCGAATTCCTCCGTCCACAACCAGCCCATTTTTCTGAGTTCAAGAATCAATTCAAGGACATAAGTGTGCCTTTCACCATTTACCACTCTTTCCTTGACATTTAAAATGAAAGTACCCTGCGGATTAAGTACACGTAAAATTTCTTCCGCTTTAGGCAAGAACCAGCTTACATATTCATCCGGATGTATCCCGCCGTACGTGCTTTTCCGGCTGTCGGCATAGGGTGGAGAAGTGATTATCAAATCTATGCAGTCATCGGAATAGTTTTTTAGTACTTCCTCGCAGTTACCGCAAATAACTTTGTTAAATAGTGTGTCTTCCTTCATTTTTCACCCGGCAAAAGATATGAACTTGATGATTCGTCAATAATTATTCCGCAGATTTACTCTTCCAGCTCGGTGTTCCAGTAGCTGGCGTCGACGAAGCTGATGAAGGGTTTCCATTCGTCGTAAAGCAGCCCGCTCAGGTTGATGTCGGAGTACGGCGTCCAAGTCGGCTTTTTGGGGCGCCTGACGAGTTTCATCTTTGCTTCTTTGGGAGTGCGCCCGCCCTTTTTGCGATTGCACTTGAGGCACGAGCAGACCACGTTTTCCCACGTGCTTTTGCCTCCCCGGGAGCGGGGGATTACGTGGTCGAGGTTAAGCTGTTTTTTGGGGAATTTCTTGCCGCAGTACTGGCAGATATTGTTGTCGCGGGCGTAAATGTTGTAGCGGTTAAACCTCACCCGCCGCTTGGGAACCCGGTCGTATCCGGTCAGGATAACCACCCGGGGCACCCGGATGGCGCGGTCAACCAGTCCCACGTTGTCCTCGTGCACGGCGACGCTGAGGTCTTTCCAGCTTTCGAAGTCAAAAGTTCGGTATTGTTCATCCACGATTCGCGCAACGCCCATGCAGACCATTTTGAAGGCCCTCTTCACGTTGGTCACGTGGATGGGCAGAAAGGACCTATTCAGTACAAGGACGGCGCTGTTTAGCATCCCTTCTCCTTCCCTTACCGAACCTTAAACAAAAATTTTATCATATCGCTCGGAAGTTTACAAACAACTCATGTCAAAAGAGCTGACAACGCTACTCGAAGGTAAGGTTTCTTTCGAAATCGGCCGGGTTGCTGGCGGCTTCCTTGGCGTCTTTAAGATTTATCTTCCCGGCCTTGAAAAGTGTCATCAGGTGCTGGTCGAAGGTCTGCATGCCGTACTGGTCGCCCTTTTCCATGTATTGTGGAATTTCGTGGGTCTTCTCCGGGTTGCGGATGCTTTCGCTTATGGCCTTGGAGTTTACCAGGATTTCGCATGCCACTATCCGGCCTTTTCCGTCCTTCATCGGCAACAGCCTCTGGGAAATGATGGCCCGCAGGCATTCGGCCAGCCTCATCCTTACCAGTGTCTGCTCGTCCTGCGGGAAAGAGCCGATAATTCGGCCGATGGTGTTGGCGGCGTCCGGAGTGTGGACGGTGCTGAATACCAGGTGGCCTGTTTCGGCGGCCCTGAGGACGATTTCCATGGTCTCCTTGTCCCGCATTTCCCCAACAAAGATCACGTCCGGGTCCTGCCGGAGGGCGCTTCGCAGCGCCACCTGGAAGCTGGTGGTGTCCGTGCCCACCTCCCGCTGGCTGAAGCTGGATTTTTTGTTCTGATGCAAAAACTCCACAGGGTCCTCGATGGTGAGCACGTGCCTTTTCTTGTTCTGGTTAATGTGCTCCATCATGCACGCGATGGTGGTGGATTTGCCCATTCCGGTGGCGCCGGTGACCAGTATAAGGCCGCGCTCTTCGCCCGCGATTTTACTTACCGCCTGCGGCAGGCGCAGCTTCTGGAACCCGGGTATCTCGAAGGGTATAACCCTCAATATGACGGCAAAGTTGCCGAGTTGTTTGTAGATGTTTGTCCTGAATTGACCCTTTCCGGGGATGATGTAGGTGGAATCGAACTCGTTGACCTCATCGAGCTGTAACTTGTTGCCCCTTTTGAGGACTTCGCCGGCTATCATTTTGGTGTCTCCCGGCTCCAGCTTGCGGAATTTCAACTCCTTGAGCGCTCCGTCTACGCGATAAAGGGGAGGCTCGCCCACCCGGAAATGAATATCACTCGCCCCGTTCGCCAGTCCTGTGACCAGGAGCCGGTTGACTTTGTTCAGGTCAAGCACTTCGCCCGAGGGGGCGTTTTTTGATTCCTCAGCCAATTTCACCCACCCAATAAAATCAGGTTTTCCAGTTCTTTAATATACCTAGTCTCTTAAATTCTTGCAAGTGGTTACCCTTTCGGGCCTTCACCGAAGTAAAATTCCGCCAGGTTCAAATACTCCGGTCGCGGAGGCGGATTGAGAAAATACACCCCCGCCTCGATTTCACTTCCGCTGACCTCGAGCACCCCCACCGTCCGCACCGGTTCGGTCAGGTCGGGGCCGGAGTAACCGGGGTTGAAGTAGAGAAGACCTTCGTTACGGGCGCATAACGGCTCGTGGCCGTGGCCGAACACCATGGCCCGGACGTTTTCCACTCCCATTATTGATTGCCATCCCGGCGGCATGTTTATGACATTCTCCATATTGAGCGGAAAGAAGCGGTGGGTCAGCGCTATTTTAGCCTCCTTGACCGTTACCGTTTCAATCCACGGCAGTTGTTCCGTATCTTCGTCTTCGTGGTTGCCGTTGACCGCAACTACAGGCGCGATTCGCTCGAGCTCCCGTATAACCCTCACGGCTCCCACGTCTCCCGCGTGCAGTATGAGGTCGGCTCCCTCGAATATCCGGGGCGCCGCTTCGTCCAGAAAGCCGTGAGTATCCGCGATTACGCCTATTTTCTTCATCAAGTTCCTATGGTTTCAAACAGCGCGGCCCCCGTGGCGGGTGCGGGGCTTTGTCCATCCACCGGGTGAGCATTCTGCGCGCCGATTTTACCGCTTCCGGCACGGTGGCTCCCAGCGACAGCTTCGCGGCTATGGCGCTTGCCAGTGCGCAGCCGGTTCCCCTGAAATCGCCTGTTCTCCTGCGGCTCCGATACCTGCGAACATCATTTCTTCCCACCAGCACGTCAACCGGCCGGCCTTCCAGGTGGCCACCCTTAACCAGCGCCCACCGCTCTCCTCGACCCATGGAAGCCACCAGCGATATCCCCACTTCCACCATGGAAGCTTCGTCGGTTATTTCCATTTCCGTAAGCATTCCCGCTTCGGCAAGGTTGGGGGTTATCAGGGTGGCCACGGGTAGCAGCTTACGAGCAAGGGAGGTCACGGCTTGCGTCGGCAACAGCTGCACGCCCCGGGTGGGCTTTATCACCGGGTCGACAACTACCGGAATTTCCGGGATTTTCCGCAAAATGCGGGCCACCGCCTGCACGTTCTTTTCGGTTCCGAGGGCGCCTATCTTGATGGCGCCCACGGGCAGTTCGTCGAGAAGCGTCTCGATTTGAGACGTCAACAACGAGCTTTCCACGGGATGGACACTCCTGATGCCGCTCGGCCCCTGCACGGTAATTGCTGTGACCGCCGACACCACTTGGGCCCCGGCGGCCCTTGCCGCCAGGGTATCCATCAACATGCCCGCCCCGGCGCTGGGGTCGAGGGCGGAAATAACCAGGAGTCTCGGTTGAGTCATCCCGCTTTCTCCCATGCTTCGACTAGCGCCTTCGCTCCCTCTTCCAGGCAGCTTTTCGAGGCCAACGCGCTTATCACCGCCGCCCCGGCGGCGCCGGCCTTCCTTACTTCGCCGATATTTTCCACGTTTATGCCACCGATGGCCACGACGGGTATATCCACGGACGATACCACTTCGGCCAGCGCATCGAGGCCCCTGGGCTCGAGCGGGTTTTCCTTGGTGGAGGTGCCGAACACGGGGCCGTATCCGATATAGTCCGCTCCGTTCCTTACTGCGGCTTCGATTTCCTCCTCCGAATGAGTGCTCACTCCGACGACGGCGTCCTCGCCCATGACTTTCCTGCAAGCGGACACCGGGAGGTCGTCCTGTCCGACGTGAACCCCCGGGGCGCCGGAAATCATCGCCACGTCGGCGCGGTCGTTGACGATAAACAACGCTCCGCACTTCGAGCATTCTTCGTTTATCGCCGCCGCCGCCTCCAGCATATACCCGGCCCCGGCCTTTTTGGCCCTGTACTGGATAACCCCGACGCCGCACTCCACAAGGCTCCGTGCGGCTTTCCGGGGATTGCCCCGGACGATGAGGGTCTCGTCCAGTATGGCGTAAAGGCCCCGGAGAGCCTCCGGGAGGTTTTTGCTCACGGCTCCAGGCTCCGCAGGTATTCGGCGGCGTCCTCGGGCGGGGTGGGGTTGATGTAAAACCCGGTTCCCCACTCGAATCCGGCGACCTTGGCCAGCGTGGGCATTATTTCAAAGTGCCAGTGATAGTTTTTGCTGCCTTCGTTTATGTTTACGGGGCTGGTGTGGAGTATGAAGTTGTAGGGCGGGCTGTTAAGCCCCTTATCTATTTTTCCCAGTACTTTCAGCATTATGCTCGCGAGCTTTTTGTACTCTTCCTTGTCTTCCATCATGTCGTAGCTCGAATAATGCTTTTTGGGCAGGACCCACGTTTCAAACGGAAATCGGGGCGCGAACGGACAAATGGCCAGAAAATATTCATTTTCCATCACCACCCGCGAGCCGTCCCTGGTTTCCTGGCGGACGAGGTCGCAGAATATGCACCTTTCCTTCAGGTTGAAGTATGTATTGGTTCCCTGTAGCTCCTCGGCCACGCTTATGGGGATGATTGGCAGCGCTATGAGCTGGCTGTGGGTATGCTCGAGGCTGGCGCCGGCGGCGGCGCCGTGGTTTTTGAAGACTAGTATGTAGCGCAGGCGATGGTCCTGCTTGAGGTCGATAATCCTTTCCCGGTAGGAAATCATGACGTTGTACATCTCCTCGGGAGTCAAATCCGACATGTTTTTGGAGTGGTCGGGGCTTTCGATTATTACCTCGTGGGCCCCGATGCCGCTCATCTTGTCGTAAACGCCCAACCCTTCGCGGTCCAGTTCGCCCTCTATCTTGAGGGCGGGGAACTTGTTGGGGATGGCCCTGAGCTGCCAGCCGGGGTTGTTGGGGGGGCAGCCCTGCTCGCGGTATGCCAGCACTTCCGGAGGGGTGGAGCTTTCGTTACCTTCGCAGAACGGGCAGAATCCGCCTTCCGTGGCCCGGGTGCTGGAAATGGCGTAATCCCGGGGCCGCTTGGAGCGTTCGGTGCTTATGATTACCCATCTTCCGACTATGGGGTCTTTCCTCAATTCAGGCATTTTTCAGTTGTCTCCTCCCATATTTCAGCATAACTACTTTATTTTTATGAAAAAAACCGCCTCGGCGGCATGCGGAAAAACTAATAAAAAGCCTCGGGCAAGGGTTAAGCCCCTTGTCTGTCTTGACACCGTTTATGATAGCCGCGACAGGGCCAACTTACCAACGATAAAATGTCGGCACTAAGTTAAACGCTCCACATTTTCCTCTCAAAATCGACATCCGGCGTACGGAAGCGCAAGAACCCCGACGCGGGATACCTGTCCAGCTCGTTGCCCGAAAGCAGCAGGAGCACGGCGAATTGTAATTCCATGCCCGGCTCGGCGTCAAAAACCCTGAAGGGTATGGAAATCTCCATGCACTTGTCTGCGGCCGCCCGGGCCGGCGGGCTGATAAGCTCCGGGTGCTCACGGTCGGGGCGATAAAGCCTGCACGGCAGGTCGGGAGCCGGGTGAGCGGGAATTTCGACCCTGAAATGCTCACCGCCGTTGAGAACGGCCTCTATCATCACGCAATCCGGTATCGAGGGCTGACGCTGCTCATCGGATACCTCCTCCGTGCTCCAGGCTTTTTCCCGCCTGTCCAGCCGGAGGAACCATTTCCGGGGGTCGAATCCGTAGAATATCCCTTCCAGGTAAACTTCCCGAGTGTACATTGCTCCGCCGACCGTCCGAACAGTATACATGGCCCCGTCCACCCATTCGTAATACTCTGTCACTTTTCCGTCAATAGTGGGTCGAAGGAAGGCCAGCGCCTCCTTGTCGGGCTTTACCGGGTGCGGCCTCAGCACGGGCTCGGCAAGTCTTTCCGGCGGCGCTTGACCCAGAAAGCGATAAACGTTGGCCTGGTGAGCCCGGAACATGCGGTCGAATTCCTCGTCCTTGTCCGAAGTAAAGTCGTCACCGAACCACCAGAACCAGTCGCTCCCTTCCGCCGCGTAAAGCTCCTGCCGGGCGGCCAGTGGCCCTATGTTGGCCAGCACGCCCGCGAAGAATCCGATGTGGCCGGTATTTTCAACCGCTACGGTTTTCACCCGCCCTCCGGTCATTTCCTCGTAATCGCGCCGGGTGGCAAGCAGCGTATTCCAGGCGTCGTTTTCCTCCTGCTCGCCTATCCATATACTGTAATCGGAGCGTATCCAGGAGCCGGAGTGGATATTGTGTAGCTCGGCCCCGGGGTTATGGTCCCGGAGCCATTCTTCCGGCAGGGTGGTTTCCACCTCGCTCATTGCGGCCAGGCCGTCGTATATCCTGTGCAGAAACTCCTTCCCGCCCTTTTCGTAATGCTCCCACGGGTTTTCGCCGTCCAGGGCGATGGTAAGCATGGCCGGTTCTTCCCATCGCGAAGTGGACATCGCGACATCCTTCACCCTTTTTAGAAAGTCGTCGGCGGCCTGCTCCTCGGACATCTTATTGTAGTCGAAGCCGACCATGTCGCTTATTTTGCGGTCCCTGAAGAAAACGCATATTCCGGCGTCGCCGTGTTTGGCCATGTAGGGGTTCAGGTGCTGCTCCCATCCGCCTCCTGCGCCGGGGGTGCGGTAAAGGATGCCCTCGTCGGTGGCTATCCATTTAATGCCCTCGCTTTGGAGGATTGGTATTATCTCCGGCGACACGCTCCCCTCGCTGGGCCACATGCCCGCCGGGTACGAGCCGAAGTTTTCACGGTGCACCTGGCGGGCGACGGCCACCTGAGCCCGCGCGTCCTGCGGATACCGGAAGGGCTCGGGAAGAGGCGCCTCGGGCATGCACCGCCGGGCGGTTTCGGTGTCCACCAGCAGCGGAAGGATGGGATGGGCGTACGGGCTGGTGGTCAGTTCCACCTTTCCCGAGCGGGCCAGTTGGTTCCATTTTTCCACCAGGCCGGAGGCTGTCCGGAAAGCCGAATCGAGGACGGCTTCTTTCTCGGCCTCGGTGAAATCCCAGCCCCTTTCCTGAATTTCGTCCAGCTCCGGCATATTTTCGCGCATGGCCCATCCGGCCCATGACAGGTGGAACCATGTTACGAGGTCCCGCAGCTCGCCCGGGGTGAATTCGTGCTGAATGTCTATAGCGGGCATAACCGCCTTGGAGCGCCTTTTCTGCATAAGCTCCCTGTAACGGGGACTCAGCTTTATAATCTTTTCCGGCACGGCGAAGAAGTTGTCCAGCACGAAGGCTCTTTCTTCCTCGCTCAGCGAATCGACGGGCTTGCGGGCGATGTCCAGGTATGAATCTCCGGCGCCGTTTGCCAGCCTGCGCAGCTGCACAAGGAGCGAGGGGGTGAAATTGACCACCGCCCTGGCCGGCGTTTCGTCAGTGGCCGCCGCCATGTCGGCGTAGGAGCGGGAAGCGTGGAGCCTTACCCACGGCATACTGGTTACGCCGCACCACAGGTCGGTATAGAAAGGCTGGTGCATGTGCCACAGCAATATGACCCGCAGCTTGCTCATAACGGCTATTTACCTTTCTCCTGGAAAAGCGGCCTGTTGTTCCGAATGAGGGACGATTATTTTTCCACCACGCTTTTCCGTGGTATAACCACCACTCCGCCCGGGGTGACCGTAAACCTGCTCCGGTCATATTCGGGGTCGTAGCCTATTTTCACACCGGGGGCGATGTAGCTGTGTTTGTCGATGACGGCGTTTCTTATCTGGGCGTACCTTCCTACGTCCACGTTTTCGTTGATAACGGTGTCGGTAACGTAGCTGTAACTGTTAATCCTGCACCTCGGGCCGATAACCGTGCGGTTGATGTGTCCGCCGCTGATTATGCACCCTTCGCTGACCATGGAGTCCGTGGCGATGCCGACCCTTCGCTCGGTTTCGTTGGCGAATACGAACTTGGCCGGAGGCAGTGGTTTGGTGCCCGTGCGTATCGGCCAGCGGTAGTTGTAGAGGTTGAAAGTCGGCGACACGCTAACCATATCCATGTGGGCTTTCCAGTAGGTGTCTATGTCTCCGACGTCTCGCCAGTAGCCCACTTCCTTCCCTTCGTTGCCCGGCACGACGTTTTTGCTGAAATCGTAAACGTACACCGGATACCGCTCGTACATGGAAGTGATAATGTTGCGTCCGAAGTCATGAGCGCTGGATTCGTCTTGTGCGTCCCTGATTATCTCCTGGACCAACACGTTGGTGTTGAAAATGTAGTTCCCCATGCTGCACAGGGCCCAGCCCGGCCTTCCGGGAATTTCTTTGGGGCGTTCCGGCTTTTCCTCGAATCCTATCATTCTGCCCTCGGTGTCTATTTCGATAATGCCGAATCCTCGGGCCTCCTTGACGGGCGCCGGGACCGCCGCCACCGTAAGCTCGGCCTCCCGCTCCATGTGAAAGTCCAGCATCTGCCTCAAGTCCATGCGGTATATGTGGTCGGCGCCGAAGACGCAGACGTAGTCCGGGTTTTCGTCGGTTATGATGTCCAGGCTCTGATAAATGGCATCGGCGCTGCCCTTGTACCACCACGGCCCCACCCTCATCTGGGCCGGCACCAGCTCGACGTAAATGTCCATGTTGGGCGCGATGGACCAGTGGCGGCTGATGTGGTTGTTGAGCGAGTTGGATTTGAACTGGGTAAGCACCTTTATGCGCAGGAAACCGGAGTTTATCATGTTGCTGAGGACGAAGTCCACTATCCTGTAGCGGCCCGCGAACGGAACCGCGGGCTTGGCCCTGTCCCGGGTGAGCGGGTACAGCCTCTTGCCTTCTCCTCCCGCCAGAACCACTGATAGTATTTTTAACGGCAACTTACCTGACTCCGGTTAAAATTCTTCACTTTTTCTTTGAATCGGATTACCGTTGACGCCCCGATTTCTTTTTGGGTGACCCACCTTCCCTGTAATCGAACACCGGGCACCCCCGCTGGTTGTCGGTGGTGCAGAAGTTTCTGTATTCTTCCACGGTGGGAATTCTCAGTTTCTCTTCCGAATACCCGGCACAATAACCGAGAACACCCGCGGTGGATTTCCGCTTGTCGTCCTTTACTTCCCTGAAGTATTCACAAGGCATTCCGGAGGCCTCTTATACCCATACATACTTCAAATATAGTAATTCCGATTATAACATGTAAAGGCGGGTTAAGGGAGTAAGGCATGTTAAAATTTTTGCAGTCCGTCGAAGTTTCCCCGGGCTAAAGCCCGGGGCTTGAAGATAAATGTGAAACTCCCCGGCTTGAAAGGCGGGGTTTCCGGTTGCGTGAGCGCAGGGTGGCCCGGACGTTATACGTCCGGGTACGAAGTACAGGAAATTTTTTCTTCTGCGCCTTCGGCGCCGGGCTAACGCTATCGCTTTAAACCCGGCTACCCGCTTTTATTGGTTGACGGACAGGAATGTCCGTCCTCCGTCTGTTTTGGAGGCCGGGCATTCCTGCCCGGCGCGCGCCGATAGCCCACACAACTTGCTTGTGTGGGTGAGCGCAGTGCAAGGTGCAGGGGCGAAGCCCCTGCTGCCTTGAAATCGTTTTACGGTTGTGTTATTTAAGAGTCAGCCCGGTTCGGGGCAGCGAGCGGAGAGAGAAAAGGTGAGAGTAATCGGGGGCGCAGTTTGCGGGAAGAAATTGAAGGCCCCGCCGGGCGCAAGGACGCGTCCCACTTCCGACAAGGTGAGAGAGGCCGTGTTCAACGTAATTTCCTCTCGCCCGGAAGGCGCGCGAGTCCTGGACCTCTTCGCCGGCTCCGGGGCAATGGGCATCGAGGCCTTGAGCCGGGGGGCGGAGAGGGCGGTTTTCGTGGAATCGAGCCACAAGACGGCACGGCTCATCCGGGAAAACCTGGCCGCATGCGGTTTCGAGCGCGAGGGGCTGGTGATACGGAAAAAGCTACCGGGAGGCCTGGGTGGCGTCATTGAAAGGGAAGGGCCTTTCGACCTGGTTTTCATCGACCCGCCCTACGAGAAAGGGCTGGCATCCAAAACCCTGGCCGAGCTGGCGAAGATGCCGGCGGAAACCGTGCCGGGAACGGTAGTCATCGAGCATTCGGGCCGGGAGAAGCTTCCCGAAACCGAAGGCCCATTCGTCAGGATGAAGGGAAGGAAGTACGGGTCTACGCATGTAACTTTTTATGAAAGGAAAACCTGAACTATGCCTTCTAAAAAACCGAAGGAACCCCAAACGATTCACTGCGAAAAAAAGGCCATCTATCCGGGCAGCTTCGACCCGCTTACAAACGGCCATATCAACATAATCAAGCGGGGCTTGATGGTCTTCGAGGAAATAGTGGTGGCCGTGGCCCGCAACACCACGAAAAAGAACCTGTTCACGCCGCAGGAAAAAGTGGACATGATAAACGACGTTTTCGGGAAGGAGCCGAAGGTCAGCGCGGTTACCTTCGAGGGACTGCTCGTGGATTATTGCCGCTCCGAGAACATAAAGGTCATACTGCGCGGCCTCAGGACGGTCAGCGATTTCGAGTTCGAGTTCCAGGTGGCCCAGGCCAACAAGCAGATGGCGCCGGAAGTGGACACTTTGTTCATGATGACCGAAAGCGCCTACAGCCATATAAGCTCCACCATCCTGAAGGAGATTATTCAGCTGGGCGGCTCGGCCAGGGGCATGGTGCCCGCCACCATCGAGCGCAGGATGCGCAAAAAACTTTTGGGGAGAGCAAAAAGATGAGGGATTTCGTAAGCCGTCGCGCCCGGTCGGTAAAACCTTCGCCCACTCTGGCGGTGAGCGCAAAGGCCAAGGCGATGAAAGCCAAAGGCATCGACGTGGTGGGATTCGGCGCCGGGGAGCCGGATTTCGACACGCCGGACAACATCAAGAACGCCGCGGTCAAGGCTATCAAAGACGGTTTCACCAAGTACACCGTGGCCTCGGGCATCGAGGAGCTCAAGGACGCCGTACGGGCAAAGTTCAAAAGGGACCAGGCTCTGGAATATTCCCGGAGCCGGGTGATGGTCAGCGTTGGCGGGAAGCATTGCCTGTACAACATCTTCCAGGCGGTATTGAATCCGGGCGACGAAGTTATCATCCCCGCGCCTTACTGGGTCAGCTATCCCGACATGGCACGGCTGGCAGGGGCGAAGCCGGTTATCGTGCCCACTACCGAGAAGCAGAACTTTATCGCGAAGGCTAAAGATATAGAAAAGGCGACGACGAAAAAATCGAAGCTGCTGGTAATCAACAGCCCCTCCAATCCCACCGGCGCGGCGTATTCGGCGGCGGAGCTGAAAAGGATTGCCGCTCTCGCAAAGAAGAAGGACCTCCTGGTCGTATCGGACGAAATCTACGAAAAAATAGTCTACGGCAACTACAAGTTTTACAGCATCGCGCAAGCCTCGAAGGACGCATATTCGCGTACCGTGATAGTCAACGGCGTCAGCAAAACCTACTCCATGACCGGCTGGCGGATAGGCTACTGTGCCGGGCCGGAAGATATAATCGCCGCGTGCTCCAAAATCCAGAGCCAGAGCACTTCCAACCCCACAAGCTTCGCACAGAAGGGCGCCGTTGAGGCGTTAAAGGGGAAACAGGCCGAGGTGGAGCGGATGCGAAAGGCGTTTGATAAAAGGCGCAAGTACATAGTCAAAAGACTCAACGCCATGCCCGGCGTCAACTGCTACGACCCGGAAGGCGCGTTTTACGTGCTGCCTAACTTCGATTCTTACATCGGCAAGTCGTACAGGGCGGACGGCAAGAAGGCGCGTATCAAAAACGACCTCGACCTCGCCGACTATCTCCTCGGGCAGGCGCTGGTGGCGGTGGTGCCGGGCAGCGCTTTCGGCGCGGAAGGATATTTGCGCCTGAGCTACGCCACCGACATGGAGACAATAAAGAAGGGGCTTGACAGAATAGAGAAAGCCCTGAAAGACCTCGGCTGAGTCAATTTTTAATCACGCTGATGGTAGGCCCGGCACTTCTGCCGGGCTGATATAATTACTTCGGGTGACAAAAATTGTCACCTGTAGAATATTCTACAACTCTGTAGAATATTCTACAAAGTTGTAGAAAGAGTTGTAGAATTCGGTTGATGAAATTTTGTGCA
Organism: uncultured bacterium; assembly: GCA_964459325.1. Lineage (GTDB taxonomy): Bacteria > RBG-13-61-14 > RBG-13-61-14 > CAYWKU01 > CAYWKU01 > CAYWKU01. Next base: position 7,400 of record CAYWKU010000016.1, on the reverse strand, counting down.
ACAAGCAGCCGGGTTTAAAGCGCAAGCGTAAGCCGGGTCGCTCAAGCAACATGAAAACATCTTTCGCCCTGAAAGGGTTAAATAGTTCCTAAATTTGGGGACATCCTAAATTTGGGGACATAATACGGGTTTTGCCTTCAGTCGAGCTATGTGTCCGTTTTTCCTGCCGTGAAATTATTATTATCCTCGGATTTGTCAGGTATCTATCAGTCCGGTAATTGGGGGAATACTTTTCTTGTTGCTGGCGCAACTCAGACGTATAACGTCTGAGCCACCCCTCACCCCTCGCCATCCCGGAACAATTGTAATATCGCCCTCACCCGATTACCCTAATTTCCGTATACCGGGTTTAAGTTTCGGGAGTTTTTATGACGGTCGAGTGGAAAAAGGATTTCGAGAGTAAGCTCATTTCGCCCGAGGCCGCGATAAGGAAGCTCAGGCCGGGGATGAGCATATTTCTGGGCACCGCCTGCGGTGAGCCTCAAACGCTGGTGGAGGCCATGGTGAACAACCTTCGCCAGATCGAGGACGTGGAGATATTTCACTTCCTGGCCCTCGGGGTGGCGCCTTACGCGGACGAGCGATACAGCGGCCAGTTCCGGCACGACTCCTTTTTCATCGGCCCCTCGGTGAGGGAAGCGGTGCAGCAGGGGAGGGCCGATTACACTCCAGCGGCGCTTTCCGACATTCCCCGGCTGATAAAGTCCCGCCGAATCAAGGCCGACGCGGCGCTGATATGCGTTTCGCCGCCTGACGAGCACGGGTTCGTGTCGCTGGGGGTAAGCGTGGACATCGTCAAGACCGCCGTGCAGCACGCGGGGGTGGTCATCGCCGAGGTTAACGAGAACATGCCCCGCACGCTGGGCGACTGCGTTTTTCACGTCAGCCATATTGACTTCTTTGTGGAAGGCAACAAGCCCATAATCGAATACCGCTTTCCTGAGCCTACGGAGGTGCAGCTCAAGGTGGCGGAAAACGTCGCCACGCTGGTGGAAGACGGCGCTACGCTGGAGACCGGCATCGGGGTAATTCCAAACAACGTTCTCAAGTACCTTACCGACCGCAGGGATTTGGGCGTGCATACCGAGGTTATGAGCGACGGTATCGCGGACCTGGTGGAGGCGGGGGTTATAACCAACAACAGAAAAACTATCCACCTGGGCAAGATTGTCACCAGCTTCTGCATGGGCGCCCGCAAGCTTTACGATTTCGTGCACAACAACCCCGGCGTGGAGTTTCATCCCACCGAATACGTGAACGACCCTTACGTCATAGCTCGGAACGACCGGATGGCGGCGATAAACGTGGCCCTCGAGGTGGACATCACCGGCCAGGTGGCCGCCGACTCCATCGGCGCCACCTTCTACAGCGGCATCGGCGGGCAGGTGGACTTTATAAGGGGGGCCGGCAAATCGCGCTTCGGAAGGCCCATAATATGCCTGCCGAGCGTTACCAAAGACGAGGCCAGGAGCCGGATAGTCCCCGTGCTCAGCGAAGGCGCGGGTGTAGTAACCACTCGCGGCGACGTGCATTACGTGGTGACCGAGTACGGCGTGGCTTACCTGCACGGCAAATCCATCAGGGAACGGGTGATAAACCTGATTCAAATAGCCCACCCCAAGTTTCGCGAGTGGTTGCTGGACTACGCCAAGAAGCTGCGCTACGTGGACCCCGACCAGCCCATGCCTCCGGCCTACGGGAAACCTTACCCGAAGCAGTTCGAGACCCGCCGGGAGCTCAAGGACGGCTCCCGGGTGTTCATAAGGCCGCTGCAACCGGCGGACGAGGAGGCGCTGAAGGAGTTTTTCTACTCCCTCGAAGACCAGAGCCTGTACTACCGCTTTTTCACTCCGAGTGTAAGGTTGAAGCGGGAGCGCAAGGAGCCGCTGAAGGAGTTGGATTACGACTTCCACATGGCCGTAGGCGCTTTTGTGGGCGAGCCGGGCAAGGAGGAGATAATGGGAGTGGCCAATTACATCCGCGACCCGGCCTCGGCCACGGCGGACGTGGCCATACTGGTGCAAGACCGCTGGCAGGGCATAGGGTTGGGCACCATCATCTTCCGCACCATAGCCGACATTGCCATATCCAACGACGTCAGGGGTTTTACCGCCGACGTTCTGGCTCAGAACCGGGCGATGATGAAAATTCTGCAGGATTCGGGGTACGTGATGAAAACGCATCTCGAAGAGGGGGTTTACTCGATTTCCATGAAGTTCGAGTCGAAGATGGAGAAGAAAAAGGAAGAGGGGCCGGTGAGGGGGACTTGATGCGTTGTTTTTCCGTTAAAAAGAAAAAGACAGGCGCCGGGTGGCTTATCCGGAAAATCCCGCCGTTTGTCCTTTTACTATTTTTGCCGCTTATTCTGATGGGCGGCGAGTGCAGTGTTTTCAAGCCCCAAAGAAACGTAATACTTATAACCATAGATACCCTGCGTGCGGACAGGTTGAGCTGCTACGGCTCGGAGACCGTTGACACCCCCAATATTGATGCATTGGCGGAGCGGGGCGTGCTGTTCGAGGAGACCATAACCCCGGTTCCCCTGACCCTGCCCGGCCACGCTTCTATCCTGACCGGGCTTTATCCAGAGGAGCACGGTATCAGGAATAACGGTTTTTTCAGGCTGTCGGGCGAAGCCGTTACATTGGCGGAAGTGTTCAAGGGGGAAGGTTACGATACGGCGGCCTTTATTTCCTCCAGTATTATGAACGCTCAGTTCGGCCTGGACCAGGGATTCGATACATATAAAGACCTTTCCTTTGACAGTCGCGCCAACCGGGAATTTTCCCTTGTCATTTCCGCAGACGCGGTAACCAGGAAGGTATTGAGCTGGGTGAACAAAAATCCGGAAGGGCCTTTTTTCCTGTGGATACATTATTTCGACCCTCATTCGGAGTATAAGCCCCCGGAGCCTTACAGGAGCATGTATGAACATCCCTACGACGGAGAAGTGGCGTTTGTGGACAGCCGGATAGGCGTACTCATGGAGGAGTTTGAAAAGCGCGGGCTGCTCGAAAATACCCTCACGGTTGTAACTTCCGACCACGGGGAAGGGTTGGGTGAGCACGGGGAACGGTTCCACGGCTTCTTTCTGTACGACACCACGATGACTGTGCCGCTGATATTCTCGGGGGCGGACATCCCGCCGGGCAAGCGCATCGGTTCGATGGTGAGCCTTCTGGATATCGCTCCCACAATCATGTCTTACCTCGGAATGGACGGGAAGATGGAAACCAGCGGCAGGGACCTGTTGGGAAGCATGACTCGGGATGAGACCATCGAGAAAAGGCCGGTGTACATAGAAACCATGGCTCCGGCGGAGATGATGGCGTGGAGCGGTTTAACCGGCCTGCGAACGGCCGAGTATAAGCTTGTATCCGAACCGGCGACCGAGCTTTACGACCTCGAAAGCGACCCTTCCGAGATGAACAACATTTACGCCGACTCCGAAAAAATCGTCCGGAAGCTGAGCAAGAGAATGAGCCGAATCAGGGAAGGTTTTTCCCGGATTTCAACCCGCGGCTCCTCGGAGTTTTCTCCCGATGAGGACACCAGGAGGAATCTGGAGGCGCTGGGATATGCGGGGGGAAAGGCTGAGAAGAAAAGTAACGCCGAAAACCCGGCGGACATGAAAGAGGTGCTGCATTACTATTACCGCGCCCGCGACCTGGTGAAGCAGGGCTTGCCGTCCCTTGCGATTTCGGCATACACCAGGGCCGAAGAACTCGACCCCGACAACCCGGTCGTGCTCGATGAGTTGGCGTATTTGCTTATGAGAAACGATAAATTTGAAGCTTCCGAAAGGAAGTTTAAGAAGCTGCTTGACCTCTTTCCTGAAAGGGCCCGCTCGTGGAAAAACTTCGGCAGACTGTATCTCAAGATGGGTAAATTCGACAAGGTCGAAAAGTACGCGAGGAAGGCTCTCCAGTTGGAGCCGGGCACAATTGAAGCTCACTTTATGTTGGGAGTAGCGGCTCAAAAGAGGGGCGATGGGCGCGAGGCCGTCGAACATTATAAGAAAGAGCTTACAATAAATCCCAACCACCGTGAATCTATAAAAAATTTGGGGGAGATACTTGTTTCCTCCCCCGAAACTAGAGAAATAGGGAAAAAACTCCTGCAAAAGGCCCGTAGTATGGAAAAAGGAAAGCGGGCGAGCGGCGAGCCGCCCGGCCTGGCGCGGTAAAAGAAACGCTGCGGGAGATACGGTCGCCATGCCCGGATACAAAGTGACATTCGGAAACAAGGGCCTGCATAAATTCTTACGTAACATACTGTGGATTGTTCCGCTGATTTCGTTATCGGTGCTGGTCGGCGGGAAATGCTCCTTTTTCCGGCCGGACAGGAACGTGCTGCTGATTACCATAGACACCCTGCGTGCGGACAGGTTGAGCTGCTACGGCTCGAAGACCGTTGATACCCCCAATATTGATGCATTGGCGGAGCGGGGCGTCTTGTTCGAGGAGACCATAACGCCGGTTCCCCTGACCCTGCCGGGCCACGCTTCCATCCTGACCGGGCGCTATCCGGTCGAACACGGTGCGCGGGATAACACCTTCTATCGCCTGCCGGAGGGCCACCCCACATTGAGCCGGAAGCTGGCGGGGGAAGGTTATCACACGGCGGCGTTCGTGGCCTCGGCCACGCTCAACGCTCAGTTCGGCCTCGACCGGGGTTTTGATGTGTACGAAGACCTCACCCCGCCCGGCGGAAAGGCGCCGATTATGTACAACGCCGAAATAAGCGCGGACAAAGTAAACCGTAAAGTGTTCAAATGGCTGGAGAACGGCCCACGGCGGCCCTTTTTCCTGTGGGTGCATTACTTCGACCCCCACTATCCCTATGACCCGCCCGGTGAATACTCCGGAAAGTACAAGGCCGAGCCTTATAACGGGGAGGTGGCTTTCGCTGACGAACAGGTGGGAAAGCTGCTCCGGCGCCTGGAGGAGCGCGGTCTTCCGGATAACACGCTCATAGTCCTGACTTCCGACCACGGCGAAGCTCTCGGGGAACACGGCGAGAGGACTCACGGCCTTTTCCTCTACCGCCCCACCATGCGGGCGCCGCTTATTTTCGCCGGGCCGGAGATACCCGGAGGGCGGAAAGTGGAGACGATGGTCGGCCTGGTGGACATCGCGCCGACGGTGCTTGCTTACCTCGGCATGAACGACGATTTCGAATGCAGCGGAAGAGACCTCACGGCTTCAATTAAGGGAAATGAAAAATTGCCCCAAAGGCCCGTCTACATTGAAACGCTGGCCCCGGAGACGCTGGGTTGGAGTCCTCTGAAGGGGCTGAGAACGGAAAAACACAAGTACATCGCGCCCCCGGGCAATGAAATATACAATGTTAAGAAAGACCCCGGTGAAGAGGTAAACCTTTACAGCAAGGATAAAAAGCTTGTATCTGAACTATCCGGGAAGATGAGAGAGCTTGAAGCGGCGCTTTCACCTCTTGAAAACGCCGAAGCTGCCAAGTTTATACCGGGCGACAAAACGCGGAAGATGGTGGAAAGCCTGGGCTACGTGGGGCAGAAAGCTCCCCGCCGGAAAAGCCGCGAAAACCCCATGGACATGACCCGGGTGCTAGAATATTATCAGCAGGGCAACATATTTTTTCATGAATCCCTGTGGGATTTTGCAGTGGCCGAGTACAAAAAGGCTCTCGAACTCGACCCCGATAACCCGGCGGTGCTCCGGAAACTCGCCTTCGTTTACGTCAGGCAAGGTAACTACGGCGGAGCGATACGGGAATATGAAAAGCTTACCCGCATATCGCCAAACATCCCCGAGCTGTGGCAAAACCTCGGAATCGTTTATACCTTGACCGGGAAGTACTCGAAGGCCGCCGAATGCGCCCGCAAGGCTCTCGAGCTGGACCCGAACGCGAGGGAAGCCCACCACATACTGGGCAAAGGGCAAAGCGGCTCAGGAGCGGGGAGAAATTAAAGCTGCCATCGAGCAATACAGAAAGGAATTGGAGTTGAACCCGAGGCATAAATTCGCCCTGGAAGACCTGGGAAAAATATTGGCTTCAAAGCCTCGAACCAGGCAAGAAGGCGAAAAGCTGCTCGAAAAAGCAAGCCGGGTTAAGTGGCCGGCTCCCAGATAATTATTTTGTTTTCGTCGCGAAATTTTTTGCGGGGCTACACTGCCGGGCACATGGTGGGCCCGGCACTCCTGCCGGGCATCATGGCTTAATCAAAGCCGTCAAAAGCTTTCCCGCGCCGGGGAATTTTTTCACCTGGTAATGACCTTCCGTAGTGGCCACTATGTTACCCTCCGCGTCCTTCAGCTCAAGGTTGAGCACATACCGGGCCTTTCCCGCCTCTTCGGCCTCGGAGATTATCCTCTCGGTCTCCTCGTCGCTGAGGGCATATTCGGCGCTTATATCCGTCTGAGCGGGCTTGAGGAAGTTTATGGTAAGCGAGGTGACTATGGGCACCAGGTCGTGGGGGCCGAGGCGCGTGAGGGCCACCGCGCCGCCCATCATTTCGGCAAGGGTGAACAACGCCCCGGCGTACATGGTGCCCACGTGGTTTCGGTTCGGCTCCAGGGGCATGGTTATCTTGTTGTACTCCGGGGATATGCGGAGGGCCTTTATCCCGGCGCGGGTAGCGAAGGGGACTATGTTATCGAAAACCCTGCAATAATCCAACTCATTTTCCATGCCGGGCTTTTCTCCGGTTCATCGGTTGACCAAGGGTAGCCCACACTTTAGTGCGGGCAGGGTGGCCCGTCCGGGCGGACGGGACCCCGTAAGGGGACAAGAAATTTCTATCCAAACCTTCGGCTAAAGAAGCTGTCTTTTCAATACCGAAACTTCGGAGCAGGTTTCTTGTTGCCGGCGCAACTCAGACGTATAACGTCTGAGCCACCCGCCTATGTTCTCGAAAACCCTGCAATAATCCGTGTCATCTTCCATGCCGGGTCTTCCTTTTCAGGTTCGGAACATAAAAAATTAAAAGCCGGTGGGTCTGAATGCTCCACCGGCTTTTGAGGTCTTTCTTCGATTGTGGCGGGGCCTTAGCTGCCGCGTACTATCGTGCAGTACTCCGCATACAGGCCGAGGATGATTTTCGAGCTATGGTCGACCATAACCACGTTCGAGATGCCGCCGTTTTCCATCGCGGCCTTGATGCTGGCATCGCCCTGGGCGATAAGGCCGAGATAGCTCATGGCGCAGGCTTCGCCCGTTTTGGTGATTCTGCCGTCTTCACCGTATGCCACGGGGCCTTGCACGTCGGTGTAGAGCTGGGCAATCGCGGGAGCATTAGCCATCGCGCATCCCATCAGGGGAAGAACCGCAAAAGCCAGAACCGCCAGTACAGCAACTATTCTCTTCTTCCCAAGATTCCCGCTTAACGAGTTGGCAATGCTTTTTAGGGAGGGATTTTGGGG
>CAYWKU010000015.1:0-77889 GCA_964459325.1 uncultured bacterium | reverse complement strand
CTTTCTTTTGGAAAAAAGAAAGAAGCAAAGAAAACCTGGTTTGCGCCTTCGGCGCTTAATTTTTTTTTCCACAGATGCTACTGCGCAAGCGAACGAGCAAGTTGAGTTGACTCGATGCTATGCGCGAGAGTAGTGAAAAATGCAGAAATGAAATTTCTGCCCCCTATACTTCGAAAAAAAGTCAACCTTTTTTGCGTAACATCTCGAAAATAAACGGGAATCCGGCATTTCGGCGGGATGGCGATATGGCGTGCGGATTTACACTATAATTGGATGTGCAATCGCAATAAATTCGTATTGTATTTACAGATTTAATGTCACAGATTTAGATTTCCGGAGATTTAGTTTTCCCGGATTTCCAAGAAAAAAAGCGCCGTCTTTTCAGACAGCACTCTTTTTCAGCGAAGGTTGTAAGTGCTTGTGGGTCATTTTTTCTTATTCTTATCGGACGTTTCGGTGGTTTTCTTTTTTGTCTTAGACGCGGATTTTTTGGCAGGCTTCTTTTCGCTTTCACTCTTTTCAGACGATTTCTTCCCGGTAGTTTTTTTCTCAGCAGTCTTTTTGGCTGAAGTTTTCTTTTCGGGAGATTTTTTCTCAGAGGTCTTTTTCTCCGACTTTTTTTCAGTTGTTTCTTTTGCAGCGGTTTTCTTTTGCGCGGGTTTCTTTTCTTCGGATTTCTTCTCTTGAGCCTTTTTCGCGGCGGCGGATTTTTCTGTTTTGGATTCCGCTTCCTCTTCGGGTTGTTCCTTTTCCTCGGTGGTTTCCATGGTGGTCGCCGCCTCGCTTTTAGGCCTGGCTCTCCTTCTTCTTCTGCGCGCGGGTTTTCCTTTTGCTTTGACCGGCTCCTTGACCAGCTCTATGACACTCATGGGGGCGCTATCTCCTAGGCGCGGGCCGAGTTTTATAACTCGTGTATACCCTCCGGGCCTGTCCTTATACCTCGGCCCGAGCTCGTCGAACACTTTTTTCAGCACTGTCTCGCTTCTCACCACTTTTAGCGCCTGCCGCCTTGCGTGCAGGGAACCTCTTTTGCCCAGGGTGATTATCCGCTCGGCGGCGCCCCGCAACTCCTTGGCCTTGGCCTCAGTGGTTTCAATCCGCTCGTTTTCCAGGAGCGAAGTCACCATGTTACGCATCATTGCATTCCGATGCGTAGAGGTTCTTTTGAGTTTTCTTCCTTTTACCTGATGTCTCATTTTTAAAACCTGCCGTAGATATTACTTTTCCGACAACTGCCTCTGTATGACGGGGCTGAGCTTCATTCCGAGCTCGAGTCCCATTTCTCCGAGCAGCTCTTTTATTTCGTTGAGTGATTTTCGTCCGAAGTTTTTGGTTTTCAACATTTCGGATTCTGTTTTTTGCACCAGGTCGCCGATGGTTTTTATGTTGGCGTTTTTGAGGCAATTGGCGCTTCGCACGCTGAGCTCGAGCTCCTCGACCGGTGTTCTGAGCCTTTCGAGGAGGTCTCCCATGGCCGATTCGGCTTCTTCGTCCTCGGGGAGTTCCTCGAAGTTAATGAATATGTTCATCTGCTCCTTGACGATTTTTGCAGCGTAAGCCAGGGCGTCGTCGGGTTTTACGCTTCCGTCTGTCCACACTTCCATGTTGAGGCGGTCATAGTCCGTCACCTGCCCGACGCGGGCGTTTGTAACCGTGAAATTAACTTTGCTCACCGGGCTGAAGATGCTGTCTATCGGGATAGTGTTAACGGGCACGCCTTCTTCCTTGTTTTTCTCGGCGGGCACGTACCCCCTTCCGGTTTTGACCAGCATCTCCATTTTTAACTTGGCCTTTTCGCCGAGCGTCGCTACATGCTGCTCGGGGTTGAGTATTTCCACGAACTCATCGTGAATAATATCGCCCGCTTTGACCTCCGTGGGGCCTTTTGCGTCGACGCGTATGGTGCGAGGGCTGGTTCCGTCCAGTTTCACACGAATTTCCTTGAGGTTGAGTATAATTTCCGCCACGTCTTCCACGACGTCGGTAATAGTGCTGAACTCGTGCAGAACGCCCTCGATTTTCACGCTGACGATGGCTGCGCCCTGTAGCGAGCTCAGCAGCACCCGCCTCAGCGCGTTACCGAGGGTGACGCCGAAACCTCTTTCGAAAGGTTCGCCCACGAATTTGCCGTATTTATCGGTGAAGGTTTCCGGGTCAACTTCCAGTTTTTGGGGTCGAATTAAATCTTTCCAGACGCGTTGCTGCATTTGTCCCTCCGGTTTGGAACCCTACTACTTGGAGTAAAGCTCAACTATAAGGTGTTCCTCCATCGGCATGGTGATATCTTCTCTTGTTGGGAATTCGTTTACCACGCCTTCCATTTTTTCCTCGTCCACGGTTATCCAGCGTGGGAGACCTCTCTTGCGGGCGTTTTCCATGTTTTCCCTGATAGCGGCGATTTTCTGCCCGGACTGGGAGGGTGCAATCTTATCTCCCACCCTGACCCGATAGGACGGGACATCGACCTTTTTTCCGTTTACCATGAAGTGGCCCTGCGTCACCAACAACCTGGCCTGAATGCGGCTGGAGGCGAAACCCATCCGGTGCACCATATTATCCAGCCTTCTTTCCAGGAGCAGTATGAGGTTTTCGCCCGTCACTCCCTTTCTGCGGGCCGCTTCCTGAAAGATAAGCCGGAACTGGTGCTCCAGGAGGCCGTAAATCCTTTTAACCTTCTGCTTTTCCCTCAATTGTTGGCCGTACTCCGAAAATTTCACTCTTCCCTGCCCGTGCTGCCCGGGAGGGTAGTTTCTCCGCTCTACGCTGCACTTGTCGCTATAGCACCTCTCCCCTTTGAGATAGAGCTTCAACCCTTCTCTTCGACAGAACCTGCATACGGAACCCGTATATCTAGCCAAGGATAGTCCTCCTCATAAAAGATTTTTACACTCGTCTTCGCTTGGGCGGCCTGCACCCGTTATGGGGTATCGGCGTAACGTCTTTTATCATGGTTATTTTCAGGCCGGTTGCCTGTAACGACCTCAAGGCGGCCTCGCGGCCGGGCCCGGGGCCCTTTACGAGCACGCTCACGTTTTTCATGCCGTGCTCCATCGCTTTGCGGGCGGCGTCCGATGAAGCGACCTGCGCGGCATAGGGCGTGCTTTTTCTGCTGCCTTTGAACCTTCCCTCTACTCCGGCGCTCGACCATGCCACGGTATGGCCCCGCTCGTCGGTGATGGTCACTATGGTGTTGTTGAAGGTGGCCTGGATGTGCACCACTCCTGTCTCTATGTTCTTCTTTACCTTTTTCCGGGTTCTGCCGGGGCGCTTACCTTTCGCCATTTTACTTGGCTCCCTTTCTCTTGACCATCAAACCTTTTTTCGGGCCCTTCCTGGTTCTGGCGTTGGTGTGGGTTCTCTGGCCCCGCACGGGCAACCCCCGCCGGTGCCTGAGCCCCCGGTAGCAACCCAGGTCCATCAGGCGCTTGATGTTCTGGCTCATCTGTTTGCGCAGTTCACCTTCGACCACGAAATCCCTGTCGATAACCTCGCGGATACTCGCTATCTCGGTCTCGTTTAGCTCGTCCGTTCTTTTGCGGGGGTCGATACCCGCTTCTTCTAATATTTGCCTGGACGAACTTCGCCCTATACCGTGGATGTAGGTAAGCGCCAGCTCCATCGGCTTGTTTCGCGGCAAGTCAACTCCTGCGATACGTGCCACTTTCGCTCCTCCTCGAGCGGCCCTATCCCTGCCGCTGCTTATGCTTGGGGTTTTCGCATATCACCCGCAGCGAACCCTTTCGGCGGATGATTTTGCACTTGTCGCATATTTTCTTTACGCTTGCCCTTACTTTCACTTCCTTCTCCTCCGCATCGGCGGCTTTCCGCTTCTTTCCTTTTTCCTGAAAGTTATCCTTCCCCTGCTCAGGTCGTAGGGTGACAATTCCACCGTCACCTTGTCCCCGGGCTGTATTTTTATGTAGTGCATTCTCATCTTACCGGAAATATGAGCGAGCACTTCGTGCCCGTTGGGCAGCTCCACTCTGAACATGGCGTTGGGCAAGTTCTCCAGAACCTTACCCTCTACTTCTATGGCGTCTCTTCTTGACATCCATTCACCCTGATTATCCCCGGAGCTTGCTCAAAATTTCGGGTCCATTTTCGCCGATGGCTATCGAATGCTCGAAGTGAGCGGACAGGCTTCCGTCATCGGTAACGGCAGTCCAACCGTCCTCCAGCACTTTTACCGCCCAGTGCCCGGCGTTGACCATCGGCTCGATGGCCAGCACCATGCCTGTTTTCAGCCGGGGCTTGGGGCCACCCGGGTCGACGAAATTGGGTATCTGGGGGTCTTCGTGCATCTTTTTTCCTATCCCGTGCCCCACAAACTGCCTGACCACGCTGAACCCCTTGGTTTCGACGTAGCCTTGAATGGTTTTTCCCACGACATCCAGCCGGTTTCCCGGTTTCAGATTATCTATAGCTTTCAGAAGCGAGTTTTCGGTCACTTCGAGAAGTTTCTGCGCCTCCTTGCCGATTTTTCCGACGGCGACGGTTATTGCGGCATCACCGTAGTAACCTTTCCATATCGAGCCGAAATCCAGGCTGATTATATCTCCCTCTTTCAGCACCCGCTTTTTGCTGGGTATGCCGTGCACTACCTCGTCGTTTATGCTTGCGCACAAGACGCTCGGAAACGGCCCTGCGGCGCCCATGTACCCTTTAAACGCGGGCAAAGCGCCGGCCTTATCCAGCATCTTCTCCGCCTTGGCCTCCAGGTCCGCGGTGGAGACGCCCGGCTTTATCATTTCCCGCATCGCCTCCAGCGTTTCCGCCACGATGCGGTTCGCCCTGCGCATCAGTTCTATTTCTTCGGGCGATTTTATAACGATCATGATACAGGGCTTTTTCCAAACCTAACCGACGACTTTCTTTATTCTTTCAAAGATTTCATCGACGGCGCCCATGCCATCGATTTTTCTCACCAATCCTTTGTGCGAGTAATATTCGATGAGGGGCTGAGTTTGGGAATTATATACTCTGAGCCGCTCCTTTATGGTTTCGGCTTTATCATCATCGCGCTGGTACAGCTCGCCTCCGCAATGGTCGCATTTTCCCGGCTCCTTGGGAGGCTGGCTTTTTTCGTGGAACATGGCGCCGCAGTTGCGGCATGTCCAGCGGCCGGTAAGGCGGCTCATGAGTTCCCCGTCGGGCACTTCTATACTGACCACGTGGTCAATACCCGACCCCATTTTCTCCAAAATGCCGTCCAATGCTTCGGCCTGCGGGACGGTGCGGGGAAAACCGTCGAGTATGTACCCTTCCTTGCAATCGGGTTCCTTGAGCCTTTCTTCAATAATCCCTATGACCACGCTGTCCGGCACGAGTTCGCCCGCGTCCATGTAGCTTTTGGCTTCCTTTCCCAGCGAAGTGCCTTCCTTAACGGCCTTCCGGAGTATATCGCCGGTGGAAATCTGTGGAATGCCGTAGTTATCCACCAGTTTCTTGGCCTGGGTGCCCTTTCCCGCGCCGGGGGGACCCAGTAATATCAGGTTTCTGGTCATTATCGCCCTCTCCTTCCTCTTATTCTCGGACCGCCTTCGCCCAGGAATCCTTCATAGCTGCGCGACAGCAAGTGCGCCTCTATCTGGGATATGGTGTCCATGGCGACTCCCACCACGATGAGCAACCCGGTGCCGCCGAAGTAAAAGCTGACGCCGAATTGGGCTATCAGTATAGTGGGCAACACGCACACCGCCGACACGTAAACCGCTCCTCCCAGGGTCAGGCGGGTCAATATACGGTCAATATATTCCGCAGTGTTTTTGCCGGGCCTTTGCCCGGGTATGTACCCGCCGTGTTTCTTGAGATTGTCCGCGACGTCCACGGGGTTGAAAACAACGGCGGTATAGAAGTAACAGAAAAATACTATCAGCCCGACGTAAACCACGTTGTAAACCACGTGGGTGGGGGTGAAAATATCGGCCAACATCTGCAACGGCTCGAAGCGGTTACCCAGCATACTCGCCACGGTGGCCGGGAACATCAGAAGCGACATGGCGAATATGGGAGGTATAACCCCCGCCGTGTTCACCTTGAGAGGCAAATGAGTGTTGATTCCGCCGTACATGCGGCGCCCCACCACCCTTTTGGCATAGCGCACCGGAATGCGCCTCTGGCCTCTCTCCATAAAAACGATAAACCCGATAACCGCCACCATGACAACCAAGAGCAGGAAAATCATGGGCAGGCTGAACTGCCCCTCCTTGGCTCCCACAATAAGCTGCCCCATGGCGCTGGGCATATCCGCCACGATTCCGGCGAATATAAGCAGGCTAATGCCGTTGCCTATGCCCCTTTCGGTTATCTGCTCGCCCACCCACATCAGGAACGTGGTTCCCGCCGTCAGGGTTATCATGGTCAAAAGCCGAAAGCCGAATCCCGGGTGAGGAACCACCGACGCGCCTCCCGCGTTCAACCCTTCGAGCCAGAAGGAGATTCCGAAACCCTGGAGAACGCAGAGTCCGACCGTCAGGTAGCGGGTGTACTGCTTTATTTTTTTCCGACCCTGCTCGCCTTCCTTTTTCAGGCGGTCGAGCTGGGGCATGACCATCGTCAGCAGGTCGAGGATGATGGAGGCGCTTATATAGGGCATGATGCCCAGGCCGAATATACTCATCCTTTGGAACGCCCCGCCGGTGAATGTGCTGAACAACCCCAGGATGGTGTTCTGGGCGTTCTGGAAAACCTGCATCAACACCTGGGCGTCCACTCCCGGGGTAGGCACGTGAACGCCTATCCTGTAGACACCCAGCATAGCCACGGTGAACAGTATCCGCTTCTGGAGTTCGGGCACTTTTCCGATGTTGCCCATGGAGGCCATAACTCAGCCGATAACCTCCACTGTTCCTCCAGCGGCCCGTATTTTTTCCTCGGCGGAAGCGCTGAACTTGTGCGCTCGAACCACCAGGGCCCTGTCCAGTTCGCCGTTTCCCAGTATTTTCACCTGGGCGGCGTGGCCTTTTATAAAACCGGCTTCTTTCAAAGAACCGGGGTCTATAACACTGTCTTTCTCGAACCTGTTCAGGACGCCCACGTTGATTTCCCTATATTCGACCCTGTTGGGATTTTTAAATCCTCGTTTGGGAAGCCGCCTGATAAGGGGCATCTGTCCGCCTTCATAGGAGGGGCCCTTTTTTCCGCCCGAGCGGGCGCCCTGTCCCTTGGTGCCGCGTCCGGCGGTCAGGCCCTTACCGGAGGCGTAGCCCCTCCCAACTCTCTTGCGCTTCTTTTTGGCTCCCTTGGGGGGCTTGAGGTTGTGCAGGCCTATCATTTTACTTCCTCCACGGATACCATGTGGTTTACGTGAAAAATCTTGCCCCTGATATCCGGCGTATCCGGCAATATATTTGAAGCGCCCCTTTTGCGAAGCCCCAGGCTCCAGAGAATATTCCTGTGCTTGGGGTGCTTTCCGATCAGACTTCTTACGAGAGTTACTTTCAGCTTCGCCATCTTACAGCTCCGGAAATAATTTATATTTCCTCTTGTTGTTTTCCTCTTATTTTTGCGCTGTGTTCTTTTGTACGCAGTTGTTTGAGACCTTCAGCGGCGGCCCTGACGGCATTGAAGGCATTCCTGGTGCCGATACATTTTGTGAGAACGTCCTCGACCCCTACCGCTTCCAGCAATGCACGCACCCCACCTCCGGCGATGACTCCCGTTCCGGGCCGTGCGGGTTTTATCAGTACTTTACCGGCCCCGTAACGGCCCAGCACTTCGTGGGGTATGGAGCCGTTTACCACGGGAACTTCGAACATGGTCTTCTTGGCTTTATCCACCGCTTTCCTTATGGCCTCGGGCACCTCGTGGGCCTTTCCGAAACCGTAGCCCACCTTGCCGTGCCTGTCGCCGACAACCACAATGGCGGTGAACCCGAACCGGCGTCCACCTTTTACCACCTTGGCCACACGGTTGATATGAACGACCTTGTCTACCAGCTCGTAACCTTCGGATGTAACTTCCATTGGCGGGGTCAAAACTTTAACCCTCCTTCTCTCGCCGCTTCCGCCACGGCCTTGACGCGGCCGTGGTAGCGGTAACCGTTTCTATCGAAGACCACACTTTCTATTCCCTTCTCCGAGGCCTTTTTAGCTATCAACTCGCCTACTTTTTTGGCGGCTTCCACGTCGGAGGCCGATTTCAGCTGTTTGCGTATTTCCGATGACAGAGTGCTGGCGGCGGCCACGGTGTGAGCCTCGACATCGTTTATCAACTGAGCGTAGATATGCTTCTGGCTCCTGAATACGCTCAAGCGGGGTTCGTCGGGGCTGCCGTATACCTTTCCCCTGACGCGCTTTTTCCTGGCGCGCCTGGCTTTTTCCTTCTGATTAAGCGCCATCGTCCGTCAACTCCCTCTTATTTGAAACCGCTACCTGCGGCCGCTTTGCCGGGCTTGAGCTTTACCTGCTCTCCCGAGTACCGTATTCCCTTTCCCTTGTAAGAATCCGGTTTCTTGAAGCTTCGTATTTCCGCCGCCGTCTGTCCGACTTTTTGCTTGTCTATACCCTCGACGGTAATAACTACGTTCCTTTCCACGTTAATACTTATGCCCTCCGGAATTTGATACCTTACGGGATGGCTGTAGCCGAGGGCCAACACCAACTCTTTTCCTTCCACCGCCGCCCTATATCCTACTCCGACGATTTCGAGCTGTTTCCGGAAGCCCTCGGTCACGCCGGTTATCATGTTTTTAATCGAGCGATGGGCCAATCCCTGCTGGGCCTTTCCTTCCCTGGAGTTTTCATTCCTGTCCACCCACAGTTGTCCGTCTTCCTGTCTGACGCTGATTAATCTATGGTACTTGAACTCCAGTTCCCCCTTTGGGCCCTTCACTTTCACGTAAGGGGCTTGGGCCAGCGAGATTTCGACGCCTTCCGGAAGTTTAATCGGCACTTTTCCCAAACGGGACATTTTCTCAGACTCCTACCTGATTACCATACCTGGCAAAGTATTTCCCCGCCTATCCTCTGGCTGCGGGCGTCCTTGTCGGAAAGTATTCCTTTGGAAGTGGACAGTATGACCACCCCGAAGCCGCCGCTTACCGGCGGGATTTCCTCGAATCCCCGATACACCCTTCTGCCGGGACGGGATATTTTTTTCAGCCCCCTGATGACGGGCTGGTTTTCTTCGGTATATTTCAGATACACTTTCAAGATTCCCTGCTTTTTATCCTGTACCAGTTTGTAATTCTTTATAAAACCTTCCTTCTTAAGGACTTTGGCTACACCCATCTTCATCTTGGAGGCAGGTATCTCCACCCGGTCATGTCCCGCCTGATGGGCATTCCGAATCCGGGTAATCATATCGGCAATAGCATCGGTCATCGTCATTGTGCTTACTCCCTGCTCACCAGCTGGACTTGACCACTCCCGGTATGCGACCTCTCAGGGCCAATTCCCGGAAGCATATCCGGCACATGTTAAACCTGCGCATATAACCCCTTGCTCTTCCGCACAGGGGGCATCGGTTTTTCCCCCGAGTCGAGAACTTGGGCGTTTCCCTTTTCAATCTTTCCAGCTTTACCTTTTTACTCAAAGCTCGCCTCCACGCCGGTTTTTAGTACTTCAGGTTCTGAAGGGCATTCCTATAAGCTCCAGGAGCCTCTTACCCTCCTCATCGGTTCCGGCGGTAGTGTTTATTGTTATGTTCATTCCTCTTATCCGGTCAATTTTGTCGTAATTAATTTCCGGGAATATAATCTGCTCCTTTATTCCCATGGTATAATTTCCTCTTCCGTCGAAAGCCTTTGGGCTGGTGCCCCGAAAGTCCCTCACTCTCGGCAAAGCCACGTTTACCAGCCTGTCCAGAAACTCGTACATCCTGTGTCCCCGGAGCGTTACCTTGGCGCCGATTTTCATTCCCTCGCGGAGCTTGAAGTTGGCGACGCTCTTTTTTGCCCGTGTAACCACCGGTTGCTGCCCGGTAATGAGTTTCAGATCTTCCGTGGCGTTATCCAACGCCTTCGGCTCCTGCAAGGCGACTCCGAGACCCATGTTCACCACGATTTTTTGTAGCCTGGGCACCTCAAAGGGGTTTTTATATCCGAATTCCCTGGTAAGCGCCGGCAGCACTTCCTCCCGGTATTTCTGCTTCAATCTCGGCATGTAACTTTTTTCCACCATTGTCATCATCCGCTCTTATATAATTTCTCCACAGCTTCTGCAAAGTCGAACCTTTTTGTTGCCCTCCACCGTCTTGGACTTGGGGCGCGTTGGCTTTTTGCACCGGGTGCAAACCAGCATCAGGTTCGAGATGTGAACGGGGGCTTCCCTTTCCACGATGCCGCCCTCGGGGGCTTGTTGAGTAGGGCGCATGTGGCGCTTGACCATGTTGAGGCCTTCCACCGTGGCGTTTTTGCCACCTTTCACCACCCTGGTCACTTCCCCGGTTTTTCTCCTGTCTTTACCGTTGAGAATCTTAACCGTATCTCCTCTTTTTATCCTGGCCGTACTCATCACAAAACCTCCGGGGCCAAAGAAATTATTTTCATAAAGTTCTTTGCCCGCAACTCCCTGGCCACGGGACCGAAGATGCGGGTGCCGACGGGGTCGCGGTTGTTGTCTATGAGCACCGCCGAGTTGTCGTCGAACTTTATGTAAGACCCGTCCGGCCGGGAAACTTCCTTACGGGTCCTGACCACAACGGCGCGGTACACGGTGCCCTTTTTAACCTTGGAGTGGGGAATGGCCTCCCAGACACTAACCACGATAATATCTCCAATGGACGCGTATTTTCTCTTGGAGCCGCCCAGCACTTTTACACATCGCAGCTTCTTGGCGCCGGTATTGTCGGCGGACTCCAGCATGCTTTCCAGTTGAATCACGGTTCACTTGCCTCCCTGCCTGATTTATCGACACCACGCGCTCAAGCGGCCTTTGCAATCGTTTTCAGCACCCGCCATCGCTTGTCGCGGGATATGGGCCGGGTTTCGATAATCTGCACCTTGTCGCCCACCCGGCATTTATTCTGAGGGTCATGGGCCTTGTACTTTTTATGGAGCCGCACGTATTTTTTGTATCGAGGGTGCGTCACTTTCCGCTCCACTCTGACCACCACCGTTTTGTCCATCTTGTCTCCCACCACGATGCCGGTCAGGATTTTTCTCCGGCCCGTTCCCTTCTTAGCCGCTGCTGACATCAGATTTCTCCTTGAGCACGGTCATTACGCGAGCCAGTTCCTTCTTGGCGTTTTTCATGCGCGACGTATCGCCGATCTCGCCGGTTTCTTTCTGAAACCTCAGGTTAAAGAGCTCCTCCCGCAATTCCCTTTCCCTCGATTTCAACTCCTCGGCAGCCAGTTTTCTCAAGTCTCTTGCGGATTCTCCAGCCATCTTCAGAGGCTCTCCCTTGCCACGAACCGGGTTTTACAGGGCAGCTTATGGCCGGCGCGTTTGAATGCCTCGCGGGCCATTTCCCTGCTTACGCCTTCTATCTCGAAAAGCACTCTCCCGGGCTTGATAACGGCCACCCATTCCTCGGGGGTGCCCTTGCCCTTACCCATTCTTGTCTCGAGAGGCTTTTTGGTTATGGGCTTGTCGGGAAAGATTCTCACGTAAATCTTCCCACCCCTTTTAACGTGACGTGTGATTGCGATACGGCCCGCTTCTATCTGCCGGGCGGATATCCAGCACGGCTCCATCGCTTTCAGGCCGTACTGGCCGAAGCTCACACTGGAGCCACGATAGGCCTTACCCTTCATCCTTCCCCGCTGGTGCTTGCGGTGTTTGGGTTTTGCGGGCATTAACATGACGAACTACCTCCCCGCGGGGGCCTCCTGCTCTTCCGGCAGAACTTCCCCGCGGAATATCCAAATCTTGACCCCGATGGAACCGTAAGTAGTAACGGCGGTGTGGAATCCGTAGTCGATATCGGCCCTCAGGGTATGCAGGGGCACCCTGCCTTGCATGTACCATTCCTTCCGTGCCATCTCGGCGCCCCCCAGGCGCCCGGCGCAGCGGATTTTGATTCCTTTGGCGCCGAATTTCATCGCCTGTCCCATGGCGCGCTTCATGGCCCTGCGAAAGGCCACTCGCCGCTCCAACTGAAGCGCCACGTTCTCCGCAACCAGCTGGGCATCCGTTTCCGCGACCCTCACCTCGTGGATATTCAGGAAAACCTCGTTGCCGGTTTTATTTTGCAGGTCCGCCTTAAGCTGGTCCACCTCGGCGCCCCTTTTACCTATCACTATTCCGGGCCTTGCCGTGCGGATGTTTATTATCATCTTGGAGGCGGCGGGACGCTCGATGTCTATTCGGCTTATTCCGGCATGGAAAAGCCGCTTCTTTATATACTTGCGAATCTCCAGGTCCTGGTGCAGCCATGACCCGTACTCCTTATCGGAGTACCAGTTGCTTTCCCAGCTTTTTATTACGCCGAGCCTGAAACCAATCGGATTTACTTTCTGACCCACTACCTGCTCCTTCTCCTTTTTACTTTTCGTCCAATTCCACGGTTACGTGGCTGGTTCTCTTTCTTACCAACGTAGCCCTTCCCATGGCGCGGGGCCTAACGCGCTTCAATGTAGGCCCCTGGTCCACGGATATTTTTTTCACGTAAAGGTTGTCTATATCCACCGTGCCCAGGTTGTCGGCATTCGCCTCCGCGCTTTTGAGCAGCTTGTATATGGGCTTAGCGGCCTTGCGCCGGGTAAACTTCATCAACTGCAGGGCCTCGTCCAGGTCCTTGCCCCTGATGACGTCGGCCGCAAGCCGCGCTTTTCGCGGACTCATTCTTAAATACCTCAATGATGCCTTTACCGCCATTGCTTACTTCCTCGTCTTGGCTTTCCTGTCTCCCGCGTGTGAGTGGAACGTCCTGGGCGGCGCAAATTCGCCGAACTTGTGCCCCACCATGTTCTCGGTTACAAACACTGGTATAAACTTCTTGCCGTTATTAACAGCAAAGGTAAGGCCCACCATTTCGGGTATAATAGTGGAGCGGCGGGACCAGGTTTTTATGACCTTCTTTGAACCCGTCTCCTGCGCTCGGGTCACTTTTTCCATCAGGTGGTCGTCCACGAAAAATCCTTTTTTAAGTGACCTTGGCATGGGCCTACTTCCTCCTCCTTACGATGTAACGGTTCGAGGGCTTTCGGGCCTTTCTGGTCTTGTGCCCCTTTGTCGGCCATCCCCACGGCGAGCACGGATGGCGTCCTCCGCTGGTTCTTCCTTCTCCTCCACCCATGGGGTGGTCGATGGGATTCATGGAGACCCCCCTGACCTTCGGCCTTTTCCCCAGATAGCGGGCGCGTCCGGCCTTGCCCCATTTTACGTTAATGTGGTCTGGGTTGCTGACCTGACCCACTGTTGCGCGGCAATCTCCCCGGAACATTCGAACTTCGCCGGTAGGCATTCTTATTTGCACGTACTCCCCTTCCCTGGCCAACACCTGCCCGGAATTGCCTGCGGAGCGGATAAGCTGGCCTCCCTTGCCGGGCTGTAGCTCCACGTTGTGTACGAAGGTTCCGAGCGGCATTCTTCTCAGCATCAGGCAGTTTCCCGGCCTGATTTCGGCGGTGGGACCGCTCATGACTTTATCGCCGGCCTTGAGGCCGGCGGGGGAAAGTATGTATCGCTTTTCCCCGTCGGCGTAATTCAAAAGGGCGATGTGGGCCGAGCGGTTCGGGTCGTACTCGATGGCCGCCACTGTTGCGGGTACTCCGTCTTTGTCGCGCCGGAAATCGATTATCCTGTATCGTCGCTTGTGACCGCCGCCTCTGCGTCGCGAAGTTATACGCCCCTGGTTGTTGCGCCCGCCGGATTTGCGGGCCTTTTTCAACAGCTTCCCGTCTCCCGGCTCTTTTGAAAGCCCCGTAAAATCCGCCGTTTGGTAATAACGCCGCGGGGGGCTGGTCGGCTTGTAGCTTTTAATAGCCATCAGACTCCCTCGAATATCTGTATGGTGTCTCCGGGCCGCAGCCTAACCACGGCCTTTTTCCAGTCGGGTCTCTTGCCCGTGCTAAGCCCCATCCTCCGGTTCTTACCTCTCACTTTCATGGTACGAACCTGCTGCACCTTAACTTTGAACAGAGCTTCCACGGCCTGCTTTATCTCCACCTTGTTTGCGTCCCGGGCCACCTCGAAAACTATCTGGTTGGCCTCCTCGCGCAGGTCGGTGCTTTTTTCGGTTACGAGAGGGCGACGAATTATGTCGTACGGTTGCCTTTTCATTTCCCGAGCACTCCTTGCACGGCCTCGAGTCCGGCCCTGGTGAAAATCAGGTACTGGTGCAATAAAACGTCATACACATTCATACTGCGCGCGTCGGTTAGCTTAACCCCGGGTATGTTGCGCACGCTTCGGGCAAGCACCATGCCGGGCTTATCGTCGACTATGAGAGCGTTTTCGACGCCGAGCTCGTCTAGCGCGTTTTTCATCAGCCTGGTTTTTATCTCCGGCAAATCGAACTTTTCCACCACCATTACCCTGCCCTCCTTGTGGCGGGCGCTGACAGCGGAACGCAATGCTTTTCTTTTAAACTTCTTGTTAACCCGATACGACCAATCGCGGGGTTGGGGGCCGAATATAGTGGCGCCGCCTTTCCACAAGGGGTTTCGGCGGCTTCCCGAACGCGCCCTGCCGGTGCCTTTCTGGCGCCAGGGTTTCTGACCCCCGCCGGTTATCTTCGCCCTGTTTTTGGTTGCGGCGGTACCCGCTCTCCGGGAAGCCTGTATTTGTCTTACCGCTTCCCAGAAGTATTTCGGCCTGACTGGCTCCTCGAACACTCTCTCCGACAACTCGGCAGTGCCGACGGTTTCCTTAGCTACCGAACCGGTAGGGTCTATTTCCACCTTTATGATTTCCTGACTGGGCATTTTTATTACTTTCGCGGTTTTTTGGTTTTTCTTATTTCCAAGTAGCCGTTTTTAGCGCCGGGAACCGCTCCCTTAACCACCAGCATGTTCTTCTCGGGTTCAACGGAAACCACTTTCAACCTCTGCACCGTTCGCCGCTTTACGCCCATGTGTCCGGGCAGGTCCCGGCCCTTGATAACCCTCCCGGGCCTGACGCAGCCTATGGAGCCGGGCTCGCGCTGGCTTCTGGAACCGTGAGTTATGGGGCCGCGCGAAAAGCCGTGGCGCTTTACGGTGCCCTGGAAGCCCCGACCCTTTGTGACGCCGGATATATCCACCAGGTCACCTTCCTGAAATAGGGTCACATCCACCTGCTGACCAAGCTGAGGTATCTCCTCTCCGGCGAGATTGAACTCCCTGACGAGTTGAGGCACGCTTACACCGGCTTTCTGCGCATGACCCCGAATGGGACTGTTTACGCGGGAATGTTTCTTCTCGCCCAAACCGAGTTGAACGGACTCGTAACCTTCCCTGTCCCTTGTCTTTATCTGAGTCACTTTGCACGGGCCGGCTTCGATAACGGTCACCGCGGTTCTGCGGCCGTTTTCGTCGAAGACCTGCGTCATGCCTCTTTTTATACCTAATATTCCTTCAACCATTTTCAGGGCTCTCCCTTAACGTCCCATCAAAGCTTAATCTCGATGTTGACGCCCGGTGAAAGGTCCAACTTACCTAAAGCGTCTATCGTCTGGGGCGTAGGGTCCAGTATATCCAGAAGTCTTTTATGAACCCGGACCTCGAACTGCTCCCGGCTCTTCTTATCGATATGCGGTGACCGAAGTATGGTGTACTTGGAAATCTGTGTGGGCAAAGGCACAGGTCCCGAGACCCTTGCCCCCGTTCTTTTAGCCGTTTCGACAATCTCGCGCGTGGACTGGTCCAACAGGCTGTGGTCGTAAGCTTTAAGCCGGATCCGGATTTTCTGGTCGTTCATAACGTTTACCTTTTCACTCCGTTATCTCGGCCAATACGCCGGCGCCCACGGTGCGGCCCCCTTCGCGGATGGCGAACCGAAGCTCCTTCTCCAGCGCAACCGGCGTGATAAGCTCAACGTCCATCGATATGTTGTCTCCGGGCATCACCATCTCAACTCCCTCGGGAAGCGTTATCGTGCCCGTAACGTCCGTCGTCCGAAGGTAAAACTGGGGGCGATAACCCGGGAAAAACGGCGTATGACGACCGCCTTCCTCCTTCGTCAAAACGTACACCTCCGCCTTGAACTTGGTGTGAGGTGTGATGCTGCCGGGCTTGGCAACCACCTGCCCGCGCTCAACTTCGTCTCGCTTGATGCCGCGCAAAAGAAGACCCACGTTGTCGCCGGCCTGACCTTCGTCCAGTATCTTCCGGAACATCTCAACTCCCGTCACAACCGTCTTATGCGTGGGCTTGAAACCAACTATCTCTATCTCCTCCTGCGTCTTCACCTTACCCCTCTCAATCCGACCGGTAACAACCGTGCCCCGACCAGATATGCTGAATACGTCCTCTATCGGCATCAAAAACGGCTTTTCAACGTCCCGCTGTGGCTCGGGTATGTAATCGTCCAACGCGTCCAATAGCTCCTGCACCGACTTGTTCTCCTCGGCCTCAGGGTCGCCGCCGCTCTCCAGCGCCTTCAAAGCGCTCCCACGTACTATCGGGATGTCGTCACCGGGAAAATCGTAAGCGCTCAACAGCTCCCTGACCTCAAGCTCCACCAAATCCAATAACTCCGGGTCGTCCACCATGTCCGTCTTGTTCAAATACACCACTATCGACGGCACGTTAACCTGGCGTGCCAGCAATATGTGCTCACGAGTCTGAGGCATCGGACCGTCAGCCGCGCTCACCACCAAAATCGAACCGTCCATCTGCGCCGCGCCCGTTATCATGTTCTTGATGTAGTCCGCGTGACCGGGACAGTCAACGTGCGCGTAATGACGCTTGGCCGTCGAGTACTCCACGTGAGCCACGTTAATCGTCACTCCGCGCTCCTTCTCCTCAGGCGCCTTGTCTATCATGTCGAAGCTAACGTAGTCCGATAAACCCTTCTTCGACAAATACTGCGTCATCGCCGCCGTCAACGTCGTCTTGCCGTGGTCAACGTGACCTATCGTACCTATGTTCACGTGCGGCTTGTCTCTTACAAATTTCTCCTTCGCCATTTTCTCCTCCGTTCAAACCGGTTATACGTACCCGAGCACCTTAGCCACAATATCCTTGCCCAATTGCTGAGGCACTTTATCGTACTTGAGGAATTGCATTGTATGAGTAGCCCGTCCCTGGGTCATCGACCTCAAGTCCGTGGTATATCCGAACATTTCCGCAAGCGGCACATGGGTGTCGACCACCTGAACCTTTCCCCGGTTGTCCATCTTCTGAACGTGTCCGCGCCTTCTCTGTATATCTCCTATTACGTCGCCGATATAATCTTCGGGGGCTACCACTTCCACACTCATTACGGGTTCCATAAGCACCGGCGCAGCGTTCTTCAGGGCCTTGTTGGCGGCCATGGAGCCGGCTATTTTGAAACTCACCTCCGAGCTATCCACCTCGTGATACGAGCCGTCCAGCAGTGCCGCTCCGACACCGAGCACCGGGAAACCGGCAACCGGCCCCGCTTCCATGGATTCGCGGACTCCTTCCTCCACTGCTGGTATAAATTCTTTGGGCACAACCCCACCCTTGCTGCGGTTCTCGAACACGAAATCCCCCTGCGGGTCATCCAGAGGGAAGATTTCAAGCACCACGTGACCATACTGGCCCCGCCCGCCGGTCTGGCGGACGAATTTGCCTTCGGCGTCGGTGCTTTTGGTGATAGTTTCTTTGTACGCCACCTGGGGCTTACCAACGTTGGCCTGAACTTTGAACTCCTTTATCAGGCGGTCGACAATTACCTCGATATGCAACTCGCCCATGCCGGAAATAATCGTCTGCCCGATTTCCGGGTCCTGTTTTACCTGGAAGGTAGGGTCTTCCAAGGCCAGCTTATCAAGGCTTGTGAACAGCTTATCCTGGTCGGCCTGAGTTTTCGGCTCGATTGCCACGCTGATAACGGGCACCGGGAACTGCATGGCTTCCAGAAGAATGGGGTTTGATTCGTCGCACAAAGTGTCGCCGGTAGCGGTGCCCCTCAATCCGACGGCTGCGACGATGTCTCCCGCCCATACTTCCTTCACGTCCTCGCTTTTGTTTGCGTGCATTTTCAGCAGTCTGCCAATGCGTTCTTTTCTCTTCTTCGATGCGTTAAAGACGTGCTGGCCGGTTCTAATATGCCCGGAATAAACCCTCATGAAGGTAAGATGTCCCACGTATTCTTCACTCATGATTTTAAACACCAGCGCACAGAAGGGTTGGTCGTCGGAAGCGTGCCTGGTGTATTCTTTACCTGTTTTCGGGTGTATACCTTTTATGGGGGGGACTTGTTCGGGACTTGGGAGATAATCCACTATGGCATCGAGCAGGGGCTGGATACCCTTATTTTTGAACGCTGCGCCACACAGTATCGGAACCCCTTGCCGGGTTAAGGTGGCTGTTCTAAGCGCGGTTTTTACCTGCTCCTCGGTGATTTCCCCGCCATCGAGGTATGTGTCCATTATTTTTTCATCCACTTCGGCGAGGCTTTCCAGCATGCTTTCCCGGGCGATTTCGGCTTCCGAAACGTACTCCTCCGGTATGGGCATCTCCTTGAAGCGAGCGCCCAGGGTTTCCGTTTCGTATACTATCGCCTTCATCCCGATCAAATCGATGACTCCCTCGAACTTATCTTCTGTGCCCAGCGGTAATTGTACAGCGATGGGATTGGCGCCGAGCCGGTCACGCATCATATCCAGGGTACGCCTGAAGTCAGCGCCCACCCGGTCCATTTTGTTAACAAAGGCTATTCGCGGAACCTTGTAGCGATCCGCCTGAAGCCAGACGGTTTCGGATTGGGGTTCTACCCCTCCAACAGAATCAAAAACGGCCACCGCTCCGTCCAAAACCCTGAGTGACCGTTCTACCTCTACAGTGAAGTCAACGTGCCCCGGAGTGTCGATTATATTTACCCGATAGTCCCTCCAGAAGCAAGTGGTGGCGGCTGAGGTGATAGTGATGCCTCTCTCTCGTTCCTGAACCATCCAGTCCATGGTCGCCGCGCCTTCATGGACTTCACCGATTTTATAATTGATACCGGTGTAGTAGAGTATGCGCTCGGTCGCAGTGGTCTTGCCGGCATCGATGTGGGCCATGATGCCAATATTCCGGACTCGCGATAGGGACAAAGCCCTCGGCAACCTCTAACTACCTCCTTCAGATTTACCGCGTTAATTTTCTTCATTAATTTTATAATTTGGTTTTATTTGAAACCGACCTCAACGGCCGGCAACCAAACTCAGTTACCACCTGTAATGCGCAAAGGCCTTATTTGCTTCGGCCATTTTGTGGAGGTCTTCCTTTCGCTTGATGCTGCTTCCCTTGTTCTGGCTTGCCTCCAGTATTTCATTGGCCAGCCTTTGGCTCATCGACTTTTCCCCGCGCTTGCGGGAGAAACTTATTATCCACCTGATGGCCAGTGCCTGCCTGCGGTCGGATTTAACTTCCACCGGCACCTGATAGGTGCTGCCTCCTACCCGGCGGCTTCTGACTTCGAGGATGGGCTTGATATTTTCCACCGCTTTCTTGAAAACCTTAAGCGGGTCATCCTTGGTTCTTTCGGCAATAACCGACAGAGCGTCGTAAAAGAGACTTTCGGCGACGCTCTTCTCGCCGTTATACATCAGGGAGTTAACGAACTTTGCCACCAACCTGTCGTTGTATTTCGGGTCGGGGTTAATCTCCCTTTTTTCCGCTCTCGCCTTACGAGACAACTGAAAAAGCCTCCATTTTTTACTTGGGTCTTTTAGCGCCGTACAGGGAACGGGAATTCCGCCTGTCCTGTACTCCCAGGCAATCCAGAGCGCCCCGGACTATGTGATACCTTACTCCCGGCAGGTCTTTTACCCTACCTCCCCTGATGAGCACCACCGAGTGCTCCTGAAGGTTATGTCCGACTCCCGGAATGTATGCGGTAACCTCGATTCCGTTCGTCAACCTGACACGCGCCACCTTCCTCAAAGCGGAGTTGGGCTTCTTGGGTGTGGTAGTAAACACCCGGGTGCATACTCCCCTCTTTTGAGGAGACCTCTTCAGAGCGGGCGAAGAGGTTCTTTTCGTAACCTTTTTTCGAGGTTTTTTCACAAGTTGATTTACCGTCGGCATAATCCGATTCACTCTCCCTTGCACAATTTGATAATTTTAACTCCCTTTACTCTATCTGTCAAGGCAGCATCCCCCTAAGTAGGGGGAATTTTTGAGTTTAAGAACCCAGCTTTCCTTCCACTACCTCGATATCCGCCAGCAGCTCCTCCTCGGCAGAGGGCCCGGGTTCTTCCGTAAGCTCCATCTCCATTTTGCGGTATCTGCTCATTCCCGTTCCGGCCGGTATGAGCCTTCCCATTATGACGTTTTCTTTCAGTCCTCTCATGTAATCGATTTTTCCCGAAACGGCGGCTTCCGTGAGAACTTTCGTGGTCTCCTGGAAACTTGCAGCGCTGATGAAGCTCTCCGTGCTCAAGCTGGCCTTGGTGACTCCCAGAAGCAACGGCTCGGCGATGGCAGGCCGCTTGTTTTCGGCAATCATCTGCTCGTTTACTTCCTTGAAGATGGGTTTCTCAATTTGCTCACCCATGAGGAAGGAGGTGTCTCCGGCATCGGTTACCTTAACCCGCTTGAGCATCTGCCTGACCACCACCTCGATGTGCTTGTCGTTTATCTTGACGCCCTGGAGCCTGTAAACTTCCTGGATTTCGTCAACCAGGTATCTTGCCAGCTCTTTTTCTCCGAGTACACGCAGCAGGTCGTGGGGGTTGATGGCGCCGTCCATAAGCGGTTCACCGGCGCGCACTTGGTCTCCCTCGTGGACACTTATATGTTTGCCCTTCAGGATAAGGTATTCCTTGGATTCGCCTACTTCCGGTGTGATGATGACTTTACGCTTACCCTTCGTATCATTGCCGAAACTCACTGTACCGTCAATTTCGCTGATAACCGCGTACTCCTTCGGCTTGCGGGCCTCGAAAAGCTCGGCCACCCTGGGCAGACCGCCGGTAATGTCCTTGGTCTTTGTAGTCTCCCTGGGTATCTTGGCAAGCGTATCGCCGGGGCTTACCTCGTCGCCTTCAGCGACGAAAATGATGGCTCCCACCGGCATGAAGTAACGGGCATCGCTCTGGCTTCCGGGTATGCGAAGGGTTTTGCCGTTGGGGTCTTTTATGGATACGCGCGGCCTGCTCTCGGGGTCCTTGGGCTGTACTATCACCTTGCGCGACAGGCCGGTGAACTCGTCGCGCTGCTCCTGCATGGTAATGCCCTCGATGATGTCGCCGAATTTCACGATACCGGGCACGTCTGTAAGAATGGGGTTATTGTAGATGTCCCATTCAGCCAGGCGTTGGCCGGGAGATACCCTGTCTCCGTCGTTTACGAAAAGGTGGGTTCCGTAAACCAGGTTGTAACGCTCGCGCTCGTGACCCGTCTCATCGGCGACGGCTATTTCTCCGTTGCGATTCATAATCACCAGCACACCTTCGTTGTTCACAACGGTGTTGATGTTATGGAACTTCACAATTCCGGGGTTTCTGGCTTCGAGCGTGCTCTGTTCCTGGGCGTGCCTGACCGTTCCTCCAATATGGAAGGTTCTCATGGTGAGCTGGGTGCCCGGTTCGCCAATGCTCTGAGCGGCTATTATGCCCACGGCTTCGCCGACATTTACGCGATGCCCTCTGGCCAGGTCGCGACCGTAGCATTCGACGCAGACGCCGCGCCTGGACTGGCAGGTGAGCACGCTGCGTATTTTCACCTTGTGGATTCCGGCGTCCCGTATCTTGGCCACTCTCTCCTCGTCGATTTCCTCGTTGGCCCTCACGAGGACTTCGCCGGTTACGGGGTCGAGCACGTCATCGAGGGCGACACGGCCCAAGATGCGGTTTTCCATGGGTTCTATGATTTCGCCGCCCTCTATAAGGGCGCCGACCTCGATACCGTCCAGAGTGCCGCAATCCTGCTCGGTGATAATCACGTCGTGAGACACATCGACCAGCCGCCGGGTCAGGTAACCGGCGTTGGCCGTCTTAAGGGCGGTGTCGGCCAGTCCCTTCCGGGCGCCGTGGGTGCTGATAAAGTACTGCAGCACGGTAAGGCCTTCCCGGAAGTTCGCGGTAATGGGGGTTTCGATAATTTCCCCGCTGGGCTTGGCCATCAATCCGCGCAATCCGGCCAACTGCCTTATCTGCTGGTCGGAACCTCTCGCGCCGCTGTCGGCCATCATCCATATCGAGTTGAACGCTGGGACGCGCTTTTCTTGTCCTTCCCCGTCGTAAATGACGTCCTCCCCCAATTCGCGCTTCATCTCGCGGCTGACGTCTTCGCTCACGCTGGCCCAGATATCGATGACCTTGTTGTAGCGCTCCCCGTCGGTAATCAGGCCGTCGAAGAACTGCCGCTGAATCTGGCCTACCGTGTCGTTGGCCTGGTCGAGCATTTCTCCCTTGCGGCTGGGTATCTGCATGTCGTCTATGCTTACGCTGATTCCGGCCAGGGTGGCGTTGTTGAAACCTATGGTGCGCAGCTTGTCGGCCAGTATCACCGTCTCCTTGATACCGGACATGCGGTAGCAGATATCTATAATCCTGGCCAGTGCTTTTTTATCCATCACCTTGTTTATTTCATCGAAGGGGATGGGGGCGGGAAGAATTTCCGACAGCAATACTCTTCCGGTGGTAGTTTCGTATGTTTTTCCGTCAATTCTTACCTTGATATGAGCGTGCATTTCCAGCTCCCCGGCGTCGAAAGCGCTTCTCACTTCATCCGGGCCGGAGTAATACTTCCCTTCGCCTTTCGAGAATACAAGCTCCCGGGTCATGTAATACAAGCCAAGCACAATGTCCTGACTGGGCACGATAATCGGCTGCCCATGCGCCGGAGACAGGATGTTGTTGGTGCTCAACAGCAGGACGCGGCTCTCTATCTGGCTTTCCACGCTCAACGGTACGTGAACCGCCATCTGGTCTCCGTCGAAGTCGGCATTGAATGCCGCGCAAACCAGCGGGTGCAACTGGACGGCTTTGCCCTCTATCAAAACCGGTTCGAATGCCTGAATTCCCAGCCTGTGCAGGGTGGGAGCGCGGTTTAGCAGGACGGGGTGCTCGCGTATAACCTCGTCCAGTATGTCCCAAACTTCGGGCCTCTCTCGCTCGACCATCTTCTTGGCGCTCTTGATGGTGGAAGCATGGCCCCTCTGCTCCAGCTTGTTGTAAATGAACGGCTTGAAGAGCTCGAGAGCCATTTTCTTGGGCAGGCCGCACTGGTGCAGCTTGAGCTCGGGGCCGACCACGATGACGCTTCGCCCGGAGTAATCCACGCGTTTTCCCAGCAGGTTCTGCCGGAATCGGCCCTGCTTGCCCTTGAGCATATCCGCGAGGGACTTGAGCGGCCTCTTGTTGGGGCCCATTATGGTTTTGCCCCTCTTTCCGTTGTCGAAAAGGGCGTCCACCGCCTCCTGCAACATCCTCTTTTCGTTGCGGACGATTATCTCGGGCGCGTTCAGCTCAAGGAGTTTTTTGAGGCGGTTGTTGCGGTTGATGACCCGGCGGTACAGGTCGTTCAGGTCGCTGGTGGCGAACCTTCCCCCGTCCAGGGGAACCAATGGCCGCAGGTCGGGGGGAATGACCGGTATTCTCTCGAGTATCATCCACTCCGGCTTGTTGCCGGAGTTGCGGAAGCTTTCAACAACTTTCAGCCTTTTGGACAACTTCTTCTTCTTGGCGTCGCTGTTGGTGTCCGCCATCTCGAACCGGAGCCGCTCGGCCATTTCATCCAAGTCCATACTTTTCAGCATTTTTTGTATTGTTTCGGCTCCCATGCCCGCCTTGAACTTCGGACCGTGTTCCTCGAGCGCCTTCCGATATTTTTCTTCGTTGAGCAGCTCACCTACGGAGTAAGGGCTGTCGCCCGGCTCGATAACGCAGTAACTTTCGAAGTAAAGCACTCGCTCCAGCTCTTTGAGCGTCATGTCCAGCAGTGTGCCTATGCGGGAGGGTAGCGACTTAAGGAACCAGATATGGGCCACGGGGGTGGCCAGGTCGACGTGCCCGAGCCTTTCGCGGCGAACCTTGCTTTTGATAACCTCCACTCCGCACTTTTCGCACACTATCCCGCGGTGCTTCATACGCTTGTACTTTCCGCAGTTGCACTCGTAGTCTTTTACGGGACCGAATATTTTGGCGCAGAACAGCCCGTCGCGCTCCGGTTTGAAAGTGCGGTAGTTGATGGTTTCGGGCTTTTTCACCTCCCCGTAAGACCATTCCTTGATCTCATCGGGACTGGCGATGGATATACGAACCGCACCGAAGCTTGATGGATCCCTGGGCTTTTCCTGCAGAGTAATGGGTTCCTTCAACTTGGACTCCTCCTTTGGGAGATTATGCTCCCTCGATTTCCTCTTCCGGCATTAGTTCAATGTTGAACGCCAGGCTCTGAAGCTCTTTTATAAGCACGTTGAAACTTTCCGGAAGACCGGGTTCGAAAGTGTGTTCGCCCTTCACGATTGCCTCATACATGCGGTTTCGTCCGGCAATATCGTCACTCTTCACGGTGAGGAATTCCTGCAGTGAGTAGGCTGCGCCGTAGGCCTCCATTGCCCAGACTTCCATTTCCCCGAGCCTTTGCCCTCCGAACTGGGCTTTTCCTCCCAGCGGCTGCTGAGTGACCAGGCTGTAAGGCCCGATGCTGCGGGCGTGAATCTTGTCGTCCACCAGGTGGTGCAGCTTCATCATGTACATCACGCCGACGGTAACGTCCTGGTCGAAAGGTAAACCGGTACGGCCGTCGAACAGTACCGTCTGGCCGGTTTGAGGCAGTTCCGCGCTCTGCAGGTCGGACTTGATTTCCTTTTCCTCCGCGCCGTCGAAGACCGAGCTTGCCACGGGTATGCCCTTTTTCAGTCCTGCAGCTATTCTCATGAGCGTGTTGGAATCGGCCTGCTCGAGGAACTTGGTGATCTCCCTGTTTCCATATATGGAGCTCAACTTTTTGCGCAGCTCCACCTTATCGCAGCCGTTATCTATGACATCGGCGATTTTTTCTCCAAGCTGCTTGGAGGCCCACCCGATGTGGGTTTCCAGTATCTGCCCGACATTCATCCGGCTGGGCACTCCGAGCGGGTTGAGAACTATGTCCACCGGTGTTCCGTCCGGCATATACGGCATATCCTCGATTGGCAGCACCCGGCTGAGCACTCCCTTGTTTCCGTGGCGCCCTGCCATCTTGTCGCCCACGGCGAGTTTCCTCTTCATGGCCACGTAAACTTTGACCATTTTTATGACACCGGGCGGCAACTCATCGCCCTTTTTCAGGCGATTGATTTTCTCCTCGGTGACCGCCCTTACCAAATCTATCTGTGTCGCGGCCCTGTCCACGATGGAGGAAAGCTTGTCCTCTTCCTTGGAGGCAAGTTCTACCGGGATATTTTTCCAATCATCCGGGTCCAGAGCCTTGAGGTGCTCCATCTCGACCGTGTCGCCCTTCTTTATAAGGACTTTTTTCTTCTCATTGGCCATCCTGGATGCGGCCTTTTTTCCCACCAGCATTTTTTCCAGCTTGGACAGCGCCGATTCGCGGATGATGCGTATTTCTTCGTTGCGGTCGGTAAGCAGTTGTTTTATTTCCTTATCCTGGATACCCTTGTGCCGCTCGTCCATTTCGGCGCCTTTGCGGCTGAACACTTTGGCGTTAATCACGGTCCCCTGAATACCGGGCGGCACTCTCATGCTGGTGTCCCTGACGTCCCCGGCTTTTTCTCCGAAGATAGCCCGCAAAAGCTTTTCCTCGGGGCTAAGCATTGTTTCGCCCTTGGGCGTGATTTTGCCTACCAGAATGTCGTTGGGTTTTACTTCGGCCCCTATTCTCACGATGCCGCTGTTATCCAGGTTTTTAAGCGCATCCTCACCCACGTTGGGGATATCCCGTGTAATCTCTTCCTTACCCAGCTTGGTATCCCGGGCTACGCACTCGAACTCCTCGATGTGAATGCTGGTAAACGTGTCGTCCCTGACCAGCTTCTCGCTGACAAGAATGGAGTCCTCGAAGTTGTAGCCGCCCCAGGGCATGAAGGCCACGAGAGTGTTTTTTCCCAGGGCCAGTTCTCCCATCTCGGTTGCCGGCCCGTCGGCTATAACGGTACCGCCCTTGACCCTGTCGCCCTGCCGGACAATAGGGCGCTGGTTAATGGTGGTATTCTGGTTGGAGCGCTGATACTTAATGAGATTGTAAATATCGACACTGCGCTCGTCCTTTTTTGACGACGATTTCTCGTCGCACTTTACCACTATCCTGTTGGAGTCCACGCTTTCCACCACGCCAGAGCGTTTTGACACCACATTGACGCCTGCGTCATGGGCGACGACCGATTCCATCCCCGTACCCACGATGGGGGCATCGGTCTTCAGCAGCGGCACCGCCTGCCTCTGCATGTTGCTGCCCATGAGGGCGCGGTTGGCGTCGTCGTGCTCCAGGAACGGAATGAGCGCTGCGGCCACGCTGACCAACTGGTTGGGACTGACGTCCATCATGTCCACATGCTCGCGGGGGACCATCATGAACTCGCCCTTTACCCTGGCGCTGACCATTTTGTTGACGAATTTTCCTTTATCGTCTATGGGTGCGTTGGCCTGAGCGATGGCCTTTGCTTTGGCCTCCTCCAGGGCGGACATGTATTGCACTTCATCCGATACCTTGCCGTTTTTAATCATGCGGTAAGGCGTTTCTATGAACCCGAACTCGTTCACCCGGGCGTAGGTGGAGAGGCTGGCTATCAGGCCGATATTAGGCCCTTCCGGGGTTTCGACCGGGCAGATGCGACCATAGTGAGTGGAATGGACGTCCCGCACCTCGAACCCGGCACGTTCCCGTGTCAAGCCGCCCGGCCCCAACGCCGAAAGCCTGCGCTTGTGAGTAACCTCGCTCAAGGGGTTGGTCTGGTCCATGAACTGGCTGAGCTGGCTGGAGCCGAAAAACTCCTTGACCACCGCGCTTACGGGCTTGGCGTTGACCAGGTCGTGAGGCATCAGGGTTTCCACTTCCTGGAAGCTCATCCGCTCCTTGATGGCCTTTTCCATGCGCACCAGACCGATACGGAACTGGTTTTCCAACAGTTCCCCTACGGCTCTGACCCTTCGGTTTCCGAGATGGTCTATGTCGTCTATTTCGCCTTTTCCGTCTTTTAGCCCCAAGAGGTAGCCCACCACTTTCACTATATCATCGGGTGTAAGGGTGGTGTTGCTCATGGGCACGTCCAGCCCGAGCTTGTGGTTGATTTTAAGCCGACCGACCTTGGAGAGGTCGTAGCGGGCCGGGCTGAAAAACATATCGTCGAAGAACTGCTTGGCGGCATCTACGGAAGGCGGGTCACCGGGCCTGAGCCTGCGGTAGATTTCTATCA
Source organism: uncultured bacterium (assembly GCA_964459325.1). Classification (GTDB taxonomy): domain Bacteria; phylum RBG-13-61-14; class RBG-13-61-14; order CAYWKU01; family CAYWKU01; genus CAYWKU01. Next base: position 50,546 of record CAYWKU010000015.1, on the reverse strand, counting down.
GCGCCTCGTTGGCGTCCTTGGTCTTGTCTTCCAGCAGGGTATTCCGAAAAGCAGCACTGACCCGGAGGTTGTCGATAAACAGCAGCCGTATTTCTTTTATGTTGGCTTCCTTGATGCTCTCGAATATTTCCGGGGTCATCTCCTGGTTGGCCTCGGCGATGACCTCCCCGGTCTTTTTATTGACGATGTCGTTGGCCACCACCCGGCCCATCATATCGTCCTGAGTTACCGGCAGCCACTTGATTTTCGCGTTGTTGATGGAGCGGAGGATGCTCTTGGTAATTTTCCTTCCCTTACGGATAATCAACTCGCCCGATTTCGGGTCCCTTATATCCTTCGATACCCTCTGTCCTTCCAGCAGGTCGGGCTCGACGGACTTTTCTATTCCTTCGCCCTTGCCCCACCGGAAGATTTCCGCCTTGTAATACTTGTTAAGAAGCTCCTCCACGCTGTAACCGAGCGCCTTCAGGAGCACCGTGGCGTGCATTTTTCTCCGGCGGTCGATTCTCACGTGCAGTATGTCCTTGTGGTCGAACTCCAGGTCTATCCAGGAGCCCCGATAGGGAATAACGCGGGCGAAGTACAGTAACTTTCCGGAGCTGTGGGTCTTACCTTTGTCGTGGTCGAAGAATACCCCCGGAGAGCGATGGAGCTGGCTGACGATGACCCTTTCGGTACCGTTGATGATGAAGCTGCCCTGCTCGGTCATCAGGGGAATTTCGCCGAAATAGACTTCCTGCTCCTTGACCTCGCGGATTTCACGGGCGATTTCCAGGTCACCCCCGCATTCGGGGCAAGCGCCCTTGGCCTCCGGCTGCTCGAAGCGGTTCTGGCACTTGACGCACTCCACCATTCCTTCCAGCGGGTTCCACACCACCAGGCGGATGGTTACCTGGAGGGGCGCGGCGTAGGTCATGCCCCTATGGCGGCATTCGCTCTCCTCGTACTTGGGGGCTTCCAACCGGTATTTAACAAACTCGAGCGAACTTGCGCGGCTGAAATCCTCGATGGGGAATATATTCTTGAAAACCCCCTGCAAGCCCTGGTCAAGACGCTCCTCGGCCGCGACATCCTTCTGCAGAAAATTCTCGTAGGAGTTTTTCTGGATGTTAATCAGGTTCGGGATGTCTATGATTTTTCTTATTTTCGCGTAATTCTTCCTTACCCGATATCCGTTACCCAAAAGTTCCGGCATTCTGCCAACCTCCACGCCGCCTCGATACGGCCTCGGCAGTTAGTTGTTTATATTGAGTGGTTACGAATCGACTCATCCGGCCGCCGGCTTGACCTCGACGGCGCCGCCGGCGTCCTCGATCTGCTTCTTGATTTTGTCGGCTTCTTCCTTCTGTACTCCTTCCTTAACGGGCTTGGGAACGCCTTCCACCAACTCCTTGGCTTCTTTGAGTCCGAGACCGGTAATGCCCCGGATTTCCTTGATAACCTGGATTTTCTTGTCCCCGAACCCGGTCAACACGACGTCGAACTCCGTGGGTGCTTCCTCCGCCGGGGCCGCACCCGGAGCGGCGGCGCCGGGCGCTACGGCCGCCACGGGCGCTGCGGCGGTGACGTCCCACTTTTCTTCCAGTTCCTTTCGGAGCTCGTTGAGCTCCATAACGGTCATGTTGCTCAGTGCCTCTACAATTTGTTCTCTGGTAATTTCGGCCATGGGAAAATCTCCTTGATTTTAGTGTATTTTTTCGGGTTTACGTTTCAGCGGAAGCTATGCGGCTTCCCCTGCTCCGAGCTTGTCCTCGTAAGCGGCCATAACGCCGACCACCTCTCTCGGCGGAGCGTTGAGAACCCCGACCATTTTCGAGAGTGGAGCGTTAAGGACTCCCACGAACATGGACCTCACTTCCTCCTTGGTGGGAAGCTCGGAGTACGCCTTCAGTCCTTCCTTGTCCAGCGCACTTCCCTCGATGAAGCCCCTCTCCGGCTCGAAAGCCTTGTTATCCTTGGCGAAGGCAACGGCCGCTTTCATAGCGCCCGGAATGTCTTCTCCGAACAGCAGCAGCGCGTTCGGCCCTTCCATCTCCGCCAGGAGGGTTTCGTAGGGAGTGTCTTTGGCGGCGAGTCGCACCAGAGTGTTTTTCACCACCATAACCCTGGCGTTGTATTCCGCGATTTTGGCCCGCAAGTCATTTATCTGCTTCATATTCAGGCCCTTATATGCGGTCACAGCCACTCCCTGGGAAGCGGACAGGAGCTCGTTAAGTCGCCGTATCTCCTGCGCTTTCTGGTCTCTGGTCTTCAAGTCCTACCCCCTTTCTCGGTGATTTTTGCCACAAGGGGCCCGCTTGACCCCTTCGGCATAAAGCCACCTGAGCATCAAATCGAAAGGGAGAGTTTCCGCCGTTTTCCCACGGCCTCCAACGCCTCCCAATCTCGGCAGGGCGCCTCGAAAGGCGATTGTCCTTCGCAAAGGCCCCGCTGTCTCTGATTTCAGGCGACGAGTGCTCTTATTTTGCTGGGATCGACCTTTATTCCCGGTCCCATTGTAGTTGAGAGGTAAACGCTTCTCAGGTACGCGCCCTTGCTTGCCGACGGCTTCACCCGGTACAACTCATCGGTCAGGGCCCTGAGATTTTCCATGAGCTTCTCCTTCCCGAAGCTCGCTTTTCCGATGGGCATGTGAACGACACCCGTTTTATCTACGCGGTACTCCAGTTTTCCCGCTTTTACCTCATTAACGGCGTTTCCTATATCCATGGTGACGGTGCCCAGCTTGGGGTTGGGCATCAATCCCCGGGGACCGAGGATTTTCCCCAGCTTACCCACCTTCCCCATCATATCCGGGGTAGCCACGGCTTTATCGAAATCCAGGAAACCGCCCTGCACTTTCTCTATGAGGTCGTCTCCGCCCACGACGTCCGCGCCGGCCTCTTCGGCCTCCTTGGCCTTATCGCCGGTGGCGAAGGCCGCCACTCTGACCGATTTTCCAACCCCGTGAGGCAGGGTGATGCTTCCCCGGATCATCTGGTCCGGCTTGCGGGGGTCCACCCCCAGCCTGAAGGAAACCTCGACGGTTTCGTCGAAGTTGGCCTTGGGCATGGACAGCAACAAGTCCATGGCTTCTTCCACTAAGTGCGCCCTCTGGGAATCTCTCATTTCCCGGGCGGCGCGATATTTTTTTCCTGCCTTTGCCATTTCTTGTTATCCTTTTCAGGTTATAAGTAGTCCCATGCTTTTGGCCTGGCCTTCGATGATGTTCATGGCGCTTTCCACGTCTGTGGTATTCAGGTCTTCCATTTTTATCTCGGCGATTTCGCGCAGCTTTTTCCGGCTCAGCTTGCCCACCGGGGTCTTGCCCGGTTCGCCGGAACCTTTATCCAGTTTGGCATGTTTTTTGAGCAACTCGCTGGTCAGATAGGTGCCCACGTGGAACTTATAGCTGCGGTCCGAGTAGACGATAATGGTTACCGGCACCTTCATTTCTTCCATTTTCTGGGTTTGCGCGTTAAAGGCCTTGCAGAACCCCATAATGTCCACCTGATACTGACCCAATGCAGGGCCGATGGGAGGGGAGGGATTGGCCTTTCCCGCCGGTATATGCAGCTTGATTCTGCCTACTTCCTTCTTCATTTGTTAACTCTTCTCCACTTGTACGAATTCCAGCTCAACGGGAGTGGCCCTCCCGAAAATGCTCACCAGCACCCTCAACTTCCCCTTCTCCGGATTGACTTCTTCAACCACTCCGTTGAAGTTGGCGAAGGGGCCGTCTGTAACCCTGACGTTTTCGCCCTTCTCGAACTGAACCTTGGGCTTGGGTCTCAATGACCCTTCGGTGATTCTCTGGGTAATGGAATTAACCTCTTCGTCCGGTATGGAAGGCGTATCCTCGGGCCTGCCTCCCCCTACGAATCCGGTTACCTTGGGCGTATTTTTAACCATGTGCCAGGTTTTATCGTTCATATCCATTCTTACCAGCATGTATCCGGGAAAGAACTTTCTCCGGGACGTTTTACGCTGGCCCTTGACTATCTCTTCGACGTCTTCGCTGGGTATTAAAACCTCCTCGAAATATTCATCCATTCCGTCTTTTTTTATCCTTTCCTCCAGCGCCTGCTTGGCCTTGTTCTCGAAACCGGAGTAGGTATGTATGGCGTACCATTTTTTCGTCATTTTCAGCTACCTTACCAGGAAATTGATCAGGAACCCGAAGATTTTATCGAAAATGAACAGAATTAAAGCTATTATGAAGACCACAATCAGAACCGCGCCGGTGGTACGAGTCAGTTCTTTTCGCGCGGGCCAGACGACCTTTCTCATCTCCGCCGTAACCTCGACGCCGAAGCGGTCCGCCGGCTGATACCGCTTCACCGCCGCAAACGCTCCTCCCGCTGCGCCCAGTCCCAGCACAAAGGGAATGAGCGTCATCATGGTCTCGTCAGGCTGCAGGTAGCTCTGTACCGCTGAAAGCTGCATCAGAAAACCGAAAAACCGGAACATTACGAACCATACCAGAAGCGCGCCGACTCCCAGGCTGTAATTGAATATCGTCTGATTATCGATAGCCATTCTGCTCGTCTCCCGAGTTTAGCCTTTTGAAAACAGGCCAGGAGGGATTCGAACCCCCATCACCCGGATTTGGAGTCCGGTGCTCTACCAGTTCGAGCTACTGGCCTGTGCCCCTGGCTGCGAATTCCCTGCGAACAAGATATATCTTACTTCGTCTCTCGATGAAGAGTGTGCTGCCTGCAAAAGCGGCAATACTTTTTAATCTCGAACTTGTTCGGCAGCGTTTTCTTGTTTTTCGTCGTTGTATAATTTCGCCGCTTACATTCGGTGCAAGCCAGCGTTATGGTATCTCTAGGCATAGTTACTTACCCGCTTACTCCGTTATCTCGGCCAATACGCCGGCGCCCACGGTGCGGCCCCCTTCGCGGATGGCGAACCGAAGCTCCTTCTCCAGCGCAACCGGCGTGATAAGCTCAACGTCCATCGATATGTTGTCTCCGGGCATCACCATCTCAACTCCCTCGGGAAGCGTTATCGTGCCCGTAACGTCCGTCGTCCGAAGGTAAAACTGGGGGCGATAACCCGGGAAAAACGGCGTATGACGACCGCCTTCCTCCTTCGTCAAAACGTACACCTCCGCCTTGAACTTGGTGTGAGGTGTGATGCTGCCGGGCTTGGCAACCACCTGCCCGCGCTCAACTTCGTCTCGCTTGATGCCGCGCAAAAGAAGACCCACGTTGTCGCCGGCCTGACCTTCGTCCAGTATCTTCCGGAACATCTCAACTCCCGTCACAACCGTCTTATGCGTGGGCTTGAAACCAACTATCTCTATCTCCTCCTGCGTCTTCACCTTACCCCTCTCAATCCGACCGGTAACAACCGTGCCCCGACCAGATATGCTGAATACGTCCTCTATCGGCATCAAAAACGGCTTTTCAACGTCCCGCTGTGGCTCGGGTATGTAATCGTCCAACGCGTCCAATAGCTCCTGCACCGACTTGTTCTCCTCGGCCTCAGGGTCGCCGCCGCTCTCCAGCGCCTTCAAAGCGCTCCCACGTACTATCGGGATGTCGTCACCGGGAAAATCGTAAGCGCTCAACAGCTCCCTGACCTCAAGCTCCACCAAATCCAATAACTCCGGGTCGTCCACCATGTCCGTCTTGTTCAAATACACCACTATCGACGGCACGTTAACCTGGCGTGCCAGCAATATGTGCTCACGAGTCTGAGGCATCGGACCGTCAGCCGCGCTCACCACCAAAATCGAACCGTCCATCTGCGCCGCGCCCGTTATCATGTTCTTGATGTAGTCCGCGTGACCGGGACAGTCAACGTGCGCGTAATGACGCTTGGCCGTCGAGTACTCCACGTGAGCCACGTTAATCGTCACTCCGCGCTCCTTCTCCTCAGGCGCCTTGTCTATCATGTCGAAGCTAACGTAGTCCGATAAACCCTTCTTCGACAAATACTGCGTCATCGCCGCCGTCAACGTCGTCTTGCCGTGGTCAACGTGACCTATCGTACCTATGTTCACGTGCGGCTTGTCTCTTACAAATTTCTCCTTCGCCATGACATCCTCCTAAACTGAATCAGTGATGCAGCGAACCGCGACCCGGTTAATTCGAAAACCCGTTCTCCGCATAACCAAGCCCACGACCGGATTTGAACCGGTGACCTCGTCCTTACCAAGGACGTGCTCTACCGACTGAGCTACGTGGGCGAATAAAGAAGCGGGAGACGGGATTCGAACCCGCGACCAACAGCTTGGAAGGCTGTGACTCTGCCAACTGAGTTACTCCCGCGCCTCGTTCCCGGTTTACGTTTGATGGTTTCCTACCGTCACACCCGCCGTTTTTATCCGCCTATATTCCCGATTTTATTGTCTTTTCCTTTATGGAGGGGGAAGGATTCGAACCTTCGAAGACGTAACGTCAACGGGTTTACAGCCCGTCCCCTTTGGCCGCTTGGGTACCCCTCCGGGTTATGAAGCGAGTATAAAACTATCCTTTCCCCGTTTTGAGCATTTTTAAAAAACGAGTAGTTTATTCCGCCTTGTTTAGTTACCCTGTCGGGTAACTGGAGCTGGCGGGGGGACTCGAACCCTCAACCTGCTGATTACAAGTCAGCTGCTCTTCCGATTGAGCTACGCCAGCTTATCTTTTGACGAAAAAAAGAGCGTAATTACGCTCTTTGCCTTACCGGCAACATAATAAGGTGAACGATTCAAAAATAAAAATCAAGGGGGGCGGGAAATTTTTTATCGCCTTCTGAGAAGCTCAAAAAGGGTCACGCCCACCGCTACGCTGACGTTAAGCGACTCGACGGACCCCACCATGGGTATTTTATACTCTATATCACATTTATCTCTTACCAATGGTCTCAACCCCTTCCCCTCCCCTCCGAACACCAAAGCGGTTTTTTCAGCGAAATCCACTTCATACAGCGATTGGCGGGCGTTGCCCTCGGCCCCGTAAATCCAGTAGCCGAAATTCTTTACCTTATCGATAATCCTGGCCAGATTGGTGAGATACGCCGCTTTTATATGGAAAAGCGCCCCGGCGGAGGCCTTTACGGCAACGGGGGATATGGGCGCTGAGCGCCGCTGGGCCATAATCAGGCCCTTGGCTCCCGATGCCAGCGCTGTCCTGGCTATGGCACCGAAATTACGCGGGTCCTGAACCTGGTCCAGCAATATCACCGGGCCACCCCCGGGAGAAACGCTTAAAATATCCTCCAGTGAAGGGTTTTCAAAAGGCTTTATCCGGGCGGCCACACCCTGATGTCCCCCGCCCCGGGTCCATGAGTCTAAGTCCCTGTTTTTAACCGTTTTCACCGGTATCCCACTCTTTGAAACCCCTTCCAACAATCCAACCAAATGCTCGGCGGCTTCTTCCGTGGTCCGTATTTCCCTGATTTCATGCCGGGACCTGATAGCTTCCTTTACGACATTTCTGCCATATACAATCATCCGGCCAAGTCTCCGGAAAGGCTTCTTTTTATCTGTCGGGCCACCGCCGCCGGGTCGTTTGCCTTTCTGATGGGCCTGCCCACCACAATATAGTCCGCTCCCTTCCCGGCAGCCAATTCGGGGGTAGCCGTTCGCTTCTGGTCATCCATACCGGAGCCGGAGGGCCTTATCCCCGGGGTTACTACCAGAAACCCGCCCCCGCAGTCGGCTTTTATGGTCTCCACCTCACCGACGGAAGCCACCACACCGTCCAAGCCGCTTTCCTTTGCCAATCGGGCCAATTGAGCCGCCCAACCGGAGGAGTTTCGACGCAGCCCCATATCCCTCAGGGCATCGGTATCCAGGCTCGTCAACACCGTAACCGCCACTATTTTCGGGGGATTGGCCAGTTTCGCAACCTCGGCGGCCGCCGCTTCCATCATGGCGCGGCCACCGGATGCGTGGACGGTAAGCATTTCGGCGCCGGTGGTGGCGGCTTGAGCGGTAGCTTTTGCCACCGTGCGGGGAATGTCGTGAATTTTAAGGTCCAGAAAAACCTTTTTATTCCGGGAAGTTATTTCATCAACCACCCGCGGCCCTTCTTTTATAAACAATTCCAGGCCGACTTTGTACCAATTGACTTCATCGCCCAAAAGCTCCACCCAGCGGCCACTTTCGACCCTGTTCTGTACATCCAGTGCAAAAATCAATTCCGTCATTACTAACCGAACCCCGGTTCGCTTAAGGGTAGGCGGGAGCTCCCTGTTCCGCAATCCTGGAAAGCGTTCTTCCTGCAGTAAAAGGAGGTTCCCGACATCCTTGTCTTCTTCAGCCAATAGACCATGACGCTTGTGCGTCGAGGTCAAGCGGAGCGGATTCGCCCCGTGCCAGGGCGGGGGTTCCGGCAGCGGCTATCATGGCGGCGTTGTCCGCACATAACGTAACGGATGGCGCAAATATCTCGATGTCATACTTCGCCGCTTTTTCGGCCATTAGGTTGCGCAGCCTGCTGTTGGCCGCCACACCGCCTGAAAGCACCGCCCTTTCAAGCCTGTGTTTCCGGGCCGCCTTTACGGTTTTGGCTACGATGGCGCCTACACACGCCTCCTGAAAGGAAGCCGCCACGTCCTGGACTTTAAACTTTTTCTTCTTATTAACCATTCTTGCAACAGCCGTTTTGAGGCCGCTGAAGCTGAAGTCGAAATCGTCCTTGCCGGTGAAAGCGCGTGGAAAATCAAAAGCCTTCGGGTCGCCGTCTTTGGCCATTTTTTCGATGACCGCCCCACCGGGGTATCCCAACCCCAGGAGTTTTGCCACCTTATCGAAAGCCTCCCCGGCGGCGTCGTCGCGGGTTTTCCCCACCAGCTTGAAGTCTTCCGGGCCCTCCACCCGGAACAGGGAGGTGTGGCCGCCGCTGGCCACCAGCCCCAGGAAGGGGAAATCGACGGGCTGCTCGAGATGTATGGCGTTAAGGTGGCCCGCCAGATGATGCACGCCCGCCACCGGCTTACCCAGCACATAGCCGGCGTTGCGGGCGAAATTTATGCCCACCAACAGTGCTCCCACCAGACCCGGCCCGACGGTGACGGCTATGCCGTCCACATCGGCGAGCTCCACATTGGCCTCTTCAAGGGCCATACCGACCACCGGCACGATATTCCTGATGTGAGCGCGGCCGGCAAGCTCCGGCACTACTCCACCATAAGGTTTGTGGATATCCACCTGGGAGCTGACCACGTTTGAAACCACAAAGCGGCCATCTTTTACGACGGCCGCCGCGGTTTCGTCACACGAGCTTTCTATACCAAGCACAAGCAACGGATTTATCCCTTACTTTCCACTTGTGGCCATCTCGGCCCCGGCGCCCACGTCCGGCGTCGGCTCGGATACAGTGCCGAAAAAGTCGATGCCGATGGGCAAATCATGGTCATCCGGGATTTTTTCGATATATTTCTCTCTGAAAGCGGGAGATTGCATCCTGCAATTCCACTTCCGAACCGAATACTCGGGATGATGAATCATATCTTCCCATAGCTGTTTCAGAGGTTTTTCGCGTATGTTTCCGAAGCTGATGGGGTGGAAATCGCACGGATTCACATCCCCGTAGGCCGACAGGTAGAACTGGAAAAATCCCGCAAAACATCCCGAACCCCAGCGCTCCGAAAGTTTCGTTTTTTATTTTTTCGTAGATTTGCTTTCTGGTCATTTTTGCAACCTCTGTGCGTTGCCGCTTATTTTCGGCGGGTTATATACTTGAGGTAGTCTTATTTTAACAATTTAACGGTTCATAGTCAATGTATGTATCCATCATCATTGACTTTATCGGGGAAGGCCCCCATCATCAGAACTGATTGTGTGTGAAAAGTTATTTCCGGGAGGCAAAACCATTTTATGACCAAAATTCCCGAAGAATATACGAATCCGGAACTGGTATGGATATACGATTTCGAATATGACTACACTTATGACATCCCCTTTTACAAGGAATGTGCGAACTTGTTCGGAAGCCCGGTTCTTGAGCTGGCTTCCGGCACCGGCAGGGTAACAATACCTCTGGCCGAGGCCGGGAGCGAAGTATGGGCCCTGGAGGCCTCGAAGCTGATGATAAAGCGTTTTCGCGATAAACTTCGCTCCAAAAACCCCTCTTTATCGGAAAATATCAGGCTCATTTGCGGGGATATGGCCGGGTTTGAGTTGAAAAAGCGCTTCCCGATTATAATAATCTCCGCCAACTCTTTCCTTTTACTGGACAGGAAAGGCCAGAAACAATGCCTCGAGGCCTGCAATCGCCACCTGTCGGATGAAGGGGCGGTGGTTATAGACATTTTCCATCCCTTCGGCCCCTCCCGGGCATTTCACCGGATAGACCAAACCGAAGGCATCCCGAAACTCACCCGCACCAGACCTCAGCCGGATTCCGGCAAACCGGTAAGTAGATACGTCATCCAGTTCCGGGACTTTTTCGAGCAACACCTTTTCATAGACAATATCTACGAGGAAGAAGGTGACGAAGGGCGTAAATGGAGCTTCCGGGAAAAGCTGAGGTTCATATATCCTTCCGAGATGGAGTTGATGCTCGAGCTCGCGGGTTTGGAAATTCACAAGGTTTTCGGATGGTACGACGGGCGCTCGTTCGCCCCCGACAGCGAGCAGATGATATTCGTGGCGCGGCGCTCAAGCCGAAGGGAAGAATAAATACCATAACTATGCGGGATTCCTTGACATATCGTTAAGTTGCCGGTATCCTATAGAAGATGTTCGAACCTGACCCGGAAAGAACTTACATCGAGGTTAAACGCGAGCAGGTCATAACCCTGCTCAACTCAACCATCAGACCTCAAGTGGCCATTGCGGGCCCGACGGAACCCGCAGACGCCTATGTTTGTACTTTCAAAAGAGATAATAACCTGTATGAAACGCTTATATATTTCACCCTGGCTCAATCCAACAAGGGGGTCGTCTACCACTGGGACGAAGGCCCCCAGCCGCGCGATAACGCCAAGTCGGTGGAAAGGGAGGCTTTGCGTTTCCTGGACGAAATGGGGTTTCAGATGGACAGCCTCCATTTCCGTAAACAATCTTCCGAGGAACAGAAAAGGCTGGTGGACACCCTGCCCTGCTTCCATCCCCCGGCCCCGCCAAGTGAGGAAGAGATGGAATCTCTTGAAGCGGTGGCCGTGGAAGAAGCCGACGCCGGGGAGGCGATGGATGAAATAGAAGATATCTCCGTGGAAAGCCTCGAGGCCGAGGAAGCCGCTCCGGTGGAAGAAGCGGGAGAAGCACAGGCGGGGGTTGAAGTCGAGGGAGACGAACCTTCCATAGAGGAAGAGACTTTTGAGGCGCCCGAGGAGCCGGCGGCGGAAACGGACGCCTTCGAGGAGATAAGCCTGGAGGAGGAGCCGGCGGTGGAGGCTGAGCCGGAAACCGGAACAGCCGTGGAAGCGGAAGAAGCCCCGCCGGCCGAGGAAGCTACGTCCGCAGGTGAGGGATACCCACAGGAAATATCTTTGGAAGAAGATTTCGATGAATTCGAAACCGCCTCCGAAGCGGTGGAAGAAACTTCTCAACCGGAAGCTCCACGGGAAGAACCGGCCCCGCCGACGCATGAGGCTGAGGCGGCCCCTGCTCCCGCCGCCGAACCTCCACCCCAACCTGCGCCCACATCCGCCGGGAAGGAACAGAAAACTCCCCCGGAAAAACCTTCTACTCCCGTCCAAAAGGAGGCCGGGGTATCTAAAACCGACATGGAGGGCGTTGACCTTGAACCGTTGGCCCGCTTTCTGGCTTCCATGTAAATCCGACTTTGCCGAGGGATTAAAAACATGAAAATAATAATGTCTGCAAGAACAACCGCCGTCGGGATATGTGTATTATTGGCCCTCACTTTTGTCTGGGGTTGTAAATCGGGCAAGAAAAACAACATCCAGGAAAAAGCCGACCTGCATTACGAGGTAGGACGCAACCACTTCCGCAGGGGGGATTATGTGGCGGCCCTCAAGGAGCTTCTACAAAGCGTAGAGTTCAAAAAGGAAAACCCGGAAACACAATACCTGCTGGGCACCACATATTACATGCTGGACCGCTACACACAGGCCGAGGAACACCTGAAATACGCCATTAAGCTCAAGCCCGACTACCCCGACGCAATAAACAACCTGGGCAACATTTACCTGGCCACCGAACAGTGGGACAAGGCCATAACCCAGTTTGAAAAATGCCTGGATTTCATCCTGTACCAACCCAATTTCCCGCAGGTTTATACAAACATGGGAATCGCTTACATGCGTAAAGGGGAGCTTGAAAAGGCGGAAGATTCCTTCCGAACCGCCATCAGGCTCAATGAAAAGTTCTGCCCCGCCCGGTTAAACCTGGGAGATTTGCTCGGGAAAAGAAACAAGAAAAACGAGGCCCTCAGGGAATACGAGAAAGTTATTGAATACTGCCCGGACAGCAATTACTCCATGGTCGCCCACCTTTGCATGGGAATGGAGCTTAACTCCATGAACAGGCACAAGGAAGCTTGCAGGCATTTTTTAAAGGTCGTGCAACAAAAGCCCGATTCGGAAACCGGCAGAAAAGCCCGGGAATATTTAAGACTTCTCAATTGCAGATAACAAAAAGGAGAAGCCATCGCCCGAGATGGAGAGTTTCGGCAAATATCTCAAGGAAGAAAGGGAAACACGGGGCTACAGCATAGAAAACGTCTCGCAGGCGACAAAAATCAGCCCCGGCCAGATAAGGGCGCTGGAGAGTGACGATTTCAGCTATCTGCCTCCCATAACCTTCGTGAAGGGTTTTGTCAGGTCTTACGCCAAACACATAGGCCTCGATTCCGATGAGGCCGTGACCAGGCTGGAAGAGTACCTATCGGAAATCGAAGAAAACGAGCAGGATTATTTCATTGATGAAAAGCAACCCCGGTTCCGCCGCGCCGGCCCGGACCCGCGGCTATTGGTGGGGGCTGCTGCGATTTTTCTGGTGCTGGTAATTCTCTCGATAATTCTGGCCGTCAGAGGTTGCGCCAATCACGAAGAGGCGCGTATGCGGACAACCCCTCCGGCTTCCGAAAGTGCGACGGTTTCTACACAGCATGAAAACGCTCCCGGCTCCTTCAATTCTTCCCCCGAAGAGGTGGTGGAAGCTTCGCTGCCGGCGATTCCCCGGGAGTATTTTCAAGTGTCACACCAAGACAGCCCTTACTCCGCTCCCGAAAGGAAAACCTCGGACGACACTCCCGGAATTATGGGCAGCGGCTCCGCATCCGCTAATTAACCCGCCATGACTAAATACAGGATTTTCATTCTGGGACTCAAAGCGGGGGCCGATTCAGAAGCCTTCCGGGAGTATCTTTCAGACAAACTGGGCATAAAGGAGCATCTGAATCAAGACCGCATTATTTACGACCCCCCGAACCTTGTATACGAGGCTACCGGGTCGGAACATGCCGGAAAGATACGCTTGGAGTTGGAATCTTTCGGAGCGGCGGTGGAAATAAAATCGCCGACCCCTTACCATACTCCTCCACCCGCCCGGGAAAAGGAAAATTCACCGTCTTCCGGTCGCTCTTTTCCCAAGCCGCTGATATATCTTGCCATCATAGCCGTCACCGCAGCGGCGGGCTTCGTCCTTTTAAACTTGTACCCGCCCGCTACGGAGCAGTCTTCTATATCCGAGTCGATAGAGCCTCAACTCGGCCCGGCCCTGCAACCACCGGAAAGCGCGGCGCTTGAGCGAATCCCCGCCACGGAGCCGCTGTCCGACGAGCTAACGGAGCCGGCGCAAGGACAAAAACGGCCTACTACGGTACCGAAAGAAGCAGCGGAGGCCATGGACGAAGGCCGTTACGAAAAAGCGTGGTCAATTCTGAAAAAGCACATGGAAAGTAACCCAAACGACGAGAAAGTCGCCGAAGCTTTCAAGTTCGCAGGGTCTAAAATCGCAAAAAAGTATTTTGACGACAAGGAATACACACAAGCGGCGCATTACCTGAGAGACGTGGAGCCTTACCTTCCCGATGACGCCGAGCTTCACGCTTCCCTCGGGGCTATCTATTACAGTGAAAAAGATTACTCCCGCTCCCGGCGATATCTGGATGACGCCCTCCGGCTGGGCATCGATGACCCTAACGTCCATTACATGATGGCGAGAATGTATTACTACCAGGACGACGACATGGACATGGCCAGGCGCCACCTGCGCAAGGCCCTCCAGCTGAACCCCGACAGAAAGGACCTTCGGAAATTTCTTCATAAAATCACCGCTGAAGAGTCGGTGGAGGAAGACTTCATAGCCGCCGATTCCGAGCACTTTATAGTGAAATATCAGGGGGCAAAAGATGTAGACGCCGCTTACACGGTGCTTTACATCCTCGAGGAGGCATGGTCGGACATAGGCTATGACCTCGGCGATTATCCGTCGGAGCCGGTGGTGGTCATATTGTACACCGGCAAACAGTTCAAGCAGGTGACAAAATCGCCGCACTGGGTGGGAGGATTATACGATGGCCGCATTCGCCTGCCGGTAGCCGGTTTGCCCGACAAAACCGACGATGACTTAAGAAGGCTTCTTTACCACGAATACACCCACGTGATAGTACACCGCATCGCCGAGGGGCAATGCCCCATCTGGTTCAACGAAGGACTGGCGCAACTGATGCAGATAAGAGCCGGGGCTTCGCCGGACCCGTGGCTGAAAACCTCGGTGGTAGAGCAAGGCCGTGTTTCTTCGTTGAAATCGCTTTCCGGGCCGTTTCTGAAACTCTCGTCCGAGCGGGCGTTGAAGGCGTATACGACCAGCTACTTCGCCACGAAATTCTTCGTCAGGGAATACGGACTCACAGCCGCAAGCAACGTTCTTGAAAAGATTGGAGAGGGAAAAAGCTTCGAAGAGGCCCTGCGTGAAGTAACGGGCACCAAGTTGGAGGATTTCGAAATAAGATTTCATCGCTGGCTGACCGAATACCGGGATTAGAAGGTGGCGTAAAAATGCACTCCCGGTGAGAGCTTGCCTTCCCTTTCATGGAGGGGCGCTATCCTCACCTCTTCGAAAAAGTCGAACATCGTCTCAGGCCACAGCACATGGCCTATGCCGTGATTTATCCTCCCCGGCCTGTTTAACAACCTTAACGCCCATCTTTCGCGATAATATCCGAAAAGCCCGCCGAATGCCGATGTTATGAACAGGTCGTTGGTGCTGGGCGGCTGGGTGGTGCTTTCCACGAGAAACTCGAAGGCAATATTGGCCAGGCTCATACCCAGCAACGACGCTCCCCTGCTGTAGCCGCGGCTCCTGTACAAAAGGTAGAATTCGCTGCCGTACCACGGATGCCCTACATAATTTGCCAGCCAGTGGCCTTCATCGTATAGCACCGGCCCCACTTCAAAAAGATTTTTTCTCGTATCATTCCAGTTGATTTCCCTGACCCTATTGTATTGGCTGACGGTGTAACCTACCCATAAAAGCCCGTAGCTCAACAAAGCGTCGTTAAGAATCTCCGACTTTTTATGTTTACGGGAAACGGGGCGGTATTCTTTTCTGCACTCCACTTCCTCCCCAAACGCGGGGTTCGAGGACAGAACACAGCAAAGGGCCAGGATAACTGCAAACCGGGTGTTATGTTTTTTAAAAAATTGTTCCAACATTACTGTCCAAAATAGGAGGTCATGGCAATTTTCCGCAATTTCATTCAAAAAACCTCTCGAAAAGCCCCGGACAAGGGGCTTAAGCCCCTTGTCTGTTCTCCTTGTGATAGATGCTCATGCTCGAAACAGGCATATGCCGTCCAATTACAAAACCGTTTTTGTACAGGCATGTTGTTCCAATTGCATTTACGGAGCTTATTTTGTTGTTTCCACGGCCATATTTAGCTAAAATATTCTACCATAAGAGAACAATTATGCATTAAGTCAGAACATGGCGAAGTGGATTGAAACTTACTAATTCGTGATAGGGAGACTTCAATGAACGCTTCCAAGGCACTTGAAGGAATCAGAGTGCTGGATTTGTCCCGCCAGTTCCCGGGGCCGTACGCAAGCATGATTTTGGCGGATTTCGGCGCGGACGTGTTGCGCATCGAAGACCGCCGCTTTATAAACGACCTGAGCGCATGGTCGGTAATGCGTAACAAGCGCCACATGACGCTCAACATAAAATCCCCAAGGGGCAAGGAAATATTCCTGAAGTTGCTGGAAGACGCCGACGCGGTGGTGGAAGGTTTCAGACCGGGCGCCACTTCCAGGATGGGGATTTCCTACGCCGACCTCAAAGAGGTCAAGCCGGACATCGTATACGCCTCACTTTCCGGCTACGGCCAAACCGGCCCATACGGCGGCATGGTGGGCCACGACCTTAACTACATAGGCGCCGCCGGCATACTGGGCCTGAACGGAGAGCCGGGCCGGAAGCCGGTAATCCCACCCGTGCAAATCGCGGACATAGGAGGCGGGTTGAACGCCGCCATCGGCATCCTGGTGGCCCTTTTTCACCGCCAGAGAACCGGCGAGGGCCAGTACATAGATGTATCCCTTACCGACGCCGCGGTGGGTTTCATGACCCTGCCGTTGATGCAATACGCCGACAGCGCCGCATCACCCGAATGCGGCAGGATGCCGCTGGTAGGCATGTTCCCCTTCTACAGGGTGTACGAAACGAAGGACGGCAACTACCTCACCATCGGAGCGGTGGAGCCGAGGTTCTGGAAAAAGCTTTGCGAAACCCTGGGCTGCGAAGACCTGGAGGGGGATATGTTCTGCACCGGGGAAAGGGCAAAGGAAGTTGAAGCAAGACTCGAAGAAATATTCCACCGGAAAACCCGCGATGAATGGTTCGAGACTCTCGGCGAAATAGATGTCTGCGTCGGTCGCGTCCTGTCGGTGGGAGAAATGGTCGAGGACCCCCAGATAAAGCACCGGGGTATGATAGTGCAGGTGGACGTCGGCGAGGGCCGCACAAAACCTGTCCAGGGCGTAGTCGCCAAATTAAGCGAAACCCCGGGGGAAATTGTCTCCCCGCCGGCCGGATTCGGCCAGCATACCTCGGAAGTTCTCACGCAACTCGGGTTTTCCGATGCGGAAATCAATGAGCTTGTCGAACAGAACGTCTGTTAAAGCATGAGCTCCGGAAAAAATTCAACCATGACAAACACATCCGCCGACAAAGCGGTTTCAGCAATAAAATTCCTGGTGCGGACGATAATTTTCTGCCTCATCCCCGGGGCGGCGCTTACGTTAATCCATCAGATAATAAGCCTTTTCGGCATCGAACCTCTTCCTTCCATATATTTTGCCGTCACGTATATTGTGCCGAGTTTCGCTTTGCTTCTGGTGGGAAGTTTATCAGGCGAATGCCTTGCCCGCCTGCCCTTTCGCTCTTTTCTATTCAAGGGGGTTTTGTTGGTTTGTTCAGCTTATGCCATTGCGGCGGCTGCCAATATTCTTTTGAAGGCGGCAGGAGACTACGAGTTTTTCCAGGTAGCGCCCGCTTTTGTTGTCGCTTTTGTTGCTTTCTGTCTTGCATTAACAGCTTTCGTGCGCTCGCTAAAGGGTCAATATAATGGGCTCGAGAGGGGCTTTTTTACAGCATTGCTCATCGTTACCATCGTGGCATGGCTGTTTCTGGGGCCGGAGGAGTTTTTTCTGCCCGGATTTTACTTTCTTCCCGCCTCGGCCCTGTTTCTGATACTGCTGGCCGGGATTGCTTACCGGGTAATCACCACAACTCGGAAAGCAGGAACGGCAACATCGTGGGCGGCAGCGGTTATGGTGATATTCGTGGCCGGGGGGCTGTTGGCAACCGGCGACAACCTCGAATTAAACGAGGACTTTTTTCAACGAACCGAAGCTGCGACGACCCACCCTCCAAGAGACGCCCCCAACATAATCCTTATCGTGTGGGATACTGTCCGGCGGGACCATCTTTCGCTATACGGTTACGACCGCCCTACCACGCCGAATCTGGAAAAATTCGCCGAAGAAGCGGTTGTTTATAAAAAAGCGCTTGCCGTATCGCCCTGGACCCTTCCCTCTCACGCTTCCATGTTTACAGGTTTGTACCCAAGGACTCATGGTGCACACTACATACTTCTGCCCGTCATGACCGCCGAATCCCGGGATTACCGCCCGCTCGGCGACGATTTCGTCACGCTGGCCGAAAAGCTCGCCCAGAACGGTTACCAATGCGCCGGGGTTTCGGCCAACTTCTTTGCCGCCGGGCGGGCCGTCAACATGCAACAGGGATTTCAATACTTCGATGACCGCGTCAACCCGGCCTCCATGTCCATGTCGAAATGCGAATGGTGCAATCGTGTCATGAGGAACGTTCTGCCAGTTGATTGGTACTTCCGCCACCTGAAGCCGACCATGCTCGCCGGGCAAGTGAACAGGATTGCCCTGAGATGGCTTGCTTCCAGAGACAAAAACCGCCCGTTTTTTCTGTTCCTCAACTACATGGACACTCATGGGCCATATCTGCCTCCCAACGAAATTATCCACCGTTTTCCCAGCTTCCAAAGGAAGCTGGCCGGTGAAACTCCCTTGAATATATGGATACGCACAATCCTGGAGAATAGAAATATATCTTCCGCTGAGCGTGAGCATCTTACCTCCCAGTACGATTCCGAGCTGATTTATCTTAACAGGCAATTCAATCTCTTCATAAAAAAAATGCGCAAAACGGGTTTATATGATAATTCAATAATAATAGTTACCTCAGACCACGGGGAATTCATGGGAGAACATAATCTTCTCGGACACGGCAAGGCCCTGTATTCGGAAGTCTTGGAGATACCGTTGGTTATAAAGTATCCCGGCTCCCACCCCTCAGGTACCAACAGAGAAATCGTGGAAAACCGGGAACTTTTTCACCTGCTCCTGAATTACACCGGCATCGGGTCGAAGCCCCCCGGCTTCAGGTGGGACGCCGTTGCGGAGCTGTACCCCCAATTTTTTCAAAGCTCGGGACACCATTGGGCACTGGATGAAATGCCTCACCTGAAACAAGCGGTATATTTTGGTAAGTACATACTGATTTCTTCCACCAGTGGTCGGGAGGAGATGTATGACCTGAAAGAAGACCCCGCCGAATCGGAAAATCTGACCGAAAGCAGGCAAAAAACCTATTCTCGTGGTATACAACTACTGGAAAAGTTCAAAAAAACCGTGCCGGAGTTCAAAAAAAACCAAAAAACCGATAAACTTAGCCCAGAGGAGCTCAGGCGGCTTAAAGCTCTGGGCTATATCAAGTAACAATGCTCAGTTACCTTGAAATATGGGTTACGGCTCTTCTTCTTTTGGGCGTGGGTCTTTTCTTTCTCATTTTTCCTGAAACTCTGAGCAGCTACGGCTTTTATGTTCTTGGCGTTGAACAGCGCAGGCAAAGTTTACCATCATTGGCAGTGAGGATTTTCGGCTTTGTGCTGGCTGCGGGGGGAGCTTTCCTCGTCTACTGGGCCGCTTGCAAGCTTTAACCCCATTCCGTCATCGAATCCATATCCGCGCTGTCTATTCCCATAGACCGGGCGCATTCAAGAGCCATATCGAGGTTCGGGGGAAAAATTTCCAGCAGCCATTGCGACGTGAAATAATTCATCTTTTTAAAGGGCTTGCCTCCCCACATAAGTTTACCGGTTTTAATGTTGCAGGGAAGGTTCGCTTCGATGGGAAAATACTTGTTATGCCGGTCAATCAGGGCATTAATCTTTTTGAAGTCCACGTTTTCGGCGTATCGCTCCCATGCTTCACGGAAACCGCCGTTTTCCCCGTAATAATCCAGTGCCATTCTCGCCCATGCCTGCCGCGCTTCGGCCACGGTATACTCGACCCATTCCTCGATGCGCCTGAGCCTTGCGCTCCAGGCGGGCGGGCCGTCGAGCGCCTTCAAGGCTTCTTCCACTCCGATTTTAAAGCTGGAAGTATGTATGTGTACGCGCCCGCCCTTGAGCGGGTTTCCCTCGACGGCCTGCTCCGATTGTTCGGCCTGAATGTAGTGATGTTTTCCCTTTTGGCGCACGAGCATGAGCTCACCTCTCGGAAAACTTATCAATCTATATTGCAATACCGTCAGGAAGCTATCAAGTGCCCGACGAAAAAAGACCGCCCCCCCTCAGGGTAGCGGCCTTTTCCTTGATTATGAAAGGTGATGTTTTAAAAGGCTGCGATGGAGAAAATCGGCAGGTACATCGCGATAGCGATGCCGCCGACCACCACACCCAGGAACACGATAAGAAGCGGCTCCATCAGCGAAGTCAACGCCGCCACCGCCGCGTCAACCTCGTCTTCGTAGAAATCGGCGATTTTCTGCAACATTGCGTCCATGGCGCCGGTCTGCTCCCCGACTCCAATCATCTGAACCACCATGGAAGGGAAAACCTTGCTCTGTTGTAGAGGCTCGGCCAGTGTTTTTCCTTCACTGATGGAGTTGCGCACCCGCATGATGTCCTGTTCCACCACCTTGTTACCGGCGGTTTTGGCGGTAATTTCCAGGGCATCCAATATGGGCACTCCGCTGGAGACCATGGTGCCCATGGTGCGGGTAAACCGGGCCACTGCGGTTTTCCTTATCAAGTCACCGAATATCGGCAACCTCAGGAATGACGAATCCAGCATGAACCTGCCCTTGGGATTGCGGGCTACCAGCTTGTAAACCACTATGAGGGCTGCGATAACACCCAGTATTACATACCAGTTACTTTGAGTCCATGCGCTCATGTTCATGACCATCTTGGTGAAAGCGGGCAGGCTCTGGCCCATATCCGAGAACATTTTCGCGAAAACGGGAATAACCTTTATCATCAAGATAGCGACGATGACGACGGCGATTGTCAGAACCACTATCGGGTAAACCATGGCCCCCTTTATCTGCTTGGCCAGCCTTTCCGCTTTTTCAATGTATTCTGCAAGTCGGTTTAGAATTGTATCGAGGATACCTCCGACCTCACCTGCGGCCACCAGGTTTACGTACAATTCGTCAAATATTTTGGGATGCTTGCTCAGCGCGTCCGCGAAAGTGGCCCCCGATTCCACTTCCTCCTTTACCTGAGCCAGCGCCTTTTTCATCATCGGATTCGTCTGGTCTTTTCCAAGAATGTCAAGGCATTGCACCAAGGGCAATCCGGCGTCTATCATGGTAGCGAACTGCCTGGTGAAGACGCTGAGTTCTTTTCCGGGAACCTTGTCGGTAAGACCCGGAATGGTTATTTCCATGTCCATGCCCTTGCCGCGTTGCTTTATTTTTCCGGGCATCAACTCCCGCGATTCGAGGGTATTAATGACGGCGTCCTTGCTGGATGCCTCCATTTCGCCCTTCAAACTCTGGCCAGCTTTGGTCTTGGCCTCCCATGCAAATTTCGGCATAATACACCTCCTGCCGTGTAACTAATTACACTTACCCTTAAATACTATTTTAAACGAAAAAGATAAAAAGTCAAGCGGGAAGCTAACAAAGGATTTTCATAGGGGCGCTTTTTTTTCTTTTCCAGGTTTATCGGCCGGGGCCGCACGGGTGTACGAAATTAAGCTCATTCCGGCACTGAGAACATCGCGAGCCCTCCAAACCCGTTACCCGGGTGCTGTAACCCTGTCGGTCAACAAGCCCTGCCCCGCAATGAGGGCAATAGGAGTTTGCTCCGTTTTCGGTAACCACATTGCCGAGATAAACGTATTTCAGCCTTTCTTTAGCTATCCGATGCGCCTTTTGCATGAAATCCAGCGATGTGGACGGCTCCCGGTACTTGTGCATGGGGTGATAGCGACTGATATGCAAAGGTATGGACGGGTCTATGGAAGCTATATGGTCGATAAGCTCGGTAAAAGACTCCTCGTTGTCGTTTATTCCGGTCACCACCAGGTGGGTGACTTCCACGTGGCTCCGCTCCCAGGCAAGCTTTATGTTGTCCCTTACGGCCTGAGCGTTTTTGGCCCCGGAATATTTCTTGTAGTTTTCGTCACTTGAGTACTTCAAGTCAATGTTAAAAGCGTCCATATGTCCCGCAATCTCCTCGAAGGGCCCGGGATTCAGGTAACCGTTGGTAACCGCCGTGGTTTTCATACCCGCCTCGTGAAAGGCTATTGAACACTCCCGCACCCACTCGAAGTTAACCAGCGGCTCGTTGTAGGTGAAGCTTATTCCGATGGAGTTCCGTTTTTTGGCCAGCGATACAAGCTCGTCTATATCCACATCCTCGGTTGGCGCCTTACCTTCCACCAGGGTGTAGTTCTGGCAAAAGGGACAGTGAAGATTGCAACCTATGAAACCCACGGAAAGTATCATCGTTCCCGGGCAAAAGTGATAAAGCGGTTTTTTTTCTATGGGGTCAAGATTAAGAGCCGCCACCTTGCCGTATATCAACGGAACCAGCTCTCCTCCTTCATTGCCCCTGTTTTGGCATATTCCCTTTTTTCCCGGCTTGATGGTGCAATACTGGGGGCACAGCTCGCATTGAACCTTATCCGTACCTTCAACTTTATACCACCATGCCGCCTTGGCGCTCATGGAGCACCTCCTTCTGTAAGCATAAGCCTACGGAAGATTCCTCACCTTTTTATCGGAAGGGTACTTGATTTTATAACCAAGCGTAATTTCTTGTTTTTCTCCCCTATCAAGCTCGATATCCCACCTGGCCTTCCCTCCTTGTTCTGTTTCCGAAGGCTCGGGGTCGGTCGAAGTAACTTTCACTTCTATGTCCTCGTGCCTGCTTTGAGGTATCGGCTCGTAAAGCTTCAGGAGGGTGTTTTTATTCAGGTTGTTCGCTACGCTTATCTTCCACTTGTAACTGACGGTGGTTTTCCCGAGGAAAGTTTCCGTCTTCTTGTTCAAAAGCTTCCTCTCGACGCTAACGTTCTCGTCTATACCCAGCGGCATTTCGATTTCCTCCCCCGGGGCCCAATCCGGTATGGAAACCCGGGAAACGAACCTTCCGGACAGGAAAATACTTGCGCTGCCGCCGGTGAAGGACTTATCGGCGGTATTCTCGACCTTCGCCTGCAAGTATGCATAGGGGCTTCGGGAGGGGATGGCCGCATAGCTGAACTCGCCCTCGAAGGTATCGGTCCCGATGGGCACAAAATGAGGCTTGCCGTCAGCACTAATCGTGTATGGTTTTTCGATTCTGTACTCGGCGGCGGTTTCGGTTTTCGCCACCTGAGCCGCTGCGGTGTCCACGCGGGGAGCTTTAGCCTGAAATTTGGCCATTCCCAGCATGTCGCCCCAGCCCCGCTTTCCCTTACCTTCGGCAATATTAAGCACCCTCGGCCTCGGCTCGGGCATCTCTCCCCCGACGTGAGGAGATGCCGTGGATAGAACCAACTGCACGTTTTCCCATTCCTCTCCTGTCCGCTGGGTGATTCTGGCCCTGGAAACCAGCTCGATTTTTTCATTTCCCGGCTCGGCTCGAACATCGTAAACGGGCTTCCACCCGGCGCCTGAGATAACGTATGTAAATTCCAGGTTGAACTCACCCCCCGAAAGGCACTGAAGCTCTACTTCCAGCTCCTTCTTTTCACTCCGACCGGGACGTTTGAGCTTGTTCAACTCTTCCCGGACCGCCTCTACTTTCTTTTTAAGCTTGCGGATTTCTGCCCCCGCCTCGACCCTGCTTTCGGCAATTGCTTCCAGTCTTCGGGCTATCATTTTCTCCGTGCCCGCCAACTTTTCCGGCGAATAAGAACCCATTAATATCCCCCTGTTGTAAACTTTCACAAAGTTATCCGCCAGCGATTCAATGTACTCAGTTTCCTCGTTCAGCACTGCCCGCTCGTCCTTCAGTCGCTGTATTCGAGACCGGAGGCTTTCCAGTTTTTCTTCCAGCTCACGGATTTGTTCTTCATCGGCACGGTAGAGCTGCTTCCGGCTGACGTTCAAACCCAGTAGCTTGACCTTTGCAGTTCCTTTTCCACGAGCACGCACCGAGTCGTCCTTCAACCCTCCCGGCAACCCGGAAATGGTTACCGTCCGCAATCCGGTAGTGAGATTCAACTTCGCCTGCCGGGTTACAAGCGCCCGGTCAGGGTACACCGTAACCTTTTTTATAGCGGTTTCAGTGGCTTTATCCGTTACCGCCGCCGCCGGCACAAGCGCCAGCGCAAGACACAATATAAAAAGCCTCTTAGCCATAACTCACCTCACCGTTATCATTCGGGCAACCCGAAAATCCGGGCATCGTCGGGGTAGCTTATCTCGTAGGAAAAGACAATCTTTTCGCTTTTTCCGGGCCCGAGATTCATCTCCCACTTAACTATGCCGTCCTCTTGTTTTTCGGTTGGTTTCGGAACCATGCTCTTGAGCTTCACCTCGATGTCTTCATGGCGGGATACCGGAATCCGGTCAAAGAGTTCCATTTCAACGGCCTTGTCCTTAAAGTTTTTCACTTCTATCTCATACTTATAAGTAGTTGTAATCGTGGAGAAAAATTCCTTCTCCAGCTTGTCGGCCAGCTTGCGCTCCACCCTTACCCCCTTGTCCACCCCAAGGCTGATGGTTTTCTTCTCCGTATCCGCCCAGTTATCGATATTGGTGGTACCCACGAAGCTTGGCCCCATAAACACGTTGGCCTTTCCGCCGACGAAAGGATGCCCCGTGGTATTTTTAACTTTGGTCCTCAGGTATGCCAATTGCCTCACTTCCGGCCACGCGGAGCGCACAAAATCGGCTTCCAGGCTTTCAACGGAAATGGGAACTTTGTGAGGCTCCCCGTCGGAGGGGATGGTTTTCTCCTGCTTTATCTCGAAAGCCACCGCCGTTCCGGCGGTCCGGACGTCCGCGGTCGCCAGTTGGGCCTCCGCTTTCTTCTCGGCGGGAGCCGGCGCGGCTTTTTCCGCGAGCTCTTCCTCGGCTCTCATGGCCCGCCTTGGCTTATCCCGCGCAAGTTCAACAAATGCGAGGTAAACCGGTCTAAACTCGGGAGGCGTTCCTCCGATTTGTGGTCGGGCGGTGCTCACCGATAGCTTGACATCCTCCCAATCTTCCCCCGTGCGCTGGACTATTTGAGCGTAACCGGTAATCTCCACCTCGCCTTCGTCGGCAAGAGCGCGGATATCATAAAGCGGCCGCCATCCGGCGCCGGGGACCAGGTATGAAAAATTCAACTCCATATCCCCCGCCCGGGCTATGGAGATGTTGACCGACACGCACTTGGTGCGACCACCGGAGGGGTTTTGAATTCTGTTCAACTCCCGTTTCAGAGCATCTATCCGGCGGTCGAGGTCGGCGATTTTTCTTTCCAGGCCTCTCTTTTCCATGTAGGCCCCGCGCAACCCTTCGGACATCGTTTTCGATATGTCTTCGATTGAACCCGGCCCGGCAAGTTCAATGCTCTCCTTGGAGGACGGGACCTCGGGCTTCAATTCTCCGAGCATCTTTATTCTTTTCTCAGCGGATTTCTTTTTCTCATTGAGCACCTTCCGCTCGTCTTCGAGCTTATCCAGCTTTTCCCGGAGCTCGGCGACTTCGCCTTCCGGAACCTCCGGAGCCGGCTCGGCGCCGACGGTAACCCCTTCCAGGGTCACCTCCGCCGACCCTTCGCCCCATACCTGAACCGAGGAATCGTTCAACGAAGCGGGCAGGCCGCAGAAATCGAGTATTTTTCTACCGGAAATTACCGCCAGCCCGGCTTTGCGGGTAACCTCCGCCCTGCCCGCATAGACTTCCACCGAAGAAATCTCCGATGACTCCGCCTTAGCAACTAACTGAAATACAAGGCAAATCGCCGCCGCCCATGCCGTCGCCCTCACCGCATTCATCGCCTCACCTTTCCCTTTCAGAATTAACGGACAGCCTGTAATTCCAACTTCGGTTTCTATGCACAATAATTGCAAATCCGGCCGGAATCGTTCATTATCTAAGAATGATACTCATCGGGGACAGCGGTTGCAATGGCGCGTAAGAGTGACGAAACGACCCTTCACCAGGTGCTTGTTTTCAGGGATTTGAAAAACAAAGAAATCGAGGAAATCGAGTCCATTTCCGAGGAGGAGGACTTCGACAAGAACCAGGTGATATGCAAAGACGGCGACCCCGGAAATTGCCTTTACGTTATAAAAAAGGGCCGGGTAAGAATAGTTAAAGCCACGCCCCTGGCTACCGAGCGGGTGCTTTCGCGACTGGGGCCGGGAAGCTTTTTCGGCGAAATGAGTATAATAGACGGCCTGGCGCGCTCCGCAAGCGCCATCGCCGATGTCCCCACCACCCTCTATTGCATATACAAAGAGGACCTCGACCGCAAGCTGAACGGCAATTCAGTGGCGGCCCTCAAAATCATCCACGCCTTCGCCAGAACCATGAGCTATCGCCTCCGGAAGATGAACGAGGAGTTGGTTGAGCTTTTTTCCGACCCTGACCGCACGATAAGGGAAATAATGGAAAGTGAAAACAACCTCATGAAATATCTGCTGATAAGCGGGTGGTACTACGACGGTACCGATTAGCGTTCATGAAAGTCCTATTCGTCCACGCGGCAAGCGAGCACCTCGGCATCGAATACCTGTCCGGTGTATTGAAAGCCGCCGGGCATTCCACGGCGCTGGCTTTCGACCCCGCGCAATTCTCCGGCCAGGAAAACGCCAGGCTGCCCTTTATAGCACGGCTGACCGATAAAACCCCCCGGCTGGTCAACGCCGCTGTCACTTCCGAAGCCGACCTTATAGCCTTCAGCGCCTACACAGTCAACTTCCGGTGGGCCCTGGACATAGCGGCACGAATCCGGGATAAAATACCCACCCCAATCGCATTCGGCGGGCCTCACGTCACGGCGGCGCCTCATCGCGCTCTGGCTTATCCCCAGGTGGACGCCGTGGTAACCGGGGAAGGCGAAGGGGCGCTGCTCGATTTGCTGGAGGACATGGAAAACGGCAATCTCCCGAACCGGAAAATACCGAACGTGTGGAAAAAAACCGATGACAACATAGAAGAGCAACCGCCCCGGCCCTACATTCGCAACCTCGACAATCTGCCCTTGCCCGACAAGGAGCTTTTCTACTCGAAAATCCCCGCATTTGCCGAGAATTACATGATAATGACCTCCCGGGGCTGCCCGTATCGTTGTGCATTCTGCTCCAACTCCATGTATCACAAGCTTTACGATTACGAAAAAAATCACGTCAGAAGGCGCAGCCCCGAGGGGGTAATCGAGGAGCTCGAACACGCAGCCGGAAGATACCGGCTCAGGACGGTCAGCTTCTGGGATGACGTTTTTACGTTCAGCCGGAAGTGGCTGGAAGAATTCTCGGGATTATATAAGAAATCCGTCGGGTTGCCCTACGATTGCTACACCCACCCGGCAGCGCTGGATGAGGCAAAGGTGAAGCTTTTGGCCGAAAGCGGCTGCTTCCGGGTGAAAATCGGCTTGCAGACGGTAAGCGACCCCAGCCGTCAGAGGCTATTGGACCGTGCCGGCAGCGCCGCCAATGTGGCCCGGGCCATCGAGCTTGCGCATAAGCACGGGGTCGAGGTCGGCCTTGACCACATGCTGGGATTGCCCGGAGAGGGAAAGGCCGAGCAGGACGAAGCCGCCCGGTTTTACATAAACACCCGCCCCGACAGGATAAATTCCTACTGGATGCTTCATTTTCCGGGGGCCGAGATTGTAAAAATCGACCGCGAAGAAAATCGCCTTACGGACGAAGACGTGGAGGCCATCGAAGAAGGTAAGGCACAAACCAGCTACATGTACGCAACCCCGGATGCGGACGGGGGTAAGTGGAGCTTGAGACCGTATCAGACCTTTTTCGACCTCCAGCCACTTCTGCCGCAATCTGTAAACCGATGGCTCGAAAGAAAAGGGCTGATAAGTAAACTGCCATACCACCCGGTTTTACGGCAGCTCATAGCGGCGGCGGCGGCCGTATTTCAGAACGACCGACGCTACCGGCAGCATTTGAAGCTGCTGGTAGCCCGGAAAAGGGCGCCCTGAAAAGTCATAATTCCGGGACAAAAAAACCCGTAGCGGTTGAAACTTCCCGAAATATCCTTAATTTCACCCCAAAAGGATAAACCCATACCATGGAATACTCTTTCGACTACCTGATTTTAGGCAGCGGCATAGCGGGTTTAGGCCTCGCCCTCAAGGCCGCTGAGCGCGGCAACGTGGCGATAATCACTAAAAAGCAAAAAATGGAAAGCAACACCAACATGGCCCAGGGCGGGATAGCCGGGGTCATGGACGCTACCGACAGCTTCGAGAACCACGTGCGCGACACCCTACAGGCGGGAGCCGGCCTGTGTCACGAGGACGTGGTAAAGATGGTGGTGGAGGACGGGCCGAAGCGCATCCGGGAGCTGCTGGAGCTGGGAGTGGAATTCACCCGGAACGAAAAGGGCTTACATCTGGGACAGGAAGGCGGCCATTCACATCGCCGTATCGTACATGCCCGGGACCTGACCGGCAGGGAGGTTGAACAGGCCCTTATACGCGCCTGCGATAGCCGGGACAGCCGGATTCACTTTTTCGAGCATCATTTCGCGGTAGACCTGCTCACCATGCGCAGGCTGGGCCACCAGGGGGAGGACCGCTGCTTCGGGGCTTACGTGCTGGATACCCGGACCGGGGAGGTTCATACCTTTCTTGCAAATATAGTGGTACTGGCTACCGGGGGCTGCGGAAAGGTGTACAAGTATTCCACCAACCCGGACATCGCCACCGGGGACGGCATAGCCATGGCATGGCGCGCCGGGGCGAATATTGCCAACATGGAGTTTTTCCAGTTCCATCCCACCTGCCTTTTCCACGCCCGGGCCAAGAGGTTTCTTATCAGCGAAGCCGTCCGGGGCGAAGGGGCGATTTTGAAAAGGCTCGACGGCAAAAGGTTCATGCCGGAATACAGCCCGGATGCCGAGCTTGCGCCGAGAGATGTGGTTGCGAGGGCTATAGACCGGGAGATGAAAAAGACCGGCGACGATTACGTGCTGCTGGACATCGCTTACAAGGGGGAGGATTTCCTTAAGGAACATTTTCCGTACATTTACAATACTTTACTGGAATACGGTTACAACATGGCCAAATCTCCCGTACCCGTAATTCCGGCCGCCCACTACTCGTGCGGCGGAGTGATAGTGAACTCTGAGGGCGCCACAACCATCCCCCGCCTCTACTCCTGCGGGGAAGTGGCCTGCACCGGCCTGCACGGGGCCAACCGGCTGGCATCGAACAGTCTTTTGGAGGCGCTGGTTTTCGCCGAGCGGATATGGCAATCCACCCGGGAATTGGAGTTTTACCAAAAACCGGCCAACGAAGTTCCCCCGTGGAATCCCGGCCACGCCACCGAACCCGACGAAATGGTGGTGGTTTCCCAGAACTGGGACGAAATCCGCGCTCTAATGTGGAACTACGTGGGAATCGTAAGAACCAACAAGCGCCTCGAACGCGCATTATCACGGGTTCAACTGCTGAAGCAGGAGATAAGGGAGTACTACTGGGACTTCAAAGTAAACTCCGACCTGCTGGAACTGCGCAACATCGCCGTGGTGGCGGAGATAATTATCCGCTGCGCCATGATGAGGCTCGAATCGCGCGGGCTGCATTACAACCTGAGCTACCCCGAAACCGACGACGACAACTTCCGGCGGGATACGGTAATCAGGCGCGGCAAGGGGCCGAAAAACGGCTATTAGCGAAGGCGTATCGCAGCGAATTTAATTCGTTAACACCCCCGTATACCCGGACACTCCGAGGGCACTTTACAAGGGTTGAGGGGGCCATTATCATTGCGGCAAAATTACAGGAGTTTACAAAACTACCAGCGGCACGAACAGGACGAAATTATGCAGAACCGGCGTTCGCGATAAATCCAGAGAAGCTGAAAAAATACGCTTCCCGTTCTTGGAGAAGACTTCGCTGGAAAGGAGTACAACATGAAGTTCCCGGATGACCTTAGCTACACCAAGGAACACGAATGGGCCAGAGTAAAAGGTAACAAGGCCACCGTCGGGATAACGGACTACGCTCAAAAGGAGCTCGGGGACATAGTGTACGTGGAGCTTCCGGACATAGGTGACGAGGTGGTTCAGGACGAGCAGTTCGGGGTCATCGAAAGCGTCAAGACGGTCTCCGACCTCTTCTGCCCGCTGTCGGGTGAAGTCGTGGGAATCAACGAGGAGCTGGAAGACCGCCCCGAACTGGTAAACGACGACCCTTACGTGGACGGCTGGCTGATACAGATAGAGATGAGCGACCCCGACGAGATAGACAACCTGCTCAGCGCCGAGGGATACGAGGAGTACCTCGAGGAGGAAGCGGGCGAGCCTGAGTAAAATAAACCACAGATTGACTGTAAAACCACCTTTGTCCCATTGTTTTTCCGGAACAACGCGGGAGAATACAACCTTGAATGCTGTTGAAACTTGCGAGATAAAAAGGTGTCTTATATCTGATTATGGGTCGTGTCCCACTTGTGGGGGAAATTTGAGGCCGTATCTTACAGGTTAGGAAGGTAATAACCGATGAACGAGCAAAATGAAAATCTACCGGAAACCGACGAAGAACAGTACTCCTTAGAAGAAGAGCAATTCTATCCTGAAAGAAGAACCCGTCCCGTTATAGTTATAGTGCTTATAATTACACTGTTGGTGGGCATAGGCTCTGGGATTTACCTGACCTGGCTTCATTTCCGGGCCGGCGGGTCCTTTTGCGACATAAACGAAACGCTCAACTGCTCCGCCGTAGCTACCGGGCCGTTCAGTTCTATTCTGGGCATACCGGTAGCGCATTACGGGGTTTTGACTTACCTGGTGTGCATGATTCTCACTATACTCGGTACAAATCCCCACAAGAACCGTTTCCGGGCGCACGTACCCCTCTATCTGCTCGCAATTTCAATATGGTGCGTGCTGTTTTCCATATTCCTCGCCCTTGTCTCAACCTTCATGATAGAAGCACACTGCATCTTCTGCATGACGCTTTACGGGGTTAACCTGGTGTTCCTCATTTTGAGCATCATCTGGACGGTGGATGTTCCGAAGGGTAGATTTAAATCCCTTCTGTCGGATATATACACCGGCGTGGGGATGGTCAGGGTATGGATTGCGGCGGGGGTGGTCGTTCTGGTGCTGGTGGGCAGCGGAGTGGGCTTTTCTTTCATAGAGCCGAGGGTAATAAAGGGTCCCGAGGCGGTGGGATTCGACTTTTCCGACAATCCCTGGAAAGGGCCCCTGGATGCCCCCGTCCAGGTAATCACGGTAAGCGACCCGAAGTGCCCGTGGTGCGCAAGGGCTCACGACGTCATAATGGAAGCCCGCGAGAGATACGGCGACAAGTTTTACGTCATATTTAATCATTATCCCTTAGATAAAACCTGCAACACGGAATTGAGCCGCACCCTTTACGAAGGCGCCTGCAACGGCTCTCAGGCCTCTTACTGCGCTCAAAGGCAGTCCATGGATAAGTTCTGGGAATACATGGATTATCTGTTCGAACATCGAAAGGAAGATTGGACTATCGAGGTTCTTATATCATACGCGGAAAAACTGGAGTTGGATACCGACAAGTTCCGAAAATGCATGAATGACCCGGCGGCCATGGCCGTAATAAAGCAGGACATAAGAGACGGGCGGAAAAACAAGGTTAACTCCACCCCCACCATATTCTTCAACGGGCAGGCGTACGGCAACGCCGCGACCAACACGAGAGAGTTCCTGTCCACCCTGCAGAAGGTCATAGCGGCCGACAAGCGGGCATCAACCCCCGCCACCGGCGAAAGAACGGTAATACCGGAAAAATAACCGGTATTCCCCATCAAGGGTAGTACACCTTGACCGCAGGGTAGCTTATGGCGGGCAAAAAGCCTGAGAGCGGCCGGCCGTCCCGAAGGGTCGGGCAAACAATTAGTGAGGCTATTTCCGGGACACAACACTAGCTTTCCCTGTTTATATCCGTCAGAATGTCGCCGACTTCGAGGTTGAAGGTGAGGTATTCGTTCGCCCGGCGCAGCCTTCGGGCCAGCATCCCGGACACGGTTTTATAAAACTTTCTTTCCAGCTCCTTGTGATGCCTGAGTATATCGTTGAACTCTTTTCTTCCTACCCTGTAAATGACGCAATCCCCGTCGGCGTAGACGCTGGCGCTTCGGGGTTCCGAATCCACCAGGGCCACTTCGCCGAAGCATTCTCCGCCCTCCAGCAGCGCCAGTTCCCTCTCCACGCCCTTGCCGTCGTACTTCGCCACCTTCACCCGGCCTTTTTTTATTATGTATAGCGCATCCCCCTCATCTCCCTCCCTTATTATCCTGTCGCCGGGGGCATATTTGCAGGTTCGGGCTATCATGAGAACCATCATGACTTCGGTCTTGGAAAACTCCCGGAAAAGCTCCAGGGAACCTATCAGCCTCAGGTCATCGGCGGACACTTCATTTGCCCTTTCCCAATAGCTCGGCCACGTACGGGGCGAAGTAGGTCAGCACGAAAGCCGCCCCCGCCCTTTTTATGCTTATCAGGGACTCGACCACGGTTCTTTCCAGGTCGAGCCGGCCTTTGTCGGCGGCCGCTTTTATCATGGCATACTCCCCGCTCACCTGGTAAGCGGCCACGGGCAGGTCGAACTCCTCTTTCACACCGGCTACGACATCAAGGTACGGCATGGCGGGTTTTACCATCACGACGTCGGCGCCTTCCTGAACGTCCAAAGCCACTTCCCTGATTGCTTCGTCCGCGTTGGGCGGGTCCATCTGGTAGGAGCGGCGGTCGCCGAACTCGGGAGCGCTTTCGGCGGCTTCCCGGAAGGGGCCGTAAAAGGCGCTGGCGTACTTGGCGGCGTAACTGAGTATTGCCACGTTATCGAAGCCTTCCTCCTCGAGCGCTTCCCTGATAATAGCTACTCTACCGTCCATCATGTCGCTCGGCGCCACCACGTCCGCTCCGGCGCGGGCGTGAGACAGGGCGGTGGCCGCCAGCAGCTCGAGGGTTTCGTCGTTGTCCACGTCACCGTTGGCTATCACTCCGCAATGGCCGTGGCTGGTGTATTCGCAAATGCATACATCGGTCATCACCACCAAATCGGGGGTTGCCTTTTTAATCTCCTTTATCGCCCTCTGGACAATTCCGTTTGGCGCCCAGGCTTCGGCGCCCGTTTCATCTTTTTTTTCGGGGATGCCGAAAAGAAGTACAGCCGGGATGCCCAGGTCGTATATCCGGGAGCATTCGGAGGCGAGCAGGTCCACGCTGAGGTGATAATTTCCCGGCATGGACGATATTTCCTTCTTTACCTTCTTGCCGGGCACGGCGAACATCGGATACACGAGGTCGTCCACGGATATGGCGGTTTCCCGAACGAGTCTTCTCAGGCCCTCCGTGCGGCGCATTCTTCTCGGTCGATAATCCGGAAACTGCATTCCCGTCACCTCCTGATGAAAGAAGGATAAACCATGACCGAATCATTTTCCATGCGCCTTCTTGACTAAGGATACGGGTAAGGGTAAGCTTATCGCCCGGAGGGAAAATAAAATGTTAATGGAAAAGTACAGGAAGGTAATTGCCCCCGGGGGTGAAGCCTGCCGGCCCGTAATAGACGAGGAAAAATGCTCGGGCTGCGGATACTGCGTCCGGATATGCCCGCTGGGGGCCCTGGAATTGAGGGACAAAAAGTCCACTGTCGTACCCAGAATGGAGATGGGGAACAAGGTGGAGCCGTCCTGCTTCGGGTGCCGCGATTGCGTAGCCGTATGCCCCGAAGGGGCCATTACTGTACAGGGTTCAATCCGGATAGATGAAGGTTTCTACAAGTCGCAATACGCGGACAGGGAAATAAGGTATCCGGAGCCTCTCGTCGAAGGCCGGCCTGTCTCTGAGAGCATAGACGGCCTTACCGAAGTAGAGAAGGTGATATACCGCCGCCGCTCGAACCGGATATTCAAGAAGGAGCCTGTCCCGCGCGAGACCATTCACCGGCTGCTGGAAGCGGGTCGTTTCGCCCCCACCGCCGGGAACTCACAACCGGTGCGATACATAGCCATTACCGACCGGAAGGTAATTGACGAAATACGCGACGGTATTATGCCGATGCTGCAAATGCTGTCCCGCCAATACAGAAAGGGCAATCCCGTCATGAAATTCATCCTGTCGCTCTGGGGCATAAAAAAGCCCGGGGACATGGATATCAGACCGATATACGCAATCGATGCATTCAGCAACCCCGAGGGCAAGCTGGAGTTATTCCAGCATGCGCCGGCCCTTATACTTGTTCTCGGAGACTGCCGGGGTGTCGGGGATTTCAAACTCGACTGCGGCATAGCGGCCCAGAACCTGGTGCTGGCGGCTCACTCCTTGGGGCTGGGCACCTGCTACGTGGGATTCATCAAGATGGTAAACATGAACAAGAAGCTCAAAAAACGCCTGGGCATCGAGTGGCCGTACGAGGTGGTAACCAGCGTGTGCGTCGGCTACCCAAAGGTTCAACAGGACGGAATTGTGCCACGGGAAAAGGCGCCCGTAGACTGGATTGAGAGTAAAGAGTAGCCGAAAAAACAAGCCGACCCTCGCTGCAATTCATATTTGAATAAATAGTAGACAGACTGAAATCGCTCAGGTACCTTCAATATACAATTTCAGCCCGGTTATCCGAATGCCCAAGGTTGACCGTTTTCCTGAAAGGAGGATTCATGCGCTACAAATCGTTTGCCGCCATCATCGCAGTTGCCGCCTTTTTAGTGGCTGCAGCACCGTCCACGGATACCAAATCCCCGGAAAAATCGACTCCCGAAGCCGAACAAAAGGATAAGCCCGAAAATATCGAACTGCGATGGAACTTCGGGGAGGAAAAAACTTTTTCCTACAACTACAGCGAAACGCTCAAAATGAACGTAAAGGGTGATTCCGACGCTATGGGCGCTCAACCTTTCGATAAGAACATGAACGTGGAAACCTCGGGCAAAATCACCATGCAATCATCTGGTGAAAATGAAGCCGAGTTGGATATAAATCTGGACATAAAAGAAAGCGGCGCCCGGTTCGGTCAGGGCCCCTCCTTCGATTCGGAAGAGGAAGCCACAGAAAGAAAAATGAAGGTAACGGGAACGGTGCTGGCCCGACGGCGATATTGAATTGGAGGAGGAGAACCTCGCGGCACACGCCTCGGTGCAATCTTTAATGGATAAGCTGTACGTCATACCCTCGAAGGTGAAAGTATCCCCCGGTGATTCATGGGATAAAGATTTGGAATATCTCACCAGAATGGACGAATCCACCTCGGGCGAGGTACACACCACCTTCCTCGGGTGGAGGCAAGAGAACGGAGCGCGATACGCCAGGTTCGAAAGCAACTTAAAAATCGAAATGGCGCGAACTCAGAACAACGCCGAGCAGAACACCACCATCACCGGCGCCGGAATGTGGCGATTCGACCCATCCGAGGGAAAAATAGTTAAATCGAGCCTCGATTATACCATGGAACTGGAAATGTATATGGACATCCCGCCCGAAAAGGACCCCGAAGGGGAAGGAGCGAGTATAAACCTCTCCGCCACTGGGGAAGGTAAAGTCACGCTTACACAAAGCACTTATTGAATCTTACTCAAAATAGCTGCACCGGCCAAAGATAAAAAAAAGCAGGGTCCCGGGCGAAGACCCTGCTATATCTCGGCCGGCGGAGGGAACAGGGAGATAGCCGGCCTACGTAAAGGATCGCGGGGGTTTGACATCCTCCGGCTCACATCCGGGGGGAACGGATTGAGCCGAAAGATGGGGGAATATACCGTAGCCGCAACGGTTGGCCGGGAGGGAGAGTAGCCATGCCGAGCGACTGAACGGTGTGAAGGGGGACTTTTTTATCTTCATTAACTCCATTTATTTTGTCCCTCTTTCCGAGGGTTCTTTACTTGCCTCGGGACCCCAGTCCCGAGACGGGTGTGGGGGGTATTTTTTTTACAAGGGTCTGGGGCCCCTTTCAATCATCATCCTTATCTGATAGCAAGGGCTATGCCAAGGAATCACCAAAAGTCCATTAAACATAACTAGCTGAGTTATAAGGAGATTTTACTGGGAAGGCTTTTCCGGATAAAATATAAAAAGGCAAAAATGCGTCAAAAAGACACAATGCTAAGACATTTTGTCACATTATCATTACTCCCCTTCGCCCGAGATTATATTCCGCGCCGGATTTATATAGGCCTTTTCCGTTGAATAAAGTTCCAAATTCAACCTGTCCGGCTCCAACTGGAACGATATTACCCCGCACGAGAGGCTTTTTCTATCCTTTGATTCCAGGCACTTACAGGCCACCTTGGCGGTGTTTACGGCAGTGGCCAGCGAATTATAGGCCGTATGCAGGTTAGCCCAGATTTTCTGAGATTTTCCGGTGACTTTACCCCAATCCACCGTGGTCGAAGTTTCCAGCATGGGCCGCTCCGTCACCGGGTCCACGCCCGTTTGGATTGTGTTCGATTCCATGGGCATATCTTCGGGTTTGGCATCATCGAGCTTTTGGCGGATTTCCTTCAGTTCCGAATGTAGTTCCTCAAGACCGAGCTTTTTCCGGCAAACGTCTTTTTCTATACTTTCGCGCCTGTTGAGCATATCACCGGAAGTTTTTTCCACCTCTCTCAATTGCGATACAACTTGTTCCATGTCCCCGAGAATGCTTTTGAATTGGCGGTTTGTGCCGAATTTCTCGCACCCTGTCGCAATTGCCGCAATTATGGAAAGCACGCAGATGCAGGTTGCAAACCGGTTCATTTAATCCTCCGCAACTTACTGTTTTGAGGGAATTTATCCCAATGCAGCGTGAGTGTCAATTATCGGGGCGGCCCTTCAGGTTTTTCTCCGGAGCCTCACCGCAAAAAAACCGTCGGTGCGGTGCTTGTGAGGAAAGGCCCTGATGTAACCCTCATCGGTCGTACAATCCGACGCTTCGGGTAAAATCCCGTCGGCGGGTTCGATTGTCCAGACCTTTGACTTTTCCAGGAATCTTTCAATCACTCCCTCGTTTTCCCTGGGGCTTATGGTACATACCGAATAAACGAGCGCCCCGCCGGATTTTACGTACTTGGAGCCGGTGGTAAGTATTTTGAGTTGAAGCTCCGCCAGCTCCGCCACCTTTTCCGGGGTTTTTATCCACTTGACGTCGGGATGTCGCCTTATGATGCCCAAGTCGGAACACGGCGGGTCGACCAGCACCGCGTCGAAACTATTGCGATTGTACTTCAGCGATGCGGTGGAATCGCCCCGTTTCGCGTTGATGATGCTTACACCCGTCCTCCTGGCGTTATCCTCCACCAGGGCCAGCCTGTTGGCATTGATGTCCACCGCTTCTATCCTTCCCTCGTTTTCCATTAACTCCCCTATATGGGTGGTTTTGGCGCCGGGGGCCGCACAGTTATCCAATACGTCCCATCCGGGTTGAGGACCCAGCAAGCGGGCCACTAACTGAGAAGCTTCGTCCTGCACCATGCATTGTCCCCTGTGTACCGCTCCAAGCTGTCCGGCGGGCAAAGAATCCCTTAACATCAAACCGTCGGGGCTGTACGGGGTATAATCCGACTCTATCCCGTCCTCTTCAAGAAGCTGACGGGCAAGCTCCTCCCGGCTCACCTTGAGCCTGTTAACCCTTACGGTCAAGGGCGCCCTGTCGTTATTGCTTCGCAAAAGCTCTTCGGCCTCATCGTCCCCCAGCATCTTCATAAACATGTTTACCATCCACATTGGATGGGAATGCTCAACGGCGAGATAATTTACAGAATCCTCGTCGCGAGAGGGATATTTTATGACTTCACGCTCGCGGTCAACGGCTCTAAGAACGGCGTTAACGAAGCCGCTGGCCTTGCCTGAAGTGAAGTTTTTGCTCAGCTTGACGCTTTCATCCACCGCCGCGCTGGAAGGAGTGCTCAGGTACAAAAGCTGGTAGACACCCATGCGGAGTATGTTCAATATCTCGGGGTCAAGCTTGTTGAGCGGCTTGGAGCTGTACAGGCTGATAACGTGGTCTATCCTGCCCCGCCACCTCAAAGTGCCGTAAACCAGCTCGGTGATGAAGCTCCTGTCCTGCTCCTTTAGAGCCGACTTCTTGAGAATTTGGTCCAACAATATATCCGCATAGGCCTTTTCCCTGTCCACCCGATGGATAACATCCCAGGCCATTTTTCTGGGGGGAGGATACATGAGTTCAGTTGTCACCTTTCAACATATTCTTTATTTTGACCTCATCCGGTAATCGGACTTCCGGGTTGGAGCCTTTTACCGCGAGCGTAATCGGCGGCTGACATGGGCTTCTTGCCGGGCGGCTGTACCCGCACAACGTGCAACATACCCTCGCCGGTATTTACCAGAACCCCGTCGGAGGTGACCTTTTCAATCACGCCGGGCTTATTTCTAGCGACGCCGGGCCGCAGACGAGTTTCCCATATCGTAAGCTCGCCGCTTTTGGCTCCCGGACGGGGGTTGAAGGCCCTTACCATGTTATGCAGCTCCTCAGCGGGCCGGCTCCAATCCATCACAGCTTCCTTCTTCTTCACCGGCGGCGCGTAAGTGACCCGCTCATCTTCCTGCGGGCGGGCTTCAAGCTCCCCGGTGCGGGCCTTTTCGACGCCCTCGGTCAATAGTCGGCAGCCCATTTCCATAAGCCTTTCGGTAAGCTCGCCGGCGGTTTCGTCGGGACCGATTTGTGTTTCCCGCTGAATGAGTATATCCCCCGTATCCATGCCGACGTCCATTTGCATCAGCGTCACTCCCGAATTTGAATCGCCGTGTTGTATGGCCCTCTCGATGGGCGCCGCCCCTCTCCATCGCGGTAACAACGATGCGTGAACGTTCCAGGCTCCCATCGATGCGAAATTCATTATACGCTCGGGCAGGATTTTTCCATAAGCCACCACCACCAGCAGCCATGGGTTTATCGATTTTAACCAGTCGTCTACTTCGCCGGAATCGAGCTCCGACGGTTGTATCATTTCCAACCCGTGTTCCAGGGCGAGGGTTTTAACCGGGGTGGGGCTGATTTTTCGCCCCCTGCCCTTCGGTTTATCCTGACGAGTAATAACCCCTGCCACGTTTTCACCGGCATCGAGAAGTGCGCCAAGGTGCGCCGCCGCAAAGGGGGGAGTGCCAAGAAACACAATAGGGCCTTCTCGCGACATACCAATCCCGCTGCAATATCACATGCCGGCTGGAAAATATCTTCGACTAAAACTCATTGTTTCTTATAAGAACGGCGACTATTACTTGCCTTTTTTGAGCTCCTGCAACACCAGCTTCGCCACGGCCTTCAGAGTGTCGAAAACTCCCTGGCCGGTAGTGGCGCAAGCCTCGAAATCCGGCACTCCGGTAGTGTTGAGCAACTTCCTCAGCTCCTCAACGGGCGCCGCGTTGGGCAAATCCCGCTTGTTATATTGTATAACGTAAGGCAGATTATCCAGTTCGTAACCGTGCTCCTGCAGGTTTTCACGAAGGTTCTCAAGGCTCTCCACGTTGGCTTCCATGCGCTCAATCTGGCTGTCCGCCACAAAAACCACTCCGTCCACGCCCTTGAGGATAAGTTTGCGGCTGGCATCGTAAAAAACCTGGCCGGGAACCGTATACAGGTGAAACCGGGTCTTGAAACCCCTGATTTCGCCCAGCGACAGGGGCAGGAAGTCGAAAAACAGGGTCCTCTCCGTCTCGGTGGCAAGGCTTATCATCTTCCCGCGGGCGGTGGGGTTGGTTTTTCCGTAAACGTATTGAAGATTGGTGGTTTTCCCGCAAAGTCCAGGGCCGTAATAAACTATTTTGCAATTAATCTCCCTGGAACTGTAATTTATAAACGACATGCTCGGCCCTCTGCTGCCCTCGGGGCAAATTTACTCACTGAACAGGTTATCGATGTCTTCGTCGGAAATTTCCGCGAAGGGGGACTCGCCGCCCAGAACGCCCGTGCTCTCGGACTCCGCCTTCTTGACTAGGCTTTCGAATATTCTGGCCAGCTCCTCGCTCGCCTTTTTAACCCTCAACCTTACCAGGCCCAGACTGGAGCGGTCATCGAATATCACCACCAGTATAACCCTCTGGCCAACCAGTGAAATGTGAAGGTTATCCCGCTCCCCTTCATGGAAGAGTATACTGAACTCCTTCTCTCCCAACAGCTTGGCAAGGCCGCCGGTCGCCGCGATGTTGCCCGCCGTGAGCGATGCAAGGGAGGTGGTGTCTATATTCTGGGTTTCCCCGGTGTTGGCAATCAACTGCCCGTTTTTGTCTACCAGGAATATCACCTTGGCGTTGGATTCCTTGATAAGGCGCTCCAATACCGCACTTATCTGGTGAAATTCCTCTTCGTACATTACAAACTGCGGACCCGCCATTCGTAACACTCCTTGTGGCTTAGGCCTTCCGGCATTTGCCCGACTTTGGGGGCAACGAGCCGCAAACTTGGGTCAAAATACTCGAAAATGCTAAGATTTGCAACCCCCCGCTCCAGCGTTTGTTATTTATCGGGAGTTATTTCTCTCCTGCCGGAGATAGCCTCCGCCAAGGTCGCTTCGTCTATATACTGCAAATCCCCTCCCACGGGAACGCCGCGGGCTATCCTTGTCACCCTGACTTTCGCCGATTTGAGCCGTTTTGCCAAGTACTGGGCCGTCGCTTCCCCTTCGGCATCGAAATTAGTGGCTATAAGCACCTCCCGCACTCCCTCTTTTTTTACCCTGTCGAAAAACGGCTCCAGCTTTATATCCTCCGCCCCCTTACCGTCCATGGGGCTCAATGCCCCGTGCAACACGTGATAAAGGCCCCGGAAAACTCCCGTTTTTTCAAGAGACGTTACGTCCGCCGGCTCCTCGACCACGCAAACCGACTTCGGGTCCCTCTCGGAGTCCGAGCAAATAGAACAAGGGTCGGTGGCGGAAATATTGCCGCAACGGGAGCAGAACATCGTCTCGTGACCCACCTGGCGGATAAGCTGGGCAAGCCCGTCCGAATATTCCTTCGGGCTGCGGAGTATGTGCATCGCCATCCGCTGAGCCCCTTTCGGGCCTACTCCCGGAAGCTGCTTGAGAGCGTCCACCAGCCGGGTAACAGGGTCCTTTTCCACTTGCTTTATCTTCAATATCTATGTCTTTCAGTAATATACCACTTATAAAGGGGCACTTTCTACCCCCGCTTCACAAATTAATCTACAATAGATTCGTTTTTCCCCGAAAATCTCCTGAATCGCACGGTTTATCTACGTGTAGAACCCTTCCGGGGCTTTATGTCCCGTATCGTGGCCTGCAACATCTCCTGAGCTCCCTTCACCAGGGGATGCTCGCGGGCTTCCTCCTTGATTTTTCTCTCGAGGTCGGTTTCGCGAGGCGGCTCGCCGGAGTCCGAATTTTTTCCGGCAATTATTTCGACCTTCACCTTTTCGCCGTGCAGGCGGGCGGCCATATCCTCGATATCCTTTCTTTTTTCCTTTATCTGGGAATACTCCGCCCTGTCGGTACTCACCGACAATTTCAGCACGCCCTCCCGGAACCCCTCGAACCCTGCCACTTCCAAAAGGTGCTCCATGAAAGGGCTGCCCTGCTCCCTGACCGCCTCCAGCATCCCCGGCCAGGAAAAACCGTTGGCCTTCTTCTCATCCTTCGGCGCAGGCTCAGGCGCCGATGCAAACAGCCCGGGGGTCTCGCCTTTACCCCCCTTTCCCCCGGAACCGGAAGGCTCGGGGCCGGAAGGTGAGCCCTGCCCCAGCCTGCTCTCTATCTCCTGGAGCTTTCTTATCGCCTCGTCCACCGGCAACGCCGGCTCGGCCTGGGTGGCTTTGATAAGCGCCATCTCCAGAACTATCCGCGTATCCTGCACCCGGGCCATGTTTTCACCGGCGCGGGATAAAATATCGAAAACCGACTGAATTTTTTCCGAAGAAGTGTTTTCGGCCAGCGACTTTATCGCTTCGATTTCCTCGTCCGGAAGGTCAATCAACTCCCGGGCGTCACCGGACTGGGCCGCCACGGCCATGTTCCTTACGTAGGAGATAAGCTCCCGCAACAGCTCGCGCATGTTGTAGCCCTTATCGAAAGCGCTGTCCACCACCTCCAGGGCCGCCTTGGCGTCGCCGCCCACCGCCGATGCTACTATCAGGTTAATCCATGTCCTGTCCACTATCCCCAGCGCCCGGGCCACTTCGCCCTTCGGAACCTCGCTCCCGGCAAAGCTAACCACCTGGTCAAGCAAACTCTGCCCGTCGCGCATGCTGCCTTCGGCCTCGCGGGCAATCAGCGCCAGGTCGGCGGAATCTATGGAATACTCCTCCCGCCGGCAGATTTCCTCCAGCCCTTCCAATATCTCCGCCCGCGTAATCCTGCGAAAATCGAACCGCTGGCACCTGGAAAGTATGGTGGTGGGTATCTTGTGAGCTTCGGTGGTGGCGAATATGAAAACCACGTGAGCGGGCGGCTCCTCGAGCGTCTTCAAAAGGGCGTTGAAGGCGGCCACCGAAAGCATGTGAACCTCGTCTATAATGTACACCTTGTATCGGGAGGATTGCGGCAGGTATCGCACATTTTCCCGCAGCTCGCGGACGTCGTCCACGCCGGTGTTGCTGGCGCCGTCTATCTCGAGAACGTCAACGGCATTTCCTGCGGTAATTTCTTTGCAATGGGAGCATTCGTTACAGGGCGCCGGGGCGGGGCCGCTTTCGCAGTTGAGCGCCTTGGCCAGTATCCGGGCAACGCTGGTCTTGCCCACCCCCCTTACGCCGGTGAACAGGTAAGCGTGCGCCAGGCGCCCGGAATCTATCGAGTTTTTCAGGGTGCGGACGACATGGTCCTGGCCGATAACGTCCTCGAAACGCTGCGGCCTCCATTTGCGGGCAAGTACCAGGTAACTCAAAATTTCAGTCCGTTTTCAAAGGGTTGGAGGTTTTCGCCTGAATCAGCCCCTCACACTCATGGGCGCTGCTGATAGCCAGGTTTTCCCGCAACGCACGGATCGACCGCTACCGTTGCTCCCTTCCGGGCCTGGCGGGATTCACGGGATCTACGTCGTGCGGGACCTGGCTATCAACACCGCCCACCAAGCGGGCCTCAGCCTTGCATTCCATCAAACACCGTCATATATACCTGAAAACAATAAAAAAACAAGCGGAGAGAGGGGGATTCGAACCCCCGAGGCGGGGATACCGCCTACACGATTTCCAATCGTGCTCCTTCGGCCAGCTCGGACATCTCTCCGACCCAAATAAATAAGCGGAGAGGCAGGGATTCGAACCCTGGAAACGGGTTTCCCCGTTTACTCGCTTAGCAGGCGAGTGCCTTCAGCCACTCGGCCACCTCTCCGTATAAAGCGTCAGTTTTTAAAGAGCATTCTCCCCGAAAATGCATCCACAATGGTAATCGCCCCCCTCTGGGCTGTCAAGGAGTGTTTCCATGCATTTGGATTAAACCTTCCCTTCCCGCGTTCCAATTATTGATGTTACTCAAAAAAATCTTGTATGAAAAATACTATTATGATAGAATGTATATAGAGCGGGGGATTGAAGGGGGAGGACGGAACAATGAAAAGGATTATTTTACAAGCAGTTGTAATCGGCATGACATTAATGCTTTCAGCTTCGCTCTCCTACGCCGGGCTGGAGCCGCTGGGCGGGGAGTTCCAGATTAACACCACCACGGCGGGAGACCAGGGTTCGTTTTCGGTGGGGACTGACGATAACGGAAATTTCGTGTCGGCATGGACAAGCCCGGTAAGCGAATCCTGCGATTCCCAGGATATTTTCTTTCAATTGTTTGACTCAAGCGGGAATAAGATAGGAGGAGAAATTGCAGGCCCCGAGTATGTCGACGAGGCGCAAAGAAGCCTGAGCGTGGCCATGGACGCGGATGGGGATTTTGTTATTGTGTGGGCCGAAGGAACCGACACGAGTATAGGTCCCTGCCCGCCCACCAACCCGGACGGTGATGCCCAGGGAATCTACGCTCAGAGGTATTTTTCCGATGGAACGCCTAATGGAAGCGTTTTCCAGGTAAACACCACCTGGCAAAACAGCCAGCAAACCCCCATTGTGGCGATGAACGCTACAGGGGATTTCGTGATTGCGTGGTACGACGCCCTCAGTGTCGATAATGGCGATGTCTTCGCCCAGCTTTTCGATAGCGCTGGGAATAAAGTCGGAAATGAAATATTAGTAAACTCCACGACCGCAGGGACACAAATTCAGCAAAAAGTTTCTATAAATGATAATAGAGAATTTATAGTTGTATGGACTGGTAACGATTCTGATGGAGATGGAGTATATGCTCAGAGATTTGATTCCTCAGCCAGCCCGGTGGGGGGAGAGTTTCAGGTGAATCAAACTGAAACTCTGAATCAACGTACCCCCAGCGTGTTTCTATTTAACGATGGTTCGTTTGTTATCACTTGGGCAGACGAATCCGACGGATGGGATATATTGTTTCAGCGATTTGATTCTTCTGGAAACCGAGTCAATTCTGAAACTATGGCTTTCCCAGACAATAGTAATACTCAGATAGGAACAGAAATATCAGGAAATAGGACCTCTAAACAATTTTTTATTTCTTGGGAAAATAATGACAGCGATTTGCGCGGGGTTGCTGGTAGATTATTTACTACTACTGGTCAAGCTTTTTCGTCTGTTGTTCAGATTAATAGCACTGAATTTGATTATCAATTAAATCAGAATTTAGCATTTAGTATCTCAGATAAAATAATAGTCGTATGGCGTGATAGTGGTAGTGCAGATGGAGATGGGAATGGTGGTTTCG
Organism: uncultured bacterium; assembly: GCA_964459325.1. Lineage (GTDB taxonomy): Bacteria > RBG-13-61-14 > RBG-13-61-14 > CAYWKU01 > CAYWKU01 > CAYWKU01. Next base: position 6,008 of record CAYWKU010000015.1, on the reverse strand, counting down.
GTCAGCGATATAAAGTGACACAGGATGGCGCAATACCGACTTTATCGGAAGCAATGTTGGTATTAATGGCTCTTCTTTTAATGTTAACCCTTATTTGGGCAATCAGTAGAAGGAGTGTATCAACAGACAGCTAAATCAACTTTTCCCCTCGTCCTTGCTGACAACCTCGGCCTGTAACGTCCCGGCCACCCTTATCGGCGTCTACCCCGAAGGGGTAACACAAAATAGCCCGGGGTAAGTCCCGGAGGGACGCCACCCCGGGTTATCGGCAACCCCGACATAAATCATACCCTGAAAGGGTTAGATAAATTCTATCATATTTTTTGTGTAACCCCTTCGGGGTAAAAACGGTTGGCGGCTTTCAACCACCCGGGGCGGCGCTGCCGCTTGCCCCGGGCTACGTTATTCTGCCCTTTCAGGGCGAAATACAGTTTCTCCTTGTACTTGCGGACAACCCCGACGTGTGACGTCCGGGCTATCCTGCTTTCCACACAAGTCAAGCCGTCGCACTCCAAACGAAAAATCGACAACAATCACAACGCCTTCTTATTTGTCGCTATCGCCCATATCAAAAGCGGCGCAAACGCCCGGCCACCCGAATGCAGGCTCAATGTCACCGCCGCCGACAGCTTCCTCCATACCGGCCCGAGCCTTTCGAGGTAAAATTCCACGTGAGCGGGTGCGGCGGAAGTGCTCAGTGATGTCGGGTTGACGGCGCTCATGTAAACCACCAGGACGTGGAATAAGTACAAGGCCAGCAAAGAGGCGATTACTTTCACCGCCCATCTCTTACCGAAAGCCATGGGCGATGCAAGCAGAAGCGCCAGCAGAAGGGCACCGTTGAAGGTTACGGTTTTGAGGTTGAAGCTGAACTCCATCGGGCTACGCCCGTAAACCCACCGCGTTAGGGTCACCCTCCCCGCCTCAATCCATACCCGGTGTCCCGCGTCATCCGGCTCGAAAACCCCGATGGCGGCGTCGGCGCCTTCTGCCACCGCGACGTTATAGCCCGGAAGTACGGCCAGCCACAGCGGAGTTATCACCGCCGCCATGACTATCGCCCTGAGTATCAGCCCCGCCGCCAGCCTCGGGGCCTCCCCGCCCTTCGGAGGGAAGGATTCCGAGCCAGACCACGTAAAAGGCCACCGCGAAAAGCACCACCAGGGTCTGCCAGACGTAAGTATGCGCAAAATAAAAAACCTCCCGCGAAGCTGCGCCGCCCACAACGAACAGGCTGCCAGCCCTGATTATATTCAAAACGTAAATGAACGCCGCCCCGGCCATTATTCCCGCCAGCCGCTTCCACCACGCGCCGGGGGTTACGATAATCGCAGCCGCTAACAGGGCCGTCACGTATGCACCGTTGCAGCCGTTGACTATCTCCATCCGAAAACCGGCGGATTTAACCACAGTCCCCGACACCTCGACCGCGGGGTTCCATACTTTGAGCAGCGCTCCCGTAACCGTGGCGATGGTAGCGGTGAAAGCATGCACCGGCCCATGTTGCATGACTGGCAACGACAGGCCGATGATACTTCCCCCCGCCAGGAGCACAAAAGCGGCTCCGGAGGCTATTACCTTCCGGTTGCGTCGAATAAAACCGCCCGGTTTACTTTTCTTCCCGCTCATAAGTTCCCATTATACAAACATGTGAGTTACACTTCATCTTTTCCTGTTGCTTGCGCAACCCGGACGTATAACGTCCGGGCTACACTTAATGAGGGCGTGGTTTTCCGTTGGTGGTTGAAGTCCGAAAATGTCGTTATTCCCGGTTGTTCCGCAGATTCGTAAAGAACTCGCTCAAAAGCCCGGCGCAATCTTCTTCGCACACACCCCCGCAGACCTCTATCCGGTGGTTCAGGCGCTTGTCGTCACCTATCCGGTAAAGCGTACGCACCGCTCCCATTTTCCGGTCGTAAGCTCCGAAAACCAGCCGGTCTATGCGAGCCAGCACCATCGCCCCTGCGCACATGGGGCACGGCTCCAGGGTGGCGTAGACCGTAACCCCGTACAGCCGCCATGACCCCAGCACCCGTGCAGCTTCCTTTATAAGAAGCATCTCGGCGTGAGCGGTGGGGTCGAGGGTAACCTCCTTCACGTTATGGGCGCGCGCTATAACCTCGTCCCCGTACACGGCCACCGCGCCCACCGCCACCTCCCCCTTCCCGGAAGCGGCCCGGGCTTCCCGGAGGGCTTCGTGCATAAACTTTACATCCCTTTCGTGAATATCGTCCTTCATCCCGTCAAACGTTCGATAAAACGGTTTCGCAATAATCCTTTTCCATCCCGTAAAGCCGCCCCGCACATTCGGCGGCACTCTCAAAACCTTCAGGCTCCGACCTTTCGGAGATTTCCTTCAAAATTGCGGCGAGCTCGCTCCAGGCGCGGGATATTTCCTCCATCTTACCGCTCAAGCCCAAGGGTTTGGTGGCCGGGTGCATATCCTCGACCTGCCGGACGAACTCGGTAAACATCTTCCTGAAAGCGCCTCCACCTGTGCCGCGCTTTTCAATAACCTGGTATGCGAACCGGGCGCTCCACTTCCAGTCTTCAGCCCCGGCCCAGCCGGGCAGGTTTCGCGCAAGCGCCTCGAGCGCCGGCAGGCCTATTTTAACGGGGTACTTGTCCTCCGGGCCGGTCATTTCAAACGCACCTTTCTTCAAAGCTCCCAGCGCTGCATCTTTTACCTTCACCTGCGGCTCCGGTCTGTCCATCGCGTAACAATCGAAGCTCACCGGGCCGGGCGGATACTCCGAAGACCTGGCCTCGGCAAGCGATTCCAGCGGAATGGTCATCAACCCTACCCTTTCTGTATCCGAAAGGTAGGCCTCACCCGCCTCTTCATCATAGCCCCACATGAGAACGGTGTGGCGATTGAAATGGGTATTGGAGTTGTAGTAGTCGATGTAGTAAATGTCGGTATGCAACAGAAGGGGCAGGCCCGCGTTGATGTCTTCCTTCGTCATACGCCATGCGCTTCGGGCGTCTTGGGCCTGTTTCCACTCAAACGGGATGCCCAGCGACTCGAAGAAGTGAGGCTCCAGCCCGGAGGAGCGCACCATCAGCCATTTCGAGGGGCTGAAGGAGGGGTTTTCCATGTAAAATGCGCCCAGTCCCCTTCCCAACCCGAAGCAAAGCGCTTCATCCCACTCCAGCCCCCAAAAGCGGGCGGCGTCCCGGAGAGCGGTGGAGGCGCAATGCCTGCCGGGTACATGATACCAGCCGTCTATTATCTTTCTCATCGTTACTTATTTAACATCAACCTGCCCCCGACATCAACCTTGCTTGCATAGGGTGCTGAATCATCTATCTTGTACGGGGATGGAGAGAGGCAACATGAACAAGAGAAAGCTTAACTCCTACAGGAAAATGTTGCAGAGCCAACTGGACGAGTTGACCGGCAAAGCGGATGAAACCATGGTTCAGATGGAAAGCCAGAGAACCACGTTCCCCGACCCTTCGGACAGGGCCACCCTGGAATCTTCGAGATACCGGGAGTTGAGAATACGGGAGCGGGAAGGCAACCTCATCAACAAAATTCAAAACGCACTGCAACGGATAGAAGACGGCAGCTTCGGCATATGCGAAATCTGCGGCAAACCGATAAGTGACGCGCGGCTCCGGGCGAGACCGGTTACCACGCTTTGTATCGATTGCAAATCCGAACAGGAAGAAAACGAACGGAGAGAGGGCAAGTGAGACAATACGGGTTAAAAAATATAAGCCTGACGCTGGCGGCGATTTTCCTGGCGATGCTGACAGTAACGGGATGCCCCAAGAAAAAGGAAAAGCCGGTAAAGCCGCCGGAGCAGCTTTACAACGAGGGTGTCAGCTTCATGACCAAGCGCAAGGGCGGCGCGTTCCTGAACCCGCCCGATTACGAAAAGGCCCGCAATTCGTTTCAGGATATTATCTACGAACATCCCACCAGCAGGTATGCGCCGCTGGCGGAGTTGAAAATAGCGGACACTCACTACGAAGCCGGCGACTACCGGACCGCTGCGGACCATTACAAACGCTGGCGGAAACATCACGTGGGCCGACCCGAAATACCTTACGCCATATACCGTACGGGAATGTGCTACTTCCACCTGATGCTCTCGATAGACAGGGACCAGACCTACACACAACAGTCCCTCGACAATTTCCGGCTACTTCTTTCCCGCTACCCGGAAAGCGAATTCGCCAAAGCGGTGGGCGAAAAGACAAATATCCTGGAAGTACGGCTGGCGCGGCATGAAATGTACGTGGCAAAGTTCTACTTTAAACACAATCGGTGGTGGGCCGCCGTGGACAGATGCCGCACTTTGATGGCCAACTACCCCGGAGCGGGCCTCGACCAGAAGGCCATGTATTTTATATGGAGGTCGTATCGCAAGCTCGACAGACCCGAACTGGCCGCCAATATTTATAACCAGCTTGTCGAAGACTTTCCGGAAGGCAAGTGGAGTCAAAAAGCCCGACAAAAACACGAAGAACAACCCGATTTACTCTTTCAACGCTGAATCAGATTACCCGACAGGGGGATTATGAAAATGGATCGCGATGAAATCCGCTCGCTTTACGTAATGGGAAAAGAGGCCTTCAACAGGGGCGACTACGAAAAAGCTATCGAGCTTTTCGAGCAGTTCAACGAAGCCAGCCCCAATTTCGCCGACGTGTACAACATGCTGGGACAGGCCTATCATTCACGGGGCCGCTTCGAGGAGGCCATCAAGGCCTTCGAGAGGGCGGTGGAAATAAACCCCCGGTATACCGATGCCGCCCTGAACCTGGCGGTGACACTTTTCGACCTGGGCCGATATGACCGGGCGAGAGAAATACAGGAGCACTTCCTCCAGGAGACGGAAGCAAGCGGCGACCGGATGGACCCTTACGCCCGCAAAAAGCTGGGCAACATGCACGCCGAAATCGCCGACGTTTACCACGGCCTCGGCCTTTACGAACCGGCTATCGAGGAGTATGAAAAAGCCCTCCAGCTAGCTCCCGACTTCCCTGACGTGCGCACCAAGCTGGCGGAAACATACCGCGACATGGGGGATTGCAAGCGGGCCATTACCGAGCTCAAGAAGGTCAAGGAAAGCAATCCGTCGTACGTGGCCGCACGGATGGCGCTGGGGGTGTGCTACTACACCCTGGAGCGCTACGACGAGGCCGTGGCCGAGTGGGACGAAGTCCTGCAAATCCACCCCGGCCACCGCACCGCCCGCTCATACATGAGAATGGTGGGGAAAGAGAAGGAAGGATGACGGTTCAAAGCACAAATTTCTCCCTTTAAGTATATTTGTGCCTGAAGTAGAGCTTGAAACTTCTATTAGCCCCCCCCCACTAGTCAAAATATTTTTTTATCCAGGTGAATCCGCTATAAATATCTTCTCGGCCAATCTAATTAAATTAGCAAAATAAATTTGAAAAAATTTTCCTCAATAATACTCAAAACAGAGAAAGGATGGAATTCTAATGAAAAAAGAAGAGATGTTCAAAATTGTCAGAAAATTAGTTTTTGACAAGGAAACAACTATCTATACCGAAAAAAATATGCAAATTTGTCTCTTTAGACCCTCTAAACTGTCTAAAAGATTTAAAGGGTATGACGTTAAAAAGAATTTTCAGATTTGGCTCAGGGAAGGAGAAAGAACTTTTCGACCAAATCATCTAAGAGTTATGATGGACCTCAATCTAAGAATAAGGAGCCGTCCAAAATTGAAAGAAAAATTACTTTTGGCTTTTGACAACATCTATTATGGAAACGATCCGGAAACAGAGTTAAAATCCTTAGCAAACGAAGAATTTGAGCATTTTTTAAATTCCTTAATTGTTACAGGAACATTAGCACAATTATTTCATATTGAGCAGGAATTTGGATACAACAAGGAAAGCAAGTTCGACCCTCCGAATTTATTCTTACAGGGGTGGATAAGGGAATTCATAGATAGTCCTAAAGAAATAGACAAGGTCGTGTCCCACTTGTGGGGGAAATTTGAGGTCGTAAAATCATAAGTCTGGAG
>CAYWKU010000014.1:0-80092 GCA_964459325.1 uncultured bacterium | reverse complement strand
AGTTCCCCTTTAACGACCCATATGTCGGTTTTCTAAGGAAAAAACCTGATGAAATATCTAAAAATCCCAAGACGGTTAGAAGAATCTGTAATCATCTCAGAGAAATGGGCGTTGAGGGGGTTTTAGATAAACTGGAAGCGCCAAAAGAGTTTAATCGCCAAATGGGGCCACTGTTTGAAAAGTGGTTGAAAAAGAAATATAAGTTCATAAAAGATCCCGGTAAATTTGAAAAGGAAGATTCTAAGCCCGTTTTTCTGGAAACCTCAGGCGAAACCCTTAGAAACTATGCAAATCAAAAGGGGTGTGGTTTGGATAAACGTCCGGATTTTGTCGCAAGAAGTGGGGGAAAGTTGATTATAGGGGAAGCGAAGTTCCTTGGCACCGAAGGCGGCAACCAAAACAGAGCTTTTGAGGATGCTCTTAATCTGGCGAGTAAATCGTTTAAAAACGCGGTTACAGTGGCGGTGTTGGACGGTATTGTGTGGATTCCTGACAGTGGCCAAATGTCCAGGTGCCTTGAGAATTTTTCCGGGTACGCTTTTACTGCGCTTTTGTTGGACGATTTTTTTCAATATTTTGAAAAAAGCAAAAAAGGTCAGGTGTAATCCTCCTTCACGTTCCCCTTGGTGTAAACCAGCCTTCCCGACTGGAGCACGGCTTCGGGTTTGTCCACGTTGGCGATGTCTTCCAGGGGATTTTTGTCCAGGAAGACGAGGTCGGCGACTTTTTTCTCTTTTATTGAGCCGAGGCAGCATCCGAGTTTCAGGATTTTGGCGTTGGTGATGGTGGCGCTTCTGAGAACGTCGGCGGGTTTCATTCCGGCCTGTTGGTTCAGCCACATTTCGAGGGCCATGTTTCCCGGCCAGATGAAAGGCACTCCGCCGTCGTTGCCGCAACCGAACTTCGCTCCCGCCTTATAGAGCTTCATGATGTTTTCGCCTCCGATGGCTCCCGCCGCGTTGAAGTAAGCGGCGTCGGGGGTAATCATGAAGTGGTCTTCGTCGAAGTAGCCGGGTCGGGAATATTTCCGGTGCACTTTTTTCCCTACCTTTGCCAGTTTCGGCGCCAGGAATTCATCCAGCATTTCATTAATATGTGTGTTTTTGTGTTTGTAGATTTTTTGAACGCGGGGGTTCTGGAAGCTTTTATCACCGGATACCGGATAAGCCAGCGCCCACGCCACGCTCATAGTGGGGACGGAGTAATGTCCGCCGTCCACGAATTTTTTTACGTCTTCTTCGGTAATGGCCTCATCTCGGGGGGCGTGTTCGATGCTGCGCACTCCGGCCTTCAGCGATGCCCTGTAGCCTTTGACGTTGGTTTCGTGAATTGCCGCGTACTTGGAATGCTTTTCCGCCTCTTCGACCGCCGTTGCGAGCATTTTGTCGGTCATTACCGGATATTTCTTGTCTCCCTGGAAAAGCGTCCGGTATTGCAGAAAGAGCTTGATGTGGTCCGCGCCGAGGTCGACGGCCTTTTTTACCCCGTCCTTCACTTCGGATACGTTACGCGCGGGCATCACCGAGTCGTTGGCCACGAAGTCCGGGAAGAAGGTGCCGTATCCGTCCGGCACCTGCACCCCGATGCCGCGCATGATACGCGGCCCCATAAGTTCGCCCGCGCTCATACGCGCCTGCCTTCTCATGAGAAACTGCTGCCCGCCGAGCTGGTCCCTGACCGTGGTTACTCCGTGAGTTATACAGTCGGTGCAGTTGCGGTCCATCTGGTCGTCGAATTTGGTCAGAATGTGGATGCTCAGAGCCGCCACCCCGGGAAGGCTCATGTGGCAGTGATTGTTTATAAGGCCGGGTATTATGAACCTTCCGCCGGCGTCTATTTTCCGGTCGGCCTTTTTTATATCAACAAAACCTTCGGGGAGGGCAGAAATCTTATCACCCTTTATCAGAATGGCGGATTGTGGCAGAAATTCGCCGTTTTCCACGTCTACGAGTCTGGCGTTGTGAATCAATAAAGTTTCTTCGGCCCCGAGCGGCCTGCCCATGGGGGACATGGATTCCGCCGCCATCCCACGAGTTATAAAGCCGGGGCCGGTTGCGGCTAATAATCCGGCGGTTGCCGAAGTTTTCACAAATTTTCTTCTGTCCATTGCCGTTTTCCTCTCGTTTTAAGCGTTCATCCAGACTATATTGTTTTTGCCCGTAAGTCCCAGGGTATTCGCCACCGGTTCGCACTTGTTGCTGAAAAGAAACGCGATGCGCGCCGGGGTTTCTTTTATGTACTCGGTAAGTACATAATAATTGGCCTGTCCCTTGGATACGATGAGGTCCGCTTCCTTTAGAGCCTTTTTAAGCTCGGGCGTTATTTCGTTCAGGGATATTCCCAGGGTGTCGGGGCCTGCGAGTATCACTTCGTCGGCCGCCTCGAAGACGCCCGCTTGCTTTCCGTCTTCCATGGTAGCGTCGCTGGTGATAGGGCCGCCGCGCAATGCGCTTGTAACGCCGGCGCCGAGCGATTTGAGTTCCTCGATAAGCACCGAGTCCACCGCCACTTCCCCCACGTTGTCGTGTACGTACGTTATTTTTTCCGCGCCCCCTGCCGCTTGATGAAACTGGTTAATCATGTCCACTGCGAGCCCTTCTTCCACGTAATTTTCAAGCCATTGATATATTTCATCCGGGTCGAAACCGTAGCCGGTACCGACGGTGCGGAAGTCCAGGTGATTTGCGGCAACGCACCAGACAACCACGGTGCGGAAGCGCTCGGCGGGAGCGAGGTTCGATATATCGTTGCGCAGCTTTTTCGCTATTTCGATTCCGACGAGGTTGGTTTTTTTCCTCAACTCGGCGAAGGGCATATCTATACCGGTAGCTTTCTTCAATATCCGGTGAGCTTCGGTGATGTAATGTGACGGGTACTTGCGCGCCGGGCCTTGTGCCTCCAGCATCCGGACGGCCCTTATCATGGTTTCGTGGAAGAGTTCCTCTTCCACATCCAATAGCTCCAAGGCTCCTCTAAGGTCGTCAAGTATGCAGGAGTAACATTGGGGAGTGAGCAGCATATTTACTTGAATTATCCGCGCAAACTCAAGGGATGTCAAACGGGTAGATTGACCAAGATTCCCGAATAAGGAGGCGGATTCGTTTCACACCTTGACTGCTCCCGGGGGTTACATGAAAATACGGTCGTCACCCGGAAGGTGATGGCCGCCCTCAGATTCTTCACCCGGCATATGTGGCCCTGCGGTCAAGGCGCGCTACCCTTAATAAGAAATCTTGGGGAGGTTGAATTATTCCGGGATTCCTGGATAATGAGGCTACCCTTGATGGGGAATCCTGGCTGAATATTATTCGGTGTATTGAAAAATCATACAGGGTGGTAGCAGGCCACAAGGTGCTCGGGGTTGCCCGGCTCAGGTTCGAGAAGTGGAATTCGACCGCGGCAGTCTTCCCTGGCCGCCGGGCAGCGGGGGTGGAAGCGACATCCTTCCGGTGGGGACACCGGACTGGGTACGTCGCCCGAGATGGCGTGTTTCCCCTTCCATTTATGTCCGGGGTCGGGAAGCGGCACCGCCTCCAGGAGCGCCACAGTGTAATGATGGCGCGGGTTGGCCAAAATCTCCGCCACGGGAGCCACCTCGACGATTCTGCCCAGGTACATCACCGCCACCCGGTTTGCCAGGTGCCCCACCACCCGCAGGTCGTGTGTGATGAAGAGGTAAGTAAGCCCCAGCCGCTCCTGCAGGTCCATCACCAGGTTTATAATCTGCGCCTGGATGCTCACGTCCAGCGCGCTTATAGGCTCGTCGGCCACTATGAACTCCGGGTCAACCGCCAGCGCCCGGGCGATTCCTATACGCTGGCGCTGCCCGCCGCTGAACTCGTGCGGGTACCGGCCGGCATGGTCTGCGCTCAGCCCCACCATTTTCAGCAACTCCGCCACTCTCTGGCGATTTTCTTTCTTTTTCGCCAGTTTATGTATGGACAGCGCCTCTCCCACTATGGAGCCCGCCGTCATGCGGGGGTTCAGGGAGCTGAAGGGGTCTTGGAAGATTATCTGCATACGCTTGCGATACCGGCGAAGAGGAGAGCCGTGCAGCGAAGTTATGTCGGCGTTATCGAATGATATGGCGCCGGAAGTGGGGTCGAGCAGTCGCAGGAGGGTTCTTCCGAGGGTGCTTTTTCCGCAGCCGCTTTCGCCGACCAGTCCGAGCGTTTCTCCTTTTTGTATATCCAGGTCGACGCCGTCCACGGCCCGCACGAAAGCCTTGGCCCTGCCGAAAACCCCTCCCCGCAGCGGAAAATGCTTGACCAGTCCTTTTGCCTGTACCAGGTTTTCCTTCATATCCTCACTCGTGCAACCAGCATCTGCTCAGGTGCTCGCTGCTCACCTGCAAAAGCGGCGGCTCGGCTTCTGCGCATTTATCGAAAGCGTGCGGGCAGCGCTCCCGGAACCGGCAGCCGGTCGGAAGCTCCGCCAGGTCGGGAACTGTTCCGGGGATTGCCGACAGTTTCCCGCCCCGCGCTTCCACTCGCGGCATGCCCGCGAGGAGACCCTGCGTATACGGGTTGGCGGGGTGAGCGAAAAGCTCGGTCACCGACGCCTCCTCCATCTCCGTGCCCGCGTACATTACCAGCACCCTGTTAACGTTCTGTGCCACGATGCCCAGGTCATGTGTTATCAGGAGCACCGCCATGCCCAGCTCCTCCCGAAGCTCGGCGATAAGCTCGAGTATCTGGGCCTGGATGGTGACGTCCAGGGCGGTGGTCGGCTCGTCGGCAATAAGCACGTCCGGTCGGCACGCCAGAGCCATCGCTATCATGGCCCGCTGGCACATGCCTCCGGATAGCTGGTGAGGGTAGCTCCCGGCGCGGCTTTCCGGCTCGGGTATGCGCACCAGCTTGAGCATTTCGACGGCCCGTTCGAGTGATTCCTTCTTTCCCACTCCCTGGTGGAGCCGGATGGCTTCGGCTATCTGGTTGCCGACGGTAAAGACGGGGTTCAGGCTGGAAGTGGGTTCCTGGAATATCATGGAGATGCGATTGCCCCGGATGCGGCGCATTTCGCGCTCGTTGAGGCCGAGTATGTTCTTGTCTTCGAGCAGAACTTTTCCGGAAGCTATCCTGCCCGGCGGCGTTTGAACAAGCCGAATTACGGAAAGGGCGCTGACGCTTTTCCCGCAGCCGCTTTCACCCACCAGTCCCATGGTTTCGCACCGGTCGATTCGGAATGTCAGCCCGTCCACCGCGGCGAACGACACATCTTCCATCTCAAAGACCGTGCAAAGGTTCTGTACGTCAAGAAGGGCCACTTTTTATTTCAGCTTTTCTTCGATAGCTCGAACCCGCTCGGCAAGGTTGCGAATCTCGTCCTTCAAATCGGAGATGGATTTTACCGCCCTTTCTATCTCGGCGGCGTCCATGAAACCTTCATCGGCGCCGTCGAGGTGTTCAATCAACTCCTGCGTCTGCTTGACTGCCTCGGGGCCTTCCTTGGCTTTTGCCGCTTTGAAGGTCAGCGGCTGCTCCTCGGTTTGCAGCGGCAATTCTTCATCGACCGCAGACTGGGCCGGTTCCGGCTCATCAACGGCTTCGGCGGCGCCTATGTCATCCTCGGCCCACTCGTCTTCGGTCACCGCCTCTGCTTCCTGCGCTTCTTCGGAATCGGAGACGGGTTCGGCCGTTTCCATGGAAACATCGGCCGGTGTCCCGGACATTACCAAATCGGGCATGTTCTCTTCGTCTTCTTCAACCTCGGGTTGTTCAGAGGGTGAAGGGTTACCCGGCGCGTAGGATTGGCCTTCAACGGCAAGCCCTTCAGGTTGCGAAAGCTTATCGAAATCTTCAAACCCCACCACTTTCACGTCCTGTTCCTCGTCGGCATTTTGTGCGACGGGTTCCGGTGAAGCGGGGGGCGGTTCGGAGGCCGGTGGTTGTTGTGGCTGCTGTTGTGGAGGTGGGGGAGGGGCTGAGAAAATATCCTGTGAGAAGACGTCATCGCCCTTGGATTCTTCCCCCGAAGTGTTGAAAATATCCTGCACCGCTTTCACCTCTTCCGGGTCCGGCTCCGGCACCGGAAAGGGTGGTTTCTTTTCGTCGTTCATGGCTTTTCTCCCTTGGTTCCCCTCAGCCTTGGGTCGGTTGCGTCCCGGAAACCTTCACCTACAAGGTTGTAAGCAGTCACGGTCAAAAAGATGGCAAACCCCGGAAAAAGTGTCAACCACCATGCATCCACGAAATGCTGGGCCTGGCTGATAGCTTCCCCCCAACTCGGCGTTGGCGGCGGCACGCCGAAACCGAGAAAGCTCAGAGCGCTTTCGTAGAGGATGGCGTTGGCAACGCCGAAGGTTGCAGCCACAAGCACCGGCGCTACGGCGTTGGGCAGTATGTGGCGGAATATGGCCCGGAAGTTGGTTGCTCCCAGCGCCCTCACGGCTTCCACATACTGCACCTGCCGCAGCTTCAAAAACTCGCCTCTTATCAGCCGCGCCGGTCCTACCCAGCCGGTAATGCCTATGACCACCATGATGTTGAATATGCTTTGGGGGAGAAACGCCAGGATGGCGAGTATCAGAAAGAAGGTGGGGAAACAAATGACCACTTCTATAATTCTGAGAATGATGCTGTCGGTAAGCCCGCCGTAGTAACCGGCCAACGCGCCTATGGGAATGCCGATTAGAATGGCTATCCCGACGGCCACTATGCCCACCGACAGGCTTATCCGGCTGCCCCATATAAGTCTGCTCAACAAATCCCTGCCCCTGTCGTCCGTTCCCAGCAGGTGTTTGCGACCGGGGGCTTCGTAAAACTCCACCAAATGTATCTCGTCGGGCGAGTAGGGTACCGGCGGCATAATCTTCTTCTCGATGGCGCCCCACTTTTCCTCAGGATGGGCCCAGTCGACGTTGCGGTATTCGGTGTCAAGCTCTTTCGGCAAATATTGACTGAAAGCGGGGAATCTCCACCCCTCCGAGGTTTTCATGGCCAACGGGCGATTGTTGGCCAAAAGCGGAGCCAGCAGGGCTGCGGCAATCATCGCCAGCACCACCACCAGCCCTATCATAGCCAGGCGGTTCTTTTTGAACTGGTGCCATGTTTCGGCCCAGTAGCCTCCGCTTCGAGTTTTATCAGCCACCCTCGCCCCTCTCGAAGCTTATCCTCGGGTCCACCACCGCGTACATGATGTCGGAGAGCAGGAGACCTAACAGCGTAAGGAAGGCGCTTATGGTAAACACTCCCATGACCACCGGATAGTCGCGGTTGAGTATGGCCTCGAAGGTAAGCCACCCCATGCCTCTGATGTTAAATATCTGCTCGATTATGACCGACCCGCCCAAAAGCGCCGGCAGCAGGGAGGCCATGAGGGTTAGTATGGGTATCAGGCTGTTGCGGAAGGCGTGTTTAAGTATAACCACCGGCTCGCTCAGTCCTTTGGCGCGGGCGGTTCGGATGTAGTCCTGTTGAATAACCTCCAGCATCCCAATCCGCTCCATCCGGCTCAAATAGGCCAGCCCGTTGTAGGTGAGGCAGAAGACGGGCAGTACCAGGTGCCACATGAGGTCCTCGAATCTCAGCCACGTGCCGTAATTGATTATGCCTTCCGAATGAAGCCCGTATGCGGGGAAAAAGTCGAAGTAAGTGCCGCTGGCGAAGTAGGTTATGAGTATCTGCGCCACCCAGAATGACGGCAGGCTGTACAGAACGAACAGGACCACGGTCAGGGAATTGTCCAGCATGGTTCGCCTTTTTACCGCGCTCAAAATCCCCAGGGGGATGGCCAGCAGGTATATGAGGAAAATGCTTATGACGTTGAGTAACAGGGTAATGGGCACGGCTTCCTTGAGCTTTTCCAGCACGGGCCGGGAGTCTTTGAAGCTGGTGCCGAAGTCCAGCCGCGCCAGCCTGCCCAGCCAGATGAAATACTGTTCGTGGAGGGGCTTGTCCAGTCCGTACAACTCGCGGGTCTGCTCCAGCATTTCCCTGGTTACCGGAGTAGCGGTACCCATGGCGCCCTGTTTGATTTTAAGCTCCGCCGGGTCGCCGGGGGTCAGGTGGATGACTATGAACGTGATTACGGTGATTCCGAAAAGGGTGGGTATTATGAGAAGCAGCCTTTTGATTATGTAGCTTCTCACCGCTTCAGTCCTCTTTCCAATCGGGGTTTATTGTCCACTCGCGCGGCCTCAGCCCCAGCTTGTGAACTGTGACGTTTTCAAACCTTCTGTGCAGCGCCACCAGCGAGGGCCGGCAGAAGAGGAACGTGTAGGGTTGCTCCTCGTGGAGTATCCCGTGAAACTCCTTCATCAACTCGATTCTTTTGTCTCGGTCAAGGGTGCGGCGGTTTTTGACGATGATGCGGTCGGCCTTTTGGTTCTTGAATCCAACGAAGTTGGAGCCCTTTTCGGACTGGCTGGAATGCCACAACTGATAAGGGTCGGTCTCGACGCTCAACGACCAGCCCAGTGTGACGGCGTCAAAGTTGCGCTCGTCTATCAGCTTGAGAAACGTCGCCCATTCCAGGCGGCGCACTTCCATGACTATACCCATCTTGTCCAGTTCTTCCTTCAGGATGGTAGCCAGTTGAGAGGAAAAAATACTGCCGCTGGATATAAGGAACTCGAACCTGAAAGGCTCGCCGTTTTTATCGCGGATTCCGTCTCCGTCGTGGTCCTTCCAGCCGGCTTCCGCCAATAGTTCTCTGGCCCTGGCGGGGTCGTACGGCCATGGCTCGATGGAATCGTCGTAGTACGGGCTGTTGATGTATGCAGGGCCGGTCACAATTTTACCCAGCCCGAATTGCACGGTTTTAAGTATGGTTTCCCGGTCTACGAGCATGGTCATGGCCCGTCGCACTTTCTTGTCGTCGAAGGGCGGTGTCCGCATGTTCCAGCCGACGTAGTTGTAATTGGGCTGGTAGTATTTTTCCTTGCGGAATTTGGCTTTGAAGCGCTCGGTGTCGGATTGCTTGGCCCACTGAAGAGAAGTGAGGCCCATGTAGTCGATGTGTTGCTTTTTGAGCTCGATAAGGGCGGTGGAGTCCTGGTGTATGAACTTGTAAGCGATGGTTTTTATCCGCGGCTTATCTTTCCAATAGTTCTCATTGCGCTCGAGGATTATTTTCTGGCCGGTAATCCATTTTTTGAACTTATATGGGCCGGTGCCGACCGGTTTTCGCCCGAGGTCGCTCTGGTTGAAGTTTTCGGATTTCTCGAAGAGATGTTTTGGTATGCACGGGGTGTAGCCGCATATTTCCACCGCCCTGAAATATGGTTGCTTGTAAGTGAACTTGATGGTGTACTTACCCGTCACTTCGACCTTTTCGATATCCTTGTAGTAGTTGCGCAGGTGAGGGGCGTTGACCTTGGGGTCCATTATCTTCCGGTAGGCGTAGGCAACGTCTTCCGCCGTTGCGGGGTGGCCGTCGGTGAATTTGACGTCCTTGCGCATATGGAAGGTTATTACCATGCCGTCGGAGCTTATGTCCCAGTCTCTGGCCAGCCACGGTTCCAGCTTGAGGGTGTCCGGGTTCCGGCGGACGAGGGTTTCATATATGTAGTCGAGAATTTCGTTGGAGTAGGCGTCGGTGCTGGTGAGCGGGTTGAGCGTGTCGGGTTCACTGCCCAGTCTTCGCACCAGCCAATCGGTGGGAGTGCGGCTGATTTCGCGAACCTTACAGGTTGAGGCCGCCGTCGCGATGATGCAAATCGCCAGCGGCAGGATAAGCCTTGCCGTTTTCATCGGGGAGATATTATAAAATATGGAATCGCCCATCGGCTACAAAGCAATGCAATAAAAAGACCCCGGCCATGCCGGAGTCATGATATTCGGGCCGTTAATCCGCACTCACTCTTCTTTATCTTTTCCGGGGGGAAGCTCTTTTTTCTTTTCATCCTCCTCATCCGGGGACATCTGCTTGCGCTCGTCCTTTACGGCTTTTTTGAAACTTTTTATTCCTTTGCCCAGTCCTTCCCCTATTTCCGGCAGCCTTCCGGCTCCGAAGATAATGAGGATAACCAGGAGGATGAGAATCAACTCGGTGGGGCCCAGGGGGCCCAGAAAGAATGTCATGCCCTTAACCTCCCATGTCGATTGATTGCGTGATACATTCGGGCAGCCTTAATAGGCCGGCTCCGTTTCCGAAGCCCCAAGAATAAGATACAACAGACACGCCAGTCCCATCAATAAATCCCCTATTACAACGGGGAGAAACATCCACGAGAGGCTCAACGGTCCCATGGCGTATATCAGAAAGCCCACGAAGATGAATTTTTCCGCTATAAGCCACCCCAGGAGGAACCTGTTGCCTTCCGGGTCGGACATTATAATAAGAAAAAGGAAGCCGATAATAAGTATCAGCACGAATGCGGACTGGGCAAAAAACCGGCTTTGTACCGTAATGTCTATGGTGGTTCCGGCCATAGCATCGACGATTCCCGGCGCCAGCAGACCCAATAGGCCCGCCCCGCTGGTCAGGATAAAGCATATTAAACAAACCAACTTGAACCTGTTTCTGATAAAATCAATCATCAAATACCTCCACAACCGGCTAATTCCATTAAATTACTCCAATATTCGCGGGTTTTCAACCGCTTATAAGGCCGCAGGCCGGATAAACCGCTATCGTAGCCGTTCTTTTCGGTAGCCCCCCGGGAAAATAAAGTTGCAGTCGTTGCGTCTTTTGTATTAATAATAAACAATAAATGATTGGTATTTGGTCAATATCCGGGACAGGTCGTCCCGGGTTTGAAGGGCCGATTGCGTCAAAGGCCTCGATGTGATAATTAAAAGAAATCCCATGCTTGGCGGAAAATTCACACCTGAAAAGCTCGCGTGGACCGGTAGTTTGCTTGCGGGAATAATTTTACTCGCGTTTTTTTTGCCCGCCCTTTCTCAAGCTTCCGATGGAGAAGAATACAACAAATCTCCCGCGCCCTGGGAGAGCCTCTGGTGGGAGCGGACTCGGCTGGCCGGAATGGGCGACTACGGGCGGGCGGAAAAAATAGTGAACGAAATGCTTCTGCAGAGGCTCAATCTGGGTGTGTCCAACCTTCAGCTTTACTCCGCTTCGCTGATTGAAGAATCCCGTAATCTCGCTGGTAATGATAAAAATCCCAGGTCTCATCAGCTCCTTAAACAGGCCCGTGACCTTGCGCCCGATTTTTACGGTCCCAATCGGGGACAGGCCAGGTACTACCTCAAGACCGGGAGGATATTTGACGCGCTGGCTACTGCCTTGTCGGGTGTCCGTAAAAAGTACTCCGCTTTCAATACCGCTTATCCGTCTCTTTTCAACCTCCTGTCGGTATTTCTGAGCGCTTATTTCTGGGCCTTGTTACTGTTTGCGGCTTTCCTGCTTATCCGTCACACCAAGCTTTTGGCCCACGAATTACAGGAAAGGGGAGCGGGTTTTGATAAGAGAAGCTCCATGGTGATGGTATCGGCGCTGGTTCTGTTCCCGGTGGCTTTTGTCCCCAACATATTTCTGTATGCGCTCCTTGTGTTGCTTATTACATGGATATACATGAGGCGTGGGGAGAAAATAGTGGCGGCCGTTCTTACGGTCCTCATTCTGATATTGCCGCTGCCCTTCAGATTCCTGGGCAACGGAATTTCCGCCATGTCGGAGCCTGCTTTCGAAGCGGTGGTCAAGGTTAGGGAGGAGATGTGGGGCCAGCAGGAAATTACGCGGCTGAGGGAGGCTCTGAACGCCGGGGAAAACGGGGGAGTGTCGAAAAGCAACCTGAAACTTTCCCTGGCCAAGTCCCTGGCCAACCGCGGGGAATACCAGAAAGCCATTACCGTTCTTCAGGGGATAGAAAGCGGCGATGAGGAAACCGAAGCGCTCAGCAGTTTCCTTAAGGGAAACACCTATTATCGCTGGGGAAAATACTCCGAGGCCCTCAAGTGGTATGAAAAGGCCGCCCGGATGTTGCCGGAGGGGCCGGTGGTTCATTACAACCTGGCCATGGTGTTGGGAAGGCCGGAAATCGTGGACTTGAGCGCCGACAATGTCGACCGCTCGGAAGATGAAATCCGTACCGTAAAATCCCTGGCGCCGGACCTTATGGAGACGTGGACCGAATACCAGGAGCTCAATCCCGGCAGATTCGTGGTGCCTATGCAGTTGCCGCTGGGGCGGATATGGAGCGACTTGTGGAGGGCAACGCCGCGCCGGGAACAAGTCGCGGATACCATGTTCAAATCCTATTCCGGCGGCGTTCCGCTCGATGCGGTTCCTTTCGTCGTGCTTGGTTGTCTGCTCCTGATGGGCTTGTTGACCGTAGTGGACGTTAAGGTGCCCCATGCCGCTGCTTGTAAGGTTTGCGGAACTCCTTTCTGCAAAAAGTGCCAACCGGTGGAAAGCGCTGAAGATATGTGTGTCCGGTGCCGCAACATCACCGGCATGAAAACCGGAATTGACCCTCGAACCCGCGAACGGGCGCGGGCGGAAATCAGGCTGAAGCAGGAAAGAAAGGTGCTGGCGGCGGAAATTATCACCATATTGGTGCCGGGAATCGGACACCTCTTGCTCGGTAAAAGCGTGAGGGGGCTCGTACTCACCTTTGTTTCCTCCCTGGTGATATTCGGCTTTATTTACAGGCACGGTATACTGCGCAGCGAGTGGATAATGCCCGCCTATTCCAACATCTTGCCGCTTATTTTAGGCGCGTTTGTATACCTCGTTTACATCGGCATATCTGTGTGGAACGTAAGCACGGAAAAGTAACCGCATTCCCGGTAACGCCCGGGAAAACTACGACCCGTCATATTCGGCCCAACTGTCTTCGCTTTCCCAAACCCTCACGCCGACCAGCTTCGCGGGCCTATCGGAGGGCAGTCGCGAGTGAACTTCTTCATATATGTGGCGGGCTATGTTCTCGCTGGAGGGGTTCACCTTCCTGAAGGGCTCAAGGTCGTTCAGAAAGCTGTGGTCAAGCTTGTCGATGACCTCGCCCAGGGCCTTTTTTAAAACCCTGAAATCCACCACCATGCCCAGGTTATTCAGCTCGTCCGAACTGCAAACCAGCTCCACAAGCCAGTTGTGTCCGTGGAGTTTTTCGCAGTTGCCGCCGTATTCTCTCAATGAATGCGCCGCGCTGAACCTTGCTTTTACGCCTACCTTATGCATGACTTAAAGGGTGATTCTTGCCGGCGGGCCTGTCAACTCACTCAAAGGAGGCAGAGTTGACAAAGTCCCCCTTTTGGAGCAAATTGACCACGGGAGAAAAAGATGAGCGGAAATACTTTCGGAGTGCTTTTCAATGTCACCACTTTCGGGGAATCCCACGGGCCGGGTGTCGGATGCGTGATTGACGGTTGCCCGCCCGGTTTAAAACTCGACGAAAAGCTCATACAGAAGGAATTGGACCGGCGGAGACCGGGGCAGAGTGAAATCACCACCTCCCGGTCGGAAACCGACCGGTGCGAGGTGCTTTCCGGCGTCTTCGAGGGAGTAACCACCGGCGCGCCCATTGCCGTTCTCCTCCGGAACAAGGACGTCGATTCTTCCTCTTACGAAGAAATAAAAGAGTTGTACAGGCCCGGTCACGCGGACTTCACTTATCAGGCCCGATACGGCATAAGGGACCACCGGGGCGGCGGAAGAAGCTCGGGCCGAGAGACGGCCGCCAGAGTGGCCGCCGGTGCAGTCGCAAAGACTTTGCTCGCAGACAAGGGCATCGAAATATACGGCCACACGCTCGAGATAGGCGGGATTGAAGCCGGTGAGTTTAAGCGCACAGAAATCGAGCGGAATCCCGTCAGATGCGCCGACTCCGGGGCTGCGAAGAAAATGCAAGAGGCCGTCGAAAAGGCCCGGAAAGAAGGCGATTCGCTCGGCGGCGTTGTTGAAGTTGTAGCCTCGGGGGCGCCTGCGGGGCTGGGGGATCCCGTCTTCTCCAAGCTGGACGCCGACATAGCCGGAGCGCTGATGAGCATAGGCGCCGTCAAGGGCGTGGAACTCGGCGCCGGGTTCGGAGCCGCCCGGATGCGCGGCTCGGAAATGAACGACCCGATAGTCAAGAGAAAAGGCCGGATTCGTATGCCTTCCAACAGGGCCGGTGGCGTTCTCGGGGGGATAAGCACGGGGGAGGACATCATCGCGCGGATAGCCGTCAAGCCCACTCCTTCCGTAAGTAAAAAGCAGAAAACTGTAGACCTGAAGGGAAACTCCCGAACCGTCGAAATAAAAGGCCGACACGACCCCTGCATATGTCCGCGAATAGTTCCGGTAGCCGAAGCCATGCTGGCGATTGTGCTGGCCGACCACCTTCTCCGCCTGGAAGCCATAAGGTAGGCGGAATTCATGAATAAAGAGCCTGTTGACCGTCAAGGCGCGTGGGGGTATATTTCTATCCGATGAGCATGGACGACAAAATCCGGGGGCTGCGAGAAATAAAGGATAAAGCCCTGACCGGCGGAGGCAAGGAGAAGCTCGATAAGCAACACGATAAGGGCAAATTATCCGCCCGGGAAAGAATAGACAAGCTGCTAGACCCCGGCGCCTTCACGGAATTCGACCCCCTGGTTACCACCCGCGCCACGGAATTCGGAATGGACAGAAAGCGTTTCCACGGAGACGGGCTGATATCCGGGTTCGGCGAAGTTAACGGCAGGAAAGTTTGCATATTTGCCCAGGATTTCACCGTGCTTGGAGGAAGCATCGGCGCGGTGCACGGCAGGAAGATGTGCGAAACGGTGGATTGGGCCCGCAAGAGGGGCGTTCCGGTCATCGGCCTTTTCGACAGCGCCGGCGCCCGTATCCAGGAAGGATGGGGCGGCGGCAGGGACGGCGGCTCCCTGTTTCTCCCAAACACCCTGGCATCCGGCGTGGTGCCTCAAATCGCCCTCATAATGGGACCATGCGCAGGGATAAGCGTCTACTCGCCCGCACTCATGGATTTCGTCTTCATGGTGGACGAAATTTCCTACATGCATATCACCGGCCCCCGGGTGATTGAATCGGTCACCGGGGAGCAATTCACCAGCGAACAACTCGGGGGCTCGAAAGTGCACTCGCAGGTTACCGGATGCGCTCATTTCGCACTTCCGGATGAGGCGCAATGCTTCGATTCGGTGAAGAGGCTACTGGCCTTTTTGCCGCAAAATCACCTCGAAGATCCCCCGGTCGCCGTACAAGTTGACGATTCGGAACGGGAGGACGGGGAGCTTGCTTCGATTGTGCCCGAGGACGGGCGCAAGTCTTACGACGTGAGGGAAATTATCCGCCGGGTGGGAGATTTCGGCGATTTTATGGAAATCCACGAGGAGTTCGCCACCAACCTGGTGGTTGGTTTTATAAGGTTGAATGGACGCCCGGTGGGCATAATAGCCAACCAGCCCATGTCCATGGGCGGCGCGCTGACGGTGGATGCCAGCGATAAGAGTGCCCGGTTCGTCAGGTTTTGCGACTGCTTCAACATACCCATCGTGTACTTCGCGGACGTGCCGGGGTACTTGCCGGGAGCCGAACAGGAACATGCGGGGATAATCCGTCACGGCGCCAAAATGCTTTACGCGTACTGCGAAGCAAGCGTGCCAAAAATAACGGTGGTGCTGCGCAAAGGCTACGGCGGCGGCATATTAGCAATGGGCGGCAACAAGGGCCTGGGCTCGGACCTGATACTGGCGTGGCCTACAGCTGAAATCGCCGTGGTGGGAGCCGAAGCGGCGGTGGATTTGTTGATGGCCAAAGAAATCAAGGAGGCCGAAGAACCGGAAGCTTTCCGGCGGGAAAAAGTTGAATGGTACCGCGACACTTTCGGCGAGCCGGTGAGAAACGCGGAGCTCGGGCTTGCCGGCGACGTCATCGAGCCGGCGCAAACCCGGAATGCCTTGATAAAGTATCTGGATTTCATGCGGGGCAAAAAGGAGCCGCGCCCCCGAAAAAAACACGGAAACATCCCTATGTGACGAGGAATCGATGAGCGCTTTCGTACAAGGGCTTGAGGTTTCGCTGGTCAGCTTCATAGCCACCCTGATAATAATTCTCTTCTTTATCGGTGTGGCCAAGTTGGTAAAGAAGCTTTTCGCCGATGCCACCGAAACACTGGTCGAAGTCACAGAAGGTGAGCTCAGTGATGAAGGAATGGCGGCGATAGCCGGGGCGATTTCCTTTTTCTTCGAGATGCCCGAAACCCCTTTCATACCGGATATAGAGCCGGAAGGGGAGGCGGATGCGTGGAGAACGCTCGCCGAATCCGACCTGCCCGAGGGAGGAGAATAAACTTGGCAACCCGCAAGTTCAGAGTGACCGTCAACGGAAAAACCTTCGAAGTCGAAGTGGAGGAATTGGGTGAGGGAGAACACAGGATAAACAGGGTGCAATCGAGCAATTTCACCGAAGGTGCGGGAACTCCCGCCCCGTCTGCGGCGACGGTATCGGACGGGGCGGTTGCCGCCCCGATTCCCGGAAAAGTTCTCAGAATAAAGGTTAAGGTTTCCGACCGGGTGAAAAAGGGCGACGAGCTTATGGTGGTCGAGTCAATGAAAATCGAAAACCCCGTCATGGCTCCGATGGACGGCATGGTTACCCGAATCCACGTATCGGTGGGGGACCACGTAAAGACCGGGGACAAGCTCGTAACCATAGGGTAGGTTGGCGAATTTGCTGGAGATTTTTGAAGACTTCTGGAGCGTGACCGGTTTCTCGCAACTGGGGGCGGGCAACCTGGTGATGATGCTCGTCGGCTGCGGGATGATGTATCTCGCCATCAGGAAGGATTACGAGCCGCTCCTGCTTTTGCCGCTCGGTTTCGGCACTATCCTCGCCAACATCCCCGCCAGCGGCCTGCTGGCGCACGAGCCGGGCGGGATGTTCCGTTACTTTTTCGATTACACCATAATGACCGACATTGCGCCCATCCTGTTGTTTTTCGGGGTGGGGGCGTTGACCGACCTGGGGCCGCTTCTGGCGAGGCCGGGGGTGATGCTCATAAGCGCGGCGGCCCAGGTGGGGCAGTTCGCGGTGCTGCTATTGGCGGCGGTTGCAGGTTACGGCCTAAAGGAAGCCGCGGCCATAGGTATAATCGCAGGGGCCAACGGGCCGGTTACCGTGTTCATGGCCACGCGCCTGGCGCCGGAGTTGATAGGCCCCATCGTGGTAACGGCGTACCTGTACATGGCATTGGTGCACCTTATACAGCCGCCCGTGATGAGACTGCTTATTCCGGCTCGCGAAAGGCGCATTTCGATGGCCGAAATGAGGAGTGTGAGCCGGGCGGAGAAAGTTATTTTCGTAGTGGCGGTGACAGTTATAGCTTCCCTGCTTTTGCCGGTCGGCACCCCGTTGTTCGCCTTTTTCCTGGCGGGGAACCTGCTCAGGGAGAGCCAAGTGACCGACCGGCTTAGCCATGCCGCTCAGAACGAGATAACCAACATCTTCATCATCTGCCTGGTGTTCGGGATAAGCTATACGTTGAGCGCCGATAAGTTCCTGAATTTCAAAACTCTGGGTATACTCGGCCTGGGGCTTATGGGGTTCGTGCTGAGTACGGCGGCGGGAGTGTTGATAGCGAGGGTGATGAAAGCTCTGGGGAAGGGGGATATAAACCCGCTCATAGGGGCCGCCGGACTGGCGGCGGTGCCTCATAGCCCCCGGGTAGTGCAGGCGGAGGGGAGGAAGGCCGACGCCTCGAATTACCTCATAATGCACGCCATGGGGCCGAACATGGGCGGTATCCTGGCATCCAGCGTGGTGGCCTGCGTTATTTACAGTTTCCTGACCTGAACGTTTTGAGATTGCAACGTGAAAATGCGGCAATCGGAACGCCGGCGTCCCTACAGGCCGTCTGGCTCACCGGCTTGACGCTATGGGAAGCATAATTAAATTTTTTGGTAAATCCTGAAAAACCCGAATTTTTCCGAAAAAACCGTTACTTTTGGAAATGTGCCACGTGAAACTTTTTATCCGGAAATACGTTATTCTTTCCAATAATTGGGAGGCGCCGGAATGAGTGAGAAGATAAAGGTAATGGAAGGCGACATTACCGCGATGGAAACCGACGCGATTGTAAACGCCGCCAACACCGACTTGAAATTGGGAGCGGGCGTCGCCGGCGCCATCAGGAAGAAGGGTGGCTCTTCAATACAAGAGGAGTGCGATAAAATCGGCCACATCGAGCTGGGGGAAGCCGCAATAACCGGGGCGGGCGAGCTTAAAACAAAATACGTTATACACGCCGCCGGGATGCACCTGGGTGGAAAAACCACTGAAGAAAGCCTGCGTAACTGCGTGAAAAACAGCCTCAAACGGGCGGACGAAAAAGGTCTCAAAACTATCGCTTTCCCCGCTATAGGCGCCGGCGTGGCGGGGTTCCCGATGGACGAAGCCGCCCGGATAATGATTGAGGAAGTGAAAAACCACCTGTCGGGGGATACTTCGGTAGAGGAAGTCACTTTCGTCCTTTTCGGAACGGAAGCCTACGAAACGTTTAAAACCCGGCTCGGGTAGTTATTAAAAGGTAATCTCACTTTTTTTGGGACTTAAAGAATCCTCATGGCCAAAGGCGATAAAATTACTCCGAAGCAGCGGCGGGTTATAGAGCGGGAGTGGAAAAACAAGTCGGTTTCCCAATTGGCCCGGCAGTTGAGCTTGAGCGAGGATGACGTTCAGCGAGCGGTGGACGAGGTATCGGGCGGGGCAAAATCCAAACCTTCCGGAAAAAAGAAAAAGCCGCAAAAGCGGGAGGTTGAGAAGAAAACCACGGAGAAGGGCATGGCAACCGGTGTCGCCGCGGAGCCATCCATCACGTGGAAGCGGATGCTCGTGGCGGCGGTATTGTTGGCGGTGGTTGTGGGAGGTGTCTACGCCAACGGCCTCGATGTGCCCTTCACGCTCGACGACAGGCATTCAATAGTTGAAAACCCCGCAATTCGCGACGCGGGCAATATCGGAAAGTTCTTTACCGACCCTCAAACCTTCTCGATACTGCCGGGCCGGAGGATGTTCCGGCCGTTCCTGCTGACGAGCTACCTGGTTAACCACTCGATATTCGGCTACAATCCCGCCGGGTGGCATTTTTGCAACCTCGGGATTCACTGGCTTTCATCGTTGTTTGTAGCGGGACTGGTGCTTGTGCTTACCCGAAGGCGTTGGTTGGCGCTGGGAATGGGACTGGTGTTTGCCGTGCATCCGGTGAACACCGAGGTTGTGGATTACGTCTCGAGCCGGTCGGCGTCGCTGGTGGGAGTATTTTTTTTCGGAAGCTTTCTGCTCCACCGGCTGTGGCGTGAAAGGGCGCGAGTGAAAGCGTACCGTTGGGCGGCGGTGGCCGCTTACGCCGCCGGGTTGCTGGTAAAGGAGAACATAATCGTCCTGCCGGCAATAATGTGGCTCTCAGACCGGCTTCTGGATAAAGAGCGCGAGGAAAGCTTCGCGGACGATGTGCGCCGTTATGCGCCTTTTGCCGCAGTGGCGGTGGTTTATCTCATCGTGCGCAACGCGGCGCTCAGCCTGGATACGGTAGCCGTGGACAACCCCGTCAGGGGTTACGGCGAAAATCTGCTCACCCAGCTTTCGGTGCTCGTTTATTACATCCGGTTTGTGTTGTGGCCGAATGATTTGAACATTTATCACCATTTTCCCGAGTTCTCGACTTTATGGAAGGCCGGCGCGCCGATATTAGCCTGGCCCGGCGTTTCGGTTGTGATACTTGCGGGGATAGCCTTTGCCATAGTCCGCTCGCGTAGCCGATTGGCGATGCTGGGCGGGGCGTGGTACATAATATCCCTCCTGCCCGAAACCCTGATTCCACTGAACCAGTTGGTAGCCGAGCGGCGGCTTTACGTGCCGCTTTTCGGGCTGTTGCTGGTGGCGGGGGCTGTAGCTGAGCGGTTATTGCGTTCCCCACGTAAGAGGGATAAACGCACGCTCGCGGTTGCGACGGCGGCGATGGTGGTGTTTTTCTCCATGCTGACGGTGCACCGAAACTACGTGTACTCGAGCGAAAAGCGCTTGTGGGAGGACGCGGTAAGCAAAGCCCCTCAAAGCGAAAACACTTACCAGTCGCTGGGATACGTCTACGAGCAGGCGGGCGAGCCGGATAAGGCGCGGCGGCAGTGGCGGGTGGCCCACGAGCTTGCTCCCAACAACCCCGACATCATGCGGAACCTGGCGGTGGCGTTGAACAAAACCGGAAAGCACCGCGAAGCCCTCGATTTGATAAAGAAGGCTTTGGAAATTGAGCCGAACAGCGCTCACGGCCATTACAACCTGGGAAGCATCTACGTCAACCTGGACCGGATGGAGAAGGCCGAAGCCGCCTTCCGCAAGGCGATTGAAATATCTCCCGGCTACACCACGCCTTATAACAACCTGGCGGTGATACACATAAACAAGGGTGAGTACGAAAAGGCGCGACGCCTGCTCGAAAAGACCCTGAGCATCGACCCCAACCAGCCAACGGCACGGGAAAACCTGAACAGGCTGTTGAGGGAGCATTTTCAATGATTGATTCTATTTAACCTTTTATGTGCTCAAGTGACTGTTAATTAAGGAATTGGCCGCTTTCCTGAGGAGTTACGCCAACGGTGTAACGTTTCGAAGGGCGGCCAATTCCGCTCCCTTCGAGATGTCGCCCCTTCGGGGCTCCTCCTCAGGAAAGCGGAATGGGCTGAGTAACTATCAACGGTTCAATGCATTGAGCCATGAATTTAAGTAACTATTTTACCACTGATTTATAAGTCTCCCTCGCTATCATCAGCTCTTCGTTGGTGGGTATGACCATCAGCTTTACCGTGCTAGATTCGTCGTTTATGAAGGCGGGTTCGCCGCCGAGGGCGTCTTCGTTTTTCTTTTTGTCCATGCGGATTCCCCAGTGTTCGAGATTTTCCAGCGCCTCCCACCTGACCTCGGGCGAGTTTTCACCGATTCCGCCGGTGAACACCACCACGTCCGCGCCTCCCATGGCGAAGAAGTAGGCCCCTATATATTTACGGAGGGTGTGTACAAACATCCGGAAGGCCAACTCCGCTTTTTCGTTGCCTTCAGCTCTGGCGGCCAGTATTTTGCGCATGTCCCTTCCGACGCCGCTGACGGCCTCCAGGCCGCTTTCGTTGTTGAGGGTGCGCTCGATTTCAGCGACCGCCGCGCCGGTTTTGGAGGCGATGTAGGGTATGACCGCCGGGTCGAGGTATCCGCAGCGGGTGCCCATCATCAGGCCTTCCAGGGGCGTGAAGCCCATGCTGGTGTCCAGCACTCCACCTTCCTTGAAAGCGGTAATGCTGGCGCCGTTGCCCAGGTGGGCGCTTATGAGCTTGAGCTTTTCGGGAGGAATATTCGTAAGCTCCGAGGCTACCATTGTGACGAACTGGTGGGATATTCCGTGAAAACCGTACCGCCGGACGCCGTACTTTTCGTGCCATTCCGTGGGTACCGGGTACAAGTAGGAATGCATGGGCATAGTGCGGTAGAATGAAGTGTCGAAGTGAGCTATCTGCGGTACTCCGGGTAGCAGCTCGAGGCAGGCCTCGATGCCGGCTATATTGGCGGGCATGTGCAGAGGCGCCAGTTCCACCAGCTCCTTCATCCGCTCCAGCACCTCATCGGTGACCGTGGTCGGGCCGTGGAATATGTCCCTGCCGTGTACGACGCGATGCCCCACTGCTCCGATTTCGTTTACCTCGGATATGCAACCCTTTTCCGGGTCGGATATGGCGTCCAGGGCGCGTTTCAGCGCTTCCTTGTGGTCAGGGCTTTCCACGTCGGATTCGTAGCCCGTACCGTCCTTCATGGTATGTACGAGAAAGGCCCAACCGTCCGGCTCGCCGATTTTTTCCACCCGGCCGGAAGCCAGGCCGGTTTCATCGGGCATTTCCAGGACTTTGTACTTCAAGCTGGAGCTGCCGCTGTTGAGGACGAGGACTTTCATTCAGGCTCCGTTATTTCACACCCTGACCGCTCCCCGGGCTTCAATTATAGACAATTACTTTACGGTCAGGTGTTTATATTTGTCCAGATAACGCACGGGTTTTTTGAGCGCGTCCCGCCGGAAGGGTTCGGCCAGCACTTCGGCGGAGCCGTCGATTATTGCGTCTATGACGGCGGGTTTTCCGGACTTCAAGGCCGCCTGCACGGCGTCCCCGACCTGGTCCGGTTCTTCAACGCGGTATCCTTCCGCCCCCATGTCCCGGGCCAGTTGTGCGAAGTCGGGATTCTGCAGGTTGGCGCCGACGAATCTGTCGTCGTAGTAGTCTATCTGGTTCTTCTTTTCCGCGCCCCACTGGTTGTTATTGAACACCACCGCTATCACCGGTATTTCTTCCCTGACGGCGGTCATTACTTCGCTCAGGCCGCTGATGCCGTAAGCTCCGTCGCCCTGGAGGGCAAAGACCGGCTTTGAGGGGTTGCCCATCTTTGCGCCCATTGCCACTCCGTAAGCGATTCCGCAGTTGCCCCAACTGAGAGGAGCAAGAAACTGTCCCGGGCCGGTGGCGCCGAAGTAGGCGTTACACATGGAGCAGGTGTTGCCCACGTCGGTTGTTACGGGGGAGCCTTTCGGCACCGCCGATGACAGTTCCTTGAGCAATCGACGGGGGTGCATGGGTTTTGCGTTCGAGCTCGACCAGCCGTTGAGCTCCTCGGCCCAGGTGTCCTTTTCCTTTTGAATTTCTTCGAGTTTCTCCCGGTCGGGTTTTCGCGCCGGGTCTTTGGCTTTGATTCTTTCCAGCAACCTGCCGGCGAACTGACGGGCATCGGCGACTATTCCCAAATCCACCTTTTTGCTCAGGCCGATTACCCGGTGGTCGATGTCCACCTGGACAATTTTGGCGTTATCGGGAAAGTAATTCATGTCATACTGCGGCAGGGTGCCGAACGGCCCCAATCGGGTTCCCAGCGTCAGTACAACGTCTGCCTTTGCGAGCGTTCTCATGGCCGCCTTGGAGCCGCAGTACCCGATGGGCCCCACGCTCAGGTCGTGGCCGGTGGGGAAGCTGTCGTTATGGAGGTACGTGTTAACCACGGGTGCGGTCATGTATTCGCAGAGCGACTCGGTTTCTTCCGTGGCGTTTGACTGGGCAACGCCGCCACCGGCCAGGATTACCGGATATTTGGCATCCAGGAGCATTTTCGCGGCCTTGTCGAGCTGTTCCTCGGCGCCGGCGCCGTGTTGAATTTCGGGGGTTTTGAAAATGTCGGTATCTATTTCCCCGTAAAAGTAATCCCGGGGGATATTGAGTTGGGTGGGGCCGCATTCGGTTTTGGCGACGTAGAAACATCTGCGAGCGAATTCGGCCATGCGCTCCGGCCTGTTGACGCGCACCTGGTACTTGGTGCACGCCTGGAACCATGGCATCTGGTCAAGTTCCTGGAAACCACCGGTGCCTATTCCCACGCTCCCGGTTTCGGGAGTTATCGCCACAACCGGTGAGTGTGCCCAGTAAGCAGCGGTAATGGCGCTGACGAAGTTGGCGGCCCCGGGGCCGTTCTGGGCGATGCATACTTGCGGCCTGCCCGTTACCCTTGCGAGACCGTCCGCCGCGTGGGCCGCGGCTTGCTCGTGGGCGGTGCTTACGAACCGGATACCTGCGGCGGGGAAAAGGTCTAGGGCGTCCATGTATGCGCTGCCCACGATACCGAACACCGTCTGAACTCCTTCGGCGACCAGGGTTTCTACCAGCGCTTCCGACGGGGTCATTTTTGTCATTGGATTATCTCCTCTCTATGTAAGTGATTAGAGTTCTACGGTAAAATACAAACGGCGGAAAGGCGAGAACGACTAAATTATCCGCAGTTGGCATTGGAAAGAATAACACCGAAATAAAAGTGCGGACAAGGGGCTTACCCGTCTTTGTGGAATTAAAGTCACGTCATGCGTGCTCGTACGCAAAAAAAAGGTTTCAGTACTCATTTAAAGGAGTGTTAAGGCTACTTTGATTGCTCGCACGGGCCGTCTATCTCCTCAGAGTAGGGTTTTATGTCCAGTAGAGCGGTGCCGTCGAGCATGTCGGCTCCGATGAATTTTATTCGATTTTCTTTCACTTGCGCTATTTTTACCAGAGTGAGTCCTATGGGATTGATTCTGTAAGGGCTGCGAGTGGCGAAAAGGCCCCTTTGTTTGTTCGAGTGAGGCGGCTTTACGAGCAGGGAGACCGGCTCTGAAGAGTCGAATCGGTATAGTAACCACACGTGAGACCGCCGCTCCATGCCTTTAAGTCCTTCGGCGTATTCCGGAAAAATTTCGGCTTCTCCTTCGTTATCGGTTATCGAGCCCTGCCGGGGGCACTGGTCGAGTGTTTTCAGGTTGGTGTGGAGCACCCCGATGGGGCGCAGCCGGTCGGACACTTTATACCTCCGTTTCCCGCAGGTAGTCGGCGCAATTTTCCGGGAGAGTGATGTTAATGTAAATCCCGGTGCCCATTTCGAAACCTGCGGGGGTGGTAAGTCGCGGCACAATGATAATCGCCCAGTGGAAAAAGCGGGAATCGTAGTGGTCGAGGGGCGCGGAATGGATAATGTAATTGTAATCGGGGTTGTCCAGACCCACGTATATTTTTTTCATGGTCACTCTCAGTGTTTCCGCGAGGTCTTCCAGTTCCGCGTCGGTCACGCTCCCGAATACCGCCGAGTGACGCTTGGGGTAAATTCGCACCTCGAAGGGAGACCTTGCCGCGTA
Organism: uncultured bacterium; assembly: GCA_964459325.1. Lineage (GTDB taxonomy): Bacteria > RBG-13-61-14 > RBG-13-61-14 > CAYWKU01 > CAYWKU01 > CAYWKU01. The sequence continues at coordinate 55,521 of CAYWKU010000014.1, read as the reverse complement.
TGGCGAGAGCGCCACGAAATGCCGGGTCTCCATGATAACTCTTTCCTTGGCTTTAAGCTCCGCTTCCAGCATGTCGCAGTATATGCAAGTGCCGTAAGTGTCGTAGGCTCTCATGAGCTTGATTACCGGGTCCCTCACGTGAGGCGGCACTATCGGGGTGGCGATTATCTGCGAGTGGGGGTGTTCCAGACTGGTACCGGCCTTCGGGCCGTGGTTCCGGAAGATGTTTATGAGGGCCACGTTCGGGTCGGCGGCTATGCTCTGGTAACGGCTCCTATAAGCGAGTAACACGTCAAACACTTCTTCCATGCTCAGGGTTCCGATGGTTTTTGAATGGTCGGGGGTTTCGACCACTACCTCCGCTATTCCGTAGCCGTCGATTTTGACGAACAGGCCTTCCTTGTGCATGGTTCTGTCCAGGTTTTCGTTAACGGCGGCGAACTTGTTCGCCACCACTCTTACTTTCCAGCTTTCGTCGTCTTCTATGACCAGCTTTGGAGGGGGAGTTTTATTTTCGTTGCCTTCGCAGAACGGGCATTCAGGCACGTGTGAGGGCGGCTCGGGACGGCGGTCCCGGTTGGAGGAAAATTCACCGGGTCTTTTGGCCCGCTCGGTGGCTATGATGACCCATTCCTTGGAGGCGAAGTTCTGTCTGAACTCGGGCATTGCAACCTTTCCTCAACAAGTTTCGGGAGAAGTTATCATATATTCAGCGGGGCATGAAGCGGCCGGCGTCCTCCCCCCTGCCCATGGCCTCGAGTTCCCCGGCTATCCTTTTTCTCATTTCGTCGGTCAGGCGGGGGTCGGATATATACTTCGATGCCCATTGAAGATATTGGTCGGGTTGATTTTGATTTTTCAATGCCGTGAGCAGTGTAAGGAGCATCTCCATGTCGCCGGTATTGATGGTGAGCGCCTGCTGGAAAAGCCAAACGGAGAAATTGTCCTGGCAGCCGGCTTCCTTGAGGACCCGGGCGATGGTCAAGGCAAGCTCCCTGTTGAACGAGCCGGCGGTGAAGTACTTGTAATATATGTGCAGGGCCATGCTGTCGGCGCGATTTTTTTCGGCATACAGACGGGCAAGTATTTCAATGAATTTAAGGTCGTCGGGGGCGTGATTCAAAGCCTTCTGGAATATTTCCTCCGTTTCCGGGCTGACGATTTTTCTGCCGGCCATTGCTTTGGCCGCCGCTACTACAATTTCCTTATCGTCGGGAGCTATTTTCGCCGCCTTCCGGTAAACCTCCATTGCCCGCATGCCCAGTGATTTGTTCCTGGCGTATTCTCTTGCCAGAGGGATTATGGTGTCCGGAGATTCGGTGTTGTTAAGATAGGCTTTTTCCATTTTTGCGAACTCGCTGGTGGCTTCTGCGGACTCGATTGTACTTCTCATGGAGGTATAATGGCGAACCAGCAAGAAGCCCGTAAGTCCCAGCAGCAGTATTATACCTCCGGCGATGCCTCTTACTATCCACGGATAATTGCTGTAAGCCGCGGGGTCGGCGATTCTTTTCAGGTATTCCCGGGACAGTCCGTAATTGCATGTACCCATACCGTCTCCGGTGGGCACGCCCCATTCGATGGTTCCGACCGCGTCCATTGTCCATGCGGAAAGTCCGGGGGCGCCGCTTACTATGATGTCGAGCTTCCCGTCCGAGTTGGCATCGGCCACAATTACTCTCGTCGCGTCGAAACTGGGACTGAAGGAATATAATTCCGAGCCGCTCTGTCCGTCCAAAGCTTTAACCGAGCCTTCGTAAGTAACGGCTATAACTTCCTGCGCTCCGTCCCCGTTGACGTCGGCTATCACGGGGTCGCCTACGGTTTTTCCCCACGTTGACCAGAGAACTTTGCAGTTTTCGTTCAACGCCACCATAAAACCGTAGGAGGTGGTGACCGCAAGTTCCAGGCCGGGGTTGGAGTGGAAGTTGCCCACGGCGCCGCCGGTGAACTTGTCAGAGACGTCCATGGCGCCAACGGACAGGTCCAGCTCCATATCCTTTATCAACTCTTCGTGCTCGTACGTCAGGTCGAACTTATGGGAGAATCTCGACAGCACTTTCCCGTCTCGCATAATCAGCACGTCCGTGTCGCTGATTGAAATTGCGTCGTCAATGCCTCTTTGAGCCAGGTCGGCTGTAATCGGCTGCCGGACAGGTGCTCCGACGGGGGTGGAGCGGGAAATTATATCCCCGCTTGCCGGGTCAATCACGCACAGTTTGAGGTTGTATTTGAAGGCTGTCCATTGATCTCTGTACGAGAATCTTCCTTTGGGGTTTTTTTGCCATTGATATGCCACTATTTGCGCGTTATCCGGGTCGGTCAAATAGCCGACGGAAGCTGAAGTTATAGTTCCGGTGTTGGCGTACATGGTATATTCACCCGAAGCGGGGTCGATGATGAACAAATTTTTCTTGTCCGCTCCTATGATTTCGGGGCGTTTGTCCATGTTGAAATCGTAAACGGCGAAAAGTTCCAGATGTTTCTTATCCCATCTGGCTTGAGTATCCCAGTTGCCGAAGGAGGAGAAGTTAATGGCTATTACTCCGCCGACTACCATCCGACGCGTAGTTAGCAGTACCACGTCAAGCTCTTTGTCCAAATCCATATCGGCGAAGCGGATTTGGTCTGTGTAATGGTCTACGGGGACATCGATTTCGCCGGTTTTTCCGGACACGAATACCGTTTCCAGTTTTCTCCCGGTGGATATATCCAGTTCGGCGTCGCCGTCGATGTCTATCGCGTGAAGAGCGTTTCCGCCTACATCCAGGTTGGTCCACAGGAACCTTTCCTCCGCACCCGCGATGGAAGAAATCAAAACGGTCCCTGCAATCAACACAAAATAAAGCGCCGAAGTTCTCAATTTTACAATCCCCTGTTATGCTTTTTGCCGATGGATTTGTTTGCTTCCCCTGCCGTTACTTGCATATTAAACGGGCACATGGATTTCCGCAAGAGGTGAGGTTTCATCTCGTTTGACCGGCCACGTTTCGGATGCGGGGTTGTGGAGCGGGATTGGGTCGAGTATCCTCCTGAATTGAAGTTAATTAGTCGGCTTGCTAAGGAGGGAATCCGATGAAACGAGCGCTTGCCCGTTCCGTGGTGGTCCTTTTCGTTTTGTTGGCAGTTGGTTCATTTGTAGCGGCAGAGCAAGAGGATAATTCATCCGATGAGGGGGAAACCGGCGTTTATGCGAGCTTTCTATGGGTGGGTAAAACCGATACTGATTGCATGCTCAGGGACACCCTGCTCACGGATTCTCCGGAACAGTGCGAAAGTGAGTACGCAAGGGTGGAGGAGGAGGTGAAGGGTCTCGTCGAACGACGTAACGAGCGGGGCGCAAACTTCAGATGGGGCGTTTTTGTGAAATGCAAAGCATACAAGAATACCAAAGAATACGAAGCGGAGTTGGAAAGATACAGAAAACAATGCTTGGGACAATGAAAAGCTCCGGGTTTTTACTTGCTTCAGTCATTTGTTTGTGCGCCTGCGCGACGGTGTCTTGCGTTTATGAAGATACCGTGCCGCAGCGTTATCAAAAGCAGATAATGACCGCCATGGAAGATATGCGGCAGGGAGACTGGATACTTTATCACATTAACGATAAGCTCCAGGTGAGGAGGCAGGTGGTGGAGCGCGATGAAGATGGCGTCGAGATAGAGAACCAGACTTACATCCAAAAAGGCCCCCGCAAGGGGACAACCGTTCACAGGTTCGAGTTCGATGATGTAAGAAGAAACCTTCGAATGGGCAGGGACATTTACGGCAAGACGCGAATACTGAAAATGGGTCATCAGCCGAGGCAAATGCGCTTGGAAAAATCCATGGTCAATACCGAAGCGTGGACAATGCAAACTCCCGGAGCGACAATCGTCCAATACATTTCCGAGGAAGTAACCTTGTGGGGAATCGCAGCTCAGAGGCGTAACAACAGCACTGTCCTCATGGCGCGCTCATGGGGAAGGGCGGGTGAAAAGATATTCTGGCCCGACGACCTCATGTCCCTCCGTCCGAAAGCCGGCGCGCAGAAAAAAGTTTTAAAATAAACCGCGGCCAGGCAAGCCTTTTCGCACGGACTAAAATCCCTGAGTCATCTGGAATATGGGCAGCAGAACGCTTACCACCACGAAACCTATAACAGCGCCCATCATAATCAGCATGGCCGGTTCCAGCATGGAGGTCAGACTCCTCACCCGCAACTCCACCTCCGTGTCGTAAGCCTCGGCTACATGAGTGAGCATTTGCTCGAGTTCGCCCGTCTTTTCCCCCACGGCCACCATGTGCACCACTATGGGTGGGAACAGTTGACTTTGCTTCAGCGGCGCAGCCAGGTCCGCGCCTTCGGCTATGGCGTTTCGGGAATTTTGCACCGCTTCGGCCAGGAGGGTATTGCCCATCACGTGCTCCACTATATCCAGGCTTCGCACCAGCGGAACGCCGCTGGATAAAAGGGTCGAGAGGGTTCTGGCGAACCTGCTGGTAGCCACGGTCAGGTGGAGCTTGCCGAAGACGGGCGCGTTAATACGGAGACTGTCCCATTTTCTCCGGCCCTTTTCCGTTTTTATGTAGTGGCGAAATCCGAAAATGGCCCCTATCAATCCCAATGCCGCCAGCCATCCCCAACTGCGGACAAAGTCGGTGAAACCCAGCAGAATTGTGGTGGGTAACGGCAGCGCCTGTTGAGTTTCCTCGAAAATCACCTGAACTTGCGGAATAACGTAACCCACCATGAAAAGCACCACGATTATCCCCACCGCCAGCATAATCGCCGGGTAGATAAGGGCGGACATGATTTTGCCGCGAAGTTCTTCCTGCCCTTCCAGAAAATCCGCCAGCCGGTTCAACACAACTTCCAGCGCTCCGGAAGTTTCTCCGGCCCGTATCATGTTAACGTAAAGGGGTGAGAATACGGTGGGATGTGCCGCCATGGCGTCGGCAAAGCTGGCGCCTTCGTTGATTCTCTCTCTGACATCGGACAGAACGGCCGTCAGCCGCTCGTTTTCCACTTGCTCCACAAGTGCGTTAAGGGCGGTTATGAGCGGCAGCCCTCCGCCGATGAGTGTAGCCAGCTGCCTTGTGGAAAGACTTACGTCACGCCGGCCTATGCCGCCGCTTTTGCGGGACAGGGATAACTTACGCTGCCAGGTTTTTTCCTTCTCGAGCTTGCGTTGATTAAGCTCGATAGTGTATATGCCGGCGCGTTTGAGTTTTACCCTGGCTGCCTGGGGACCGTCGGCGTCTATTACGCCTTGGGTGCGCTTTCCCTGAGCATCCCAGCCTTTATACTCGAATACAGGCATTTGTTGTTAAGTGACCGGTACCGAGTCTTCCTGTGTAACGGCAAGCACCTCGGCTACGCTGGTAACACCGGCAATAACTTTCAGCGCCCCGTCGTCCCGGAGGGTTCTCATGCCCCTGGACATAGCGCTTTTCTTGATTTTAACGCTGTCGGAGCGGTTGACTATCAGGTCGCGGATTTCATCATCGACCATCAAGAGTTCAAAAATGCCGGTTCTGCCGGAATAGCCGGTGTTGAGGCAATGGTCGCAACCGACCGGCCTGTAGAAGCCCTCATCTCTCACCTGCTCGCGGGAGAGGCCGAGTTCTTCGAGTTCCGCGTCTGTTGGTTCGTAAGGCTCGCGGCAATTTTTGCACAGTACCCTTATCAGCCGCTGGGCCATGCTGGCAGCGAGAGAGCTGCCCACCAGGAACGGCTCTATTCCCATGTCCAGCAGTCGGGTGAGCGCTCCGGCGGCGTCGTTGGTGTGGAGGGTGCTGAAAACCAGGTGGCCCGTCAGGGAAGCCTGGATGGCGATGTCCGCAGTTTCAACGTCGCGCACCTCCCCCACCATGATGACATCCGGGTCCTGGCGCAGTATGTTTCTCAGGCCGTTGGCGAAAGTCAGGTTTATCTTGGGGTTAACCTGTATCTGCCCGATACCCGGCACCTGATACTCGACCGGGTCTTCCACCGTGATGATGTTTAAATCCGGTTTGTTTATGCGGGTAAGGGAGGCGTACAGGGTGGTGGTTTTTCCGCTGCCGGTGGGGCCGGTTACCAGGACTATGCCGTTGGAGCGGTGAATAAGCCGGTTCATCCTGGACAGGACGTCGCCTTCCATGCCGATGTCCTCGAGGCTGAGTATCATGCTGCCCTTGTCCAGCAGCCGCAGCACCAGCCGTTCGCCGTGAGCGACGGGTATTGTCGAGATTCGTATATCGATATCTTTGCCCGCGATTTTTATGCGGATACGCCCATCCTGGGGGAGGCGCTTTTCCGCGATGTTCAGCCCCGCCATGACTTTAACGCGGCTGGATATGGAGTTCTGGAACCGTTTGGGCGGGCGGATTATTTCCCTGAGCACGCCGTCGATTCTGAACCGGACGCTCACCTCCTTCTCGAAGGGTTCTATGTGAATATCGCTGGCCCGCTCCTTGACGGCCTGGAAAAGCAGGCTGTTTACCAGTCTTATGATGGGAGCTTCATCGGAAGCATCCAACAGGTCCTGAGGCTCGTCGAACTCGTGAGTTAATGACTCGAGTCCCTTCTCGTCGCTCAGGCCGTCCATGGCTCTCTGAGCGCTTTCGGCGGCGCGGTCGTATACTTCGTTTATGGCTTCCATCACCGCGTCTTCATTGGTGAGTGCGGGCAGGACTTCCGTTCCGAGCAATTGCCTCAGGTCATCCAGGGCGTAAAAGTTCAGCGGGTCGGCGGTGGCGACCAGTATGGTTCCGTTTTTTCGGTCATAAGGCAGCATCTGGTATCGTTTGGCAAACTGGATGGGCAAATCCTTGATGAGGTCGAGGTCCATTTCATCGTGAGGGATTTCCTTGATATACTCCACCCCCATCTGGGAGGCCAGTTCGCGGTAAAGTATATCCCCGGACACCAATCCTTCTTTCATTAATATCTTTCCCAGCCTTTCTCCCTTCTCCTTCTGGATTTGTAAGGCCCTTTCCAGGTCGGAGGTGTCCAGTATACCTTTTGCCACCAGCCTTTCCCCTATGCGGTCATTCATGGCGCTGCCGTCCCTTCTTTCTGTGGCGTTAACGGTTCCGGTCCCGGGATTATTCTTTCTCTCTCGAATGTTTCGTGTGACGGTTCTATTTTCTCTTCGGATGTGGCGTTATCCTCGGGCAGCATGAGTGGTTCCATATAGAAGGGTTCCTCGTAACGACCTCCCGTAGCCTTGTCCAGGAACCGCTTTCGCCGCTGGTTGTAACGGTCGGAAAGCTCGGACATATCTTCCGCGCCCCGGACTATATGAGGGGTAAGCAGGATGACGAGGTTTGTCTTGGTGTTTTGCCCGCTACGGCTTTTGAACAGCCATCCAAGTATGGGAATGTCGCCCAGAAACGGCACCTTGCCGGTGGAACGGGTCTTCCTGTTTTCAATGAGTCCGCCGATGACCACGGTCTGGTGGTTGTCCACCACCACGGTGGTTTCAGCGCTCTTTATGCTGGTGGTGACGCCCAGGGTGTTCACGTCGATTCCCGCCACGGCGGTTTGCACCACTCCGGAAATTTCGGTGAAAATGACCATTCTTATGGTTTTGCTCTCACTTATCTGGGGCGTAACCTTCATCTTGATGCCCACGTTCTGCCGCTGAATGGTAACGGTGGTGGTGCCCCCGGAGCCGACGGTGGAGCCGGTGGGTATGGGAACGTTCTGCCCCACCACTATCTCCGCCTGCTCGTTATCGGTGGTAAGCAGGTTGGGCGTGGAGAGCACGTTGACGTTGTTGGTGGCCACCAGGGCGTTGAACAGGGCGCTGAAAGTGGGCACCTCAAGGGTGGCGCCGCCTACATTCAAGGTTACGGTTTTCCCCAGGGCGCCTACGCTGAAGCCGCCGGGCATGGCTTCCCCCAGAGAGCCCCCGTTGGTTGTGAGTGCCGGGAGAATGCCCAGCGAGTTCAAACCGCCCAGGGCCGTGGAGCCGAAAACGGCGGCTTCGTGGTCGATGGCCGCCGCGCCGGACAGGCTGGTGCCGAAGCTGTCGTTCCGGGAGAGTTCCACTTCCAGTATAACCGCTTCGACGAATACCTGCCTGCGCCTGACGTCCAGCTTTTCGATAACACTACGCAGGATGGCATAGTCTCTCCGACTGGCCACTATTACCAGGCTATTGGTGGCTTCGTCGGCGGTTACCCTTACCTCGCCGCTTAACGTTCCCAGCGCAAGCTGGCTTACGGCGGCTCCCTTTGAGGGCTGAGCTTCCCGTCTTCCGCCGCCTTGTTCACCGCCTTCCCTGGCTTTGGCCGCCACTGCGCGAACACCGGTCTGGCTTCCTCCTTTACCTCCACCCGCCAGTGAAGACAAAGTGGACGCCAGCTCCTCTGCCGAGGCGTTCCGGCAGTAATAGACATATATACCTTCTTCGCCTTCCACGGCGACGTCCAGCTCCTCGATTACCCGAATGACTTCGCCCATTATTTCTTCGGTGGCGATTACTATGAGCGAGTTTGTGCGCGTGTCCGGGATTATTTTGAGCGCCTTTCCGGCCTGTTGGGAAGAAGCCTGCTGCCTCGGACTTCTGCGGGAGCGCCCCTGGCGTGAAGAGGCTCCACCCGTATCGCCTCCCATTAAGGCGCCGAGGTATTCCTCGCTGAATATCTGGGACAGCTCGCTGGCGATTTTTTCCGCCGGGGCGTAATTGAGCTTTATTATTTTCACCTGGGGCAGTTTGACCGGCACATCCATCTGCTGGAGCACCCGTACGAGGCGGTTCAAATTGTTGGCGCTTTCGATGACTATCAGGGTATTGGTGGGCGGGTATGGCAGAACCTTGGCTTCCTTGCTTTTCAGGTTATTCAACACCTGGGCCGCGCTTTGAGCGTCGATATACTGGAGTTCGAGAAGCCTGGTCACGAAGGACTCGGTGCGCGGGCTCCACAATCCTTCGGTGTAAGTGGGTATGGTTTGTCCGCCGGCTTCCTGCACCCGGACAATTTTATATAATTCCCTCACTCCTTTTACGGGCACGAGTTGATATCCGTTAAACCTCATAACCGCCTGGAAAACTTCCCACGCCTCCTCGACGGGGATGCCTTCGGGGGAGATGATGGTTACTTTTCCCCTTACCTTTTTGTCCCAAATGAAATTTTTGCCGGTAATTTTCGAGATGTTGGTTATTACTTCGCTGAGTTCCATGTCGACGAAGTTCAGTGTTACATCTTCTTCGCCACCCGTTTCCGGCTTACCGGCTTCGGTTTCTTCGAAGCCCGACTCCGCTATCTCCTCTTCGGCAGTGGCCGGATTTTCTTCTTCGGTTTCCTGGGCTCCGGTGAGTGGCGCGAAGAAAATCAGCGCAACACAAAACAGAACCGGTTGAATTTTAAGAAAATATTTTACCACCAGCTTCCACCCTCCATACGAGGTTTGAAAATACAATATGATGAATCACTTTACCGTGTAAGTAAAGCTCATTTTCTGGTTTCCGCGCTTTAGGTTGATGGTGAAATTGCTTTGGTCTTTCAAGGTCTGGAACAACTCCAGCCCCTTGGTGGGGTCGTCCAGTTCTATTCCGTTGACCTCCTGAATCACATCGCCGTTGCGCAGCCCCAACTCACGAAATACGCTTCTGGGCTTCACGCGGAATATCCTGAAGCCGTCTACTTGCCTGTCGGGAGTAAAGTTGGGAACCATCCTGGCCTGGGTGACTATTTCATTGATGTTGCTCATGGCCGATTGGAAACCTTCGCGGTCTATAACGTATTCGGTATCGGATATGGCTTTCACCATTTTTCCGTAATCGGCGCCGTTTTCGTTTGTGGGAGCTCTGTCGGCGTAACGTTTGGGTCTCCGGGATTGAGTTCTCTGAGTTACGGTGGGTTTTTCGTTGAACATGAGGAAGATTTCCTCCAGGCTGCCGTCCGAGCGTTCGAAGAGCACCCTGTCGTGCTCGATGGAGGCTACCACCACGCCCGGTTCAATTTCCTCACCAAGGGTTACCACGTAGTTTTTCCGCTTTTTTTTGTTGTGTATGGTGGCAAAGGCCCATCCCGGCCCGATGGCTACTCCCGTAAGCTCAAGGTTCAACGGGCCTTGCTGAACGGTTTGCTGGGCTTTCCCTTTTTCCTCCGGGCTTTCTTCCTTGAGCTTGGCGTTAAAAATGTTTCGTTCCTCTATCAACTCAACGGACTTGGGAAAGCCTTTCTCCCCGGTTGCTTCTTCGAGTTGAGGGGGGACCCATGCTCTTACCGTGTCTGGTTGAGAATGATATGACCGTACGGCGGTTGCAGTGGTTTTCGCCGCCGCCCAACCCAGGAATACCAGCAGTATAACGTTGAGCACCCAGATGTATTTGTCTATGTAAGGCGCCGTTTTCATTGAACTAAATGGTATTTTCTCACTCGCCCGGGTTTTTGAACGCTTTTTCAGTCCCTGAAGAACCCTCAAGGCTTAGTGTGATGATGGTAATTCGGGGGTTGACGATGTCAACCGCCGATTTCCAAACGGGCCTGCGACATGAAAGTGAGTTTTTAGGACTTCCACCGGTTGTATGGTTCGGAACGCCGCCGTCTCATACGAGCCGTCCGGCCCGGCGGCATTTCCCTTGCCGGCGAGCCGTGCGGCCTGAGAAGGACGTCGCCGTTCCGTTTGCCCCACATTTATGTCGCAGACCCTTTCCAAACCATCGCTTTTTCGCCCACTTGGGGACTGTTTGTTATGACAATCCCTTACGTCCCCGGTTCCTTTGCCTTCGTTTATCGGCAGTGGCATTCGGGCGCATTTTGAAGTAAATTACTTAAGAAGCTATGAAGTCCTCTTTCGGCAACCATGTAAAATCATTGCGCAAGGGTATGAGAATGACCCAGCAGGAGCTTGCCGATTCCATCCAGGTTAGCGGAGCTTACATCCACCAACTGGAAACGGGGAAATGCCCGCCCCCGGGAAAACCCCGTTGCCGCCAGTTGGCGTGGGTTCTGAAAACTAACTTCGATGAACTGTGGCTGAGAGCTTGTGCGAGCCGGGCTATCAGGAGCATGGGAGCGGAATCGGCTCACGGAGAAGGCTTTCGCAGGCTGGAACTGTTGGAACAGGGTGAACGGGAACTGTTGGAATTTCTGAGAGAGCTGGATATTTATACCTCTCTTCAACTCCTGGAATACATGTCCCGGCTGGTGGATGAACAAGCCGGCTCCGAAGCCAGGAAGCTGTTCCGCGCCTACCTGGAGGTTGCGAGCTCCGATTGAGTCCGGATTCTATTTCTTTCTGGATTTTGTTTTTTTCAGCCAGGGCATCATTGAGCGCAGTTTTTCGCCGGTTTTTTCGGCAAGATGCTCCGCCGATTTTTGTCTCAGCGTTCTGAACATGGGTCGCCCGGCTTTATTTTCCAGTATCCACTCGCGGGCGAATTGTCCGCTCTGAATTTCGCTCAACAGCTCCTCCATGTTTTCCCGCACGAACTCATCTACGACTCTGTCGCCTTTTGTCAGGTCTCCAAACTCGGCCGTGTTGCTGATGGCGGCCCTCATTCCCGCAAAACCCTGCTCCACGACGAGGTCAACGATTAACTTCATTTCGTGAATGCACTCGAAATATGCGATTTCCGGGGAATAACCGGCATCCACCAGTATTTGAAACCCGGTTTGCATCAGGCGGGTTACTCCGCCGCACAACACCGCCTGTTCGCCGAAAAGGTCGGATTCGGTCTCTTCGCGGAAAGTGGTTTCGAACACCCCGGCGCGGGTGGCGCCGATACCCTTGGCGTAAGCGAGGGCCTTTTTTTTCGCCGAGCGCGAGGCATCCCGCTCGACGGCGATAAGCGCCGGCACGCCCCTGCCTTCTTCGTATTGCACCCTGACCAGGTTACCCGGCCCTTTGGGGGCTATCATCACCACGTCCACGTTGGAAGGCGGGTCTATCTGGCTGAAATGGACGTTAAATCCGTGACTGAAGCCCAGTGTTTTACCCTTCTTCATGTGTGGCGCGACGGATTCGTAATAGATGTCCGGCATCAACTCGTCCGGCACCAGCACCTGCACGAAATCGGCCTTTTTTGCCGCATCCTCGACGGACATGACCTCCAGTCCGTCCGAGCGGGCCCGGTTGAAGCTGGGCCCTTTTCGCTGGCCGACAATCACTTTGAGTCCGGAATCGTGAAGGTTCAGAGCCTGGGCGCGGCCCTGAGTACCGTAGCCGATAATGGCGACGGTTTTATTCTTGAGGGCTTTTAAATCGGCGTCCTTGTCGTAGTATACTTTTGCCATTTCATCCCCTCCTTAATCCAACGGATGAATTTTCGATGAACCGGTTTTTCGTTCGGCAACCGCGACAATCAATCAGCCGGTTGATTCGGTCTCCTCTGCCGCTTCCTCGAGGTCCACGGCAAGCACGGCCTCGGGAGTGGACAGGCTCAGCAGTATAACCCCGACAATTATCCCGCCCATTGCGATGAACTGTATGGTGTAGAGAGATACTCCGAAGACGAAATATTCCACTACCGCCGGCACAATCATGTTGAAAGATATGAACGTGGGTACCACGATAATCGCCCTGTCTCGCCAGAAGCCCACCTGTGAGGTGGCGGTTGCGATTATGCCCACGAGCAACGCCAGGTATATGTAAGGATGTTTCAGTTGCTCGAATACGCTGACCTCGGTGCCGACCACCACCCAGCTTACTTTCAGGAGCAGGGACGGGATGGCGTTGCAGGAGCCTGAGAATGCGCCCCATGCGAAGCCGTGAAGTTTTTTTGTGAAAAGGGCATAGACCGAAAGCAGACCGAAGAAACTTATGGGAACCAGGGTTCCGATGAGGAGAGCCGTCAGGTTATAATCGTGCATCTCCTTGGTGGGGGCCTGGTAATAACTCATAAAGAAGGTTGCAATCATTATTATTGCGATACTGATTATCTCGCGGACGTTTATATGCTCCCCTATTATCTTGACTGCGAACAACACCAGGGCGACCAGCCCGAAGCCGCTCATGGCGGTAACCAGGGAGGGGTTGTTTACGAACCTCATGGCAAGCCACTGCAAGACTCCGAACGAGAGAGTAAGCAGTATGCCGGTGCTCCATATTCCCAGGTCCTTTATGTGAGGCTGTTTGAACATGTCCCAGCCTTTGGTGAAGACCTGGACCTTCATCTTTTCCACGCCCTTGCCGATATTCAGGAAGACGGCTCCCAACAAGGCAAGCGAGACGCCGATGACAACGTTTACATCCATTTTGACGGTTTACCTCCTTGATTTAATGGTAGGGAAACAGAGCCCCTTTCTTTTAGCGTACTTTACAGCCAATAGCGGCGCAGTTCATTGAAGTCGGTTTTTTATAATATACTGAAAAGTTTTAATATTTTACAACAAGGGTCTCCAAAACACAATATGAGCCGCTTTTGATGAAGGTTATTTTTGCTTTGCCGGTGTTGTAATATGACCTCTTTTTTGAGTACCTTTATATTGTAGAAGAGGAATAATGAGCGAAAGCAGGCAATGTTCCATATCCGCCAGGGGCAGAAAAGCCGTCGGGTTTTTACTGGTTTTTGGTGTAATTTGTTTGGCGCTTTTCCGGGCGCTTTCCGGAAACGAAGGCGCCGAGGTGGTAATAGCTCATTTCAACGACCTCGGCGGGCGAGTCAGAGCGGATAACGAAGGAAGGGGCGGAATCATCAAGCTGGCGGGAGCGTGGCGGAAAGTTCAGTCGAGGCGTCCCGGAGCGTTGCTGCTGGTGGCGGGTGACCTGATAACAGGCTCCCCGCTTTCCACTCACACGAAAGGGGAGGGCGTTTTCGATCTGGCCAACGGCATGGGGATAGACGCCTTCGCGCCGGGCAATCACGAATTCGATTACGGCCCCGAGCAGTACAAAAAGTACATGAAAATTGCCCGGTTTCCCTTCGTAGCGGCCAACATTTCACCTTTCAAAAAAAATGCGAAAAACGTCAAACTGGCCGACGCGCCTTACGTGATAATCGAGGCGGGTAAAGTGAAAGTCGGGATAATCGGCGCTGCTCACCCGGCCACGCCGTGGCTTACTTTCCCGGAAAACACCAAAGGCGTAAACTTCGAGAAGCCGGACAAATCCTTCAGGAAGATAGTTCCCGAGGTCGATAAAAAGGCGCACCTTGTCGTCGCCCTGACACATGTCGGGATGAAGGACGACCGCAAGTTAGCTCGCAGGGTGAAGGGTATAGATGTAATTATCGGCGGGCATTCGTGGCACGCAACCGACCGGCCTGAAAAAGTGGGCGGCACGTGGATATCCCATGCCGGCGAAAACGGAAAATTCCTGGGCATTGTACGAGTCAAAGTGAACCCTGATACCGAGGAAATAATCAGGGTTGCCGGAAGAACGATTCCCGTCGGGCCGAATACCTCGCATGATGAAGAAATGGCCCGGGCGGTGGAGGCAGCGGAAAATGATTTGCCGTTGAACCCGGACGAGAAATTGACGAGAGTGGGAAGAAAGATGGAAGCCGAAGGTGACCTGGCGCCGTGGCTGGCCGGAATTATGAAGCAATACACCGGCGCCGATGCGGCAGTGGTGAACACGGGAGGCATAAGGAGCGGATTCGAAGAGGGGCCGGTTACTTACCGGGATGTATATCGGGCCATGCCCTTTGATAACAGGGTAGTGGTTATCCCTATGAGTGGTAAAAAGCTGAAGGGGTGGATGAGCGGCCGCGAGCTCATTTTTGACCGCGTTTTTGCGCCCGGCGCTTCAGCCGCCTACCGGGTGGCCACGATGGATTTCATCGCCATGACCCGCGACATACCGAAGGAAAAGTGGAAGATATATCCGCTGTCGGTAAGGGCGTTGATGATAAAGGAGTTGAAAACGGTCGGGATTGTGGAATAAGCCGGGGCTCAAGTGGTGAACATTCTGCTGAGCTCGCTGCGGAGCTGACGCTTTACAAGCTCGATAATGAAAGTTCGGATTCTGTCGTCAATTTCATCCAGTTTAATAAGCATGCCGCCCGGAACTTCGTTACCGGAATCCGTTTGTTTGCTCTTTTCAACATGACTGATGGCGCCGGCGGCGCTGAAAAACACCAGGTCTTCATAGACGATGGAGAAAACCAGAGTTACCGGAGTGCCGACTTCGAGCAATTCCTCGGCCTGGACGAAGACCTCTCCCTTTCCTATCTGTTCCGCGAACCTGACGAAAAATTCGTCGAAATCGCGGGAGAAAACATGTATTTGGACGGTTTCCTCGGCCATGTCGCTCACATTTCCTCGTTTATATTTTTCCGGCAGGGTTTAGCGCGGTTGAGACGGGTCGAAAATCGGGTTAAAGCGTAGCAGCTCATGCCGCAGCCGGTTACGCTCTCGGTGCGAATTATTTCCGTTATGTTTTTCAATCGTTGAGGCCAGTCCGGGAAAAAGCGTTCGACTATAACGAACGCCGCGGCCAGAATTATACCCAAAAGTGTTCCGATAATTACGGCCAGCGCTATATCGCGCTTGAGACTGGATTTTTTAGCGGTTTTACCCGAAGCGACTTTTGTCTGTTGTCCTTTCGCCGAAGAGGCGACTGCCGGGGTTTTCCTTGAGGCTTGGGGAGGCGCCGGCGTTTGAGCGGCCGCTTTTTTGCTTTCTTCCGAGTGCACCGAGAACAGTTTTCGGTCAGCCGTTTTTGGTGTGGGTTCGGGTGTTTTTTCGACCTGTGCGTTTTTTTCTTCGACTTCCTGTGTCCAAGGTGTCGGTGTTTCCTCGGCTTGTTGCTCTTTTTGTAAGGGGGCTTCCATCTCCCGGGGCGCTTCGTCTTCCGGGGCGGTCTCCGGGGGCCGGGGTTTTTCTTCCGGCCCGTAGCCGGGCTGAGGACCGCTTCCCGGGGCCTGCTCTTCATCGGTGGGCATGGAAAACTCCACGCCCTCAGGAAGGTCGATATCGGGCGATGACGGGGTCCATTCGCGGCTGTCCGTCTCATCTGTTTTTTCGGAAACGGATTCAGTAGCGGCAGGGGGAGCGAAAGTTTCCTCGGGGATGATTACTCCCATGGATTGCAGGTATTCCCTGGTGCGTTTTGACAAGTTTGGCGCGGAAGCTATGGCTTCCAGGGTGGCGGACCCCTTTTCCAGGTTGCGAGCTATCAGGTCAAGCACCTTTGGGTGGCCCGACTGGCGGATGAAGGTGCTTATCTGCTCGACGGTAATCTCGGATAATTGCTCCTGTGCGATGGCCCTTACGCGGGTTTCGGGGTCGTAAAGGAGGGAGTAAAGCAGGATAATACCGGTAGTCGCCGGCAACCGCTGGTGACCCCTCAATGCAGTCATGCGGGTTTCACGGGGGGTGGCGCGTATTTCTCCCGATTGCTCGGCGGCCTGGCCGCTCGCCCGTATTTTGTGCATCTCTCCCATAGTTAAAAAGATAGCCCAATCGGGCACTTACGTCAATTATAATAAATATCGACAATACAGACTACCACTCGAGCATGTTCCGGTACAATTTTACATATTCGGCGGCGCTTGCCGTCCACGAGTGGTCTTCACCCATGCCGTTGGCCACTATTGTTTTCCACGCCTCTTTATCGCGATAAACTTTCAATGCCCTGTCCAGGCAATCGAGCATGGCGCGGGAGTTGTAATCGTAGAACTTGAAACCGTTTCCCTGGGAGCCACCGTCCCATTCGGTCACGGTATCGTCCAGTCCGCCGGTGCCGCGAACGACGGGGACGGTTCCGTACTTGAGCGAGTACATCTGGTTCAGCCCGCAGGGCTCGTACTTGCTGGGCATGAGGAACATGTCACTGCCGGCCTCGATTTTATGAGCTATGGCATTGTCGTAAGTAAGCTTGACGCCCAACCGGTCGGGATATTGGTCGGTTATAGAGTTGAAATAGTCATGGTACTCGCGCTCGCCGGTGCCCAGGATTACCAGTTGAAGGTCCCTTATCATCATATCCGGTATGGCTTCCTTGACCAGGTCAAATCCCTTCTGTCCCGCCAGGCGGCTTACCATTCCGATAACCGGTTTCCCGGGGACGTGGGGAAGCCCGAATTCCTTCAACAGGTCCTTCTTGCACCTTTTCTTTCCGGAAGGTTTCCCGGGCGAATAATTGGCGGCGATGAGCTTGTCGGTTTCCGGGTTCCACGCGGTGTAGTCCACGCCGTTGAGTATGCCGAAGAGTCTTTCGGAACGCTTGCGGAGTATGCCGTCCAGCCCTGCGCCGTACTCGGGAGTTTGTATCTCCCACGAGTAACGACGGCTGACGGTGTTTATGGCGTCGGAGAGGACAATCCCGCCCTTCAGGAAATTTATTTTGCCGTAAAACTCCATGTATTCGGGGTCGAACAGATACTGCGGCAGCCCCGTTCTTTCCACGGTCTCCTCGGGAAAGAGGCCCTGGTAGCCGAGGTTGTGTATTGTAAGCAGGATTCGGGCATTGGAGAAGAACGGGTCCTGAGCCATGTCCGTTTTCAGATACACCGGAACAAGGGAGCTCTGCCAGTCGTTCAAGTGAATGACATCCGGCCTGAATTTTTTCGCTCGCGCCGCTTCGAGCAAGGCTTTTGCGAAAAATGCGAATCGTATGTCGTTGTCCTCGTAATCGCCGTCGGGGGTGCTGTAAAGTTCCTCCCGGTTAAAATAGTCATCATTTCCTGTAAAAATGGCGGGCACATCCACTCCGTCGGTTCCTCCCGGCAGGGTGGCTTGTGCCAGTGAGGCTGATTCAGTTTTGTCGCCTATGGATACCTCGACTGTTTCTCCGGTTTCTTTGACTTGTGCTCTCAGCCTGGAATAGCGAGGGGTTACGACCATGACGTTATGGCCCCGGGCTGCCACGGCTCCGGGCAGAGCGCCCGCGACGTCGGCGAGTCCGCCGGTTTTGGAAAAGGGCACCACTTCGCTGGACGCGAACAGGACGTTCATAAAAACTCTCCTCCTTTAAGGATATATCAATTTTGAGCGGAATCGATTATATCGCCGAGTTCCCGGGCTACGGCCGGCTTTTCGGTTACAATTCTGCGTGCGAAATCTTCCACCACCTCGTCCAGGGTTCCGTGCAGCATGCTTTCCGCCGCCTCCAGCATTTCCAGGATACGCAAGTGAGCGTGTTTTCTATGTTTTTCGTCCCGATAATTATTCGGGTCGAATTTCCTCAAAAACAGGTCGGCCCTGGCCGGACGGGAATAAATCGCCTCCGGCTCGGGTCTGTCTTCGGGCGGGAATTTTTTCATGCCTTCGGTCAACTTTTCAGCATCGGCGGAGTATATTATCGCTAAAGAGTTTATCATGTCGCCGTGATTTTTCCTGGCGAACTTCCACGAGTTTTCTATCAATTCCACCACTTCTCCCCGCGCCGTGATTACATCCGCTGCGAATTCGATTACCGTGTGAAGCATGTAAGCGATGCTCGGCCCCGCAAAGCTGTCCAATAAGTTCCGGAACCTGTCCGATGTTTTGTTCATAAGCTCCAGGCCCAGCTTTAACGCCACGCTGGCCCCGTAATTTCCGTCATTTTCGAGGTTGTTGCAATGAGTCAGGTTATCGGTGTATATGTGTATGGCTATTCCTGTCCCCAGCGCCGGGGCGGCTTCCATCACCATCTCCGCCCGCTCCATGTCGTGAGTGGTTTCCGGTGATATTCCCACCAGCGGAAGGCTGTCGGGGAGGAGGTTTCCGAAAGCCATCACCAGTCCACCGGGACTTCTGAGTTTTTCGGAAGGTAACCCGCTGAGCCTTGTCACCTCCATGAGTACGCGGGTATGAGTGGCGCCGAGCATGTATATTTTTCTCGTCTCTAAAGCGGAAGGCTATCACGCCTTATTATAGCAGTCAACGGCAAAAAGTGAACTAAATTCTCACTTTGAAATCCAATTACCAACAGGTTAAAATAATCGCACAAAAGTCTGAAAGGATTGCGCAAATGGCCAGAATTACAAAAAAAAGCGTAGTTCCCGGTATAGTTATCCTTGCGGTGCTTGCTTTTGTGGGCTATGGGGTTATGAAAGCAATCGAACGTCCGGGACCCGCCCAGAAAAAGAAAGAAGAAAGGGTAAAAAGCGCTCAGGAAAAGCTTGGTGAATGGGAATCAAAGGCCGAAAATCTGAAAAAGGGTTTAGCCAAATTAGCCAAGTTCGAACCGCCCTCCGACGGCTTAATCCCCCGGGAACGTATGAGTACATATGTAAAAATACACGATTATGTGAGCGATATTAGAAATCATCTGCATAAAAAGCGGCCTAAAAAATTTCCAAAACTCGGCGGCGCATTGTTTATAGCCAAGAAAGAGATGGCCATTCTGAACAAAGTGCGCAGGGAAAAGTTACTGGAGTACAATATGACGGCCGATGAGTACCTGTGGATAGAAGATAAAATTCTGGATGCGTCGGCTTTGGCCATAAAAAGAATGACTGACCAGTGTTACGGCGCCGATAAACCGGAGTACGTAATAAGGTACCTGAAAACAGCCGCAAAAAACGCCGGTTTTTACGAAGCGGTCGAGGGCAAAGGTCATGTGGCCCGACCGGACAAGATAGACCCTTCGGTTATACCGGAAACTCATTACAAGTACGTGTTGGAGTACTGGCCGTGGTTGCATCAAAAGCGTATAGTGAAGAGTCAATTAGACATGAAGTGTCTTATAGAAAGTGAAAATATTAAGCCGGCGTCTTTCACCCCGCTGAAGGTGGAAGAGTACCCCGATTTTTAAACGCCCATCGGGAAGTGCCGCCGGAGATGAAGAAAGCGCGGCTTATCAAGGTCCGCGCCTTTTATTGATGTGCCATATATAGCGTATTCGATTCAGGTGGCTGCCCATTCCGGCAGGTTCCACGCGGGCAGCGCTTCGTGGAGCCTGGCGGCTTCGGAATCCTCGTCGTATCTTACCACTTTTACCAATTCCGGGTTTTCGGCAAGCTTGCCCACCATCGCGTGGTTGAGAGCATGTCCGCTTTTGTGGGACTTTATATCGGCCAGCAACGGTCCGCCCAGCAGAGAGATGTCCCCCAACTGGTCGAGTATCTTGTGCCGCACAAATTCGTCCGGGAAACGCAGTCCGTCGTCGTTCAGCACCCTGAAACGGCCTATCACGACTGCATTATTCAGGCTGCCTCCCCGGGCCAGTCCGCGCTTTTTGAGATATTCCACTTCGTGAAGAAATCCGAATGTGCGGGCCCTGCTTATCTCCCGCTCGAAATCCCTCGCGCTGAAATCAAACCGATAGTTCTGCGTCTCGATAAGGGGGTGAGCGAAATCGATGGTGAAGGACATTTTCATTTTGGAGGCCGGCCTTACTTCGATACGCCTGTCGCCGTCGCTGACGGAGAATTTCTCGGTCACCACGTAAAATTTCTTGCTCCGGGGCAATACCCGTATTCCGGCGTTTTTCAACAGGAATATGAAAGGCGCGCTGCTGCCGTCCATGATTGGCACTTCGTCGTCGTTGATTTCCACCAAAGCGTTGTCTATTCCCATGCCATAAAACGCCGAAAGCAAATGCTCGACGGTGCCCACCCGGGTACCGTTGGAACCCAGGCTTGTCGCATGGTCGGCGTCGTCTATGAGGTTGAAATCGGCCTTGAGACGGGGTCTGCCCGGAAGGTCGACGCGCTCGAATACTATGCCGTGGTCAAAGGGGGCCGGCTTGATGGTCAATTTCACCAGCCTGCCGTTGTGTAACCCTATCCCCGTGCAGCTTACAGCGTTCTTGACGGTTCGTTGTCTGTACAAGTTCACATACCTCTCTTTTAAAAAACGCACCCAAACGGGTTTGTGTTATCACAAAAATCCTTGGGAATTTGGTTAGCAAGTGCCGTGCCGGGTGGCTCCAGCTGTCGGGCGATTTTCTTGAAATTTTGTCGGTATATACGTTCTAATGGATGAAAAATACCTTACATTCCCGGATTGTTTAATAATATCAGTAAGTTACAAGCTAAAAAAGCGGGATTGAAAACGATTTCTCGACTTCAATCCCGCAAAATTCAGTGTATTTCGATATTCTGAAAGTGCTCGGGGTTCCGGGGGATATTTTACGATTTTCTTAGAAAACTGTTGCAATTTTTCAATAGTATTATCCGAAGCTGAGGCGCTTACGCCACAAACATATAATCAGCAACGTGTTTGCATTCTTGCAGTATTATTTCAGGGCGGTTATTTTATGTAACTATCTGATATAGCTGGTGTTTTCAGCTTGATGAATTAAAGGATGTATTCAGTGGTCTCTTAGTAGCGTTCCGCCGGCAGGTTTGAATCCGATTCTGCTTCGTCCCTTATATCGTGGTAAAGCACTACCTGGTTGCGGCCGTTTTCCTTTGCGTAATAAAGCGCCTGGTCGGCCCTTTCTATCAGGGAGGATTTGCCCTTGGCGTCTTCGGGAAAGGTGGTTATGCCCATGCTTATGGTAACCTTGAATGTCTTATTCTCGGTCTCGAATTTCAGCCTGGAAGCCGCTTTTCTTATCCTGTTGGCCAGTTTAATCGCCCCCTCCCGGCGGGTATTGGCAAGAAGCAGTACAAACTCCTCCCCGCCGTACCTGGCGGCCAGGTCCACGTTGCGTATGCTCGATTTAAACAGCCCGGCCAGAGACCTGAGCACCTCGTCCCCGACCGGGTGGCCGTACTTGTCGTTTACCTGCTTGAAGTGGTCTATGTCCAGAAGCAGCAGGGTATGATGAGTGGGATGGCGGCGGGCTTCTTCGATTCGCTCGGACAGCCGCTCCTGGAAGTACCGGTGATTGTGAAGCCCCGTGAGGCCGTCCGTGGTGGCCAGTTGTTCCACCCTGCGGTGAAGGTTGGCGTTGGCTATGCTGGTGGCCGCCATTCGGGCGGTGGTGTTGAGGGCGTTTCTTTCGTAGTCGTTGATTGCCCCTTCCTCCCGGAAAATGACTGTAATCGAGCCGAGGAAATCACTGCCCGAAACCAGGGGATAGCAGAAGAAGGTGCCTATGTTCTTCTTGATGGAGGGGAAGTTCTTACCGAAGACCGGTTTCTGCACCTTCCGGCTCTTGAAGTCCGGATAATACAGGTATTGTTCGGGGGTGGTAACCCATCCCACCAGGCTTTCGTCGGGGTTGAATCTCTTTCCCTTGAAGCTGTCCGCAAGGCCGCCGGTGGCCCTGGCCACGTAACTGTTCGACTGATGCCTGTCATAAAGCGAGAGAGCCACCAAGTCGGCGTCGGCAATCCTGGTTACACACGCCATGGTGGCGTCCAATACCTCGTCGAGGTCTATTGAGGAGTTGAGCGCGTCGCTCACTTTATATAAAGCATGGCTTATGCGGGCCTCGTTGACTTCCCGGCGCCTCTGCTCGGCGGTCTCCAGCTCCTGCATCACCTGCCGTGCCGATAGCCATATCAGCCTCTCGTCCTCCGGGGTGAAGTAACCTTCCTGGAGGCTGTCCGCCACCAGGAGCCCTTCGGCTTCGCCGGTGCTGTTCCTGATGACCGGTACGGCCAGCAGACTCTGCACCCGCTCCTCGTTATTGTAGTAGACAAGGTTCTCCGGGGGGTGGTGGTAGGAAGTGAGCCTGAGCGATTCCAGCTCCCTCCACATCCACCCCAGCAGGCCCTCGCCCTCGCCGACGGTGGCTGAGCGGTTAATGTTTTCCGTGGCGCTGATGGCGTCGCGGAAACACATCTTTCTGGTTTTGGGGTCACGGGTGAAAAGAATTATGGTATGGGGCTTCAGGATGTCGTACAAATCGTTCATGATGTGATGCAAGGCGTCCTGGAGTTTTAACACGCTTTCCCGAAGCTGTGCCCGGCGCCCTTCCTCCCTGATGCTGCGGAACTCGTCGGCGCTTTCGCTGAACGCCGCATGGCCTCGCCTGTATACGGCCAGCTCCTCCTCGAACTCGGATGTCTTCTTCCTTTCCGAGCGGAAAAAGCTGCCCACGACGCCCGCCGCCGCCAGCAATCCGGCGGTGTGGGAGGTAAGTTTCCATACGGATTGGTTCCATTGGCCGGTCAGCCATGCCTGAGAGCCTTCCATTCCTGCGAAGATGAATATTCCGAGAATCGTGAGGCTCGCCGGCGCGTAGGCCCCCGCGACCCCGGCCAGTACGTAAGCCGCCGGGTAAAGCGGGCTGGCGATTCCGCCGGTAAAATCGATGGCCACACGGCCTATGACCACCCAACTTATAGCCAGGGATATGGACAACTGGAATGGAGAGCCGGAACCGGCGAAAAAAAAGGCGGTAGTAATTACCGTATACAAAACGAGTATCCCGGCGGCAATTATGGACGCCAACTCAGGGGTCGCCGGCCCGAGATAATCTCCCCTGGTGACAAACACAATAACAGCGGCGGACGCAATCAGGCCCACCGCCGTTAATATGGTAGCCGGGTTTATACTGGAGCTTTCGCTGTCCCTCAAGGCTATCTCACCTCGACGCCCGAATCCTCCGGTTTGAACTTATATAATACCTCGCCCGGCTTTATCATGCCAAGTTCTTTTCGGGCAACCTCCTCGATGGCCTCGGGGTCTTTTCGTAAAGCTTGTATTTCCTGCCGGAGTCGCTCGTTTTCCTCCCGCAGTCGCTCGCATTCTTCCTGCATTTGCTCGTATCTGTTCTGCATGTTGATGTAAGTCAACAGTCCGTGTTTTCCGACAACCGCCGCTCCGGCGATGCCAAAGGCAATTATAACCAGGGTGGTTAACAGAATTTTTTCCAACCGGGACGATTTGGAACGGCTCGGCGGCATGTTATTTCACCTCATCTCGGCGGTCTTTTGACGGTGGCTATGGCCAGTCGGTTAAGTCCGGCGCTTCGGGCGGCGTCCATCACGGATACCACCCGACCGTGAGCCACGTGCTTATCCGCCCTGATTATGACCAGGGTTTTAGTGTCAGAAGCAGCGGCGGCCGCCAGTCGGCGGGTCAACCCTTCTTCGCTTATCTGCGCGTCCTGGTAGTAGGTGTTTCCGTCTTCCCGCAAGCTGATGACCACCCGCTTGAACTCCTCGGCGGGCATTTCGGAATCGGCTTCCGGGAGCTTTACCGAAATGCCTGAGCGGGCCTGGAAGGTTGTGGTGACCATGAAGAAAATGATGAGAAGAAACACCACGTCAATCAGGGACGTCAGGTCTATCCGGAACTCCTGTTGCGGTTTTTGCCTCGAGAACCTCAACCGTCCTCCTCCCGGTCGGTTTTTTCAGGGGAGCCGGTGATAATCTCCATGAAGCGAACGCCGACCTCTTCCATCCTGGCAAGAAGACTCTCCACTCTTCCCGCGAAGTAACGGTTGGCGATGAAAGCGGGGATGGCGACCGTGAGGCCTGCGGCAGTGGTAATAAGCGCCACGGAAATGCCCCCCGCCACGTCCCCGGGATTGCCCACTCCATGCTCCACTATGTTGTTAAATGCCTGTATCATGCCTATAACCGTTCCCAGAAGGCCCAGCAGGGGGGATAATCCGGCGATGCCCCCCAGCATGTTGACGAACTGGTTGAGTTGGGTGGCCTCTATCCGCCCGGCGTCTTCCATGGCTTCCCGCACGGCTTCCCGGCCTTTATCCGCTCTCTCCATTCCCTCCAGCAGCACGCGGGCTATGGAGGTGTTGCTTGAGGAGAGAAGAGCGCGGGCTTCGCTATATTTCCCGCTTGAAAGCAGTGATTCGGCGCGTTTGACAAGCTCGTCGGGTATAACCTTCGATGAGCGCAACATCCAGAGCCGCTCGAATATTATGGCAAGCGCGGTTACCGAGCACAGGAATATCAGGTACATCAAGGGGCCGCCCTTTTCGAAAAGCAGCCACCACTCGTAAAGCCTCTCCAGAATCATGGAATTACCTTCCGGGCGCTCCGGCCCTTCTTTTAAGCGATATTATACTTAAATTTAATAAAGATTAGCATTAATTTAGTTACATTTCAAGAAAAAATATTTAATCTCGCCCACAGGATGTCATATATCTAAAAATAGTGCTACCGAGTTTCCCCTTCTAAATTACCAAACACCCGGCAACTTCATCTCTCCGGTTTATCGAAACTGAAGACAGCCCGGAAGTTCCTTTGAAAGGAATTTTTCCGGGAAACTCATCATTTGGAACTCCGGTTCGGGGTTTGAACTTTCTTTCGGGTTATCGGGTGGGTGCAGGGTTTTACCGCTTGCCCTTTTGTTCCTCGGAAGCTCTTACCTCGATTATGCCCTCGTCGAATAGCTGCTGTGCGTAGATGTAGGCGGCGGGCATGGAGATATCTTCCTGCCTGGTCAACCCGTGCAGCACTTGTTTGACCGTTCTTTTGGAGTCCAAAAGTTCCATGAGCTTGCGCATCTGCTCGTTAATGCGGAACTTTTTGTTTCCCTTCAACAAATACCCCTTTTCCGCCCTTAAATCATCTGCCAACTTGGGAATATGCTCCAGTTTCAAAACCCGCGCCCGGGGTTCGGAAACCGCCGCCTCCGCGCTGTCCGACATCCTCATCAGCATGTCGTGGGGCATGCGGTAAGGATGTTTTGTAAGCTCATCGAACTTTCTGAGAAACTCGCCATATATTTTTACCGCTTCTTTGCGGCTCATTCCCTCTTCGGTTTCGAACTCGTAAAGGTAGGGGTTTCTCAAATCGTTCGCGGCAGGCTCCGCCAGCTTAGTAATTCCGTAACTATCCGGTTTTTGGTGAATTATGCTGCCGATGGGGACGGCGAAAAGGGTTACGTAATATTGGGCGTAGGGGGTGAGGCTTTCGGTTAACCGCTCGGCGAACTGAAGTGTTTTTCGGGCTTCGTCTTCCTTTTCGGTGGGAAAGCCCACTATGAAGTAGAGGGTGGAATCTATCCCCGCCTTGGATAATCCCTGGAGGGCTTCCGGCACGTCCTCGGTGCGAAAACCCTTGTCCATCATGTCGAGAATGCGCTTGGAGGCGCTTTCTACTCCGAAAATGATACGGGCACATCCTCCGGCGGCAACCTGGTCGCACCAGTCCCAGGTCATTTCGTGAGAAAACCGGGTGCGGGCGGTCCAGCTTATTTCAAGCCCGGCCTCCGAAATCAGGTCGGCTATTTCCGCCATCCTGCGGGTGCGGATGGCGTTGTCGGTAAAATGGAAAGCGCGTGCCTTGTAACGGCGATGAAGCGCTGTCAAATCCTTGACCACCTGCTGAGGACTGCGCTGGCTGAAAGTTTTCCGGTCGGGTCTCAGGCAGTAGCTGCATCGTCTCCAGAAACATCCCCTCGAGCTGAAAACCGGAAGCGCCGGCTCCGGGGAAAGATATTTATTCAAATCCAGGCCGTCGAAATCCGGCGTCGGAAGCTCGTCGGCGTCTTCCATTACAGGCAGGCTGGTTCTGTGCACTTCGCCGCCGTGCCTGTACAAAATTCCCGGAACTTCGCTTACGCTTTCTCCCTCTCCGACGGCTTTCGCCAATCCCAGCGACGCGACTTCCCCCTCGCTCAATGAAACGGAATCGAAGTAATCGAACAACTCGGGAGAGTTTTCGATGGCTTCGAATATCAGGCTGGGGTAGGCGCCGCCCAGGCTTACGTGCGTTTCCGGATATTTTTTCTTTATCAGGTAAGCCAGTGCGATGGCCGGTATCATTTGCCTCGGCCACGCCACGCTAAGGCCCGCCATGTCGTACCTTGAAGCGAGCTTTTCTTTGAACAGCTCTTCGATGTAAGGGTAGAATATGTTGACCGAAGGGTCGGAAGCGGCCTTTATCGCCTCTTCGGGCGATTTGAGTGAATCTTCCAGCGCCCAGCTCGATGCCGACACCAGCAGAATCGCCCCGTCCAGAACTCCCAGGGCATGCTTGTATTTTTCCGGGTCATAGAACTTATCGGAGCTACGGAATACACCGATTGCTTCGGATATGTTGTCGACGATGGTGTCTACTTTTCCGGCGAGCATTTTGCCCACTTCTTTGCGCCCGGGCGACCCGGGGGTGGGAGCGGGGTAATCCTTTTTCCAGTCGGTTTGCTTCCAGAGTTGCCGGAGCTTGTCCGGTTCGAGTATCCGCTCGTAGGCCTCGATGTTGAAGTCGAATTGTGATGCCTCGATTCCGCCCTCTTCGAGATAAGCCTTGATGGAGGGAGTACTGCCGTAAGGCATACACAGGTCGTTCCAGTCCGGCGGGAATATCAGCGATACCTTCATAGCGTGCCGATTCTATTGCCTTTATGTGTTGCTGTCAACACGGCGGTATTTCGATAAGAGGCCTTCACTATTTATTTTTCATATGGTCGGAGGGCTTTGCGGGGTTGATGTCGTGGCTGTGCAGCCTGGCTTTCTGGGAAGCCACCATTTTCCCGTAAACGCTTTTTTTCAGAAACTCCAGCGCGGCGCGCCCGTCGGCATCCAGTACGATGCGCTCGACCTCCATAACCTCGTCCGGCTCGAAACTTACTGCCGTTTTCTTTATTTCCAGTGTCATCCGCCCCCCGGGCCGTGCCCGATTAGCATGGATAAGAAAAAGGATATTATGGAAAAGTCGAATTGCCAAGATGCCTGTTTAAAAGGGGTTTTCGGTTCGTAAAATGAGCGGAGACAAATCCTTAGTTCAGATAAAGTAAGTTGTTAAAAACTTGACATTTTGCATCTTCGAGTTGAAACTCCTCGGTAAATTAGCTAGATTGCTACTTAAAAAGGAAGTAATCCAGGTGGCGGAAAATAAAGAGGCGCAGAGAAACAAAAAATCGGCTTTAACGCGGGAAAAAATACTGGACGCCGCAATCCGCCTGTTCAGTCAAAGAGGTTACCGCGGCGCCAGCGTGGCGGATATTGCCGAAGAAGCGCACGTGGCCAAAAGCGCCATCTTCTGGTACTTCGGCACAAAAGACGGACTCCTGGACATGGTGGTGAAAAAACTCGTCTCGGGTAGCGTCCAGCAGATGATTGACGAAATTGTTTCCTCTGAAGACGTTGATGAAGCCGACATATTGAGCACCCTGCTCGAGCATTTTCAGAAAAAATTGAACACCGAGCCTGAACTCAATCGAGCCTATCTTCTATTGCAGATAGAAACTTTTCATGAAAGTGAGGAAGCGACTAAATCGCTGGGCCAGACTTTGAACTCTTACATCCGGTTTCTTACCATGCTCGTAGCCAACGGTCAGAGTAAAGGTGTTTTCAACACCGAATGCAAACCCGAAGACGCAGCCATGCTGATATGC
Organism: uncultured bacterium; assembly: GCA_964459325.1. Classification (GTDB taxonomy): domain Bacteria; phylum RBG-13-61-14; class RBG-13-61-14; order CAYWKU01; family CAYWKU01; genus CAYWKU01. The sequence continues at coordinate 27,528 of CAYWKU010000014.1, read as the reverse complement.
ATGTTGACAATGGGAGCTTTCAATTACTGGTACAGGAATCCCGAAGTCAAAACCTCCTACATGTACGGGTTAATACGAAAGGCCCTGAAAAAACTTATAATAATGAAACCCGATAAGTGGCCGGAGGTGGTCGAAGAGGATGACGCCGACTCCGGCGGAATATAATCGTTTCAATGCCCGGGAATGACCTTCATTTCCGCGAAATCAGGCAATTGGTTCCTCACCGCTGTGAAATCGGCGCCGGGATGCTGTTGCCTGTTTTCCATCATAACACCTCGGCCTTCGGAGTGGTATGCCTGGCCCGCCGTTCGACCCTGGCTCCTATGCTGCCTTCGCCGTTGATAAATCCGGTGAGCCTGCCTCGAAACCGGACGCCCGTTGTCCTGGCGGCGCTCAATCACCATGACTCCAGCCTCGGCGCCTTCAGGGAGTTTGCGGTCATTTTGCCCATCGGCTCGCCACTGAAAAAGGGGCGGTTGCGTTCCATCTTGTCGAGCGCTTTTTCCCCGTCTTTTTACATGCTGCACCGTTTTATCGGAAACGAGGAGCTGGCCGGGGCCTTCCGGGAAATCTACGGCTTTACTACCGAACCCGCAGCGGTTAATATCGAAGAAATACCAAGGCACGGCAGGTGCCATGTTTCCGGAAACGGAGAAAACGTTATAGTAATGGAAGCGCCTCACTCGGAAGGAAACCGCGTATACGGAATGAGGGGCAACCTGTATTCCGTCCGCTCGGACAGGTTGCTGCGCAGCGAGGCGCTGGGGAAAATTTACGGCTTCAGACCTTCATACGGAAAAAGATGCGAAATTGAAATCGGCGGGCGACATCACGCGGCTCGCGACCTTGAAGACCTTGGACTGAGCAAGCCTCTGTTCGGCTGGTACGCGCCGCAACTGAAGTTTCTGCTTACCAATCCCCTGGAAAGTCTGCCGCCGAACAAATCTGACTTCAAGCGGGGGTAATCATGGAGGAAAAGCTGACCCAGGACCAATCGGTGATGAAGGAAACGGCCCGGCTGTTTGCCATGAAAACGCTGTCGCCGGTGGCGTGGCAATACGACGGGCTTAACGCCCCTTTCCCCGAAGGTTGGCTCCGCCGGGCCAACGAGCTGGGGTTTATGAACATGCCGGCTCCGCCCGAGTTGGGCGGAACGGGTCTCAAAACCTTCGACGCAGGGCTTGTGTTGGAAGAGTTGGCCGGGGGGTGCGCGGGTATGGCCACCCAGGTGGTGGCGAGCCTGGCCGGAATACTCGCGGCAATCAACTCGGCGGCGGATTTTTCCACACTGGAGCGGTTTATAAAGGAGCCTTACGAAGCCGACCCTGATAGGTTCATGGTCGCATCGGCGGGGTTGTTTCAAACTCCCTTCTCGGTTGGGCCGGAGGGTACTTTGAAAGGAAACGACCCAGGCGTGCTGGGGGCCGGACACGCCCGATGGTACGCGGTAACCGCAGAGGAAGGGGGAGGCCGAACCTGCTGGATAGTGCCCGCCGATTCCCAGGGGGTGGAAGTCAGCCCCATGCACAATCCGCTGGGGCTTCGCGCGGCGACCCCCGGGAAATTGAAGCTTGACGGTGTGGAGGGGGTAAGGCTCGGGGAGGTGGATTCCATGAAGGCGCTCGCCCTGACCTCCACTCTTTTAGGCTGCGTAGCGGTGGGATGCGCGGCGGCGGCCCTGGAAGACGCCCGCAAGTACGCCAACGAAAGATACCAGGGAGGGACCTGCATCATAAATCACGACGCCGTGGCTCACATGATACTTTCAAACAGCGCCCGGATAGACGCCGCTCGCAGCAGGCTCCGGGAGGTGATGAAGGCCAACGACGAGATAATAGATTCCGAGTCGGGCAGGATAACCGGCAAGCTCGACGTCAGGGCCTCGTTGCTGGCACGGGTCTTTGCTTCTGATGCAGCCATGCAGGCCACCACCGATGCGATACAGTGCTTCGGAGGCTACGGCTACATGCACGATTATCCGGTGGAAAAGCGTTTCCGGGACGCGCGGTCAATTGGAGTGACGTTCGGGACCAACCCGGACATCATGACTTACCTCAAATCATCACTGGTTGATTGAGCCGATGCAGGCGCGAATATTTGAAATAGGTACTGGTGATAGGTAGACAAGGGGTTTTAACCCCTTGGAATCAAGGGGCTGAAGCCCCTTGTCTAAAAAAGGGATACTCGTTGCAAAGGCAGTAGAGTGTCTCTTCGTCCTCTTCGATTTCGGGAAAACGGGGCAGTTCCTCCCGAAAACGATTGTCGGTTTTGTCGTCGTTGACGCTGCTTACCTCGCCGATGAGTATGTCCTCGCCCCGGGCGTGGAGGCTGTGGTACAGGCCGGGGGTGAGCGTGATGCTTTCGCCGGGGTGGAGTATTACTTCTTCACCGGGCGACACTTCCCTGTATATTCCGTCGATTCGCACTTTTATAGGGTGAGGGGAAGGTTTTTCGCTTTCATCGGAGTTATGGAGGGTCATCACCATTTTTCCGCCCGCCCGGTTGATGATGTCCTCGGTCTTGGTCCAATGGAAGTGAGCGGGCATCCTTTGTCCGAGCCGGCATATCATTATTTTTTCGCAATAAGGCTCTCCCGAGCTTTCGAGCAGGCCGTTGCGGAGCGTAAAAAGCACCAGCCCTTCGGAGCTGAAGTCTCCCTTGCCGAAGTCGGTGACGTCCCAGCCCAGCATCCGCTTTTTAATTTCAGCGGCGGCCTCGCCCGCACGTTTCCAGTCGTCCGGTCTCCATTTAGACCAGGGCGGCAGATGGAAATTGTGTCGCTCGAAAAACTTTAGCGCCCCCTTTTGAATCCCGTTAATTTCGGACCTTTTCATCGGAAAACTCCTTGATGCGAGGTATTTTTGAAAATAGGCCATGTGTCCCCGATTGCAATGGTGGGGTGGAACCGGTTGAGCCGGATGCGGGCAATTCCTCAAAAGTTGACAAACGCCGCAATGGTATATAGCCTAATATTCAGTTAGCCGGTACTTTTCACCGGCTGCTTTATTATGGCATAAGGCATTGTTCTTTGAACTGCTCTGGAATTGTGGGAGGGACGATATTTATCGGGGGAGGTGGTTCGGTTGAAGGTAAGACTGGAAAATATCCCCGATGAGGGGTTGGTTTTAGATGAAATACGGCCCGAGACGTGGCTGACCAACTTCACCGACATGCTGGAGGAAGACGCCAGGCCGGGCCTTGCGAGCACCGTGATCTTCCACCTGGACGTTACCCGAACCGGCGAGCAGGTGCACGTTGTGGGTGAGATAAAGGTCACCGTAATCGCCGAATGCGCAAGATGCCTGGCGGAGCTATACTCGGAAGTAAAAGCGCCGGTGGACGTGGTGCTGGCGCCGGCTCGTCCCGGCCAGAGAGGCGAGGACGCGGAAGACGAAGGCTTCGGGACCTACGAGACCCCCGAGGAGATTGACATCGGCGAGCATTTAAGAGGCCAGCTGGCCTTGCATTTTCCCGTCAAGTTTCTGTGCCGGCCCGATTGCAGCGGACTTTGTGGCCGTTGCGGCGCGGATTTGAACCTCGGGGAATGCAATTGCCGCGAAGAGGAATGGGACCCGAGGTGGGACGCCTTGAAAAAACTGAAAATGTAATAATAGAGGCCGTTGCAGAATTATGATTTTTCGTTTGGGATGTGTTGACCTTCATCGTGCCGAAAAAGAACCCCGAATGGACAAGGGGCTTCAGCCCCTTGAATTTCAAGGGGTTAAAACCCCTTGTCTGGAAAAGACATTCCCGGGGAGCTACAGAAAAAAAGCCTTCTCTCCCCCTGAAGCCTGTTTTGCAACGGCCTCTAATACTCGTTTACGTTAAAAAGGAGATAACAAATGGGTTTACCACAGAGAAGAGTCAGCAAATCGCGCAGGGATAAACGGCGCAGCCACAACGCTCTGAAAGCTCCCTCTTGGATGGATTGCCCCAATTGCGGAGAAACCATGCAGAGACACCGGGCGTGCCCTCATTGCGGAATGTACAAGGACAAGCAGGTGGTCGAGGTGGTTGAAAAGGGCACCTGATTACCCGCCGGGGTTAAAAGCCCTATCGTCCCAAGTAACCGGTTTTATTCGATTTTTAAATGCCGCTCCCCCTGGGGGCGGTGTTTTTATTGCGCAGGATGAAATAAAATGACATATTCCTTGGCATTGATGCTCGGGAAGGATTAAATGGGATGGCCATATTCGGTGAAAAGGGGCTTTGATTGATACCGACAAGGGTAACAGAAGCGCTGGGCATTACCTTTCCCATCTTCCAGGGCGGCATGGCCTGGGCCGGCGATTACCGCCTGGCCGCAGCCGTTTCCGAAGCCGGCGGACTCGGTATAATAGGCTCCGGCACCATGCCTCCTGATGAGCTTAGAAGTCAGATTCAATCCATCAGGGAAATCACCGATAAGCCTTTCGGGGTAAATCTCCTTTTATATCGGGAAGATATAGGTAATATGGTGGAGCTTGTGCGCTCGGAAGAGGCGCCGGTTGTCACCACCGGCGCCGGCAGCCCGGGCAAGCACATGGAAGCCCTGATGAGCGGAGGTTCAAGGGTGTTTCCCGTGGTGGCTTCGGTGGACCTGGCCCGGCGGGCCGAGCGCTACGGCGCTGCGGGCGTTATCTGCGAAGGCCACGAAGCCGCCGGTCATATAGGGGATATAACAACAATGAGCCTGGCGCCGCAGGTTGTGGACGCGGTGAAAGTTCCCGTGGTGGCGGCGGGAGGCATCGCCGACGGAAGGGGCATGGCGGCGGCCTTCATGCTCGGCGCCGAGGCCGTGCAGATGGGTACCAGGTTTACATGCGCCGCCGAATCGCCAGTGCACGATAACTGGAGACAGGCGGTAATAAAAGCCCGCGACCGCTCGAGCGTGGTATCGGGACGCGCCGCCGGGCATCCCGTTCGCTCCCTGAGAAACAAGCTTACGCGCCGCTTCGAGAAAATGGAAAAAGAAGGCGCCGACCCGGCGGAGTTGGTGAAGCTCGGGGAGGGCGCGCTGCAAAGGGCTGTTGTGGAAGGGGACATGGATGAAGGCAGCGTGATGATAGGCCAGATAGCGGGATTGGTTCGGGACGTCAAGCCCGCGCGGGAAATAATCGAGGAAATTATCGCGGAGGCGCGGGAAGTTACGGAGAAGATGGCAACCGTTTTCGATTCAGAAAAGGAGTGGACATGAATATCGCTTTCCTTTTTCCCGGACAGGGCTCGCAGTTCGTGGGCATGGGAAAGGAGCTGTGCGAAAATTTCAACCCGGGGAAGCTGGTTTTCGAGGAAGCGAGCGACGCCCTTTCGGTGCGGGTGGACAAGCTTTGCTTTGAAGGCCCGGAAAGCGAGCTGGTAAAGACGGAAAACACCCAGCCCGCGGTGCTTACCGCCAGCGTCGCCGCTTTGAGGGCCTTCGAGACCGAAAGCGGCGTCAGGCCCGTGGTTGCCGCCGGGCATTCCCTCGGCGAGTATTCCGCGCTGGTGGCCGCCGGCGCTTTGGGCCTCACTGAAGCGGTTCGGCTGGTAAAAAATCGCGGCAGGTTCATGCAGGAAGCGGTAGTCGAAGGGAAGGGCGCGATGGCCGCGATTATCGGACTCGACGCCGAGACGGTGAAGTCCACGGCGGACCGGGTGGCGAAGGAAGACGATAGCGTGGTAGTGGTTGCCAATTACAATTCCCCGGAGCAGACGGTTATTTCCGGCCATGTGGAAGCGGTCAATCGGGCTGTCGATAAGTTGAAGGAAGCCGGGGCCAGGAAGGCGGTTTTCCTCAACGTAAGCGCCCCCTTTCATTCCCCCTTGATGGAACCGGCGGCGGAAAGGCTCCGGGAGAAACTTGACGAAGCGGAGTTCGCCGAAGCTCGAACGCCGGTGATAGCCAACGTGGACGCTTCGGTTTACGGTGAATCCGACCGTGCTCGGGAGGTTTTGGCCCGGCAAGTTCGATCACCTGTCTTGTGGACGCAATCGATGGAAAAGCTGGAGCAATTCGAGGTGGAAAAGGCCTTCGAGTTGGGGCCGGGAAAGGTGCTCACCGGACTGCTCAAACGAATCCGCAAGGAAATCGAATGCTTACCGGTCGGAGACGCCGCATCGTTGAAAAAAGCTATGGAGAGTGTTTAATATTTAACTATTCGGAGTGCGCGGACTATGGGGGAAAAGGAACTGGAGGGTAAAATAGCGCTGGTCACCGGAGCCTCCCGGGGGATAGGAAAAGCCATTGCCGGGGAGTTGGCTTCGGCGGGAGCGAAAGTGTACATAAACTGCTCCAAAAGCGCCGACGCAGCATCCGAGGTGGCCGAAAACATAAAGAAAACGGGCGGATTCGCCGAAGTTATTACTTTCGATGTATCGGAAGCCGAAGGGGTCAAGGGCGGAGTGGAAAAGATTCTGGAAGCGCAGGGACGGCTGGATATAGTGGTGAACAACGCCGGAATTACTCGCGACGGTCTCCTGATGCGGATGAAGGATGAAGATTTCGACGAGGTTATGTCGGTTAACTTGAAAGGCGTCTTCCTGGTCACTCGCGCCGCATTGCGGTCCATGGTCAAAGCTAAATGGGGAAGAATAATCAATATTACCAGCGTGGTAGGTCAGGGAGGGCGAGAAGGGCAGGCAAATTACGCCGCATCGAAAGCCGGCATCATCGGGTTCACAAAAAGCGTGGCCCGGGAAGTATCGAAGCGCGGAATCACCTGCAATGCCGTGGCTCCCGGTTTCATAGAAACGGAGCTTACCTCGCAGATGGACGAAAAAACAAAATCCGCGGTGCTGGAATGGATACCCTCGGGAAGGTTCGGAACCCCCGCCGAAGTGGCGCAAGTGGTAAGGTTTCTGGCGAGTGACGGGGCCGGGTATGTGACCGGCGCGGTTGTTCCGGTCAACGGCGGCCTGTATATGTAGCAGAAAATCGGAGTTGATTAAAACGGGCTTTTCGGTTAGGCTCACTACTCGTTTGAAGCCGGTTCTATAAGGAGGCAAAAAGCATGAACATCGAATCCAAGGTGGTTTCAATCATAGTTCGGGAACTCGGACTGGAAGAGAAGGAAATAACCCCGGAGAAGGATTTTATAGACGACCTGGGTCTGGATTCCCTGGATGTTATGACCCTGGCCATGGCCATGGAGGAAGAATTCGACATGGAAATACCGGACGACGACGTCGAGGGCATTCGCACGGTGAAGGACGTTTACGATTATCTCCACAAAAGGCTGGATTAAAAGGGTGAACTGATGAAAGGCCGTTTACCGATAAGCGTAGCCTGCGACCACGCCGCTTATAGAATGAAAAAGGCCGTGGTTGCCTATCTGAAGGAAAAGGGCTACGAGGTACTTGACCGGGGCGCCCGTTCGGGGACAAAAAGCGTCGACTATCCGAACTTTGCCAAACGGGTGGTGGATGACATTCTGGACGGGAAAGCCGATTCCGGGATACTTCTGTGCGGCACCGGTATCGGAATGGCCATAGCCGCCAACCGTTTCCGGGGAATAAGGGCGGCGGTGGTGCACGACCAGACCACAGCCGTCGCCGCCGCGAGCCACAACCGGGCGAATATATTGTGCATAGGGGCGAGGCTTATCGCCGACGAGCTGGCGGTGCAATTGATACAGACGTGGCTCGATACCCCCTTCGAAAAACGCCACCAGCGCCGCCTCGACCTCATAGAAAATCTCTCCGAATAATTTAAAAACCTAACAGGGTGTTGAAAAAGTCAGAAACGTAACGCCGCCATCCCTGGCGGCACTTGTAAGTAGCTGATTTTATTAAGGCGCCTTTTGCCCGTCCGGGCGTTACGAAAAATAGCATTTTTCAACACCCTGCTAAGGTTATTCCGGGGTGGTGTAACCGAGTCGGTCGAGCGATTTTTCGTCGCGGCGCCATTTTGGCATGACGTGTACGAAAAGTTCCAGGTAGACTTTGGCGCCGAGCAGCTTTTCGATTTGAATTCTGGCCTCCGTGCCTATTTTTTTGAGCATGGTGCCCTTTTTTCCGATGATTATGCCCTTCTGGCTCTTGGATTCCACGTGTATTTTTGCGGCTATATGCACCAGGTTTTCGCGCTCGTTCCATTCTTCGACGGAGACGGCGGTTGCGTATGGCACCTCCTGGTGCGTGGCCAGGAAGACTTGCTCCCGTATCATTTCCGCCACCACGAACCTTTCCGGCCGGTCGGTGTACATGTCGGGCGGGTAGAAGTGGGGGTTGGGGGGCAGGGATTCGGTCACCAGCCTTTCCACTATATCCACCCCGTCGCCTTCGAGGGCGCTTATCGGAATCACTTCGTTGAATTCTCCAAGTTTTTCGGTTCGTTCTTCAATTTCCGGCAGTAATGTCTGTTTGGGAATTTTATCCGTTTTGTTGATGATAAGAATTTTTGTGGCGGAAGTTTCGCCGATTTTTTCGGCGATGTAGCTTTCTATCTCCAGCGTTTTCACGCCGGCTTCCACCATAAAAAGGATGATGTCCACGTCGGTCAGGGCGGCCATGGCGGTGCTTACCATGCGCTTGTTGAGTGTGTCTCTGGCATTATGGATACCGGGAGTGTCCAGGAAGATGGCCTGGGATTTTCCTTTTGTAAGTATCCCCGCTATGCGGTTGCGGGTGGTGTTCGGTTTCGGGGTGACGATGGCCACTTTTTCGCCGACCAGCGCGTTAAATAGCGTGCTTTTGCCCACGTTGGGCCGCCCCACCACTGCTACGAATCCGCAACAAGTTTCATGCTCGCGCGTATGAGGCTCTTCCATGGCTTTTATTTGTCTGATTTGGGAGGCAGTGCGTACAGGCGGGTGAGCTTTGTCCACCGGGTAAGCATTTTCCCCTCCACCTTTCCCGGGTACCAGGTGTCGCCGGTTTTGAACCAATTGTGGGTAATCGCCAGCTTGCGATAAAGCAGTGGCGCATCGCGGCTGTAAAGTTTTACCTTGACCTCGGCGCTGTCGCCGTTTTCGGCTATTTCGATGTCCCGGATGTAATAGGCGTTGTAACGGTTGTACAGGAAGTTTCTGTCTCTTGCCAGCGGAAGGTAGGTATCCAGGAAATTGTACCGGTGTGGGCGGTTGGGGAAAAATTGCCGGAACCGTTGGTCGCGGTCGTTATGCCTGTTGCCCATTCTCCTGTTTTCCAGAAATGAATAAAAGTCCCGGGCGCTGTCCAAGAGGCTCGCGTTTTGCGGCTCTTTTTTCACCGTTGCGGGGGATGTGCAGGCCATGACCGACGCGGCAAACACAAGCATACCTGTCAATATTGCGATTTTTGGTTTCATTTTACCCGCAAAATGGTATCACCTCGCCGTCGCTCATGCCAGCGCACCTCAGCGGTATCTCACTTCCTTTACGCACCGGAATCCGGTTTGGGGCGATGTGTGGTACGTTTCCACCGGACGACGCAGGTAAAGCTTCAGCTTTTCAGGGTTTTCAATTGCGTAGTTTCCGCCTCGTATTACACGGGTGGCTTCGGGAAATTCGATGTTCCGGGGAGCATCGGGATAAGGCCCGAACCTGTCCCGCGTCCATTCGGACACGTTGCCGGCCATGTCGTATACGCCGAAGGGGGATGCATCTTTCGGGTGTGAGCCGACGGCGGCGGGTTTGTTCCTTTTTATAGCCGCCGCTCCCGGCTTGAAGGCGTCACCCCAGGGAAAAATCAGTTCCTTTTTTCCGCCACGGGCGGCCACTTCCCATTCGGCTTCGGTAGGAAGTTTTTTACGCATCCAGCGGGCATAGCTTTCGGCGTCATGATAAGTCACGTTGACAACGGGCAGTTGTTTTATTTCTTCTGATAATTTTCCGCTTCGAAGGGTCGGGGGGAGGCTGTGGCCGGTGGCGATGCAGAAGTCCAGGTACTGCTCGTTGGTCACCTCGTGGTTGTCGATGTAGAAAGCGGGCAACTCTACGGGGTGGCGCGGGCGGCTATCAGCGGGTCCCTCGTCGCTGCCGATGTAATATTTGCCGGTCGGAACCAGCTTCATCACCATTCCGTCGCGAGTTTGAAGCTCGGGCGGCAGTTTTTTTTGCCGGGGAGGAGGTTGCTGCGCGGCAGTCAGCAGTAATAATCCCACGAACGCCAGTATTATGTTGATTGTAAGGGCTGCTCTCATCACTTTTTGAACCTACAAGCCAATTATATATTCTGAAATGAAAATAACGTCCGGGCAAACGAGTGTTCCACCCTCCGTGATTCCCGCTTAATGATTCAAATATTCCCCGTAAGGGTAGCTCACCTTGACCGCAGGGGGGCTGGGGGCGAAAAAAGACCGGAGGCCGGCTATCACCTTTTTGGTGACGAGCATGTTTTTTTAACCCCCGGGAGCGGTCAAGGTGAGAAACAGGCCGGGCCCATTATCCGGGAGTCCCGGGTTGCGAGAGAGCGAGGCGCTATTTGACTTTTTCCCGCTCCTTGGCGTAATATTATCATAATGATATCGACATTGACACAGGCGGCATACCACAATATATTGTGGTGGTCAGCCCAAGGGAGTACCAGAAAGTAAATGAACGGAGCGGTGGATATAACTTATTTGTCGATACTGGTTCAGGCGGCGGTCGAGGCTTCGGATAAGAGCTTAACGTGGTGGGAGATAGTGGCCGGGGCCGGGCCGATGGTGAAATTCGTGCTTCTGCTGCTGGTAGGATTCAGTGTAATTTGCTGGGCCATCATCGTGCTCAAGTACATTCAGTTTCGCAGGGCCGGAAAGGCAAATGCCGGGTTCATGGAGGTTTTCTGGAGCGCCAACAGCCTGGAGGCCATATACAGGAATTCCCGGAAATTAAGCTCCAGCCCGCTGGCCCAGGTATTTCGGGCCGGATACCAGGAGCTTACCAAGATAAAGAAGGCTAACCCAGGTGGAGAAGGGGAGGAAGAGGGACTGGCGGACAAGCTTGGCGGTGTCGAGCTTGTCGAACGCGCACTCCGGAGAGCTCACGCCGGGGAAAGGTCGCGCCTGGAGCGTTACCTGAGCTTTCTGGCCACCACCGGCAGCGCCGCGCCCTTCGTGGGGTTGTTCGGAACCGTCTGGGGAATCATGACCAGCTTTCGGGACATCGCCGAGCTGGGGGACGTGGGGCTGGAAGTGGTGGCGCCAGGCATAAGCGAGGCGCTAATAGCTACCGCGGCAGGGCTGGCCGCCGCCATACCGGCGGTTGTCGCTTACAACTATTTCCTTGCCCATGCCCGCAGTTTTGCGGGAGAGATGGAAAACTTCAGCTCGGATATACTGAACATTATAGACCGCCACTTCCTCTAACAGGGTGTTGAAAAATGCTATTTTTCGTAACGCTGGCATCCTTCTCAGGCCGCATGGCTTGCCGGCAAAAGGCGCCTTAATAAAATCAGCTACTTACAAGTGCCGCCAGGATGGCGGCGTTACGTTTCTGACTTTTTCAACACCCTGCTAAAAGAAAGAGGTGAGAAAATGGCTATCGGGGGAAAAGGGAATTCAGACGAGGCCATGAGCGAAATAAACGTCACCCCTCTTGTGGACGTGATGCTGGTGCTTTTAATTATCTTCATGATAGTGGCTCCAAAGCTTACCAGCGGAATGAAGGTCAATCTTCCCAAGGTGGAAGCTGCGCCCGTCAAGGTGGGCGCGGAGGAAGTTATCGTAAGCATCAACGCCAAAGGGGCGATTCACGTGGGAAAACGGCCGGTGAATATCGATTCCCTCGCGGCTAAGTTAAAGGAGCAGATGAGTCGGCGCGGCAAGAACATGGTTTACCTCAAGGCCGACGAAAACGTAAGATACGGCAGGGTGGCAGAGGTTATGGCCCGGATAAAAGCCGAAGGCATCGCCGGCGTGGGCATAATCACCGAGCCGCCGGAGAAGGAGCGCGGGGAGCGTCGATGAAGAAAAACCGCCGAAAAGCGCCGGGCTACGAGCCTTCCCTGGGGCCTATGGTGGCCATATCCCTGGCCGCCCACGTGGTCTTGTTCGGCGTCTTCATGCTTATACCTTCCAGCGGGACCGCTAATCAGGACGAGCGACCCATAGCGCACGAAGTAAAACTGGTTTACGCCGAAGAAATCGGCGGCGGAGCCTTCGGCACGCCCAAAAGGGGGCCGAAGCATGATGGAAAAATCAGCAAGCCCGAGCCTGAGCAGCCGGTAAAGGTGGAAAAACCCAAATCTTCTGCGAAAAAGGTGAAGGTCGACAACAAAAAACCGGTCAGTAAGCCCGAAAAGCCGGGTGTCCCTGAAGTACCGGATGCCCTGGAAAAAGCCATCGAGGAGCTTAACAAGGGTCGTAAGGGAGACTACACCCGCCCCGACGGAGACCCCGACAGCGAAAATCCCGGCCCGAGGGGGCCTGCGGGCGGTGACATATGCTCGGTTTACAAGCACCGGGCCAGCCGCCTTATCCGGCGCTCGGGGTCGGTACCGGAGGCCGCGGGAAAATCCACCACCATCAGGATTTCCATAGGAGACGGCGGAAAAGTCAAAGATAAAGCTGTTATCAAAAGCTCAGGGGTCAAACATGCCGACCGGGTGGCATTGAGCCTGGTGCCCGACAAGTTCGGCGCTCCGCCCGAAGAGTGCGGGAACGTGGCGCTGGTGGTGCTGGTCAAGTTTCATGAGCCTCCTTCCCCGGAAAGCTCATCCGGCTCCGGCCAAAAGAAGAAAAAGAAACCCTCTTCGTCATCGTCCGGGGATGATAACGCAATAGACAAAGCCTTGAATGATTTGTAGCGAGAGTATACCTTATCCCGACGGGTTCTCGGATGAAATTATGCCCTTTTAAAGTTTTAATCATTTTTGTGACCGTCGCTTTTTGTCTGCTATTGGTCGGATGCGCGGGAAAAGCGATGAGCGCCATAAACGACGCCTATTCCGAACTGGAGAGGGCAGGGGAGAAAAACGCAGAGGAATATGCCCCCATGGAAATGGCTCGCGCCGAGGCCGCTTTCGACCTGGCGGAAGAAAATATAATGGAAAACACTTCCTCCGGGAACAAAATGGCGTTCCGGTTCGCCCGCGAAGCGCGAAAGCGGGCTTTGATAGCCATCAAGAAGACCGAAAAAGAGACTGCGAAGCAAAATGAACTTACCGACCCTCCCCGCAATCCAAAGCCGGAAAATAAAGAGTTTTCACGGGTGGAGAGCGCTCCTGCTTATACTGAGGAGAACGTTTCTACTTCCGTAATAGAAAATCGTTATATCGCCACCGCCCGGCGTCGCATCCGCAACGCTGCGCTGGAGGGCATGAGGCGCGGGGAAATTCCGAAGGGGAAGGTGGAAATACAGGCGTGGATAGCCCCCGACGGCAGAGTTCTGCAGATACTCCTGTTACGGGGAGACCCTTCCGGAGAGCTCGCCGAAAAAATATTGCGGGGAGTGGGAGATTTGAAAATAGACCCCTTTCCACCCGGAATGGATAACGATTATCTCAAGGTGAGGGTTAAAATAAACACAACCGGCGGGAGAAACAGATGAACGACACTACCGGATTTTACAAACGCCTTATAAAGCTCGGCATTTCGCTGGCGCTTGCCATGGCCGTGGTTGTTCTGGTAGGCGCCGAAGTGACCGATTTCGACGCCCCGCCGGAAGAAGGCGCCGTGCCGGACGTGATTATAGACGTTTACGGCGAAGGACTGCTCAAAACCAACGTTGCGATACCGGCATTCAAGCCTATGGAGGGTGTGAAGGACGAGGGCAGCCTGGGTCGCCGGGGCGCATCCATCATATCGAAAGACCTCGAATTTTCCAGCTTCTACAAGGTGGTGAAAGCGCCGGAGTTGCCGAAAGTCCCGGAAGACGGCTACAACGAAACCAACCTGGATTTCAAGTCGTACGGCGAAGCGGGGGCGGAGTTCCTTATCGCCGGAACATACTCCCTGAATTCCGACGGTTTATATACGTTTGAACTCAAGCTCTTCGACCTGCTCCAGAAGGCCATGCTCACCCGGGCCGTCTACACGGGAAAGAAGGACATGTTCCGCAGGTTCATGCATCGCTTTGCAGACGAAGTGCTCAGGGTGGACACCGGAACCCGGGGGCCGTTCGAGAGCCGGATTGCCTTTGTGGGAGAGCATCGCGGGAACCGGGAAATTTACCTGTGCGATTCCGACGGGCGAAACCTGGAAAGGCTTACCGGCAGCGCGGACGTCAACATGTCCCCCGGCTGGTCGCCGGACGCTTCCGAACTTGTGTACACTTCCTACGCCGGGGGCAATCCCGATTTGTACATATTGCCCGCACCGGGAGGTAAGCCCCGCCGCCTTTTCGGCGGCTCGGGACTGAATTACGGCGCCGATTGGTGCAAGGCCAACAACCGGATAGCTTTCGCCAGCTCGAAAAACAGCAACGGTGACCAGGAGATATACACCATAAGTCCGGAAGGAGAAGACCTTGAGAAAGTTACCCACGACCCATGGTCAATCGATGTGTCTCCTTCTTGGAGCCCGGACGGGAAGTATATCGCTTTTGTTTCCAGTCGTTACGGCGACAGGCCGCAGGTGTTGGTTACGCCTTCCGGCGGCGGGACGGCTTCCAGGGTCAGCCGCACCGGCGGTTATAACACAGACCCTTCCTGGAGTCCCACGGGCGATTTTATAGCCTACTGCGGAAGGGCAGGAGGAGGGTTGGACATACTGGCGGTCAGGTTGAACGATGCCATGCAGGTGCTGGAGACCGTGGCTGTGGTAAACAGGCCCGGCGCGGACGAATCGCCTTCGGTAAGCCCGGACGGCAGGTTTGTGGTTTACACTCACGGATACGCCAACAGCTACGATATATACATGACCAGCATGAGGGAGCAGAAGCCGAGGAAAATCGTCAGCCTTTCGGGCAAAGAATCGGGGCCGGCGTGGTCGCCGAGACTGCCCGGGGAATGAATATGTAAGTAGTTATTTTCGCAGGGAAAAACAGCTCAGAAGCAGAGAAAGGATGCAAAAAATGACCGAAGCGAAGGGATGGGCGGAAAAATTCGAGCGGCTGGCGAGGAAAGTTCCGGGAATGAAAGGCTACCAGGACAAGGAAGCCTTCCGGGATAGCGATAAGGCCGTGCGGTTGAAAGTCTCCGAAAAACTTGCGGAAGTGAAGGGTGTCCTGGACGATTGGAAGCGCGATTTGGTGGATGAAGGCAAACTGGCCGACCTCGACTTTGTTGACCGGGCCATAAGAAAACTGGAAGCGCTCGCCGACCGGGTCAAGTACGATAGTTACGGCTACTCCGGTTATTTCGACCCGGTTAAAATCAGGGAGTCGGAGCTGGAAAAGTTATATCAGTTTGACCTGGGTTTGTTCGACGAAGTCGAGAGGCTAAACAGCATGGCGCAAGAGGCCAGAAGCGGGGATGTAAAGGAAGGGGCGCGTGGGCTGGAAAAGGAGCTGGAAGATTTCGAGGAGCATCTGGAGCAAAGGCGCGATTTTCAACCACCCCAACCACCCGAATGAAAAAAGGTGTCGAAGCGAATAAAGCCGAAACCCACCTCGATGGGCCCCGGCTTTTTTGATTTTTTATTAAATTCGGTGACTTAACCGTCTATTGTAAAAACCTTTTCGAACGTACTTTTTCACCCATCGGGAATTCTTCCGTTGATTTTAAAACCAGTGCGGTGGAGTAATCGGGTTTTGTCGTCATTACCACCAGTGTGGCCAGAATCTTACCGGGCATTTTTACTTTTCCGCCTCGTTCCCGGTTTTTCTGCATTTCTCCGGGTCTATACACTTCGAAGAGGTTCCCGGGCTGTACACCGTCTTTTTCCCCCACGTCCATATAAACTATATCGTGCTGTGCTACATGAGATTTTCCTTCACGATTCGCCAGTACGTACCCCTTGAGAGGATTATCGTAGTATTGTGGGTCTATATCCTTGAATTTCACTTCCCTGCGGAATTCGATTGTTGGAGTTATCCGGTCTCCCTCCATTATGGACTCATTTGAAGAAGTTATCTCCGCCCTGCTTGTATTTTGAGCCACTTTTTTTATCTCCAACTTCCCCAGGGTTCTTATGCGATAGCCCAACTTCTTGTTGGTTACCGGGTGCTTAACGTCTTCCTCCACCCGGAAAATATTGAACGTGTCCCCTTTTTGAAAACCCTTGTCCTCTCCGGCGTTCAGATAAACTTCATCGTAGGTGGCGTAACCGGGCTTAGTGACGGGAGCCGAAGTTATCGTTGCGGTGTGGTCCAGTAAGTTCCGGGACATGAAGCCCATAATATCCGCCGGCTTAAACACAACGCTGTTCTGCCGGGCCTCTGCGGGAGCGCTGACGGATACCTCTTCCGCGGCCGGAGCCGCTTCCGCTTCCTCCTGGGGGCCACCCATGCCTTCTACCCGCAAATTTTCCAACTTCGTGTTCCGCATAACGTCTTCCGGTATAATCCATAGCTTGTCACCGGGATATATCCAGTGTGGGTCTTCTATGGATGGATTGAGCTGCCATATATGCGGCCACTTGTAGGGGTCGTTAAGCAATCTTGACGCCAGTTCCCACAGAGTATCGCCCCTTTTGACCACGTAGTGGTACTGGTCAATGTCCTCAGGGCGTTGCTCGGGGGGGATGGGCGGCTCCTGGGAGGCTGCGGAAGCCAGGGCGAAAGCAAACGCCACCAGCAGCACCGGTAATATTATCCGAACTTTCATCGCTGGGTCCTCCTTGTCTTTTTGAGGCAAAGGTCACTATCCGTTTTGACCGGGTATTCCTTTGACTCCGGAGTTTAAGGTATATTTTCCAGCTCCTGTTTGGCCGCCTCGGCAACAGGGCTGTTCGGAAACCTTTTAACCACCCGCCGGAATGCCTTCCTGGCGCTTTCCGGGTCCTCGAGCTGCAAAAAGCTCATTCCCAGCCTCAAAAGTGCCGCGGAAGCCTTCTCGCCGTCGGGGAACTTCATGAGATACCTGCGGAATTGCTCAATCGCTTCGGTGTACTTGCCCTGTTTGTATTTGCATTCCCCCAGATGAAACATCGCCGAAGGTTCGTACCCCGTACCGTGATACTTTGTAATATACAACATAAAAGCTTCCGAGGCGATTTCGTACTGACCCTGGTGAAATTGACCCACGGCGCTCTCGTATAAAGTGGCGGCCTCGACGGGCACGCCTTTGCCCTCGCTAACCTCGGGCGAAGAGGAAGCGGAGGCGGGTGGCGCATCCTTGCCCGGGGAACCTTTTTGCACGATGGTGGCAGGCTCCTCGAAATCGGGGTCGTCGGCGAACATGGGTGCGGGCGCAGAGTCTGACTTTTTTGAGCTTGTGCTTTCCACGGATACTCCGGAGTTCCCGGTAGCCGTTTTCTTGGATGCCTCAGGGTATAGCTTTACCACCGATAACCCCGGAGGAGGGGAGCCGGCGGAGTCGGAATTGTTGGTGGAAAAGGATGAAGATGAAGAAAAGGTGGAGATTCCCGATGCGTCGGTAGCGGTAGAGCTTTCTATCAGAGACATTTTCCTTTCCAGTTCAGAGACCCTTCTTTCCAGATTGTTGTTTTTCGTCTGGAGCTTGTCGATTCTCTTGGAAAGGTTCCCGGAGTTCGTCATGGCGGGGCAAGCGGCAACCGCCAGGGCTATGAAAACACAAACCCCCGAAAATAAAGCGCTTTTTAACAGTTTCATTATTTTAGCTCTCCCCCTATTAGACCCTTTCTTTGTTTTGGTTATTAATATTTTCTATAAAGTGTATTTATTTATAGCCAATTTGTCAAGATTAAAAAAAATTTTAGCTATATTTGACTTTGTTATGCTAAAATGTTACTATATTTGACTAAAGTTATGAGTCCGGACAAGGTCAACTCAGCCTTTGTTCTGGCGAGTTCTTCTCCAAGAAGGCAGGACATGCTGGAGCGCATGGGTCTGGTGTTCGATATTCACCCGGCTCAGGTGGATGAAGAGCCCGCGGCCGGAAAAAATCCGGCGGAAGAGGCGCTAAGGATAGCTGAAGAGAAGGCGGCATGGTCGGCCGAAAGGGTGGAGCCGGGCAGGTGGGTGCTTGCGGCGGATACCATCGTGGTGGTCGAGGGCGAGGTGCTGCTCAAGCCTCGAGACAAAGAAGAGGCCGCGCAAATGCTCAGGAAAATCTCCGGCCGCCGGCACCGCGTGATTACCGGCTGGTGCCTGATGAAGGCCCCGAACGAGATAACTCACCGGGAATACTCGGAAAGTGGGGTGAGCATAAGGTCATTGGACGAGGCCACCATCGAAGGTTATATAAACACCGGCGAGCCCATGGACAAGGCCGGCTCGTACGCCGTGCAGGGAATAGGGGCCTTTATGGTCAAAAAAATCAACGGCAGCTACACAAACGTGGTGGGATTGCCGCTTTGCGAAGTGATAGAAGCCTTGGAAAAAGTGGGGGCGGTGAGGTTGTTCGGCGATGAATGACGTGGCTTTCAACCTGGAAGCGGTGAGGCAGCGCATTAAGTACGCGGCCGCAAAGGCCGGGCGCGAATCGCGTGATGTAAAGCTGGTGGCCGTCACAAAAACTCATGCGCCGGAAACAATCAGGAAGGCCTACGAAGCCGGGCACCGGATTTTCGGCGAAAATTACGCACAGGAGCTGGAGCAAAAGGCCGCTGAGCTGCCGGAGGATATAGAATGGCATTTCGTCGGCGCCTTGCAGAGCAACAAGGTAAAGAAGGTGGTTCCCGTATGCCGGTTGATACATTCGGTCGACAGGGAATCGTTGCTGAAAGAATTGAACAAACGGGCCGAAGGCGAAGTGGGGATACTTATCGAAGTCAACCTGGCCGGCGAAGATTCCAAGTCGGGCACTTCGGCGGATGAAGTAAAAAGGTTGGTGGAAGCGGCGAATTCGATGGACAAAGTAAAACTCAAGGGCCTCATGACCATGCCCCCCTTTTTCGACGACCCCGACCGGGCCAGGCCTTACTTTGCGCAACTGAGACGGTTGAGGGACAAGGTGGGCCGCTCGATGGGTATCGAACTCCCGGAGCTGAGCATGGGCATGACCGGGGATTTCGAGGCGGCGATTGAAGAGGGCGCAACACTGGTGAGGGTCGGAACCGCTATCTTCGGCGCGAGGGGATAGGAGCCGAAACCGGTTTCGGGAAGGAGGAGCGAATGAAAAAATCTCCGAATATCACTTTCGTGGGCGCGGGCAACATGGGAGGAGCTCTCATAAAGGGAATGATAAGCTCCAGGGCCGCAAAGCCCTCCCAGATAACAGCAATCGACGTGAACGAGGCACGCCTCGAGGAGCTTTCAAGCTCCCTGGGAATAAATACTCACACCGACCCCTCAAGGGCGGCGGAGGGCGCCGACCTCTTGGTTCTGGCGGTAAAGCCTCAGATAATAGATGAGGTCATGCGCACTATCGGTCACGTGGGCAAAATGGCGGTTTTGAGTGTGGCAGCCGGAATTACAATAGAAAGCATACGGCAGGTTCTGGGATTGGGGGCTCACGTAATCAGGTGCATGCCCAACACCCCCGCGCTTGTGGGTGCAGGTATGTCGGCGGTATGTGCCGGCCCGGATGTGACCGATGATGAGTTGAAGACGGCCCTTAAAATACTGAGGTCGGTGGGAAGAGCGGTGGTAATAAAGGACGAAAAGCTGATGGACGCAGTAACCGCCGTTTCCGGGTCGGGGCCGGCGTATGCTTTCATGATAATCGAGGCGATGGCGGACGGAGGAGTGCTCATGGGCCTGGACAGGGCCACAGCGCTGGAGTTGGCCGCTCAGACCCTTTACGGCGCCGCCAGGCTGGTGCTGGAGACCGGCAAACACCCGGGCGAGCTGAAGGACATGGTAACCAGCCCCGCCGGAACGACGGTCCACGCCGTAGAGGCCCTGGAGGAGGCCGGGTTGAGGGGAGCCTTGATGTCCGCCGTAAGGGCCGCCGCTACGAGGTCGAAAGAGCTGGGGGAAGATTGAGCTTATGCTGTTTGCCGAGCTGATACATATAATAATCGGTCTGTACGTGTTCATCCTGGTGCTGCGGATGTTCATTTCCCGGCGCGACGCTCACTTCAATCCGCTTTTCTCGGGCATACACAAGGCCACCGACCCGGTGATGGAGCCGGTTCACAAGGCTTTCCGGCGTAAGGGGCCGGTGGATATTTCCAAAGCGGACTATCTCGTCCTGGTACCCATAGCGTTCCTGGTGGTGCTGGACGGCATAGTGGCGGGGGTGGTTAATCCGCAGACGGGGGTTATTAAAGGGTTCCTGTTTACTTTGTACCGCTATGCGGATGCGGCCTTCCTGATTTTTGTGATTCTTATCCTTATTTTCAGCGTGTTTTACAAGTTTACGAGGTTCCCGTCCAACGCTTTTCTGCGTGCCGGATTCAATATAATCAAGCCGGTTTACATTTTCATGGCCCGCATATTCCGGCCTTTGAAGAATCGGCCCGGAATAAGCGCTTTTTTCTTCGGCTTGTTGCTTCATTTCCTGCTCGGGATATTGATAATATCGGCCGTCAGCACCGGCAGTAAGTACTTTACAGAGCATCCCGAAGCGGTGGCTCAAATGGCTATAGGGCACAGCCTGAGCGAGCTTTTGTGGCTGGCGACGTTTTTTACGTGGGTAATAATTATCGGCGCCCTGATGAGCTGGATTTCGCCGGACCCCAACAACCCGGTGGTGCAGCTTATCAGGCTTCTCAGCGAACCCATCAACCGGCCTTTCCGGAAGGTTATTCCCGACATAGGGGGGATAGACATAAGCCCCATCTTCAGCATCATCGCGTTGCAGGTGGCGGCGCAGATAGGCGGCCGGTTGATAGCATCGGTATTCAAACTGCCGCCGTTATGAGGCGGAAGGAGGGACGGTTATGAACCTGACTCCATTGGACATTTTGCAGCGGAAGTTTTCGAAAAGGTGGAGAGGCCTTGACCCGGACGAGGTGAAGGACTTCGTCGAAGTCGTGGCGGCTCAGTTGGAGGAAGTAATTCGCGAAAATCGCTTCCTGGAAGAGGAGCTTAAAAAGGCCAACAACTCCCTGGCGGCTTACCGCGAGCGCGAGGATACGCTCAAGGAAACCATGATAACCGCTCAGAAAGTAACGCAGGATATGAAGGAAAACGTGAAAAAAGAAGCGGAAATCATCACCGGCGAAGCGAAGGTGGAGGCCGAGCAGATAGTCAACGACGCCAGAGCAAGAGCCAGCGAGTTGGCTGAAGAGGTCAGGTCTCTGGAAAATCAGCGTTTGCGGCTGGAAAGCGAGATAAGGGGGGTTATCGAAACTCACCTGAAAATTCTCGACGCCGGCGCCGAAAAGAGGGACACTCGCGAAAAGTCCAACGTGAAGTACCTCAATCCGCAGGAATGATTAAGGGTTGTGGGGCCAATTTAAGGGGATGTGCCCGCCCCGGAACGGCTAGTGAGTTCTCGCCAGCCACACGGTGAACGCTATTACGGCCAGCGCGGGCACGCCCAGGAAGAACAGCCGGAAGGTAAGGTTGTTGGTAGCGGGCAGAAGCTCGCTGGCGGCGGCCAAAACTAATGGAAGCAGCACCAGAAGGACGGGAACCCACCATCTCTTTAGCCCCAGCCCCAATCCCATCAGAATTCCGTAAACTCCTCCCACCAGGAAGGAGATTATCCAGTCCGACTCCACCAGTCCCCACCAGTACCCGACTTCGGTGTATTGCATAAGGTCCATGCGAATCCCCCGTTTTCGGCAAGTGCCGATTTTGCCGCTTGAATGCTATTATACGCGGTGCTAAAATGCAAATTGCAATAAAAATAAGGAGAAATAAGAACATGAAACGTTATATTCCGGTCATTACGTTGATGATTGCAGCGTTGATTGCGGGAGCGTGCTTTGCCGCGAAGGAACCTCACGCCCCGGAAGACCCGAATTTGCGCTACATGTATATCACCTGCTATCCCGACGAATGTCATTTGAGCGTAACCGTTAAGTTCAAGGACGATACCCCCACATTTCACGACGAAAGAATTACTCGGGAACTCGAGCCCATACTGTACTCTGTTGACAGGGAAAATTTCGAGTCCATCAAGGTGAAAGTAACCAAGCACGGCTGGATTCCCCAAACGAAGGTCTGGGAAGACGAAGTCCCGAACGACGTGTTTATAAAGCTCGAAGAGCGCCTTTAGTATTCAGAATATAAACTATGAGAGGTTGTTTCCATCTGGGAAAGACGCCCATGAAGGGGAGATGTGAATGAAAAAGCTCAAGTCATATCTGGTTGCGATGAGGGTTCCGTTTTTCACGGCGAGCATTATCCCGGTGCTGTTGGGCTCGGCGATAGCCTGGGTTCACATGGGGAAAATATACTGGTTTTATTTTTTACTTACATTCGTCGGTGGAGTTCTGATGCACGCCGGGGCCAACATCATAAACGACTACTTCGACCACGTCTCGGGCACGGACGATATAAACACGGAATTTGCAAGGCCCTTCACCGGGGGAAGCCGGGTGATACAGGACGGGTTGTTGAGTCCCCGGCAAGTGCTGGCCGAAGCGCTGATATTGTATGCGATAGCTTCCGGCATCGGTATATACCTGGCCGCGATGCGGGGATGGGTAATACTGGCGCTGGGCGTAATAGGCGTTATCAGCGGCTTCTTTTACTGCGCTCCGCCGTTCAGGTTCGCTCATCGGGGAATAGGCGAGATATTCATCGGCCTGAACTTCGGTATCCTGATGACGCTGGGAGCATATTTCGTGCAGGCACAGTCATTTGCGTGGGAGCCGTTCGCGGCCAGTTTGCCCGTGGCGTTTCTGATAGCGGCGGTACTTTACATCAACGAGTTCCAGGACGCGACCGCCGACGGCGCCGTCGGGAAAAAGCAGGTAGTGGTCAGGCTGGGTAAGAAAAAGGCTGTAGTGGGCTACATAATGGTTATGCTGGCAGCATATGTATCCATCGGAGCGGCCGTTGCGTTGAAAGTGCTTACGCCGTGGGCGCTGCTGGGGATGGTGACGTTGCCTTTTGCGGCAAAGGCCATAGTTTCGGCACGGAAAAATTACAACGACAGTAAGGCGCTGATACCGGCGAACGCCATGACCATCCTGAGCCATCTCGTCACAGGCCTCATGTTGAACGTAGCCTACCTCATCTCCGGCTTTGCCTGAGAAAGGCAGTCGGGGGATATCCAATAACCGGGGGAACCCGCATCCGGGGCTCCCCCTTTATTAATCGCATAGTTACTTATTTAAAGAATGACCCAGCTTCGATTCCACCCTTGCGACTTTTCTGTCCATGGCGTCCGTGACTCCCTTCCTGTCGTCCACGGTAATCACGCAATATATCCTGTTTGAATTTTCAATGAGAGTATCTCGGCAGCGCTTGACCACGTCCATAACTTCCCCCCATTCCCCTTCCATGACCGTTCCCATGGGGTGAAGCTTGTAAGGCAGGCCGCTGGACTCGACAATCTCGATTACTTTTGCCACCTGGTCACTCACGCTTTCCTTTTCGCCGATGGGAAACATGCTGAAATTCAATATCATTTTTCTTTCCTCCCTTGCTTTTAGTCGGCAATATAATCATTATTAATCAACGCACAATATCCCGGATGGTGGATGTGGGCCCGAGCTGATATTATTATGGAATAAAAGTAACCTGTGAGGTGTATGCCGTGAAAAACCTGTTTAAACTGACGGCAGCAGTTCTGATAATTGTTTTCGGATTTCATCCCGCTTGCGAGGAGAAGCCCGGCGCCGAGAGGCGTGAGGGAAAAGAAACATTCCGTATCCTCGCCGGTTTTCTGCCTATGTACGTTTTTACGATGAACGTCACCGAAAGCGTCGAGGGTGTTCAGGTGAAGGTGCTGGCGCCTCCGGAGCAGGCGGAGCCTCACGGTTTCGAAATGACTCCATCCGACATGGGTAAGGTGGAAGAGGCGGACGTGATGGTGGCAAACGGGCTGGGGCTGGAAACTTACATGGATAGAATAAAAAATACCCGGCCACAACTTGAAATAATTACGGCAAGCGAAGGGATAGAACCCTTGCCGGAAATCCCGGAAAACAGGATGAACGAGCCGGGTGAAAAGCCGCACGCGGAGGGCGAAACGGGTGAATTCACTCCCAACCCCCACGTATGGGTAAGCCCGTTCCTGGCCGCCAGGCAGGTAAGAAATATATCCGAAGGGCTTGCCCGCCTCGACCCCGATAACGCCGCGAAATATCGCTCGAACGGCGAAAAATACTCCTCGAAACTCAAATCGCTCGGCGAGGATTTCAAGAAAGCTCTGGCCGGTAAGGGAGAGTTAAAACTCGTGACCATACACAACGCATTCGACTACCTGGCCCGCGATGTTGGCATGAAAGTAGTGGCGGTCTTGAGGTTGGACCCACGGGCCGAGCCGGGCGCGAAAACGCTGGCCGAAATTTCAAAAAAAATCGGCGAAGGAGACGTCGACGCCATCTGCACTGAGCCACAGTTTCCCGCCCGACTGGCCGGGGTGCTGGCGAATGAAACGGGCCTCGGGGTTTATGAGCTGGACCCGGTTGCGATGGGTAAGCCCGACCCCGGGTTTTATGAAAAAGTCATGCGCAAGAACCTCCGGACACTTCTCGAAATATCGGGGCAAAAGCAATGAGCGAACGCGAACATACATGCTCGTTGGGCGAAACAGATTCAAACGGAGACCTGAAGCCCGGTCATACTCACCGGATAGAGCTGGAAAACGTCGGCGTAAAGCTGGGTAAGGTACAGGTTCTGTACGACGTGAGCGCCGTAATGCGTTGCGGGCAGATAACCGCCATAATCGGGCCGAACGGCGGAGGAAAAAGCACGCTGCTCAAGGCTATAATGGGGCTGGCGCCTCATACGGGGCGCATAACCTTCTGTACCGAAAACATGTGCGGCGCCGGCAGGCCCAACATCGGCTACGTGCCGCAATACCTAGACTTTGACCGCGGCGTTCCCCTTACGGTGCAGGATTTTCTTTCATTAAAGTATCAAAAAAAGCCCATGTGGCTGGGACACAATAGGAAAGTGTTGAAGGAAGCGGAAGAAGCTCTGGTATTGGTGGGAGCACAGCATCTGATGGGCAAGAAGATGGGCGGCCTTTCCGGCGGAGAGCAGCAAAGAGTGTTGCTTGCCTTTGCTCTCATGGACAAACCGGACATCGTGCTCCTTGACGAGCCGGTCAGCGGCGTGGACGCGGCGGGCGAGGAAATATTCGCCGAGCTTTTGCGAAGGTTGCAGGCCGAGAGACATTTCACGGTGGTACTGGTAAGCCACGACCTCAGCGTAATCACTCAGCACGCGGACCACGTAATTTGCCTCAATAAAACAGTCCGGTGCGTCGGAAGAACCATAGAAGTGCTGACCACCGAAAACCTGGCGCGTCTGTACGGCCCTCACACGGGGCTGCATATCCACCCCGAAGGCACGGAACCGGACCCTTATGCTTGAGCCCTTGTATAATTTCATGGATTTATTCCTGCACGTGTCGTGGCTCGAGCCCCAATTCATGAAGCGGGCTTTGTTGAGCCTTTTGTTTATAGCTCCCGCCTGCGCCGCGATGGGCGTTCTGGTGGTTAATTTCCGGATGGCGTTTTTTTCCGACGCCGTGAGCCACAGCGCTTTCACCGGCGTGGCTCTGGGGGTGCTCTTCGGAATAAATCCCATGATAACCCTCATTCTTCTGGGAATTCTCGTCGGTTTCGGCGTTACCCGTATCAAGGAGCGCAGCGAGCTGCCCACCGACACCATTATAGGCGTTTTCTTCAGCCTCGGCGTTGCGCTGGGTATAGTCATCATAAGCGCCCGCCGGGCTTTGAGCAGAACCCTGGACGCTTTCCTTTACGGAAACGTGCTGGCCGTGACGGACGGTGAGGTAGTGTTGATGTCGGCGCTTTTGGTGGCCGTGATTCTCTTCTTGGCCTTCGGGTACAATCGCCTGTTTCTTATCGGCATAAACGAAGCTCTGGCACGCACGGGGGGAGTGAGGGTTAAGCTTCACAACTACGCCTTTGCCGCGATGCTGGCGCTTGTGGTTACGGTGGCGATAAGGATAGTGGGCATCCTGCTGGTTACCGCCATGCTTATAGTCCCCGGCGCATGCGCCCGCAACCTGGCCAGGAGCGCAGGAGGCATGTTCTGGTACGCCGTTGCGGTGGGCTTGATAAGCTCACTTTTGGGGTTGGCTGTAAGCTTCGAGTTCAACACCGCCACCGGGGCTATGGTTATACTGATAAGCGGCGCGCTGTTTATTTTGACTTATCCCTTGAGGTTTTTGCAGAACAGGTAAGTTCGTTACCCCTTTGGCTTTTCTTCCATGTATTCGCCGGGGTCGTGTACGGCGGTGACGTCGTAGCTGCCGCCCATTATGTTGGCCGCCGCCCGGATGCCGGTCTCCATGACGTGGTCCATGTTGTTGTACATGAAAGTTCCGTACCGGCCGATAAGTGTCAGGTTTTCAAACCGGGAGAGGTAGTCCTTTATGATTTTCAAGGGTTTTTCGTAGCCGATTATGTACATCGGGTAGGCCTTTTTGCACCTCACTACGGTGGAGCCGACGACGTGATTGCGAAGGTCGGGCGCCATGCCCAGTTTAACGAAGTCCCGGATGGTCATTTGTGTTAGCGAATCGTCGTCCAGGTTCCACATCCAGTCGCCCTCGTTGCACCAGAACTCGAACACCAGGCTGGTTTTGCCCTCCGGGCTCATGTGGCGGCTCCAATTGGTGGGTTCGTGGATTCTGCCGAAGGATATTTGAATCTCCGGAACGTATATCCAGGTGTCCCGGGTGATGGGAGGCCGGTCAAAGCGCACGTTAACCACTATCAGTTCCCGAAAGGCCAGATGTTCGGTTGCTTCCAACACCTGTCGGGGTGGGGGAGGGTCGAAGGACTGCACCAACTCGGTTATGGGGATAGAGCTTAGAACTTCGGTAGCCTCGAATTCTTCGATTTCACCGCGTGAGTTGTTTACTCCGATGGCCGTGATTTTCCCCTCATCGTGACGGATTTTCCGGACCTTGTGGCGAAGCAGGACTTTTCCTCTTTTCTCAGTTTCCTCCCTCAGTTTCTCGGAAATGCGCCCTATGCCGAACTTCGGGTAGTGGAAGGATTCGACGAGGCTTACCGGCTGATTGTCCCTGCCGATTCCCAGGGCGTTTTTCAGGCTGGAGCCGAGGTTGAGGCCCTTTATCCGCTGAGCCACCCATTCGGCGCTTATTTTATTGCACGGCACTCCCCATATCTTTTCGTTGTAAGGCTCGAAGAACTGCCGGAAAAGCGCCCTGCCGTAATCCCTTACGATGGCGTCTTCGAGAGTTTCTATGCTCTCGTGCGATTTTAAGCGCTCCCATAAGAAACTGCCGGCTATATGAAGGGCGTTCAGCGGCCCGAAGCCCAGAAAGGCGTTGCCCACGGTCGGGGGATAGTTGAAATATTTTCCCCGGAGAAAAATTTTGCTGGAGCGCTCCACAAGGAGTAGCTCGTTGCCCATAAGCTCCTGCAAAAACTCGTTCAGGTGATATTTTTTGGTGAAGAACCTGTGTCCCCCGAGGTCGAACCGAAAGCCGTCAACCTCGTAGGTGCGGGACAACCCGCCCACTTCGTTGTTCATCTCGAAGACGGTAGTATCCGCGCCGGCTTCGGAGAGCACTTTTCCAGCGGTCAGGCCCGCGGGGCCTCCGCCCAGGATGGAAATTTTTCTGGAGTCC
>CAYWKU010000013.1:0-90463 GCA_964459325.1 uncultured bacterium | reverse complement strand
GGACGCGTCATCCGGCCGTAACCCGTCGCTCCGATAATCCCGCGGAGGCCGCGGCTCCGTAATCCTCCCCGACCGGCTCCTCGCGGTAGCGCTGCCCCCACTTCCTCAGGTATGCCACTCCGCTCTTGCCTACTTCCAGGCCCACGCTTTCCAACCGGGTGGGGTCGCCGCCGAACAGCACGGCTGCGGCCACCGACCCCACGTCGCGGGCCGATTCGCCCGCCCGGAGCATTTCCTCCAGCCAATCTGCCTCGGCCACGGCGTCCGCATTGATAACGCCTATCCATTTTATCTCGTCCTCGGTATTTAATTTTTCAAGCGCCAACTCGTGGGCCGCGGCGAAGCCGACGTTCTTGGGGCTTTCGATTACGTTAATCGGCAAGCGCTCCTTCCATGCCCGCTCCAACCCGGCGCCTCCTCCGCAGCCGTTGAGCACCACCGCCACCTTTCCCGGCATTTCAGTCTGGCGGGCAAGTGAGGCCAGGCATGCGTCAAGCATCTCCCCGGTACGAGGCGTTACCACTATCACGGCTACTTTCGCCGCATCCACTTAATAAACTCCTTTACCGGTATGGTTCTGGCCCTTTGAATTTCCCGTCTTTTTCTCAACATCCCCGGCAGCCCGGTGATTCCCCGTGCGGCGCCCTTCCAGAAAGGCCCCGCCGCTCCCGAGCGGAAGGTGTGGAACGCCGCGCTTTTTACCAGGCCCGCCAGCATCCACGGAGCATATATCGCGATTGCCTGTGCCGGCATGCACCGTGCCCAGAGCCATGTTTTGTTGCGGGCTATCCATTCCACCGCCTCGGGCCGGTCGACGGCCCGGGTCTTATAGGTATCATCTGAAGCCGCGCCGGCGCCGTGATGATACACCACGGCATCCGGTATCAACCTTCCCTTGTATCCGGCCAGGAGGGCCCTCAAACCCAGGTCAACGTCTTCCAGGTAAGCGAAAAAATCCTCCTCGAAACCGCCCAGTCTTTCAAATATTTCCTTCCTGTACAGACATGCCGCGCCACCGGGTGACATTATCATTTCGTCAAGCAAGGCGCTCGAATGTTTACCGGCAGCGACTTTCACGGGTCTTCCGTCGCGCACAAATCGGTCCCCTGCCCCGTCCAGCCTGTCGCGGTTTTGCATCCGCATGATACGCGGCTGAAAAAATCCGGCGTTCGGATAATTAATCGCCGCCTTGGGGCATAACTCAACGCACCGGCGGTCGAGAACGGTATCGGAGTTGAGGAAAAAGAGCAACTCGCCGGCGGCGGCTTCCGCTCCCCTGTTGCATCCGCCCGCAAAGCCATAATTTTTATCCAGTTCGATTATCTTAATGTTGGGATAGATGGAACGGGCCTTTTTTACGCTGTCGTCCGAGCTTGCGTTATCGACGAGTATTACCTCAAAATCGTTGACGCTCTGGTTCGATATTGACGGAAGTAGGCGCTCCAGATGCGCCGTGCCGTTGTGGTTAGGGATAATTATCGAAAGCAAACCCGATTCTTTCCTCCGGCTTTTTAAGATACACCAGCCATATCAAGCACTCAATCGATAGTCATTATTTTAAATGAGTATGAATCCGATGAACTTGTTTCACGTTTGACATTTTCCATGGGGCGCATACCCTCATACCGGAAATCATGATACGCGCAAAAACGATTATTTTATACCTCCTTACGGCCGCAGTGGCGCTGTCATTGTGCTCGTGCGCGACCAAAAGAAAGAGTTCCCTGCAGCCCCGCGTGCAATCCTATCACCAGGCCTACAAGTGGCGGGAGTACACTCAGGCAGCCGCTTACACTGACCGTCCGGAATCTTTTCTAAAGAAAACCCGGCAGGCCGAACAAAGGGTGGAAGTCGCCGAATACGAGATACTCGACATAAGATTCAACGCGGAAGGCAACCAGGCGATTGTAAAGGTAAGGCGCACTTACACCGTGGGTAATTCCGTAACAGTTCACAAACAGGTGCTCAAGCAAAAGTGGAGATACGACAAGAAGAAAAACGGCTGGTTTCTGGTGTCCCCCTACTAGAAAAGCCTCCCATGCCCGACCCCGCGCGGTGGGAGCCAATCAAGCGATTCGTGAAGTTTCCAATCGAGAGAGTTCACATCGAGCTTACGAACCGGTGCAACTTCAACTGCGCCTTCTGCCCGATGCGGCGCATGACCCGCCCCAAAGGTTCCATGGACAAGGAGCTCGCCAAAAGGCTACTCGAAGAAATCGCAACCGAGGAAATTGCGGAGAAGGTGGTCTTTCACATAATGGGGGAGCCTACCCTTTACCGGGACCTTGAAGAAATCCTGATTCACGCCCGCGATTTGAACCTGACCACCACCCTGTCTTCCAACGGCAGCCGCCTGGATGAAAGGATGGCGGATATGCTTGTGGATGCGGGGCTGGCCAAGATAAACATCAGCCTTCAGACCCCGGACGAGAAGAGCTGGGAGCTGCGAGGTTTTCCGAGCATGAGTTTCGATGAGTACGCCGACCGCATAATCCGCTTCGCCGCCCGGGTGGTCGAGAGGGGTTCGGACATGGAGGTCAGGCTGCTGGTGCTGGTAACCGGCGCCCGGTGGTGGGCAAGGCCCTTCCAGGGGGGGATGAAGATAAAAGTGGTCGACACCGACCGCGACCTTCGCGCAGTCCTTTCCCGGTGGACGAACAAGCTCTACGACCTTGCCGAGCAATCCGGGGACACCCGTGGGTCTAGGGAAAAAGCACTGGAAGGTATCGAAAAAGTGGACGCCGGAGCCTGGCACATCCTGCACGTTCATCCGAATTTCGCCCTGGAAACATACATCCTGGAAAGCTGGGGAAACGCCATGACCCAGGGCAAAGTATATCCGTCGAATTTCGGGTATTGCAGCGGCCTGTCGGACCACATGGGAGTTCTCGCAGACGGCAGCTACGTGTATTGCTGCCGCGATTTCGACGGTAAAACCTGCAAGGGTAACGCCAACGATATGTCCATCGTGGAATTTTTCAACGAGCCGGAAGTTCTGAAGGCCGTCAAAGGCTTTAAAAATTACCGGGTGGTGGATGATTACTGCAAAATCTGCATGGGCTCCAATTCCCGCTCTGGCAAGATAGTCAAGCAACTGGGCAGCATATTCCTTGTGGACCTTCTTATAAATCGCTTCTACAAGGAGCTTTACCTCTACAAATAACCGTAATAATGGACAAATCGCCCAAGATACTGGCGGTGGCGGGTGAAGCCAGCGGGGACTATCACGCCGCCCGGCTCCTGAGAGCATACAAAAAACTCCGCCCGGAGGCCGATTTATACGGCGTGGGCGGCCCAGATATGCGCTCCGCCGGTGTCAGGCTCATAAGGGATATATCCGATATGTCCACATTCGGAGTATTTGAGGTCTTCAGACAACTTCCCCGCCTGGCGGGGGTGTTTATCCAGGTGCTCGATAGTATCCGCAAGGAGCGGCCGGATGTTGTGGTACTGACCGATTACCCGGACTTCAACATCCTGCTGGCACGGGCCATAAGGTATCGGTACGGGAAGAAGCCCTTGATTCTTTACTACATCGCCCCGCAGGTATGGATATGGAGGCGGTACAGGGCCGGGGTCATTGCAAAAACGGTGGACAGGCTGGCGGTGGTGTTTCCCTTCGAAAAGCCCTTTTTTGAAAACCTCGGCGCCAAAGTGCATTTCATAGGACACCCGCTGATTGCCATAGAAAAAGAAGAAGAGGAGGAAGATACGTCCCCCGGCCCTGCCTTTAAAGCGGAGGAAGGCGAGCTTAAAATCGTCCTCATGCCCGGCAGTCGAAGAGGCGAATTGGAAAATTACATGCCCCCGCTGGCCGAAGCTGTTCAAATACTGCAGAAATCCGATAAAAAATACAGGTTTTTTATACTTAAAGCGCCTTCACTGGACATTGACGATTTTTTGCCTTATCTTGATAAAATATCATCGAAACCGGAAATAATAGAGGGACAAGTAAGGAAAATACTCCCGGAAGCGGATTTCGCGGTGGTGGCGCTGGGCACGGCGACCCTGGAAACCGCTTTGGCGGGAACCCCTGCACTATTAATGGGCAAAGTATCCCAAATGACTTACAGGCTCGCAATCAAATTTCTGGGAATGGACCTTGAATACTACAGCCTGGTGAATTTTATACTTCGGCGGCACGCTTTTCCGGAATTGATACAGAACGAGGTCACCGGCGAGAATATTGTCCGGTCAATCGAAAACATTACCTCCAGTACCTCAGCTATAGAGGAACTCAGAAAGGCAGCGGGAGAAGTCAGGGAAAATCTTACCCGGATACCCCACGAGACGGATGTCATGGGCGACAGCGCCAGTCAACGGGCGGCAGCCATACTGGACGAAATGGTGCAAGAGAGCCGGAGATGACCGACAAGAAAAACCAGGTAGGCAAAATCAACGTTACCAAGCGCGTCTTGCGAATCGAGGAGCTTGAGGACAAGGTGCGGTTTGCGGTGGATTCCTATAAGAGGGCCTTCGATAAGTACGAGAGGGGTATCGACGCCATCGCCGACTGGGACATGGTCATCAAGGCTCTGGACGCTCAAATGCAGGAAATACGGGATTACCTGGCCGTGGCTTACCACAACGCCGGTATTATCCACGCATCCAAGGGAGAGTATGAGAAATCTCTGGAGTATTTAAATAAGGCCCTTCAATTCAATCCGAAATACCCGGTGGCGCATTATAACATTGCCGTAGTGTACAAAAAAATCAGGGACATTGAAAAGGCCGACAAGCACTTCCAATACGCCAAAAAGCTGGGATACGAACCCAAGAGCTAATAGCGTTTTTCGCCCCCGTTGAAAACTCGGCATTTAACGATTAACCTATCTGACTCGGAAGTCAGTCCCGCAGACGACCCCATCGTCTAGCCTGGCCTAGGACACCGGCCTTTCACGCCGGCAACACGGGTTCAAATCCCGTTGGGGTCGCTTAAGTGGATTCTTGACCCCTTCGCAATGATGTCGAAGGGTTTTTTTATGAGTAGTTGATAGCCCACAGGACTTGCTTGTGTGGATGAGCTACAGCTCACGGGAGAAAATTTCCTCCAGAGTACCCGCTCTCGCCGAAGGCGCAGAACAGGTTTTCTTTTCCTACTTTCGTTTTTTCCAAAAGAAAGCAGGGTGGCCTCGAAGTTATACGTCGAGGTTGCTTCAGCGCCGGGCAGGAATGCCCGGCCTCCGGCAAAATGGAGGACGGACATTCCTGTCCGTCAAATACCGACCCACATCGATAGCCAGCTATCGCCGCCACCCGGCCTTTTCATCGAGTGTCGGGCCTGCCATTTGGGGGATGTGAATTTTGCCCTCATTTTTCTCTTGCATTATCTGAGAAAATGATGTAAAGTATAAAGTACTACTTTACACTTTGGGGACTTTATATGAGTTCAATCAGCCGGGGAATGTTGAAAATAAGCGAGTTGGCCGAAGAATGCGGACTGCCGGTATCCACAATACGCCACTACGTGAACGAAGGTCTGCTCGGTGAACCCCGTAAAAGCTCGAAAAATATGGCCTATTACGACCCCGAAACCATACCGAGGGTATCACTCATAAAGCGACTGCAAGATGAGTTCTTCCTGCCGCTGAGCATCATCAAGAAGCTCTTTTTGAGCGATGAGGAACTTTCTTTCGACGACTACGACCTCATCGTGGAGGTCAAGCGCAAGCTTTCGGAGCATACACATCTTCTGCCCGAAGTGGCCGACATCTCCTACTCCACCATTATTGAAAACCTCCATCTTACCGACGAGGAGTTGATGGAGCTGGAGCGGCTTGGCGTTGTGTCGCCCCAGATGAAAAAGGGCGAAAGACACTACAATGAAATGGACTACCGGGTCGTCAAGGCCCTGTCCGATTTCCGGGAAAGCGGGTTCAGCGCCGAGTTGGGGTTTTCCACCGAGGACATAAACATTTACCTGCCGGTAATAAAGGAACTGGTCAGGACGGAGGCCAGGCTTTTTGTAGAGAGAATTACACGCGATAAGTCGGTGGAGGAGATTGCCGAGTTAATCCGTAACGGGCTGCCGGTGCTCAATGAAATAATAGGGGCATTACACGACAAGGTTGCCATGGAGATGTTCAGACAGTTGGAGGATTCCGCGAGACCGAGGCGGAAGTAGCGCTCAACCCTTACTGCGTTTTCCGGTACGCTCGGGAGTTTAAAGGATTAGCGGGCAGTTCATAAAGGGCGGGGAAACTTGGTTGGTGGAATAAGTAAAAACCAGGCCCGGGTGGCCGACGAGGGGGGTATTAGATGAAAAAGGTATTGTTTTCCACCACTTGGGGGCCGTTCCAGGAGCAGTTCTTCAACACCTCGCCCACCGACGTGATGAATCAGCGCTTTTCGCGGGGATGCGACATTTTCAGCATGAACGGGCACCTTCACGTCAACTTCGCGCACCTTATCGCCCAGAATATCGAGCTTCCGTCGGTATTCCTGGAGTATCCGGAGCGGGAGGATTTTATCGAGGAGGTGGACAAGGGCTACGATTACGTCGCCATCAGCTCGTTCCACAACCAGGTGGACGACCTCATCGAGATGTGCAAGTTGGTTCGGCAAAGGGCGCCTCAATCCAAAATCGTAATCGGCGGGTGGGGAGCCGTGGGAGTGGAGGCCACTTTTCCCGAAGAAGAGCGGAGCAAGCTGTGCGATTACCTTTGCCACGAGGAAGGCATAAGGTGTTTCCGGAGAATACTGGGCGAAGAACCCGACCGGCCCATGTTCCATTCTCACCTGCCCAAGTGGGGATACTCGCTGCCCATGATTAACCGGCATCCCCCCGGAGCCACGCCGGTAGTGGTGGCTTCCGTAGGTTGCCCCAACGGTTGCGACTTCTGCGCCACCACCGAGATGTTCAAAGGCTGCCGAATACCACTGATGACCCCGGAGCAGGTGTACATGGAGCTGAAGCGCGCCTGGCAGGAGGACCCCAATACTCCCCAGGCCACCATACTGGAAGAGGACTCCTTCCAGGATAAGGAGTACATGACCGAGTTGGGG
The DNA here is from genome assembly GCA_964459325.1 of uncultured bacterium. Taxonomy (GTDB): domain Bacteria; phylum RBG-13-61-14; class RBG-13-61-14; order CAYWKU01; family CAYWKU01; genus CAYWKU01. The sequence goes on along the minus strand of CAYWKU010000013.1, from coordinate 83,458 downwards.
CGGCTCTTGAGGGAAGACACGGAGTTCGGGTTGGCGAGCTTCAACTTCTACTGCCTGGCTTCCATCGGCTCCATGAGCCGGTGGAGTTTCGAGGAGATGATGCTTACCGGCTGCTCGAACGTCTTCGTGGGTGTGGAGTCCAAGTTCGCCCGCGACCACGGGTATCACAAAATCAGTGGACTTACCACCAGGGAGATGTTCGACGGCCTGCACAACGTAGGGATAGCCACCACCGGCGCATGGATGCTGGGATTCGACTTCCAGGACCGCGACAACATTGAAGAGGATTTACAGGAGTTCGTGGACCTCTGCCCCACATTGCAGCAGCTGACACGGGTGTGCCCCTTTCCCGGAACCCCCATGTGGGACAGGATGAAGGAAGAAGGCAGGATAAGGGAGGACACCCGGTGGGAGGAGATAAGCTTCTACGGCGGCGGCGGTATGAAGCTCAAGAACTTTAAAGAGCACGAGGTGATGGAGCTTATCGAAAGGGGTTACAGGCAGCTTTATGAAACCCACGGCGCTTCCATCGCCAGGATGGCCGACGTAAACATGCAGGGCTACGAGTATTGCATACAAAACCACCGGCGGAATAAGTACCTCGATGACAGGGCCGTATTTCACAAGCGTATCGTTTACACAATTTACCCCTTGATGAAGGCCATGGAGATTTACGCGCCGAACAATATAGTGCGGAAAAAGATGAAGGATTTAAGAAGGAGGTATCTGCGGCTTATAGGAAAACCGACCTCTTTCCAACAAAGCATGGAAAAAGTAGTAACCGGCGCCGCCGGCATGAACAAACTTATGGACATTCTCTATCCCTTCGATAACGTGCTCAAGGAAGAGCCTTTTAAAAAGTACATTTACGACAAACCGGCACCTGTCTGGCCCGAGCGTCCTTATCGGGTAGAATACCCTCACAGGACATGGCGCTACAGCCTCAACGAGCAGACCCGGCGCAACATCCGAAGGCTGCTGGCCGGAGCCGACCGCATTTCCATGATGATACCCGACCGGGTGAGGGGAATTCAGTACGACGAGGCCATGCGCCGGGGACCGTTCAGTTTCTTTCTCTGAAAAACTCACGGCTTAAAACGGCAAAGCGCCTGAAATAAAGCGTTTCATTTGCCCTCCGTAATAATTTGCCCTAAATTAGCTGATATGAGATTACTGTTCCTTTCAGATATACACGGCAACCTGGAAGCCTTGGAGACAGTTCGGAATGAAATTAAAGCCGAAACGCCGGACGCGGTATACTGTCTCGGGGACGTGGTGGGTTACGGCGCAAACCCCGAGAAATGCTGGAGAATTGTCGCCGGGGAAGGTTGGCCCACAGTAATGGGCAATCACGATGAAGCCATCCTGAACCCGGAAGGACTGGTGATGATGAATCCCGTCGCCCAAAAAGCCCTGGAGTGGACAATAAAAAACATATCAAAAGAAGGAATGGAATGGCTGAGCTCTTTGCCGGACACAATCGAGCCATTCGAGGGCAGCGTTTTAAGCCACGGGCTTCCCGTGGAGCCCATGCGATGGGTCTACTCGGACGACCCCTACTCCGTAATGAAGGCATTCAAGGAGCGAACGGAGCGAAATATCTGGGTCGGCCATCTCCATTATGCTCACGCCTGGAAGCTCGACCGGGAAAGTGAGCAGCTTGTAATTCACAAAACCCCGGAACGCATAGAGTTGGGCGAAGAAAAATGGGTAATCAACGTCGGAAGCGTCGGTCAACCCCGAGACGGTGACCACCGGGCGTGCTATGTGCTATACGACACAGACAGCCGGAGCGTGACTTACCGGAGAGTGCAATATGACACCGCCGCGGCAGCGAAAAAGATAGTGGATGCAGGTCTTCCCGAAGTACTGGCACACCGGCTTTTCCTGGGGCAATGACTCCCCTGGGGCAAACCGGTCGCCATGCGCCCCGTTGACACTACCTTGCCGATAGGCTAACATGCCAATCCGTGAAACTTAAAGGTTACAGTGCGCTTAATTTTGTAATAATTCCGGGTATCTTGCTTTCTCTCGCATGCTCATCGCCCAAGCAGGAGGCCGAGTACACGTCCCGGGAAGCAGTGCCCACCAGTCAGCGTGATGCTGTAAAGCTTACGATTACCGAAGAGCGCTTTTCCGAGCCGGCCGTTCCCATGGAGAGAAAAGACGCAAAAAGCGTCCCCAAGCCGGTGCAAAACTGGGACTCGGAAGACATGCTGATGTACAGAATCGGCCCCGGCGATGTAGTGCGGGTTACAATGCTCGTCAGCCTGGAGGCCTCCAGCTATGAGGTGATGGTAGCTAACGACGGGACCATCGTACTCCCGCTTATCGGGCCATTTCCGGTGGGCGGCAAGAGCGTGGAAGAAGCCCGAAAGGAAATAAGAAAAGCCTTTAATGAATACTACGTAAATCCCCAAATACAGTTCAGGGTTACGGATTATAACAGCCAGAAGATATATTTGGTTGGAGCACCGGGGGGGAGGGCGATTGAGCCTCTCACCAAGCGCACCACGATATTTGAAGTAATAAATGATCTGGGAGGAAGCTTTTTAAAAGAAGCGGACATGAAAAGCGCCTATTTAATGAGAGACAGAAAAATCTATCCCCTCCACATGGAAGAACTAATGGAAGGAGACCTCAACTACAATTACGAATTGAAAGATAATGATATTATCTATCTACCCAGCCTTTCCGAAAAGCGCGTCTATCTTCTTGGAGAAGTCGGGAAGCCGGGCATGTATCAAATGGAAAAAAACGAGAACCTGTTTTTCCTTCTTGCAAGGTCCGGGGGAGCCCAGTTAGGGGCTCAACTCAGGGAAATTCGCATAATACGAGGCGGATTGGAAGACCCCACTCTCATTACCGTGGATATAAAACCCATGATGAAAAGAAGGCCCGCCCCTCAGTTGTCCAAGCAGAATATGACGGCTCTGGGAATAAGCGTGGAAGCTACCCGCAAAAACGCCATGTCACTCGAAAAGTTGTATTTACAGGACGGCGACATTATTTACGTGCCGCCCACGGGGCTGCAAAAATGGAACAATATTATTCAACAGATATCCCCTACTATGTCGTTCGCTTTGACCCGGCCAATCCTGATAACTCGCGATATCATTTTCCTCCAGGAAACATTTTAGGGGATGAAAAGGTAGAACTATAATTTAAAAATTGATGATGTGATTTCTGCAAAGTATCGAGACCCTGGGCAATGAGCAAATCTGAAAACACTGAAGCAAAAGAAAGATACAACCGGCTTGTCGAGCTTGTAGACTCCCGAGAAGCCCGGCTGGCCATAATGGGAATAGGGAGAGTGGGGTTACCCCTGGCGGTGGCTGCGGCGGACGCAGGCTTTTGTGTAACGGGAATAGATCCCTCATCCGAAACCCGCAAAAGGGTCAAACGGGGTATCGGCGCACCCGACGTCGATGAAGGCCTGCTGAAAAAATTAATTAACGAGCGGAAACTCGCAGTAACGGACGATTTCAAGTTCCTCAAGCAAGCCGATGTAATCTTGATCTGCGTGCCCACCCCACTCAAGAAACACGGCGAGCTGGACCTTTCCTTTATAGAAAATGCGACCCGGGAAATCGGTCAGAATCTGAAATCCACTTGCCTTATAATACTCGAAAGCACTACCTACCCCGGGACCACTGAAGAGGTTGTAAAACCTATACTCGAAGCCGGAGGACATCGCTCGGGAAAGGATTTTTTCCTTGGGTATTCTCCCGAAAGACTCGACCCCGGTAACCCAAAATTCAACGTTCGCAACACCACTAAAATAGTATCCGGGACAAACCGCAAATCAAGAAATCTGACTCGGAAGTTTTACGATACATTCGTGGAAAATACCTACCCTGTAGACGAAACCAGAACTGCAGAGATGGCCAAGCTTTTGGAGAATATCTTCCGAAGTGTAAACATTGCCATGGTAAACGAAATGGCTCAAATTTGCTCCCGGATGGGAATGGACATATACGAGGTATTGAAAGCGGCGTCCAGTAAAGAATTCGGGTTCATGCTCTTCCGCCCCGGCCCGGGAGTGGGAGGACACTGCATCCCCCTCGACCCCTATTACATGCTGTGGAAATCCCGGGAATTCGACCTGCATCCGCGGTTTATACAACTGGCTCAAGACATAAACGACAACATGCCTTATTACGTGGTGAGGAAATTGACGGAGGCGCTCAACGAAGTCAAAAAATGCCTGAAGGAAAGCCATATTCTCATGTTGGGGCTGGCCTATAAGCCCGGCGTAAGCGACACCCGGGAAAGCCCTGCCCTGAAACTGTTCGAACTCCTGGAAAAATCGGGGGCAAAAGTAAGCTACCACGACAACTTCTGCCCGGAACTCACGATAAACGGCAAACACCGAAAGTCCAAGAAGATGACTCCCGCGCGTCTCGCCAAAACCGACGCCGTCATAATCACTACCGACCACCCGGGCGTGGATTACCGCATGGCGGTGGAGAATGCGCCCCTCATCTTTGATACCCGATACGTCTTGCGAAATATCCAAATGCCCTCGGGGGGAAAGGTTATATGGTTGTGATGAAAATCAGGCGACGCTCTTGCTTCGATAAAGCCAACGTGGAAAGGTCAACCTGCCGACCGGAGAGTTAATATCAGTAATCAAATCAAATCCAAAAAGGACGCCGAATAGCAACAATCCCCCAAAATATGCTAAAATGGCAAGTATATTAAGAGGGAATAAATCACATCGGAGACATTGAAAAATTGTCAACATGAATTCCGGTTAATTGCCAGGGTGATAGACAGCAAAAACAAATCGAAAGAACCGCTTTTAACAATCCCGCTCCTTCGGTATCGGATATGAGATACCGGAAGGGGTACCGGAGTCACATTCAGAGCGTGAGGAATAAAACGGGGTAATAAATGCCCGAAGCCACTACCACAACCACTACCGCGACAGCAGGAGGCCACGGGGCCTCCATGATGGAGTTGAGATTCGAGGATATTGTATCCATTATCTTAAAGTGGAAGTGGGTTATCCTGTTCTTCGCTATTACAATCCCCATAATTGCTACTTTGGTAATGCTGACCGTTCAACCCCTTTACACCGCTTCCACAATAATAACTGTAAAAAGTGGCTCCCCGGAATCTCGGACATTGGGCGGACGCCTGATGTCGGGACAGGGAGGGCTGACCGAACTGGATGAAAGCCTTTTTATAAAAAGCCGGATGGTTTTGAACGACGTGGCTCGCGAACTCAAGCTGAACATTGACATGGTCAAAGAGAAAAAGCTGGCCGACTACCTGTTATCAATTGTTAAAGGTCAGTCGGGAGTGAATAACTTTCGGGATTCCGTAAAAAGAATAAATCTGTCGGGAATGGCTAATTCAGGCGTATATATAGATTTTTTCTCGCCCCGGGGATTCACGGTTACCTCTATTAGAAAAAATGAATATCTCGGAAAGGGACGTATCGGGGAACTGTTTCAGAGTGAATATGCTTCCTTTCTATTGGAAGATTTTCCGCACAAAATTCAAGACAGGTTCATTCTGAAACACAAGGACGTGGACCGCGTAGCAAGACACCTGGCCGGTCAAATTAACGTAAGTGCTCTTGGAAGAGAAGGCAGGCCACGCGGAGGAAGTCTATCCCTGGAAATTTCTGTCAACAGCAGCGAACCGAAAACCGCCGCTCAGCTGGCCAACACTATCGCATCGGTCTACCTGAAAAGGAAAAAGGAAGAGGCCGGTGAGACCATAAGCCAAGTGCTTCGATTTATCAGAGACCAGATGGAAGAGCTTAAAGGGCGCACCGAAGAAAGCGTTCAGAAGCTTGAAGACTTCAGGGAAAAGGAAGGGTTGTTTTTCGTGGAGGAAAGCGCCAAATCCAAGCTCAGTAGCATTTCATCTCTTGATATGGAAGTTAACAGCATGGAACTCCAGATGACGGTGCTGGAAAACCTTCTTTATTCCATCCGTCAGGGGGTAAAAGTCACCAATAAGCAGGTCATGTTGATAAGCGCCAGCAAAGCGGGAACCGCGGCGACCATCGCAAAAAAAATAAATGACCTTCAACTTCAGAGAAAAGCAATGGAAAGAAAATACACCAAGAATCATCCAACCATGCAGGCCAATGAAAGCCAAATCGATGAAGCACGCAAAATGCTGGTGGAAGCCCTCGAAAGCCAGATAGAACTGTTCCAGAGAAAAATTAACACCAATCAAAACGCCAAACAAATGTATACTGAAGAACTAAGTGAATTGAACGACGGCATGCGCAACCTCAAGCGCTACGAAAGAGTCAGCCTCATTAATGAGCGCCTCCTGACATATCTGATGAGGCGAAATGAAGAAACAAAAATCCAACGGGCCAGCGTAATCGCCAACGTCAAAATTGTAAGGCAGGCCTCCGGGGCCAGGCTCATAAAACCGCAAAGAGAGCGTTATTTAGTTTCCGGCATACTCGCGGGATTGCTGGTGGGATTAGGCATCGCCTTTATGCTGGAATCCATGGACAACACCATAAAAAGTCCCTCGTGGGTCGAAAAGGAATTGGGGCTGCCGGTGTACGGCATGATACCAAACTTCGCCTCCAGAAAACCGGGCAGAAAAGTTCCACAAGTCTCCTCGACACAGAGAGACCTGAATCTCATAATGAAGCAAGACCCAAAAAGCATGGTGGCCGAATCTTACCGCGCCCTGCGAACCAATATTCGCTTCTCTAACATAGAAAAAGCGCCGAAAACCATTCTCTTTACCAGTCCGGCTCCAAGGGAAGGAAAATCCACCACCATCGCAAACCTCGCCGTCACTCTGGCCAACGCGGGAAACAAAATTCTCATACTCGATTGCGACCTTCGAAAACCCATCATGCACAGGTTTTTCAGCCAGCCGAGAGAAAACGGTGTCACCGAAGTCTTAAGCCAGAGGATTAACTGGAAGGAGGCCGTTAAAAACACCGAAATTGAAAACTGTTTCGTGATGACCGCGGGTAAAAGCCCACCCAATCCGAGCGAGTTGCTCGGGAATGATAGAATGAAGCAATTGCTGGCTGATTGTGCCGCGGACTACGATGTTGTGCTGGTAGACAGCTCACCCCTCATTCCGGTAACCGACGCCGTTGTGCTGGCGTCCGAGGTCGAAAGCATTTTCCTTATCTTCGAACTGGCCAGAACCACAACCACTGCCGCCCATACTTCCATCAACTCCCTCAGAACCGTTCATGTCGCCCCGGCAGGCGTTATCATAAACAACATCAGGCCGGAGGACAGAAGAGCTTACGGCTATGGCTACGGCTATCGATACGGTTACGGATATCGCTATTACAAATACTACGACTACTACTCCTACTACTACACGGATGAAGAAAAACCTGCGCCGAAATCGTCTTGGCAAGCCTTACTCGACAAGCTGCTGGGGCGCAAAGACGACGCCGCTTGAAATAAACGGCGCATCCGTGTCTTCACTCAAGCAGAATCGCTTCTAATCTGTCCTTTACCACCGGTTCAGCCACATTAACTAACTGAGCTTTCCGATTAAGGTTGACAAACCGGTCACCTTAGGCTAAACGAAAAGAAAAACATACTATAAAAGGGGGGAAGAAAATATGGCGGTAGGTTTTTCAACCTGGCTTGCCGATAAGATGTTTCGTTACTCCTTTGACCACCGGGCGTTAATCGGCTCCCGGATGCTGCCCAGAAACATTCGTAAACTCAAGGAAAAGGCTCGTGAATTTTCAGACCGGGAAATCCGCCCGCGAGTGCTCAAAGACGATGCCAAATCCCCCGACGAATTCGATTGGGAAATTCTGCGCATAGGCGCCCGGGAAGGCTACCTGGGAATGATTGTGCCTCCCAGGCACGGCGGAATGTACAGCTCCCGCCTTATGGCAAAGGGAATGCTCTCCGTATCGGCCATAGTGGAAGAGTTGTGCCGCGCGTGCAGCGGCATCGGCCTGATTTACGGCGCCCACGCGCTCGGTCTGGCCCCCATCGTGCTGAGCATGGATTTCAGCCTGTGGAAAAAATACCTGCCCCCTCTCTCGAAAACCTGGAAAGACGAATACCCCAAAATCGCCGCTTTCGCCATTACAGAGCCGGGCGCCGGGTCGGACGCCGAAGATGATGAAGGCGGCCCGAAGGGAAAACTTGTCAGTTTCGCTAAAAAAGTCGACGGTGGATGGCTGCTCAACGGACGAAAATGCTTCATATCCAACGGCGGACAAGCTTCCCTGGTCACTGTCTTTGCCGCCACCGACCGCTCGAATCCGGCCTACAGCTGGACATGCTTCGTGGTATATCAAGGACAAGAGGGATTCAGCGTGGGGCGTCTGGAAGACAAAATGGGCCAACGCGCGGCGAGCGCGGCGGAGCTGGTTTTCGATGACGTTTTCGTGAGCGATGACGACATTGTGGGCCCGGCGCAGACCGGCTGGCAACTCAACCGCTTCACCCTGGACGCAAGCCGGGCGGCGGTGGGCGCCATAGCTCTCGGAATTGCCCAGGGAGCTTTCGACCATGCCTTCAAGTATTGCCTGGAGAACTCCCGGAACGGAAAGCTTATGATGGAGCACGGATGGGTAAAGCAGGAACTGGGGGAAATGGCGACGAAGCTGGAAGCGGTCAGAAGTCTGGTCTATCGCGCTTCACAGATAATGCCCCCCGAAGGCAAACTCAGCGCAATGGCCAAATCCTTCGCCTCCGACGTGGGAATGGACGTTTGCGCCAGGTGCGTTCAACTTTTGGGCCCGGAAGGACTGGAAAGGGAACGCCTGGTGGAAAAGCACTTCCGCGATATCAAGCTGTGCCAGATATATGAGGGCACAAACCAGATAAACAGGATAAGAATAATGGAAGAGCTGGAAAACGAGTATACGGGCCTGCCCGAGCCTTACGGGCTTTTCGACTCATATAAGCTGCCGGAAAAAAACGAAAAAAATCCCTGACCCCCCGGATTAGCCTTACGGGTCTCCCCTCGGCCCGGGCATGCTCCAATTGCAAGGCCGTTTCGGGCAAGTTAAAATTATTACCCTACAAGGGGGTGAACAAAGTGGAACTGGCGCTTAGAAAAGGTATAAACGAGCTGTTTGAAGAGGTTGTCAACCGGAACCTCTGCACCGTATGCGGCGGCTGTGCGGGACTCTGCCCTTACATTCGCACCTACCGGGAAAAAGTGGCCATGATAGAAAACTGCGGCCTCGCCGAGGGACAATGCTACGAGGTTTGCCCGAGAACCCGGACAGATTATGACCAGCTCAACCGCAGGGCATTCGGGGCTGCCAGGGATGATTACATCCTGGGTACACACAAAAAGCTCATCTTTGGCAGAGCCGTCGACACCGGTGTCAGAAAGGCCGCCCAGTACGGCGGCGCAATAAGCTCGATTATTCAGTATATATTGGCATCCAAGAAAGCCGATGCCGCCCTGCTGGCGGGGAGAAACGAAACTTTTCCGCTTCTGCCCGAGCCGATGATAGTGGACAATCCGGACGACGTATTGAAAACTTCCGGCAGCAAATACACCGCCTGCCCTACCCTGTCGGTTCTGGATGAGGCCCTGAAACGATATCCGACCGTCGCCATGGTGGGCAGACCGTGCCAGGTGGCTTCGTTGCGCAAAAAACAGGCCCTCAAACCCGATGTTTACGACAGAGTCTCGCCGGTTATCGGACTGTTCTGCATGTGGGCCCTTGACTATGCCGCAATGGAAGCCTACCTCGAGCCCGAAATCGAGCTTGCCTCCGTGAAAAAGTTCGACATACCGGAAGGCGAGTTCGTGGTATACACGGACAAGGAATCGAAGCGCTTTCCATTCGAGGAAATAAAGGAGAGACGCAGGGAAACCTGTGATTACTGTTACGATTTCACAGCCGAACTCGCCGATATGTCCGTGGGAAGCACCGAGCTGGAGGACGACTGGAACACCGTCCTGGTGCGCAGCGAAACCGGCGCCAGGCTCTGGGAAGATGCACTCGGAGCGGACATCGTGGAAGAAAAACCCTTTCCCGACGACAGAATCGAGGTTTTGAAAAACGCATCAAGGGGTAAAAAGGAAAAGGCCGTTGAAAGCCTTAAAAAACGCTTCGGAGCCGAAGGAAACGCTTTCGGATACCTCGTGCTCGGCGAAGAGGAAGCCGGAGGATACAAATGAACCCGGTCGAATTGAATGAACCCGGAAAAACCGTATTGATGATGGGCAACGAGGCCATCGCCCGGGGGGCAATTGAGGCCGGCGTGGATTTCAGCGCCTCCTACCCCGGCTCGCCCTCCAGCGAAATACAGGAGTTGCTGGCCAGAACAGCCCGGAATTTCGGCCACTACGCCCAGTGGTCTGTAAATGAAAAGGTGGCACTGGAAACATGCATCGGAGCAAGCTTCGGCGGACTCAAAGCCGTCACCAGCATGAAACAGAACGGCCTGAACGTCGCCAGCGACATACTCACCACCGTGAATCTGTCCGGCATTAACAAGCCCATCGTGCTTGTGGTCGCCGATGACCCTCAGGGGCATTCCAGCACCAACGAAATGGACTCCCGGGCCTACGTTCGGGGCGCCGACCTGCCCCTGCTCGAACCCTCCAACACCCAGGAAGCCAAGGAAATGACCAGGTGGGCCTTCGAGTTGAGCGGTCAACTGCAAAGCCTGGTGCTGGTGCGAAGCGTTACCCGCATCAGCCACGCCCGGGGCGACGTCAAGCTGGGTGAAATACCCCAAAGGGACCCCCATCCGGACTTCGGCCCAAATGACCGCTATCTGAGCCTTCCGCCCATATTCCAGCACATGAAAATGCACAAGAAAATGGAGCAGGCGGTGGAAATATTCGATAAATCGCCGTTTAACGAATATTACGGCCCCGAGGAGGCTAAGCAGGTAGTCGTCGCCAGTGGGCCCAGTGTAATGTATGCTCGGGAAGCCATTACCAAAATGGAACTGGAAGACAAGGTCGGTATGCTTAAAATCGGAACCACCTGGCCTCTTCCCAAAAACTTCATCGCGGAGGCCCTGAAAAATGCCGAGGAGCTTCTTGTAATCGAGGAAGTCGACCCCTTCCTGGAAGAAAATCTCAAGTCGCTGATAATAGATATGGGCCTGTCGGTCAGAAAGGTTTACGGCAAAAGCTCCGGCCACGTCGGCGGCCCACTTGGCCCCGGAATCGGGGAAGTAAATCCCGACCTGGCCATGAAAGGCATCAGCTCCGCTTTAGGACACCCTGCCCCCGAAGTGAAACCGCTGGAGCTTTCGGAAGAAACGAAAAGCATAGTGGGCGCAGCCACCTCATATCGCGAATTGGCTTTCTGCGCCGGCTGCCCCCACCGGGCCAGTTTCTGGGCAACAAACATGGCCATCAAGATGGACGGCAGGGAAGGCGTGGTCATGGGAGACATCGGGTGTTACTCCATGGGTGCGGGCCGGACGGGTTACTTTCTCCCTCGAACCATGCACTGCATGGGCAGTGGCATCGGCTTTGCCAACGGGCTCGGCCAGTTGAACAGGTTCGGCTTCAACAAGCCGGTTCTGGCTTTCGCCGGGGACAGCACCTTCTTCCACGCCTGTATGCCCGCACTGGTAAACGCAAGATATAACGAGGCGGATTTAACAATGGTGGTGCTGGACAACAGCGCCACCAGCATGACCGGCTTTCAACCTCATCCCGGAACCGGCGAAAACGCGATGGGCGAACAAGCGCCTCAGATGGACATAGCCGAAGTGTCCCGTGGAATGGGAATAAAAACCATCGTGCTCGAGCCGTTCGAGGTGGAAAAAAGCGCCCGGTCGCTGGCCGACCTTATGCAGGAAAAGGGCGTAAAGGTGGTTGTCTTCCGACATCCATGCGCATTGGTTGAAGCAAAAAAGAAACAAGAAGAAAGACCGAAAGTCTTTGTTGACTCCGAGTTGTGCATCGGGCAGACCTGCGGATGCAATCGTTTCGGAAGCAGGGTGTTCGGGTGCCCCGCGCTTCTATGGGACGAAGAGAAGGGTCATTGCGTAATTGATGAAGTTTTGTGCAACCGGTGCGGATTATGCGTGGACCTGTGCCCGAGAGGAGCGATAAAATTGGAGCCGCCGGAATAAAGACAATTATTGTTTGTAGAAAAATATTTGCTTTTTTTTACTTTCCATGATAAGCTCAAGAGTCAAATTTCCTGTGCAAGGAGTTGACCCTTGGGAGAAAGTAAAAAGCGGAAGGGTAAAGGGAAAAAAGAGAAAGAAACGAAAAGCTTCAACGACAACGGAGACATATTCCACTCGAGAAAACATCCGCGCGTTCAGCTTGAGATGGAGGTCGAGTACAAGAAAGGGAAAAGATTCGAGAAGGCGGTGTCTCACAACATCAGCCGGGGCGGGATGTTTATAAAAAGCGAAGCTCCCCTGCCCGAGGAAAAAACCACCGTCGTGAAATTCGTTATCGATGCTGAGAAACAACCGTTAGAGGTCCAAAGCCGGGTGGCTTGGACCAGGGAACCTCACCGGGATACCCTCAGTAAGCAGCCACCGGGCATGGGAGTGGAATTCATGTACGAGGACGAAAGCAAGAGAGACACAGTCGGCGAATTTGTTCGCGACCTTTTTGATTTGTTAAGAATAATGGCCATAACTGAAAAGAAAAAAACCGACAATTAACGAAAGGTAGAAGTCATGAATTCCGGCCCTGTAAACATTATAATCACGGGAGTTGGCGGTCAGGGAAACATCCTGGCCAGCCAGTTGCTCGCGCAGGCGGCAATCAACGAGGGCTGGCACGCCACCATAGGCGAAACTTACGGCGCCAGCCAGCGCGGCGGCTCGGTTATGAGCCACGTAAGGCTGTCCGGGGATTACCAGGTGGGGCCACTTATCCCCAAAGGCGAGACGAATTTCCTGGTGGGTTTCGAGCCCATGGAAACATTGCGGGTCATGCTGGATTACGCCAACGCGGACAGCAAAATTATCGTAAACCCCAGGCCCACTTACCCCATAGGCGTTATGGCCGGAACCATGCAATATCCCCCAGTCGAAAAGCTGATAAATGCCATGAGCGAGGCCGTCTCCGAGGTGGTGATTGTAGAGGGAACCGAAATAGCCCAACAATGCGGTGTGGCAATCGCTCAAAACGTGGTAATGATGGGAGCGCTGGCCGGAAGCTCATTTCTTCCCCTGAAACAGCAAAGTTTCGAAGAGATGCTCAAGGACACCTTCAGCGGTGATAAACTCGATATGAACCTCACGGCCCTCCGAAGCGGAGCGGAGGCCTTCAAAAAAGCCTCAACCAAAAATTAAACCGTGACCGAAGAGGGAAACTTTAACCCGGCCTATGCGCAACTGGGTGAAAAAGCCCTAAGGAAAAGGGCCCGGCAGGCTCGCGAGTTGATTTCGCCGTGCCGGCTGTGTCCCCGGGAGTGCGGTGTAGATAGAATCAACGGCGAGCCGGGCTTCTGCAAAACCCCCGTGAACCCCATAGTGTCCAGCCGAAATCTTCACCACGGCGAAGAACCCCCTATAAGCGGCTACAGGGGCAGCGGCACCATATTCTTTTCCCGCTGCAACATGCGCTGCATATTCTGCCAGAATTATCCCATAAGCCAGCTCGGCGCGGGGGAAAGCTCCACCACAAATGAACTGGCCGATATGATGCTCTACCTGCAAAGAAAAGGCGCTCACAACATCAATTTCGTCACCCCGTCACACCTGGTACACGCCATACTCGAAGCGCTCGCCGAAGCCTGCAAAAAGGGGCTGAACATACCCCTGGTATATAACTCCGGCGGATACGATTCCATGGCCGGGCTGGAGCTTTTGGATGGCGTGGTGGATATATACATGCCCGATGCAAAATACTCGGATAACGATGTCGCTAAAAGGCTGTCGGACGCCGAGAACTACGTGGAGGCCAACAGGGCGGCGCTCAGGGAAATGCACAGGCAGGTGGGCTCGCTCCGGATGGACGAAGAAGGCGTGGCATACAGGGGACTTCTGATACGTCACCTGGTGTTGCCCGGGGGACTGGCCGGAAGCGGGGAAATTATGAAGTTCATCGCCGAAAAGCTTTCGCCCGACACTTATGTAAGCCTTTTGAGCCAATATTTCCCCGCCAACAAGGCCGCCGCTTTCCCGGAACTGGACAGAACCGTTACTCGGGAGGAATACCGGAAAGTACTGACCGTTATGGAAAACTGCGGCCTGAACTCCGGATTCGTGCAGGGATAATATCGTTCAAACAAGCGTTTGCAGGTTTGACATTCTCCAACCGTTGTGTGACACTAAATCTCGGAGGTTCCAGACACAATGACCAGAAAATCGATTTTCGTCCTGATGATTGTTTTTGCGCTGGCGGCTACCGCTTCGGCGGTGGAGGTTAAGGTTGACGACATTATAAAGCTGCATAAGGAAGGTTTGAGCGCGGACGTTATCAAGACGTTCATCAAGAGTTCAGAGACTGAATTCGATTTGACCGCCGAGGACTTGCTCAAGCTCAAAAAAGCTGAAGTTCCCGAAGAAGTTATAAAATCCATGCTGGAAACAAAAACGGCCAAACAGGAAAAGGAAGCTCAGAAAAAGAAAGCCGCTCAACCTCAACCGCCACCGCCGCCACCACCGGGAGAACGGAGTTTGACGGAGAAAATATTCGGCGGGGACCGCCCGCAGGGGCGGATTAACGTCGTCGAACCCACCGGAATCGAATACGAAAAAAAATATACCTCCGTCTTCTACGTGGGCGTCTACAAAAAAAGGCTGCTTACCCCCGATAAAATAGTGAAAGTGGGCCAGTATGACCCTCTCAAAAACAAGGCCTACAGGGGAGGCACCCTCTACCTTACAGATAAAAGCCTTATAATGTACGACATCTACGGGCAGAAGAAGTACGAGCTGCCATACTCCCAAATCAAAAAGATAAAAATAATCAATCGCTATCCCGACGACGTGGAAGCCCGATACCACCAGCTGGACAGGTTCGAGCTGCGGGTGGAGTTCAAGAAGGAAGGTAAAGAACACTTTCTCATAGCGTATACCCTCCCGAAGCCCGAAAGACCGGCCCCGTATCACGGGAGCGTTAAGCAAATTGCCGAAAGTCTGCACAACCTGGCCCAAAAGCAGAATCCGAAGCTGCCCGAGCCGAAAAACCTGTAATCCCAGGGCCACCCTTACTTCAAAAACATGGTAGGCGCGGCGGGTGGCCCACCCATCTCTGATGGGTGGGTTTACTGGATATTTGACGGACAGGAATGTCCGTTCTCCGTTTTTGCCGGAGGCCGGGCATTCTTGCCCGGCGCTGAAGCAGAGGATAGCCCACATAACTCTCGTTATGTGGGCAGACATGCGGTGGCATGGCTGCGGGTACTTTGGAAGGAATTCTCTCCCGTGAGCTGTAGCTCACCCACACAAGCAAGTTGTGTGGGCTATCATGCTTACGCAACCTCGACGTATAACGTCGAGGCCACCCTGCCCTCCCTGCACCGATAAAAAATTTATCGGTGCCACCCGCGCTTCTTTAACCGGAAATCTTGCTCAGCAAAATCACTTGCTTTCAAGCACATTTTTTAGTAGAATGGTGAGCCTGAAACAATCGGGCATTCCAAATATCCGTTGATGCAGAGGGGTCGGGATTATGCACAGCCAGTTTAATTTTGAAGCGCTTTTTGTGTTCGGCTTTATGGCCATCATGCTGCTGATAGGTATCGTGGCCCGCGCCAGGCTCAAATTCATACAGAGATACCTTTTCCCCAGTTGTCTTATCGGCGGCCTGTTGGGCATGGCGCTGGTAAACATGGGTTTTTTCGAGAGGGATTTTCTGAACCTCGCGCGTTTCTCCATAGATAACAGTGACTTCGAGTTTTTCGCCTACCACTTTTTCAACATTTCGTTCATCTCCGTCGGCCTTACCGGAGCCGGGAAGGAAGGCGGCGGCGCCGGCAAGACGCTGGTAAAGGGCGCGATATGGATGGCGCTGATGCAGGGCATCTGCTTCCCGATACAGGGAATACTCGGCGGCGTCTTGGTCTACATATTCAACGCTCTGGGTTTCGACCTGTACAACACCTTCGGGTTCCTGGCGCCGCTGGCTTTCAACGAAGGTCCCGGGCAGGCGCTGAGCATTGGCAAGGTGTGGGAAGGCTTCGGGTTCGAGCACGCGGCCACCATCGGGCTGACATTCGCCACCATTGGCTTTTTCTTCGCCTTTTTTGTGGGAGTGCCGATAGCCAACTGGGGAATTAGGAAGGGCCTCGCGCTCCATAGCCCCAAGGAGCTCCCGAAAAAGCTGATTACGGGTGTCAGCCCGCGCGATGAGCAGGAAAACGCGGGCAAGTTGACCCTGTACTCGGGCGCGGTGGAAACGCTGGCCTTTCAGGCGGCAATGGTGGGGTTAACCTACTTCATCACCTATCTCTTCGTCAACAGTCTCGATGCCATCATAGGCGGCGAAAACGCGAAAATACTGTGGGGATTTTTCTTCTTCTTCGGCCTGCTCATAGCCATACTGCTGCGAAATATAATGAAAATCATCGGCATTGACTATCTCTTGGACCCGGGCGTCCAGAAGCGGATAACCGGCTTCTCGGTGGACTTTCTCATCGTGGCTACGGTTTCGGCCATACAGATTACCGTTGTGAGCCAGTTCATCCTGCCCATAGCCGTTATCGGAATACTGACCGGGGCGAGCACGGTATTTGTAATAATGTTCTTCGGCAGAAGGCTCGACAAACTCAACCTGGAAAGGAGCCTCGCCATATACGGAACCAACACCGGTGTGGTTTCGAGCGGGTTGCTGCTGTTGAGGATAGTGGACCCGGAGTTTGAATCGCCGGTGGCCATGGAATTGGGGATGATGAATATCTTCGCCGCCCCCATCATCGTGGGAGGTCTGTTGCTCTTGAACGCCCCGGTCGTCCAGGGCTGGAGCCCCATAACCGCCATGCTGATACTCGCCGCCATCTCCGCCGCCAGCATTGTGCTGCTCAAAGTGCTGAATATGTGGGGCATGCGGAGATATTAAAAAGGTTCTGGAGGGACTATCATGAGACGATTTGTGCAAGTACTGGTGGTCGCGCTGGCAATCACCCTGCTTGTGCCGGAGGTGGCCTGTGAGAATGAAACGGAGGGGAAAGAAAAGGCCGCCGGGGATAACTCTTCGAAGCTGATAAAACTGCCCGAGCCTCCGGCCGGAGACGGAATGACACTCAAGAAAGCCCTCTCGAACCGAAGGTCGGCGCGAAAATTCTCCTCCGAGCCCATTTCCCTCGAGACCCTCAGCTCCCTCTGCTGGGCGGGCCAGGGAATAACATCCCCCAAAGGCCTGCGCACGGCGCCGAGCGCCGGGGCTTTGTACCCGATTTTCCTCTACGTGGCCGTCGGCGAGGATGGCGTGAAGGGGGTAGACGCCGGGATTTACCTGTACCGCCCTCACAAAAATGCCCTGGAACGGGTGGCGGAAGGAGACCGGCGAAGGGAACTGGCGAAGGCGGCGCTCGGCCAGATGTGGATGAGCGATGCCCCCGTCATGTTTATCATAGCCGCCGATTACTCCCGCACCACCCGAAAGTACGGCAAAAGGGGCATACGCTACGTCCATATCGAAGTCGGCCACGTGGCCCAGAATATCCTGCTCGAAGCCACCACTCGCGAGCTCGGGGCATGCCCGGTGGGAGCTTTCCGTGATGCCGTCGTGAAGGATAAAGCCGGCCTGCACGACGCGCACAAGCCGCTTCTGTTTATACCCGTGGGGCATGTGGAGTAGACGTAACTTCGGGCTGTAATTACAATAGAGTCAACTCCGAAGACCCGGTTGAAAAATCCCCGGGAGGTGTTAACTTACCGATTTTGAAAGGGAAGCCGGAGTGGCGGAACTGGTAGACGCACGGGAAAGATTAAGTAGTTCCTGTCGCGAAATCGATTTTTCGGGCGGTGAGACACGGTTTTGGAGTGCGGTGGCTCGACACCGCTTTCCACGGCTGTGGCTTGACACAGCCGCCATTGTTGGCCGTCGAGTCATACGACCTGTCAGGGCCGCCCTGAAGAAAAGCGGCGTTAAACCGCCGCACTCCAAATTCAAGCCCGAATGCATCCTAAGCCCGTTTCGCGACAGGAACTAAGTAATGGAAATTGAAAAGTTCTTTTTTACCGGGCACGCCATACAACGCATGTTTGAGAGAAAGATTGATGAGAAAGAAATTATTTCGGTAATCCGGCAAGGGGAAGTAGTCGAAAATTATCCCGATGATAATCCTTATCCAAGTAGTCTCATATTGGGAGAAGTAGACGATAAACCGCTACACGTAGTGGCCGCATTCGATAACGATACAGGGAAATGCTATATTATAACGGTATATAATCCCAATCCGGAGTTATGGGAGTCGGATTTCAAGAAGAGGAAAGCAAAATGAGATGCTTAATCTGCAAAAACGGGGAAACAAAGCCGGGCAAAGCGACGGTGACATTACAGCGGGGCGAAACCACCGTGGTTTTTAAGGATGTTCCGGCGCAAGTGTGCGAAAATTGTGGTGAATATTACCTTTCCGAAGAGATTACCGCCAAGCTTCTCAAAAGAGCGGAACGTGCAGTCGAGGACGGCGCCGAGGTTGAAATCATCCGCTTCGCCGCATAAATGAAGCGTCATGCTTTCCTTTCCTTACCTTAATATTTAACTCGATAAAGTAGCGTTTTTTTTACCATAAACTGTCAAATGGGAAAATTTTGCCAAGATTCCCGGATAATGGGACCTGCATGTTTCTCACCTTGACCGCTCCCGGGGGTTTACCGAAAACATGCTCGTCACCCCAAATGTGATAGCCGAGCTCCGGTCTTCTTGTTACCCCCAGCCCCCCTGCGGTCAAGGTGATACCCTTACAGGGAATATTCGAATCACTAAGCGGGAATCTTGGAAAAATTTGTAACAAATCCCGATTGAGATTTACATAAAACGTGCTAAACTACTGAAAATAAAGGGAAGCCGGAGTGGCGGAACTGGTAGACGCACGGGACTCAAAATCCCGCGGGCCGCAAGGTTCGTGTCGGTTCGAATCCGACCTCCGGCACTATTAGCGCAGGAGCCCTCCCGAGGCGCCTTTTTTTCATTTCACCGAATTACCATTGCAAAAATAATCTCATCCATTAAGCTAAATTCAACTTTATTTTCCAGTGAGTTTTAAGGAGGGCGCTATGAAGTCTCCGAAAAAATCCTTCACGGACTACCTGAAGTTCGCAAAATATATCGCCGGCGTCGGGGTGCTGTTGATTGCCATACACTTGTGGGGGCAATGGAACAGCGACGTGGTCTCTCAAAAAACCTTCTATTCAGATGAAGACAACTGGAAAGCGGCTTTTGAAGTGGGGCAAGTGAAGCTCGAAAAGGCAAAGTACATGATTGCCCCGGAAATTACCTGGCACAAACCGGGTTTCCGGCAGGGAATCGGAATAAAGGATTTGAAAGTCGAGGTGGAGGTCCAATCGCCACAAATACCGGACTGGAAGGGCAAGGGACATGAATTCTGGCACATTCCGCTGGACGTGGGAAAAGCCGGGGAATATGTGTTCAATGTAAACGTCACCACCCCCGACCAGATGCTCGGCGGGGATATGGTAATAAAAAAAGTGCCCTTCGATTACCGGCCCTTCTTACCGCTGAGTACATTGTTTTTCCTGGCCGGGATAATTGCTTCCGTCATAGGCACTCGAATGGGCAAGCGCGACCTCGACTAATAATAAGGTTATCGGCGGGCCGCAAATATCATCGAAAAACTTAATCAGGATTTCTTTTTCCCGGTGCGGCCCTTTTTGCCCTTTCGGGAGGCCTTTTTGTCCTTGTATAGCTTGTAATCCACCGAATCCACCAGCGCCTCGTAGCTCGCCTCGATAATATTCTCGCTCACCCCCACCGTGCCCCACTTGTCCGCCCCGTCGGTCGATTCTATCAAAACCCGCACCACGCTCCCCGTGCCCGAGCCGGCGGGTAACACCCGCACCTTGTAGTCCACCAGCGACACTTCCTTCAGGGATGGATAAAACCTCTCCAGGGCTTTTCTCAGGGCGTTGTCCAGCGCGTTCACCGGGCCGTTGCCGATAGCGGCGGTGTGAGCTATGCCCAGCCCGGGCACTTCCACCATGATGGTGGCCTCCACGTACGGCTCCTCCTCCCCCGCCCTCTTTTCGTCTATCACCCTGAAGCCGCGCAGGTCGAAAAACCGCTTGCGCTTGCCGAAAGCGTTCATCATAAGTAACTCGAAGCTGGCCTCGGCGGCCTCGAAGTGATAACCCCGGTTCTCCATCTCTTTAAGCTGGTCGAGTATCGCCCGGGACTTGGGGTCGCGCCGGTCGATTTTCAACCCGTACTGGGCCGCCCTGTCCTCGATATTGCTCCGCCCGGCCTGGTCGCTGATGAGTATCCTTCTCACGTTACCCACCATCGCGGGGTCCATGTGCTCGTATGTGCGCGC
The DNA here is from genome assembly GCA_964459325.1 of uncultured bacterium. GTDB lineage: Bacteria > RBG-13-61-14 > RBG-13-61-14 > CAYWKU01 > CAYWKU01 > CAYWKU01. The sequence goes on along the minus strand of CAYWKU010000013.1, from coordinate 63,081 downwards.
CTGTTTCTTCACCGCGCTGACGTGGATTCCGCCCTTGTGAGCGAAAGCGCTGTCGCCGACGAAGGGCTGATGCTTGGGAGGCAGCAGGTTGGCCATTTCGTAGACGAACCGGGAGATGTCCCTCAGCTTTCCTAGGTTCCCCGACGGTATGCACCGGTATCCCATCTTGGCCTGGAGATTTGGGATTATCGAGCACAAATCGGCGTTGCCGCACCTTTCGCCGAGGCCGTTTATTGTGCCCTGCACCTGGCGGGCGCCTTCCCGGACGGCGGCCAGCGAAGAAGCTACCGCGGTGCCCGAGTCGTTATGGCAATGTATCCCAATCGGCACGTCGAACGACGCAACAACCTCGCGTGTAATTCGCGCTATATCCTCCGGCATACTGCCGCCGTTTGTGTCGCACAGGCAGATGCAGTCGGCCCCCGTCTCGGAGGCGGCCTGCAAAGCCGCGCGGGCGTATTCTTCGTTTTCAGCCCACCCGTCGAAGAAATGCTCTGCGTCGAAAATTACCCGGTCGAGCTTCTTTCTCAGGTAAGCGATTGTGTCGTTAATGGCGTCCAGGTGCTCGCTCGTCGTGGTTTTCAGGGCGTGGGTCACGTGAAAGTCCCACGCCTTGCCCACTATCGCTGCCGCCGGGGCTTCCGATTTCAGAAGGTCCTGTATGTTACGGGCGCGGGAGCATGTTTCATCCGAGCGGCGGGTAAATCCGAAAGCCACCAACCCGGCGTGACGGAATTTTTCCTTCCTTGCCGCCCGGAAAAAGTCCTTATCCTTGGGGTTTGCTCCCGGCCAGCCGCCTTCTATCCAGGCGATGCCGAGGTCGTCGAGATAGCGGCTGATTCGCAGCTTGTCCTCGACGCTGAAACTTACATCCTCGGATTGCGCCCCGTCGCGTAAGGTCGTGTCGTAAATTTCCACCTTTTTCATTTGGTCTCGCCTTATATGATGATTGACTTAATATTATTGCATCAACACGACCTTTGTTCAAACACCCGGGGGTACGAGGGGTTAAACGCCTGTTACACAAGTTGATAGCCCACACAACTCGCTTGTGTGGGTGCTCGGAGAGCACGGGAAACAACTTCCCCTGCGCCTTCGGCACCCGAGGGGCGTTAGACAAGGGGTTTAAACCCCTTGTCTAACCTTATTCTGAAACCCCGGGCTTCAACCCGGGGACGAGTTTCCAAAATACCCACAGCATGCGCTACCCCCGGCAGGAGCCTTACGGGCGAGGCCCACACTGAAGTCTGGGTTACCATTCTACCCAAGCTGTTTGTTCAGCCCGTCCGAGCCATTCGGCCATTGTTTCTTGTTGTCCTGACGGACAACCCGGACGTACGGGCAAGGGAAACGCCGCCGCCTACCGGCCGGTATCAACTCCCAGCCACCTGCACATCACCGGGTCGGGGGCCGTCGGCGAAGGCGCCCGGAACCGGCAACCGCCGGAGCACTTCTCCAAATAAGCGCACCCCGAGCATTCCAGCTCGGACAACCGAATAGGCCGGGTGCGGCTCCATGCCGTCTCCAGCCCCTCCTCCAGGCACCCGAGAGGCTCCTCGGTGTAGAAGCCGCATTTGAGCAGCTTTCCTTCCGGCGTGAGGGTGGCCAGGTGCAGCCCGCAGGCGTACCCTTCCCCACCGCCGTGATAACTGCCGCCGACCGCGTAGCCCAGTTTGGGCGCGGCGTCTTCCAATGGCGCCGCGAAATCGGGATGCTCGGATAAGTTGCCCGCAACGCACGGCACGTCTATGCCCCACTCTATCACGCCGAGATTGCTGAAGAAACGGGTCATTTCGTCGAACTCGTCAAGGTTGTATCGGTGCGCCATCGTGGCCACGGATACCTGCATCCCGACTTCGATAGCGTTCTGTGCGCCTTCCACCGCCTTTTTCCAACTTCCCCTGCCCCGTATGGCGTCGTGGCCCGCTTCCATGCCGTCGATGCTGACCTGCACCTCGTGCATCGCGAGTCGCGAGACCACCTCCGGGGTCAACAGCTCCCCGTTGCTCAAAAGCACCCGCCTGATTTCAAACCGGCTCACTTCCGAATTGATAAGCTCCCACTGCGGGTGCATCAGCGGCTCGCCGCCGGACAGCATGACCCTCAACCCGCCCATCTTCTCGAATTGCCCCATTGCCTCCAGGGCCGCATCCACACTCATATCCGACGGACGGGACGGGCCGATGTAGCAATGAGCGCACCGCTTGTTACAGCGGTGAGTAAGCTGCATCTCCAGGTAGCGCAGGCTGGGCACGGGCGCTCGGTAGACATTGACCATTCGCGGAGCGGGCTCGTCCAACCCCTCAATCAGACCCTCTTCGAGGCAGTAGCCGAGAAACTCCTCGTCGAAACACAAATCCCCCGCCCGATTGGCCCCGTCGCAGGCGGTAAGGAAATCCAGCGCCTCGTCGTTTATCTCGTAGAGCTCGTCCGAGCGGGCATCGTAAAGGTAAAGCGCCTCCAGGGCCTTTATCGAAACATCGGGAGCCAGCCGGAGATAGTTTTCAGGCGTATAGCGGCGCGAGGGCATTACGAGTTGTCCACGGATTCGATAACTTCCCTGAGCTTCTCTTCGGTAATCATGCCGTCAGCAAGCAGGATGTCCAGGTGAACGTAGCCGCCGCAGGGGGTGGCGGGTTTCGTAACTTCCGGGTCGCGGAAGTCGCAACCGTCCGGCCTGAACTCGCAATCGCGGCACACCAGCTCGAACAGCAGCTCATCATTAAAGTTTGCGAAGCTGTTCTCTTCACCTTTGAAGGCAGGCGGCAGGTTGCCCTGGCCGAAGGTTTCGATTATCCGCACCGCGCGGCAGGCCATCTCCTCCTTCTCGCCGGGCTTGTGCCATACGCAAGCCGGGGAGCATACATCCTTTATTATCCAATCAGCGGGCATCGCAGCGACCTCTAAACCTTACCATGAAGAGACGACCGGTTAGTCCGACACTTCCGTCTGCAATGGTAGGCGCGACACTCTTGTCGTGCAACTTCACCGCTCAAAAAATGCCCGGCAGGAGTGCCGGGCCTACCATTCGCGTAATCACCGAAAAACATCATGGTAGCCCGAGACTCATGTCGGACAACTCTCAGAAAGTTATGACAACGCAAAATGGAACCGGGAGCACCATTCGGAGCCCAAAATAAAAGCGGCCCGGAGAGGGCCGCTTCGTTATTTTAAGTATTATGGTCTCGGGTTGCTTAACAGCTATCTTTGCACTTGCACAGACCCTTGCTGGTCTTTTTGACTTTCCTGATTTTCATCGAGTAACACCTCCCTCCCTGAGTGACTTCGCTTATGATTGAGTATTATGATAATAATAAAGCTGCTTCGTAGCAAGCTTTCGGCCCTTATCGTGCTACAAATCAGGGGCGCGTCCTCCGGTAGTGTCTGAAGAGCAATCAGGGATTATTACCGATGAGCGAGTGATATAAAATTATGCTTTTATTACGGCTACTTACAAGCAAAGGGCCGCCTGATGAATAATACTGAATGCAATCATAAAAAGTTATTGCGTGAATCAAGATTTACTTGTAAATCGTGTTACGATTAAAAAGTTGATATTATTTTGGAGGGGGAATATATTTTACATGACATCTTGGCACGCATTAGATAAATCGTGCTACGAATTGGCCTCAATTATCTCCCTGCGTCTTTTTTCATTGTACCCGTATATCTTCAAAGGATGCCCGCTCAGGCCGATGGAAACCTCGCCGTTGTAACCGACCCTGTAAGCCGGAGGCTGCCCGTCCACATAGACCGCTCCCCTTATCGTGGTCGAGTTTATCACCAGCGTCTCCTCCGGTCCCAGCACGCCGCCTGTAATATGCCTGCCGCCTTCGCTGAAAAACGGCTCCCTCACCTTGAAAGCGAACTTCCGGCTCCCGATGGGCAGCGTCTTGCCCCCTGCGGCCAGTATGGCGGCGGTGCTGCCGGCGGCGGTGGATACCCACACCCCCGAACTCTTCTGGAACTCGGAGCGCTTCCCGCGCTTCAGCTCATACCGGGCCGTCGCGGCGGGGAATTCATTGGCAAAAAGCACTTCATTCAAAACCGGCGTGGGCACGGGATAACCGTTTATCTGCGCCTTCAGCCTTTGAAGCTCGGTAGCTTTCAGCCCGCCTTCCAGGATTTTATCCAGCATCCCCTCGAAGCTGTCCTCGTCCGCCCCGCACAATACGCCGATGCTGCCCTTGCGGGAAGAAAGCACCCCCAGCACCGGGATGTCGAGTATCCGGTGGGAAGCGTAAAGCAGCGTGCCGTCGCCGCCCACCGTTATCACCAGGTCGTAGCCGGTGTAGGGCGTCGTCCGGTTTTGAGGAATCCTCCGGCGGGCGTATTCGACGCTTATCCCCCGTTTATTCAACGCGGAGCGCACCAGGCGTGCGGTTTGCTTATGCTCGCCCGCTTCCGCGCGGAGGGATTCCGCGGTATCTCCCACGAGCTTCTTTTTCTTGCCGCGCACCCGCTCCAACGCGCTGCGCTTGGATATGACCAGAACTTTCGAGACCATGAGATGAGGCCGATTAAGGCTTACCAAAAGTAGCACACACCGGCATCGTTCGTAAAGGTAAGGTACGGGCATATTTGGGGGGGTGTTTAAGGAACCTCACGCAAAGCCGCCGGGAACGCTAAAAAAAGTTATATTCTTTGCGCTCCCTGGCCGTCAGGCTTCGCGCCCTGGCGTGAAATTATTTGCGGGTGGCCCCGACGTTACACGTCGGGGTTGCTTTAGCAACAAGAAACTTTCCCCTGTTTTTTTGATGAAAATTTCGTTTCTAAATCCGCAACTTTAATGATGAATTTTCTTGTCCCCTTACGTGGACCCGGACGTATAACGTCCGGGGCGCCCCGCGATGTAATCCCCCGGAAAAATGCCCGGCAGGAGTGCCGGGCCTGCCGTTTCCCCCTCCCCTTCCGGGCGTAAGTGTTTAACGTGAAACATTTTTCCCGAAAACGGTCGCTATTGACAATATATAGGGTTTTCGCTAAACTCTATTATCAATATATAGTGGTCAGGAGGGCGCGAAAAAAGCGCTATGGGAAGCGAAAATACACAGGAGCGAGGGCTCTCCCGCTTTGGGCGTGAGGCCATAGGGTTGGTGTTTGTTTTTCTGGCCCTGTTCCTCACTTTGAGCCTTATCCGCTACACCCCGTCCGACCCCGGCATAGGCTCGGTAAGCCTCGACATCGAGCCCCGCAACCTGGGCGGCATCGCAGGGGCCAAGGTCAGCGACCTGCTCGTCCAGAGCATCGGCCTGACCTCGTTCATTTTTCCCCTAGTGCTGGTATACTGCGCTAAGCTCCTGTTTACAAAGCGAAAAATCCGCTACCTTAGCTTGAAAATAGCCGCCTTCATACCCTGGACAATATCCCTGGCCGCCATCGTGCACCTGATATGGGGCAATGTACAAGCCTTCGGCGCCCAAATGCAATCCGGAGGCATCCTCGGCTCGGTCAGCCTGAACGGCCTGGCCGCCGTTTTCAACCGTCCCGGCGCGGCGGTGGTGCTGGCCATGGTATGGATTCTGTTCACCATGCTCACCACCGGAGGCAGCCTTGTCGCGGCGGCCAGATGGGCCGTCGGGCGGCTCGTAGCGCTCAGGGAGCTGCTCGGGCGGCTGTGGACTATATATAAGGAACGAAAAGCCCGCCGGGAGGCTCTGAAGGAGAAAAAGGAGGAGGCCCGCGAAAGGCCCGCCCCACAGATAGTGGAAAAGCAGCCCGCATATTCCGAAGAAAAGGAAGGGGGCAAAGGCCCCAAAATCAAGGAGCGCAAGGAAGAAAAGCAGGAGGTTTTCGAGTTTATCGAGCTGGAGCGGGCGGGGTATGAGCTGCCCGCGCTGGAGCTTTTGGCCGACCCGCCCGAGCGCGACGACAACGTAGACCGGGAATCCATAAGGATGAACGCCCGCCTGCTGGAGAAAAAGCTCGAGGACTACGGCGTCAAGGGCGAAGTGGTGGAGGTTCACCCCGGGCCGGTCATTACCACTTACGAATTCGCCCCCGCGCCGGGGGTAAAAGTTCAGAAAATCACCAACTTATCCGACGATTTGTCCCTGGCGCTGTCGGCGGTGAACGTGCGCATAGTGGCCCCCGTGCCCGGCAAGGGCGTGGTGGGAATCGAAATACCCAACCGGGTAAGGCACACGGTTTTCCTGAAGGAAGTGCTGGGCTGTGAGGAGTTCGCCAAGCACAAGAGCAAGCTGACACTGGGGCTGGGTAAGGATACCGAAGGTTTCCCGGTGGTGGTGGACTTGCAGAAAATGCCCCACCTTCTGGTGGCCGGGGCCACCGGAGCGGGAAAAAGTGTCAGCCTCAACTCCATGATAACCTCCATACTTTACAAGGCCACGCCCGAGCAGGTACGCTTCATAATGATAGATTTGAAGCGGCTGGAGCTGGGCATATACGACAACATCCCGCACCTGTTGCACCCGGTAATAACCCTGCCGCAGCAGGCGGGGGCCGCCCTGAAATGGGCGGTGGCGCAGATGGAGGAGCGTTACCGGAAAATGGCCGAGTTGGGCGTCAGGAACGTGGACAGCTACAACAAACTGGCGCGCAAAAGCATCGAGGAAGCCAAAAAGGGCAAAAAGAAAAAATCGGCCCCGTCCGAAGGTTCGCATAGCGGCGACGAAGAAAAGGAGCCTTTCGCCCCCCTGCCCTACATCGTGGTTATTATAGACGAGCTGGCGGACCTGATGATGGTCGCGGCACGGGAGGTCGAGGAAAGCATCGCCCGGCTGGCGCAAATGGCGCGGGCGGCGGGAATTCACCTGATACTGGCCACCCAGCGGCCCAGCGTGGATGTGTTGACCGGCCTCATCAAGGCCAACTTCCCGTCGCGTATCAGCTTCCAGGTGGCCAGCAGGGTGGACAGCCGCACCATACTGGACGCCAACGGCGCCGAAAGGCTGCTCGGCTCAGGCGACATGCTGGTGCTGGTGCCCGGGGCGCATCGGCTCAGCCGCGTGCACGGCGCTTTCATCTCGGAAACCGAAATCAACCGTATAACCGAGTTCCTCAAAAGCACCGGCGAGCCGGAGTACGACGAATCCATCGTGGTGCATGAGGAAGAATCCAAGCCGGCCGAGGAGATTGACGATTACGACGAGCGTTACGACGAGGCGGTGCAGATAGTGGCGCAGACCAAGCAGGCGTCCATATCCATGCTGCAAAGAAGGCTCCGCGTAGGTTATAATCGTGCTGCGAGGATGATTGAGAAGATGGAGCGCGAAGGAGTTGTCGGCCCCAGCGACGGCGTGAAACCCCGCGAAGTGCTCATAGACCCGATTCAAGCGGAGAATTAGCTTATGAAAATTCAAAATTGTTCCGAAACCGGGCCTCGAGGCCGGTGGTTGATTGTAAAAGTACTTGCGGTCACCGTCATGCTCCTTACGTTGCCGACGGTCTTTGCCGCCGATACTTCATCGAAGGCCGAAAGCGACAAGCTCGAACGGAAGGTTGTTGACGGTCTCCAGAAAAGATACGAGAAAATCGAGACTTACAAGGTAAAATTCCACCAGACCCTGTCCAGCCCGGTCTTCAAGAAGGTCATCCGGGAGGCAAGCGGGGTCATATATTATTCCAAGCCGGGCAAAATCCGCTGGGAGTACAAAAAGCCGGACGAAAGGCTTTATCTGGTGGACGGGGAGTTTTTCTGGGACTACGACCCCTCCGCCGGGCAGGTGCTCAAGGTGCCGCTCGAAGACGCGCTGGCGGGCGACGTGCCGCAGGGGTTCCTCTTCGGCGCGGGCGACATCAAAAAGGACTTTAACGTGGAGCTTATAGGAAAAACTACCAAAGGCTCCACCCCCGGATACAGGCTCAAGCTCGAGCCTAAGGATAAGGCGCTGAAAAGGGCCATATCCGACCTGGAACTGGTGGTAAGCCCGGAAAAATACAGGGTTATCGCCAGCTCGTTCACCGACGCCCAGGGCAACATCAACCGGTATAAGTTCACGGATATAAAGGAAAACCCGGAATTGAAGCCCGAGCTGTTTGCCTTCAAAGTGCCCAAGGGCGTTAAAGTTATGCTCCCGGTAACAAAGTCGGAGGTCGAGCAACACAAAAGCAAAACCCAAGAAAAAGACAAGAAAAAACCGGAAGAGAAGAAATAATGACCGCGAGAAACAATTTTGAAGAGAAAATTTGCAGTGCTTTCAAGGCCATCATAAAGGAAACTGAAAAAGGTTCTTCAGAATTAGATGTAAGATATAAATTCGTTAAATATTTTCTGGAGAAAGCCCTTGGTTATGAGCCCAAATACATCAAATGGGAAAAAAAACGAGCTGATCTTACCGTCATTGATGAAAATGATTTTGCGGTATTAAAGATTGAAACAAAAAGGCCAACCGAAAGTATTGATAAGAAAGAACATGAAGAACAAGCATTCAAATATTTGGAGGAAACTACCCGGTATATAGGTCTGACAAATTTTCATGACTTCAAATTGTGGGAGGTCAAGGAGCAACTGACGGAACTGATGGTTCACTTGGATTTCAGCGTTTTGGCATCTAAAAAACCAACAGATTTGTCCGGTGAAGAAAAAAGCCAACTACTCTTCCTTAATAATTTAACTAAAGAAACCCTGTTCGACCCCAGCAAATACGAAAATTTTAATGAGACCTACGCACGAATAGATATAACCAGGGAAGAGGGATTCAATAAGCTTCTCGATAGATTAAATTTTATAACACATAACCTGTTGTTAGGTTACACACTGAAGGCTTTCGGGGAATACAAAGAAGGGTACGACAAATATCAGGCTGAATTAGATAAAGTTGAGAAAGAATTCAAGAACAACAAAGGTAATCGGGACCTTAGTTACGGACTTGCAAGATACAAGCAGAAAATTGAAGAAAAGTATGGGAAATACCGAACTTTCTCAGGCTTTGAATTGTGGAAGCAATACTCCGGAAAAGAAGATAAGTCCGAGGACGAGATAAGGGAGGTGTTTTGCAAGGAGACAATATATGTACTCCTTAACAAACTGTTATTCATAAGAATCTGTGAGGACAAAGAACTCATTGAAAAAAATATCTCAAATCAAGGGATAGAGCAATTAAGGGGTTTTCTGAAAAATAGAGTCAATGAAGATGATGTCAACAAAGAAATTCTTGAATTTGCTTATAGAAGTGCTAAAAACCTTTATCCTCATTTTTACGAAATCGGTATACTTGATTGGTTCAGGAGCGGGGACGGAGAATTAAATGAACTCTTAAACCGCATATTATGGATATTGAACCAATTCGACTTCACTCACGTAGACAGGGACATATTGGGCAACTTGTATGAAAAGTATCTGCCTCCAAAGGAAAGGAAAAGACTTGGAGAATTTTATACCCCCGTTGAAGTAATAGATTATATACTAACTTCAGTTGGCTATTCCTATAACGACGACATCGAAACAAAGGATTTGCTTGACCCCGCCTGTGGTTCGGGCGGCTTCCTTGTTAGGGCTTCCAGAAGGCTAATCAGCCGTTATCTGATTAAGTTCGACAAGACTGACAAAAAAGAACTGAAAAACCCTAAAAAATGGAAAGGAATTTTAAGCAGACTCTCTCCGGATGAAGCAAAAATTATCCTTGATGCTATTCAGGAACGAATATACGGCTTGGATATTAACCCCTTTGCATGCCATATTGCAGAGATGAACATTCTTATCCAGATAATTGATTTGTACCAAAAAACAAAAGAGAAATACAAAGATTATAAAATTGAAAGGTTCAGAATATATAGGACGGACTCCCTCGACAAGACGCCTCCACAAAGACAGATTTGGGATGATGCCCATGCAGCATTCATGAAAGAACAAGAAGAAGTAGATACTATCAAATATAAAAAGTTTGATTTTGTAGTAGGGAACCCGCCGTATGTTCGAGTGCAGCATCTTTCTAAAGCTGACAAGAATAATTATGCTAAGAATTACATTACAGCAGAAAAGAGTTATGATATTTATGTTCTATTCTTTGAACGAGGTTTACAATGGCTGAAAGAAAACGGAAAGTTAGGATTTATTTGCTCTAATAGGTTTGCTACAGTAAATTACGGTGAAAAGCTCAGAGAATATATTTTAGAAAATGCTGTAATCGAAGAGTTTGTTGATTTTAAAGATACTGGAGTGTTTAAAGACGCTTTGAATTATCCTTCAATAATAATATTAAAGAAACAACATCTTGAGGATTATTTTGTGAGAGTCTGCCTGCTGAATAGGAAAGATCAGAGTCTCTCAGAAGAAGACCTTGCTTATATGATAAAAAGAGATATCAAAAAAGTTAAGAATATAAAAGATAACGTAAAAAATGATTATTATGACACTTTTGCAGTACCTGTTGAATCGCTTTCTCAAGAAGGATTCTATTTTGTTTCACATAACCAACAGCAATTGTTGAAGAAATTAAGTGATGCTGAACTTAAACTAAAAGACATATCAGCAACAAAAAAGAAAGACAGTGCCATATTTGAGGGGTCAAGCACAGGGTTAAAAGACATTTTTGTTGTAAAGCTTATAAAAAGAGATGAACTATTCTCAACCATAAAATGTCCATCAAATGGAAAAGAATACAAGATTGATACCGAAATTTTAAAACCCTATGTTGAGGATGCGGGAAAATGGCTTCCCGCATATAAAAACCTTGTTTTAATATTTCCTTACCAAAAGAAAGATGGCAAATACAGTCTGTTGGAAGAAAACGTATTGAAAGACGGTTTTTCACTATGTTGGCAGTATTTAGATGAACATAAACAGATACTGAAAAACCGAAAGAGCCTCAAGAATGCTAATTGGTACGCCTATTCCGCTCCTAGAAGCTTGGATAGTTATGGAATGATTAAATTACTTATACAAGGATTTTCTATACAAAGCTGCGTTTCTATTGACAATCAAGGGGATATCTTCTTTGGACCTGACATATATGGTCTCCCAATTAAAGATGAGTATAAAGAGTGGACAAAATTATTTATGGCCATACTAAATTCAAATATCACTAATTTCTATATTAGGCAAGTAGGGGTTATACATGAGAGTGGATATTATAAATATGAAGACAGGTTCATCAAAAACATACCAATAATACTTCCAGGTACACCTGATAAGAAAAAAACAGCAGATAAAATTACCAAAAAGACTAATGAGATTCTCAATCTGTATAAAGAAGAAATTGCTGATGTCGGAGTCCTTATAGAAGGCCAGAAAACAGATAAACTATGCAATATTCAAAAAGTATCATTTCATGTAAGGGAAAATGCAGAACTTGAAAATATTACAACAAAAGGAAATAAAATTTATATTAACTCCAAAGACTTCTTAGAAATTAAGGACAAAAAAATTAAGGATTACGTAGTGACTTATCTCGCCACAAAAAGCGAAGTGCTTTCAAAATCGAAAAACTCCAAAAACTTGATAATGAAAATCCCGGTACCGGAGGATAAGGAGCTACTAAAGAATATAGCTAAAAAAGGGATTAGTGATAAAGAGTCAAACAATAAAATCAGTAACCTGGAAGAAGAAATTAATGAGTTGGTGTATAAACTTTACGGAATTAACGAAAAAGAAAAGAAAATCATAGAGGAAAACATCTAATAACAAGCAAAAGTCTAACAAAGTGGGGAATCGAGGAGAAATGGACAATAATTATCTGAACTTCAAAGAAACCATCAACAACGTGGATATCGAGGAGGAGATGAAAAAGAGTTTCCTCGACTACTCGATGTCCGTCATCATCTCCCGCGCTCTGCCGGACGTCAGGGACGGTCTCAAGCCGGTGCATCGCCGCATACTGACCACGTTGAACGACCTGAACCTCTACCCCGGCAAGTCCTACCGCAAATGCGCGAAGATTTGCGGCGACGTCAGCGGTAACTACCACCCGCACGGTGAAGCGGTGGTCTACCCGTCGCTGGTGCGCATGGCCCAGTTCTTCACAATGCGCTACACGCTGGTGGAGGGCCAGGGAAACTTCGGCAGTATAGACGGCGACCCGCCGGCGGCCATGCGCTACACCGAGGCCCGCATGACCCGTCTGGGCCAGGAAATGCTCAGGGACCTGGACAAGGAAACCGTGGACTTTGCGCCCAACTACGACGGCTCGCGGAACGAGCCGGTGGTGCTGCCGTCGGCGTTCCCCAACCTGCTGGTGAACGGCGCGGCGGGCATCGCCGTGGGCATGGCCGCCAACATACCGCCTCACAACCTGGGAGAAACCATCGACGCGCTGGTGGAAATGATAGACAACCCGGAAGTCGAGCTGGACGGACTCCTGAAAAAGCTTCCCGGCCCCGACTTCCCCACCGGCGGCTACATATGCGGCTCCGACGGCATAATCTCCGCCTACAACACCGGCCGCGGCTCCATAACCCTCCGGGCCAAAGCAATCGTCGAGAAGGAAAAGAAGGGCGACAAGCAGAGCATTATCATCAACGAAATACCCTACCAGGTAAACAAAACCACCCTTATCGAAAAAATCGCGGAGCTGGTGCGCGACAAAAAAATAAGCGGCATCGCCGACCTCAGGGACGAATCCGACCGCGAAGGTATGCGCGTCGTCATCGAGCTCAAGCGCGACGCCGTGCCCGAAGTGGTGCTCAACTGGCTATACAAACACACCCCGCTGCAAGTCAACTTCGGCATGATTCTCCTGGCCATCGTAAACAACCAGCCGAAGGTTATGTCGCTGAAGGAAGCGCTGAAATATTATCTCGACCATCGCTTCGAGGTTATCACCCGCCGGTGCCTTTACGAGTTGCGCAAGGCCGAGGAGAGGCGGCATATACTCGAAGGCTTCAAAATCGCCCTGGACAACCTGGACGAGGTCATCGAGCTTATACGCGCCTCAAAGGACTCCGCCGAAGCCCGCGAGGGCCTGATGAACAACTTCGGCCTCACCGAAGCGCAGGCCCAGGCCATCCTGGAACTCAGGCTCCATCGCCTCACCGCGATGGAGCGGCAGAAAATCTTGGACGAGCTCGAGCAGCTCATTGCCCGGATTGAAGAATTGAAGGAAATACTGGCCGATGAAAAGAAAATCTACGCCATCGTGAGAGAAGAGTTGTTGGAAATCAAGAACCGGTATAATGACGAGCGCAAAACACAGATAATCGCCGAAACCACCGACCTCAGTATTGAAGACTTCATCGTGGAAGAGGACATGGTGGTCACCGTCACTCATCGGGGATACATCAAGCGCAACGCGCTGAGCCAGTACCGCGCCCAGAAACGCGGCGGCAAGGGCCGGACCGGCATGACCACCCGCGATGAGGATTTCGTAGCGGACCTGTTCGTCGCCAGCACCCACGACAATGTGCTCTTTTTCAGCAACAAAGGCAAAGTGTACCGTCTGAAGGTGCACGAGCTGCCCCAGGCGGGAAGGGCCGCAAAGGGCAAGGCTATAATCAACCTGTTGCCCATGGAAGCGGGCGAGTATATTTATGAGCTCCTCGCGGTAAGGGATTTCGAGCCGGACTGGTACATCTTCACGGCGACTCAAAACGGCATAGTCAAAAAGACCGAGCTTATGGCATACAAAAACATCCGCGCCGGCGGCATCATCGCCATGACAATCGACAAGGACGACCAGCTTGTGGGTGTAAGAATGACCAGGGGTGACGGCGAGGTTTTCCTGAGCAGCGCCAAGGGAAAAAGCGTGCGGTTCAAGGAGGAAGCCGTCCGGGCAACGGGCAGACCCGCTCGAGGCGTCAAGGGCATGGAACTCGATTCGGACGATTACGTGGTGGGCATGGACATACTCAGCCGGGGCAAAACCATCCTTACCGCAAGCGAACACGGCTTCGGAAAACGCACGCCGGTGGACGAATACAGGCTGCAATCGCGCGGCGGAAAGGGCGTCATCACCATGAGAACCACCGACAGGACGGGAAAAGTGGTCTCATCCCTGCAAGTGGACGATGACGACCAGGTGATGCTCATGACCAATCGCGGAAAAATACTCCGCATGAACGTCAAAGACACCCGTACCATCGGACGGGCCACCCAGGGAGTCAAGCTGATAGACCTGGCCAGGGACGAGCAACTCATCGGCATGGTGAAGCTCGCCGAACGGGAAGAAGAGACCGAGGAAGAAAAGGAGGCCCCGGCTTCCTCCTGACCCCTATAAACGTAACGCCGGCGTCCCCGCCGGCATTTTCTGTCGCCAAAAGGCCGCCCCTTAAGTGTGAGCGACAGATTATCCTCCCTTTACACCCGCCTTTTGCGGCTATATTATATTCCGAAGGATTTTCACTCAAATTGTTTGCTTGGAGATAAACGGAGTACGGAGGGCGAGTCGGACAAGGGGTTAAGCCCCTTGCCTCTGTGCTAAGCGGTTTCCGAGTAAGATATGAGTCGAACGGAGCCGAAATCGGATGCCCGAAAAAAAGCAGCTTTACGCCATATATTTCCTGGGCCGCGAGTTTTTCCTCCACATGGTAAAGAAATTCATCTTCCGCCGGAAAAGCCCGGGTTACGAGGATTTTCTCGAGTTTTACGGCGATGACCGGATAGTGCCGCTCACGGATGAAGACCGTGAAAATATACCGGCCTACGCGGCATGCGTGGTATGCGAAATGTGCGACCCTGCCTGCCCGGTCATGAAAGCCGACGACTCCGCCCGTTTCGCAGGCCCCATGAACATTGCATGCTGCCTGAGCCGCGACCTTACTCACTCCGGAGACTGGCCCTCCCCTTTCCTGAGCACCCTGTGCGGCGCGTGCGATTACGTCTGCCCGGAAAGCGTGCCCGTCACCGACATTATCATCTACCTTCGCCGAAAAAACAGGCTTACCAACCCCGCCATACTGCCGGATTTCTACAACCGTGCCATAGAGAACCTGAAAAACGGCTACGGAGTCTTCGGCGAAAACGCGCCCGCCGTGAGCGATAAAAAAGCTTTCGTGCTTTACTGGCGGGGATGCCGGGAAGCGGCGGAAGGCTCGGGAGAAAACGAAAAATTGCTCGAAAAGCTGGGAATCGAGTACATGACCATCGAAGAAGCGTGTTGCGGCGGGTTGCCGGAGGAGATGGGGCTGGATTACGACCCCTCGCCCGTCATCGGGCGTATAAAATCCACCGGCGCCGAAAAAATAATCACCCCATGCCCGGTTTGCGCAAACTCATTGCGAAAGAAACTCGACCTGAAGGTTAAGATTATCCCGGAGTTGCTCTACGAAAAGACCTTGCCGTCAAAGGCTCTGGCGGGCAAAAAGGCCGCTTTCCACGACCCGTGCCGCATGCCCCGAAGGCCGCAAACATGGAATGCCCCGAGAAAACTGATAACTGAAATGGGCGGAGAATTGATAGAGTTGCCCCGTGAGAAAGAAAAGTCCGAATGCTGCGGCGCGGGGGGCGGCCTGCTGGAAACCGACCCCGAGCTTGCGGGAAAAATAGCAAGAAACAGGGTCGAGGAGGTCATGGAAGCCGGGGCACAAGCGCTGGTGACTTCCTGCCCGCTATGCGCAAAGCACCTCAAATCGGCCACGAAGGATGGCGAAAAGCTGGAGATACTGACGCTTACACAAGCGTTTCTAAACGAATAAGGGTAACCCACTTACAGTGTGGGCGCCGAAGGCATCGGCTTTATAGTAAAATCCAAATAGTTCAGGACAATGGGCTTAAGCCCATTGTCTTCCACAGGAGATACAGCCAATGGGACTCGATGAAATACAGACCTCGCGGCTCATACTTCAAGGCTACTCGAAAAAGCTGGAGGACGGTTTCAGCGTGGACGTGGCCATCGCCGGCGGCGGCCCCAGCGCTCTGGTCGCTGCGTACGATTTAGCCAAGGCCGGTAAAAAGGTGATGCTGTTTGAAAAGCGCATATCTCCCGGCGGCGGGATGTGGGGCGGCGCAATGGGATTCAACGAGCTGGTGGTGGAAACCGACGCCGAAGACATCATGAAGGAAATGGGTATCAACTACCGCAAATCGGGCGACGCGCTCGTCGCCGACAGCGTCGAAGCTACGGGAGCGCTTATTTACCGAGCGGTAAACGCGGGCGCAAAGATAATGAACCTGATTAACGTGGAAGACGTGGCCGTCCGGCAAAACAGGATAAGCGGCCTGGTGATAAACTGGACTACCATCGAAATCGCCCGCCTGATAGTCGACCCGCTGGTGGTGGAATCAAAAGCGGTACTGGAAGCCACCGGGCACGACTGCGTGATAGCTCACCACATCATAGGACACGGCTTCAAGCTGGACACTCCCGACGGCGGGATTGCCGGCGAAGGCGCCATGTCCGCCGAGGAGGGCGAGGCTTTCGTGGTCGAGAAAACCGGAAAGATATGCCCCGGAGCCTACGCTTCCGGCATGGCCGTCTGCGGCATCTTCGGCGGCCCGCGCATGGGGCCTATATTCGGCGGTATGCTCAAAAGCGGCAGGAAGGCCGCTAGCCTGATTCTCGAAGAAATCGGCTGATGTCATACTTTTCTTTTGGAAAAAAGAAAGGTAAGCAAAAGAAAACCTGTTTTGCGCATTCGGCGTGGGCGGATGTTTCCCGTGAGCTTCGCTCACCCACACAAGCGAGTTGTGTGGGCTATCCACTTGAAACAGCTACGGAATGCCGCCGGGACGGCGGCGATACGATGCTTTTGACTTGACGCATCCCCCCGGATGGGATAGTTTACGCCTGTTACTCTCATAGCCCCATAAAAACACGGGAGGACTTGGTATGAGCGGTGAAGCCATTGGAGTAATCGGAGGAAGCGGACTTTACGAGCTGGAAGGGCTGGAAAATATCAAGGAGGAAAAGGTTTCCACCCCCTTCGGAGAGCCTTCCGACTCCTTCATAACAGGCGAGCTGGGCGGCAAGCGCATGGTCTTTCTCCCCCGCCACGGGCGGGGCCATAAAATACTGCCCACCGAGCTTAACTACCGTGCCAACATCTGGGGCATGAAAAAGCTGGGCGTGGGATGGATTATCAGCGTGGGCGCATGTGGCAGCATGAAGGAAGAAATCGAGCCGGGGCACCTGGCGGTAATCGACCAGTTCATAGACTTGTCCAAACATCGCGCGACAACCTTCTTCGGCGACGGCATAGTGGCTCACATGGTATTTGCCGACCCGATTTGCCCGGAGCTTGCCGACATCGTTTACAACGCCGGCAAAACCGTCGGCGCTACGGTGCACAAACGCGGGACTTACGTAAACATAGAAGGCCCCCAGTTCAGCACCCGCGCCGAATCGAAAGTTTACCGGAGCTGGGACGTCAGCGTCATCGGCATGACCAACGCCCCGGAAGCGAAACTGGCCCGAGAGGCGGAAATATGCTACTCCACCCTCGCCCTCTCCACCGATTACGATTGCTGGAACGAAGCCAGCGAAGACGTGACCATAGACGCCGTGCTCGAAATCATGCGCAAAAACGTGGCCCGGAGCAAGGAAATTATAGCGGAGGCGGTGAAAAATATACCGGAAAAGCGCGAATGCGCCTGCGCCAACGCTCTCGAAACCGCCATAATCACCGACCCAAAAGTCATACCCCGGGAAACGAAGAAACGCCTGGATATACTCATAGGCAAGTATATAAAGTAAGGGTTATAGCTTGGCGAACAATCTACAAAACATGGCGGTATGCGGAATTTATTGCGGCGCCTGCCCTCACAAGCTGGGCCACATCCGAAAAGCTGCAAGCGCTCTCGCCGACCTCCTCGAAGGATGGAATTTCGCCGACGTGGCCCGTTTCGTACTGCCGCCCGGGATGAACTACCCCTCCTTCCGGGAGGTCCTAACCGAGCTTGTTTCCGGCGAGCCTTGTGACGGGTGTCGCGCCGACGGGAACCCGCTTTGCCCCATAAAGGCCTGCGCAGAGCGCCGCCGTATAACCACCTGCGCCGAATGCAGCGATTTCGAAGGAAACCCGCAATCTCCGTGCAAAAGCCGGGAAGCGGCGGAAATATTCAGGCTTATCTCCGCCCGGTACTCCGGATGGAACCTGGACAATCTCAAAAAAATCCGCCAAATCGGGCTGGATAAGTTCTTCGAGGAAATGGAACAAAAAGTAAAGGATGGCTTCACCACCTGCGAGGTCATATCCCGCGAAAGGACTTTCAGCCGCTGATGTCCTACGGCTCACTTTTAAAAACCTTAGCCGGGTGGTATAAACTTCCGGCTTTTCTGATACTTCCGGCGCTATTTATATTGGCCCTTCCCTCTATCGCCGAGTCGGCCGGTATGTTCGACCCCCGGCTCAAGTGGCACACCATCGAGACCGAGCATTTTTACATCCACTATCATGAAGGATTGCACGCCGAAGCGACTGATTTCGCCCGGGAAGCCGAACGGGCCCGTGCCATCATGACAAAACGGATGGGCCACACTTCCCGGGCCAAAGCTCACCTTGTGGTGGCGGATACCTCCGATTATTCCAACGGCGCCACGCGCATATTCCCCTACCCCCAGATATTGCTCTTTCCCACACCGCCGGCTTCGGATTCATCGCTTGACTACTACGACAAATGGTCGCGCCTCCTGTTCATTCATGAATACGTCCATCTGGTAGCAATGGACATGACCCGCGGCATCCCGAAGGCGTTGCGATACATAATGGGCTACTCGATAGCGATGAACGCCTTCGTCCCCGGTTGGTGGCGGGAAGGGGTGAGTGTGTACTACGAAACGGAAGCCACAACCGCCGGTCGCACCCACAGCCCGTACATCGACATGGTCATAAGAAGCGCGGTGCTCGAAAACGAATTTCCCTTCGTGGACGAAGCGGGCGACGGCATGATAAAATGGCCCGCCGGGGAAACGCCGTACATTTTCGGCGGCGTTTTCTGCTCGTATCTCGCAAGAAAGTACGGCGAAGACAAGCTCACCGAGTTTCTGCACCAGTACTCGGGACAGATAATTCCCTTCAGAATGAATAACGCCGCGCTGGAAGCCTTCGGCAAAAAATTCCCCGCCTTGTGGGAGGAATGGAAATCCAGCCTGCAGGAAAAATATGACCGGCAGAAAAAGGAAATCGAAGCTCGCGGCATAAAAAAAGGAGAAAATCTAACCGAACGCGGCTATCTCATCGGAAGGCCCGCATGGAATACGTCCTCCTCGAAAATAATCTTCTACGAGTACAGCCCCCACTCCGGCGGCTCCATTCGCACAATAAACCCCGACGGCTCGGAAGAAAAAAAGCTGATAAGCGCCCAAATAACCGGAGGCATCGGCTTCGACCCGACGAAGGAGCGGATTGCTTACGCCAGGCTGATTCCCTATACCGGTGAACCATCCCGTCGCTTTTATTCCTACACCGATATTTATACATACGACCTCAAGGACGGGAAGTCCGAAAGAATCACCGAAGGCGAAAGGGCTCGCGACCCGGCATGGCATCCGGACGGTAAACACATCGCATACGTAGCAAGGGTCGGCGAGCGTACCATATTGAAGCGGGTAAACTCCGAAACCGGCGAAAAGGACGTGATATACTCACCGGCGCCCGGAATACATATCGACGGCTCGGCGTACTCCCCGGACGGCTCCCGGATAGCCTTCAGCGCTCACCATGAAGAAATTAACCGCGACATTTTTATTCTTAACCTAAAGGACGGCTCGACCCGGCGGATTACTTACCACCCGGCAAGGGATTTTCAACCGACCTGGAGCGCAGACGGGCGGTATCTGGCTTTTACGAGCGAGCGCACCGGGGTGGCCAACATCTACGCTTACGATATGGACAGCGACCGCCTTTACCGGCTCACGAACGTGCTCGGAGGCGCTTTCGAGCCTGCAATCGGGCCTGAAAATAAGCAAATAGCCTACTCAGGCTACTCTTCGGCAGGATTCGACCTGAAAACTATGCCCTTTCAACGTGCAAAGTGGGTGGAAGTCGAAGAACGACAAACATCCATCACGGCGCCTCCCGTGCCTCCGGCGCCTGAAGTGGATATTTCGGAAAAGAAAGATTACAGCCCGTGGAAAACGCTTCCGCCCCGGTATCTGTTGCCCAGTTTCTGGTACAACGGCATAGACTACCTGGCCGGGCTTTCCATCGGAGGCGCAGACCCTCTCTACAGGCACGCATGGAGCGCTCAGGCACTTTACGGCTCCAGCAGCGACTTTCTGAGTTGGAGCGCATCGTACCTCTACTCCCGCTACAGGCCGTCATTCGGGGTGTCCGGCGCGCAATTCGCATACTCTTACGGGGAAATATTCCTGGCCCTGCGGGATTTAAACGAAGACGGCGACTATTCGCTGCCCGAAGAGCTTGTAAACCTCGATGAGGATTATTACGAAAAAAGGACGCAGGCTAAGGTGTTTATTACCGAGTCAATCGGCGTCAAAAACAACCCTCTCACCTTCAGCCTGGGCTATCAGTGGCAGGAGCGGGACAACTGGACAGACATCCCCGATATGACCGTCGAAAGCATGATTCCGGCCCGGGGCGATTTCAGCGGCGTCGAAGCCGGCATCCACTACAGCAGGACAACTTCGTATCTATACTCCATCAGCCCGGAGAAGGGATTTGAAGCCAGGTTGACCGGCGACTGGTACGACGAAGCGCTCGGCGCGGACTATAATCAGCGCATAGTGACCGCCGACTTGAGGGGTTACCTCCCCAACCCGTGGCTCGACCACCACGTCTTCGCATTCCGGGCCGCCGGCGGATTGATGGACGGCGACAAGCTCTTTCAGGGCGCCTTCCGGGTGGGGGGAAGTATCGGCGAAAGCATTATCAGTTCCCCCGGTACCCGCTACCTTGCCCTGCGCGGGTATGAGCTGGCGGAGTTTATAGGAGACGAGGCGGCGGTGGGCACTTTCGAGTACCGCTTTCCCATCTCATACCCCCAAGCGGGGGCCGGTATGTTCCCGATTTTCCTGCAGAAAATCCACGCCGCCCTTTTCGCCGACGCCGGCGGTGCATTCGACCGCAAAGACACCTATCCTATAAGTAGCGATGCCTATGACTTGCCGATAGATGGAAGCTCTGTAGCCGCAGGCAAAGAAGGGATACTGAAAATCAAGGAAGACAACGAGTGGAACATCGGCGCGGGCTTCGAGGTGAGGTTTACCGGCTACATCGGATGGGGCGTGCTCGACCGGCCCATGACCCTGCGGGTGGGTTTCGCGAAGGACGCCACCGGCGGCGGCCTGGGAAAAACGATGTTTCTCGATTTGGGCACCAGCTTTTAGTGAAATATTGAAAATGAACTCCAAGCGCCAGAGAATGCGCCAGATAAAAAAGGCGAAAAAGAATCAAATACCACCCCACAAGTCCGGCAATAGACCCCGCCAGACGAAATCGGCGGACAATGCCAGGACCGAAACGGTCATCGAAATAATTCCCCGCAAGAAAAAGAAGGAAAATTGAATGCCCCCGCCGCTGGAAGGAATCCGGGTGCTGGACTTAACCCGCGTGCTGGCAGGGCCATACGCCACACTGATAATGGGAGATTTGGGCGCCGAAGTCATCAAAATAGAACCACACGAAGGCGACGGTACTCGCGGCAAGGGAGAAACCGGCCTGGGCGCCACTCCCGAGCATTACAAACACGGCGGCGATTCGGGATACTTCCTCAGCATCAACCGCAACAAGAAGAGCATCGTGCTGGATTTCAAGCAAGATGCGGCCCGTGAAATATTCACCGAACTGGCCAAAACCTCCGATGTGGTGATAGAAAACTTCCGACCCGGAGTAACCGCACGGCTGGGCGTGGATTACGAAACCGTGAAAAACGTCAAGCCCGACATCGTCTACTGCTCCATATCCGGCTACGGCGCCGACGGCCCCCTGCGTGACTGGCCGGCATTTGACGTCGCGGTGCAGGCGATGGGCGGGGGGATGAGTATTACCGGCGAGCCGGGAAGGCCGCCCTGCCGGGCGGGGTTGCCCATAGGAGACCTGGCGGGCGGGATGTTCGCGGTCATCTCCGTACTCGCCGCCCTTCGCAGGAGAGACGCTACCGGCAAGGGGGAATGGATTGACCTGTCACTACTCGACGGGCAGGTGGGGATGTTGACCTACGTGGCGGCATATTACTTCCTCAGCGGCATTATCCCCGAGCCCATCGGCAGCGGCCACCAGACCGCCGTTCCCTACGGGGCATATCCGACTAAGGACTATTACATGGTAATCGCCGCCACCAACGACCGCTTCTGGCGCAACCTGTGCCGGGCACTCGATGCGCCGGAGATGGCCGACGAGCCCGGCTTCGCCACGCGCGAGGAGCGCATGGAAAACAGGCGGGCGGTGGACGAATTCATATGTGGGCGCACCCTCGAGCGCACGAGCGATGAATGGATGAAAGCCTTTACCGAGCATTACGTCCCGGCTGCCCCGGTGCTTACGGTGGACAAGACAATGGCCCTGGAGCAGGTATCACAGAGAGGGATGATTGTGGAGACCGAACATGCACGAGGCGGCACTTTCAAAACCGCAAACACGCCGTTCACGCGCATGAAAGACGTATCCGGCGAAAATTACCTCCGCCCTCCTCTGCTCGGAGAGCATACAGCGGAAATTCTCAAAAACATCCTCGGATATTCGGAGGAAAAAATAGAGAAACTCCGCTCATCCGGCGCTATAACCTGAAACCTGAAACTTGAAACTTGAAACTTCCAATGAACCTTGACCTTCACGTCCATACCCGCCTTTCGGGAGACGCAAAGCCCACCGCCGCCGATTACGCGGAGCGGGCGCTGCGGCTGAGAGAAAAGTACGACATCGACGGCTTTGTCATCACAGAGCACCGCTACTGGGCATCCGAGCGCAACTCCGAGCTTGCCAACCTGTCCGCGAAAACGGGGCTGGTCATCCTGCAGGGCGTCGAAGTGGAAACCGATTTCGGGCACATCCTGGTCTATGGAGTAACGCCCGAGTTCGCCCGGCGCGTGGACATGGAAAACAGGACGAAAGGGGAAGAAGTGGTGAGGGCGGCTTACGAAACAGGCGGCTTTCCCGTGCCCGCTCACCCCTCGCGCCCCATGCTGGGAGCGGGTATAGCATTGAAAGCGCTGGACGGCATCCGCGCCATCGAGCACCTCAACGGCGGCAGCACTTCCGACGAAAACGACCAGGCCGAAAGGTGGATGAAGGAGCTGGGAGTTTGGGGCGCCGGCGGCTCCGATGCTCATTACGAAAGGGAGCTGGGGGCGGCCATGACGGTCTTCGACAACTCATTCCGTACCGAGGCCGAACTTATAAACGAACTGAAATCTGGGACATACCGCGCCATATATTTAAAAAGCGCCAAACGGCGCCGTTGAAAAATCAAGCGTTGACATCTCAATTACTAAAGATATCATAAATAAAATACAGGAGGATAAAAAAGATGAATTATAAAGTAATTCTGGAAGCTCAGGAAGAAGGCGGTTACACCGTTTACGTCCCCTTATTGCCGGGATGTGTTTCTCAGGGCGAAACCGAAAAGGAAGCCCTGGAAAACATAAAGGAAGCTATTGAAGCTTACCTGGAAAGCATTAAATCCCGAGGGGTCTCAATTCCCTCCGTCAAAGAGTGTGAGGTTGGCGTGTGACCAGACTTCCGGATATTTCCTGGAAGGACGCGGTAAAAGCAATTGAAAAATCCGGCTTTGTTTTCGACCGACAGAAAGGAAGCCATCTCGTTTATTATCATCCCGATACACAAGCAACGGCTATAATTCCGAGACATTCATCCATAAAAAAGGGCACCCTGATGCACATCCTTAAGCAAGCGGGACTAACCAGGGATGAATTCCTGAATTTGATAGGAAAATGAAAAATGTATGCAGCATCATGAATGGCAACCCGTAGCTTGATTCGTGGGGACGCACGGCGTGCGCCCGAGCAGCAGCCCTAGCCCGACCTTTTCCTCGTCGGGTCCAGGCGGTCGCGCAGGCCGTCTCCCAGAAAGTTAAAGCCCATCACGGTTATCAGTATCGCCAGACCGGGGAAGGTGGAAATGTGCGGCGCCGTCAGCAGAAACCCTGTACCGCTGTCCAGCATGGCGCCCCAGCTCGGATAACCCTGCACCCCCAGCCCCAGAAAGCTCAGAGAAGACTCCGCCAGTATGGCGGTGCCGAGGGCGAAAGTCGCCTGCACCATCACCGGCGCCAGCACGTTCGGCACCACGTGCCTCATTATGACGCGAACTTTTCCCGCCCCCAGCGCTTCCACGGCCTTCACATAATCCCGCTCCCGCTCGCTCAATACCTGCCCCCTTACCAGCCTCGCAAAACCGACCCACCCCATAACGCTCAGGGCGAACACCACGTTGAAAAAGCTCGGGCCGAGTACGGCGGTCAACGCTATCGCCAGCAGTATCCCCGGGAAGGCGAGCAATATGTCCACCACGCGCATTATGAGGGCGTCGACAACCCCTCCCATATATCCGGCAACCGCCCCCATTATCACCCCGGCCACCACGCTCACCCCCACCGCCATCAACGCCACCGCCAGTGAGGTGCGGGCGCCGTAAAGTATACGGGAAAGGATGTCCCGGCCCAGCTCATCCTGACCCAACCAGTGAGACAGGCTCGGGCCGGTCAGGTTACCCGGCAAATCCATCGCCTCGAACCCGTACGGGGCTATCCACGGCGCAAGCGCTGCCGCCGCGACCATGCCCAGTATGATGACCAGGCCCAGCCTCATTCTGCCCTTCGAGCCGCTCATCGTTTCTCCCCGTATCGGATTCTGGGGTCTATGAGGCCGTAGGTCATGTCGGTCAGCAAATTCACTACTACATAAGTTATCGCTATAGCCAGCACGCACCCCTGCACAAGCGGATAATCGCGGGCACGGATGGCTTCTATAAGAAGCAGGCCCACTCCCGGCCAGGAGAATATTGTCTCGGTGATTACCGCCCCTCCCAGCAGCGCCCCGAACTGCAGCCCCATCACCGTTACCACGGGAAGGAGGGCGTTTCGCATGGAATGCACCCAGATTATCCTCCGGGAGCTTGCCCCCTTGGCCTTTGCAGCCCGGATGTAAGGAGCGCCGCTCACCTCCAGCAATCCGCTCCGTATCAACCGGGCCAGAATGCCCGCCATGGCCGTTCCCAGGGTAATCGCGGGTAGTATCAGGTGCGCCGGGGTTCCGCTGCCCGACACGGGGGTAAGCCCCAGCTTTATGCTGAACACTATTATCAGCAGCGGCCCCAGCCAGAAGTTGGGCATACTGACACCAAGCAGCGAAAACGCCCCCGCCGCCGTATCCACCGGCGTGTTGGGCTTTACCGCCGCCACCACTCCCAGCGGAAACGCCATAAGCAGGGCTACCAGCATCGCCGCCACCGCAAGCTCGATGGTGGCGGGATACCTTTCCAGGACGACCTTGGTTACCGGGTCGCCGAAGGAAAAGCTTTCACCGAGGTCGCCCCGAACCAGTCCCCCCAGAAAGTCCAGGTACTGCTCGTGCACCGGCCCTTCCAACCCCAGGTCCTTGCGCATGGCCTCGACATCCGCCGCCCGAGCTTGCTCACCCAGCATTATCTCCACCGGGTCGCCCGGCGCCATGCGCAGGAAACCGAAAACCAGAGTTACCACGCCGAGCATCACCGGGATGAGCAGCAGTATTCGCCTGACTACCCAGCCCTTCACCGCTCTATCCTCACCTTCGGCAGGCACAGGAAATCCCCGCCCGGCCTTATCTCCCACCCTCTTACGTAATTCCACCGGGCGAGGATGTCGTCGGTATAGTAAAGGCTGACGTAAGGCAGCTCGTCCGAGGCGATGTACTGCACCCGGGCGTAAAGCTTTTTGCGCTCCTCGATGTCGGTGGTTCTCCTTGCCCTCTCGGTAAGGCGGTCGATTTCGGCGTTCCGATAGCGGTTGCGGTTCATACCCGTGCCATTCGGAGGTATGTTGGAGGAATGGAAGATGGCCCAATAGATGTCCGGCTCGGTAATTCCCACCCAAGCCAGGGTGTACATCTCGAAGTTGCCGCTCTTGACGTCCCGGTAAAAGGTTCCCCATTCGTAGCTGCGAACGTCCACGCCGATACCCACTTTTTCCAGTTGATTCCGTATCACTTCGGCTATGCGCTTGCGCAGCCGGTAAGTGCTGGTTTTGAAGGTCAGGTTGAACCTCATCTTTGGGCCGGAGCTGTCGGGGTCGGGGAAACCGGCCTCGTCCAGCAGCTTTTTCGACTTATCGGGGTCGTAACCGTAGGAGATGACGTCCGGGTTGTAAGCCCAATGACGGGGCGAAAGGAGGCTTTTCGCAGGGCGGGCCGCTCCCCGCCACAGGTACTTGATGATTGCATCGCGGTCGACGGCGTGGGCGATGGCCTCCCTCACCTTCTCCTTGCCCAGGGCGGGATGTTCGAGGTTGAAGCCGATGTAGTTGTAATTGATACCGGGTTGCCGCTGCACTACGATATTCTTGTTTTTCCTGAGCATATTCAGGGCCTTGGGCGGCACCGAGTTCTGAAGTGCATCCACCCCGCCCTTTTGAAGTTCCAGCACCCGGGTGACGCCGTTTTTCAACACCCGGAACACCACTTCCTCGATTTTGGCCTTATCGCCGAAGTAATCCTCGAATCGGCGCAGGATGATTCTGTCGCCGCGTTTCCATTCGTAGAACATGAACGGCCCCGACCCAACCGGGTTTTCGAGGTGTCTTTCCGGGTCCACGCCCTTTGGGAGAATGCCCATTGTGAGGTTGACCGCAAACGGCGCAAAGGGGCGGGACAGCTTTATTTCGAGGTTGTGCTCATCCACGCAGGTAATTTTTTCAATCTTGCGGAACCCGGCCTTATAAGGCGATTCCGAATCCTCCGCCCGGATGAGGTCATAGGTGTATTTTACGTCCTCGCACGTCAGGCGGCTGCCGTCGTGGAACCTGACCCCTTCCCTCAATTGAAACCGGTAACTTACAGGAGCCGGCTGCTCCCAGCTCTTCGCCAAGTCGCCGTAAGGTTTGCCGGCGGGGTCGAGTTTGAGTAAGCTGGAGTAAATAATCCCTATGATTCGGACGGAGTAAGCGTCGGTGGCCAGCCGGGGGTCGAGTTTCGAGATATCGCCCTCGAGACCTACGACAAGGCGATTCCCCGAAGCGTCAGGGGTTGACGACTTCTCGCAACCCACCCCGCCGACGGCCACAGCCAGCATCAGGCAGTATATCAGCTTGCGCACCAGCATTGAATTTAACTGAAATTCGGTTTAACATTAGCCAGCCAGGTAAGCAGTGTCAAACGTGTGAAACGGGGGCGAAAGGTTATTAAAGGTAACAAAAACAAAATATTACTGCCGGGCATCCTGCTTTTATTGATGGCCGTTTCCATTGTGGTCGGCCAACCCAAGAAGCAGGCCGACTCGTCGATAAAACTCGCAAGAACCATCAACACCCTACTTTCCGTGGACCCTCTGGAGAACGCGAATTACGGCGTCGAAATAAGGGAGGCGGAGTCGGGAAAGGTCATATATTCCAAGAACCCCGACAAGCTCCTCACCCCGGCCAGCAATATGAAGCTCGTAACCGGCGCCGCGGCGCTCAGCGGCCTCGGTCGCAGTTTCAGGTTTCTTACGGAAGTTTACGCCGAGGGCGATATTGAAAGGGGTGTGCTCAAAGGCGACCTCTACCTCAAAGGCTACGGCGACCCGTCGCTTGTCGACGAGCGCTTGTGGATACTCGCCCGCGACGTGGCATATTCCGGCATCAAGCAAATACGGGGCAAAATCATAGCGGACGATACCTACTTCGACGGCGTCCTTCATTCCGAGGAATGGGGAAACATAGGCCCGGAAGCCTATTATGCCCCCATAAGCGCCCTCTCCCTGAACTTCAACACCTTCGTCGTAACCGCCAACCCCGCCTCCCGGGCGGGGAGGCCGCCGAAGCTTTTTTACATGCCGCCGGACAAGCACCTGAGGCTGGTCAACCGGGCCCTCACCGTCAACGGTAACGGCAGGTGCAACCTGAAGGTCGTGGAAAACCCCGAGCGGGTAAACTCCTACGAAGTGGTCGGAACCATCCCCGTAAACTCCGAAACCACCACCATCCGCCGCACCATCAAGGACCCCGCGCTTTACACCGCGGGCAGCTTCGAAGCCTACCTGGCTAGCTGGGGAGTCAAGGTGGGCGGGGAAATAACCAAGGGCGAAGTACCCAAAAAAGCGAAGCTGATAGCCATCCGGAAATCCGAGCCGCTATCGGAAATCATCTGGTCGATGGGAAAAATCAGCAACAACTTCGTCGCCGAGCAGGTGCTCAAAACCATGTGCGCCGAAAACGACTCATCCGAAACCGACTCCGCAACCGCCGATTGCGGCATAAAGGTGGTGGAGAAATATCTCGAAGGACTGGATATAAAACCGGAAAGCTACATCATGGTGGACGGAAGCGGCCTTGCCCGCGACAACAAGCTGACCCCTTCCGTAATCAACCGGGTGCTGCTTGCGATGTATCGCAACCCCAACCTCTGGCCGGAGTTTGCCGCCGGTCTTTCCGTCGCCGGCATTGACGGCACCCTGGAAAAAAGGTTCCTGGACTCGCCGTTAAAAGGCAAATTGAGGGCCAAAACCGGCCACCTCATGGGGGTCAACTCGCTGAGCGGGTTTATGCCCACAAAAAAGGGTAAAATGCTGGTGTTCAGCATGATGTTCAACGATTTCGCAGGCTATCATTCATCGGTGGAGGAAGTGCAAAGGCTGATACTGGAATCGGCCGTTCAACACTAGGTTCGGGATACAGGCAGACTCAGGGTTTCGATTGCCTCATCAGGAAATCCCCCAGCGTGAAAGCTCGCTGAATGAGCCAAGCCAGCAGCGTAAAGGGAAGCACGGCGCCGAAACCCACCAGAATCCTCAATCCCAGCGGAATGCGCTCCTCCGCGGTCGGGTCGTCGAGAACCGCGGTAACCGCCGTGCCGCCAAGGAGAAACAGGCCGACCGGCCCTACCGAATACGTCCAGGGCAGGTATCCGATAGTAACCAGCAGCATGAATATGCAAACCAGCACGAAGGTGACCTTGGTCAGAGTGCTGAGTTGTCTGAAACCTTCCATCCCGTATGCTCCTTTCGCAATTGGCGCTGTACGTTTATCCTATGAGAATGATTTCAGTTTAGACAGGCTGAAAAGAATTGTCAAAGGGAGGAGAAGCCCAAGATGAAGATGAACCCGCATATATTCAGGGAGTACGATATTCGCGGGGTGGCGGAAAAGGATTTCGACACCGAATTTGCCTACACGCTGGCCCGCGCCACCGCCACTCACGGGCAGAAGTACGGCTTCAAAAAGGCCACGGTAGGCCGCGACTGCCGCCTGACCGGCCCCGGCTACGCGGAAGCGGTGATTAACGGCTTCAAAGACAGCGGCATCGAGGTCATAGACATCGGAGTATGCCCGTCGCCGGTATTCTACTACAGCGTTATTCACTTCGAGGCCGACGGGGGCATCATGATTACCGCAAGCCACAACCCGCCCGACCAGAACGGCTTCAAAATGCACATGGGCGGAGGCACCATCTACGGCGCGGAAATACTTGACGTTAAAAAAGTCATCGATGGCGGAGATTTTGTGTCCGGTAAAGGCTCGTCCTCCGAGGGGGACATCATAACGCCGTATAAGAAGTTCATCTCCGAAAACATCAAGCTCGACCGCGGCCTTAACGTAGCCGTAGACGCCGGCAACGGCACCGCCGGACCCATCGCTCCGGACGTCTTGCGCAACCTGGGCTGCGACGTCAAGGAACTGTACTGCGACATGGACGGCGCCTTCCCCAACCACCATCCCGACCCCACCGTCGAGGAAAACGTGACCGAGCTTATAAAAACCGTGAAGGAAGAATCGCTGGACATCGGGATAGGCTTCGACGGCGACGCCGACCGCATCGGAATCGTCACCGACAAGGGCAAGCTGCTGTTCGGCGACCGGCTGCTGGTGATATTCGCCCGTGAAGTTCTCGAGCGCAAACCGGGCGCTACCGTTATCGGTGAAGTGAAATGCTCCCGCCTCCTGTTCGAGGACATCGAAAAACACGGCGGCAACGGTATTATGTGGAAAGCCGGCCACTCGCTGATAAAGGCCAAGATGAGGGAGATGGGCGCGGAAATCGCCGGGGAGATGAGCGGACACATGTTCTTCAAAGACCGCTTCTTCGGATACGACGACGCCATCTACGCCGCGTGCCGTCTGGCGGAAATTTTATCGAAAACCGGCGACTCCATAACCGACATCCTGAGCGACCTTCCCGAAACATATACCACCCCCGAAATCAGGGTAGAAGTTCCCGACGACATAAAGTTCGACCTGGTGGCGTCCGCGCAGAAATACTTCGGGTCGAAGCACAAAACCGTGGACGTGGACGGCGTGAGGATACTTTTCGAGGACGGCTCGTGGGGTCTCATCCGCGCCAGCAACACCCAGCCCGCGCTGGTGCTGCGGTTTGAAGCGGACACCGCCGATAGGCTCGATGAGATAAAAAGCTACGTTCATGAAGAGCTCGATGGCCTCAAAGAGCGCCTGAAATCGGAGAAAGGCTCTTAATGGCTTCATCCGGGGTCAATACCACCTGCATCATACTCGCGGCGGGAAAAGGTGTGCGGATGAAATCCGCCCGCCCCAAAGTGCTGCACGAAGTGGGCGGACGGGCGATGGCGCTGTACTCGGTTGACCGGGCTATCGAGCTGGGTTGCAACCCGATTATCGTTGTCCTGGGCAACGGCGCGGACGAGGTCCGCCCCATCCTGCCGGAAGGCGTCGAGGTGGCCATTCAGGAAAAACAACTCGGCACCGGCCACGCCACTCAATGCGGAATGAAACCGCTCGATAAGGCCGAGAGGGTGCTGGTGCTCTACGGCGACACTCCCCTGCTGCGGGCGGAAACGCTTAACGAGTTTGTCGAAGCGTTTTCATCTTCCGGCAGGAAGCTTGCCATGCTCACCGCCGATATGCCCCGCCCCAACAGGCTTGGCAGGGTCATAAGGAATCCCGCAGGCGATGTTGAGCGCGTGGTGGAAGCGTCCGACGCATCGCCGGAAGAGCTGGAAATATCCGAGATAAACGCCGGCATTTACGCCGCCGATTACAACTTTCTCCGCGACGCGCTCGATAAGCTGGAGCCGAAGAACGTACAGGGGGAGTATTACCTGACGGACGTGGTGCAGGCGGCGTCATCCGAAGGAGGGGTTATCGCCCACAAGGTCGATGATTACAGCGAGGTGCTGGGGGTGAACGACCGGGCGGAGCTTGCCGCGGCCGAGAAGCAAATGAACCGCCGCAAACTCGATGAGCTTATGAAAGCGGGAGTGACGGTACTCGACCCGGACAATACCTACGTGCATCAACCCGCCGTCATCGGCCCCGATACCGTCATTTATCCCGGAGCGATTATCGAAGGTGATACGGTCATCGGGGCCGCGTGCGTCATCGAGTCTGGTGTGAATATAAAAGGCTCTGAGATAGCCGACGGCGCCGAGATACGCGCTCACAGCGTGGTGGACTCGGCGAAGGTGGGCAAACGCACCACCGTCGGCCCGTCGGCTCACTTGAGACCGGAAAGCGTTATCGGCGAAGACTGCCGCATCGGCAACTTCGTGGAAACCAAGAAGGTAAAAATCGGAAACGGGACAAAAGCCAATCACCTGACCTACCTCGGTGACGCCGAAATCGGCAACGAAGTCAACATCGGCTGCGGCGCCATTACCTGCAACTACGACGGCGCCGACAAACACCTTACGATAATCGAGGACGAGGTTTTCGTGGGCAGCGATACTCAGTTCGTGGCCCCGGTGAGGGTGGGCAAGGGAGCGTACATCGGCAGCGGCTCCACCATCACCCGCGACGTTCCCGCCGGAGCTTTGAGCGTGGCCCGGGGCAAACAGCGCGACATACCCGGCGGCGGGGAGCGAATGAAGAACAGGAAGAGGAAAAAATAGGCGATTTGTACGTTAAATCAATCTATATGAAAATATAAAAATGGCAGCAAACCTGAATATCGATGAACAAAAGATCGAGGCTTTCTGCAAAAAGTGGAAGGTTAGGGAGTTGTCCGTGTTCGGCTCGGCGTTACGTGACGATTTTTCAGCGGACAGCGATGTGGACGTGCTGGTCGAACTTCAGCCGAACCACGGATTAAACCTGTACGACTGGCTGGACATGATAGAAGAATTGAAAAGTATCTTTGGCCGTGACGTCGACCTGGTAGCCAAGAGCGGACTGAAAAATCCTTTCCGCCGAAAGAACATTATTGACACGGCGGAGGTAATTTATGCAGCCTGACAGCCGGGATGCCGGTTACCTTCTTGATATGTTACAGCACGCAAGGGGTGTAAGCGGCTCGGTTACTGATAAATCATTCGAAGAGTATCTGGCCGATGAAGTTATAAGGCTATCTGTGGAAAGGCGCATTGAAATTATCGGTGAGGCTGCGGGGCATGTCTCTCAAACTTTCAAAGAAGCTCATCCGGAAATTCCATGGCGAAAGATAATATCTCAACGAAACATAATCGCTCACGAGTATGGTGAAATAGATGACGAAATCATGTGGAAGGTCGCTACGGTGAGCATCCCCGAGTTGATTTCTTTGATTGAGCCTTTAATACCGAACCCACCGCCAGACATTGAGAAGAAATGAGGTTTAGTAAATCCGGCGCTTTGAAAAACCCGACATACCCGGCGGCGAGAAGCGTATGAAAGACAGGAAAAGAAAAAAGCAACAACAATATAATGAACATTGATTTTATTATGTATTACTCCGATTAAAATCGTCCGGTGTATCGCTCTTGAAAATCGCTTTGCTCATACCTCCGCTGGGAAGTATCACTCATCCTCCCTTGAGCCTTCCGAGCCTTGCGGCGTACCTGAGAGACATCGGGCACGAGGTGCACCAGTGCGACCTGGGAATGCTGGCGCTGGATGCGATGCTTACGCCGGGCCGGCTCGAAACCCGCCGTCGAAAAATATCGGAAAAGCTCAGTGAGATGCGAAATATCGATTCCGTCCACGAATCGCAAAATATGCGCCTCGAACAGCTCGCGGCGGCAGAGTTCATAGCGGAGGATGTTATCGAAAACATCGAGCGCGCAAAGCATATACTCCGCTCCGATGAACTTTTCTACAAACCCGACAATTACATCTACGCCTCGAATATCGTCCGGCGGGGGTTGGACATCATCTCCCTGGCGCACTACCCGACTGAAATGTATTTCGACGACGTCGATTATAAAATCAAAATGACTTTTGAAAACTTATATGCCTTGTCCCGTGACGAAGAGCGCAACCCGTTTCTTTCCGTCATGCGGGACGAAGCCCTGCCCCGCGCTTTGCCCGATATTTTGCCGGTTGTTGGAATATCCGTATCGTTCATACCTCAACTGGTGTCGGGCTACACTCTGGCGCGTCTGATAAAATCCGTCTCCCCGGAAACACACGTGGTAATGGGTGGCGGGGCGGTTATTTCGGCTGAAGAGCGAATTCGCAGCCGGCCGGAAGCCTTCCAATGGGTTGACAGTTACGTCTTCGGCGAAGGCGAAAGCGCTTTAAAAAAACTTATCGAAATTATCGAAAGCGATTTCACCGTCGCGAACGACATGAACAAACTCTATCTCAAATTTGAATCCGCCGCCGGTCGCGAATCGAAAACGACCATGGAAAACCTCGCCGAGAGGGAGGATTTCAGCGCTCTGCCTACTCCCGACTATTCCGGGTTGAACCTGGACGATTACCTTTCGCCCGAGCCTTTATATTCGTTAGCCACGACGCGCGGCTGTTACCACGGCAAATGCGCCTTCTGCGGCCTGTCTCTGGTTTTCAAAAACCGCTTTTACCAGCGACCTCCCGACCTACTTAAAGAAGATATAATGCGCATACAGCACAACCGCGGCGGACGGCACTTCTTTTTCACCGACGATTGCATCCCGCCCCCGATATGCCGGAAAATAACCGACTTCGCCGCCGATTTGCCCGGCCCGTTTTACTGGATGGCCGAAATACGCTTTGAAAAACAATTCGACCGCGAGCTCCTCGAAAAAATGTACCGCTCCGGGTGCAGGCTGCTCAGCTTCGGCAACGAATCCGGAAACCAGCGGGTGCTGGAGCTAATGCGGAAAAAGACCGAAATCGAAAGAAACAGGCAAATAACAACCGACGCCGCCCGCGCGGGGATAGGCGTTCACCTGCAGAACTTCATCGGTTTCCCCGGCGAGACTCTCGAAGAAGCGAACGACACTGTCGAGTTTCTTATCTCGGTGAAGGATTACGCCTGCTCCTTCGCGTTGGCCACTTTCCAGCTAGCCGAGTACTCGCCTGTACACCTGGAGCCGGAATCCTTCGGCGTTGGAAACATCAAGCCTCGCGACCCCGACGAGCTTATCCCGCAGTTTCACTTCACCACCGAGAGCGGCCCTTCCGCTGATGAGTTGAACCGCTTTTACGAAGATGCATCGGAAAGGCTCCGACAGGCCTATCCGGCCGACAACGACTTTCTCGACGGCCCGGTGGGCGCGCATGCTCTGCTTTTTTACTCCCGCTACGGCGAGACAAAAAAGGAGAAGATTCTTCCGCCGCCGCCCGCGGTTTCCGGCATGTCGGAAAAGAAGCCGCTCCTCAGACCGTCGGTTAAGTCCATACCGTTATCAAATGAGGCGAGCTACATCTACAACTCCGAAACAGCTAAAATCACCCGCCTGAGCGGCGCGGGGTACGAGTGGCTGAAACTGGCGGACGGACAACTGTCATTGAAAGAAACGGGCCTGCAGTTGCACCGCATACTGTCGGAAAATCACCCCGAGCTGACCGTCCGGGACGCCCTCGCCTCCGCCTTCTTCACCGCCGATTTCCTCTACCGGTCGGGCTTCATAGAACTGGAATAAAATTAAGAAACCGCGAGCTACACCGGGGATGCCACGTTTTGGAGTGCGCCGGGCCTGACAGGTCGCATGACTTGACGGCGCTATTTCGGGCCGTGGCTTGACACGGCACATAAATGCCATTAACCGTTTATACTTATTATTACTAAGGAGAAGAACTCATGAAGATAAGTTACGACCCGGAAGTGGATGCGCTCAGTATCATTTTCCGTGAGACCACGGTGACGACAAAAGAGTTGGCCGAGGGTATAGCGGGCGATTACGACTCGGAAGGACAGCTCGTGGGTATCGAAATACTGGATGCCGTCAAACGGTTGGGCGGACAGGAATCCCTGCGGCAGGTAATCCTTGAAGGTCTCGGGCCGAGCGTTCGCGCATGAAAACACGTTGTGGATTGCGCATACAAAAAGAGAAACATTCTACAATTTTGACATTTCCGTGCTTTTCAAAAAATTTCAATTTATCCCTTAAAAGCCTTCCCTCGCAGGGTGGCCCGGACGTTATACGTCCGGGTTGTCCGTCAGGACAACAAGAAACATGGTTCTTACCTCGATGGTTAATGAAGTTACCCGGAATTGTCCCGAAAATATCAGGTGCGATTTTCTTGTTGCTTGCGCAACTCAGGTGTCCACCCGTGCTACCCGCGGGTAGCGCACACTTATAGTGCGGGCGGCCTAAGGCGCAAAGAATACAATCTTACCTGGCGTTCTTCGCGACTTTGCGTGCGACATTTCTGCCCGCCGGGTTTGCAAAACTGCGATGATGATTCAAAATCGTACCTGATATGTGCGGGATAGTGGGATACATCGGCCCCCGAAGGGCCGCGCCCATACTGCTCGGGGGCCTCAAGCGCCTCGAGTATCGCGGCTACGACTCCGCCGGGGTGGCCGTGGTCGAGAACGGCGACATCAAGGTTGTGCGCAGCGAAGGCAAAATCGTCCGCCTCGAAGAGTTGTTGGGCGAAGAAAAACTCGAAGGCCTCACCGGCATCGGCCACACCCGCTGGGCCACTCACGGCAGACCCTCGACTACCAACGCCCACCCCCACAAGGCGGGCAAAATCGTGCTCGTCCACAACGGCATCATCGAAAACCATCGCTCGCTCAAAGCCGAGCTGGAAGGTAAGGGCCATTCCATCAAGAGCGAGACCGACACCGAAATCGCCGCCCATCTGATACAGCAGTTGACTTACGAGGGGTACGATTTTACCGAAGCCGTCAGGGCGGCGGTGAACAAGATAGAAGGCTCCAGCGCCATCGTGGTTATCGACCGGGACAACCCCGGCCTGATGATAGGCGCTCGCGTCGGAAGCCCGCTGGTGGCCGGAGTCGGCGACGGCGAGCAGTACCTGGCCAGCGACGTTCCCGCCATCATGGACCAGACCCGGGAGGTCATTTTCCTGGAAGACTACGAAATGGCCGTGTTAACCCGCGACGGCATAAAGATATTCGACTTCGACGGCGCCCCCGTGGAACGCGCTCCGCGCCGCATTAACTGGACTCCCACCATGGCCGAAAAGGGGTTCTATAAACACTTCATGCTCAAGGAAATTCACGAGCAACCCCGCGCGGTGGCCGATACGCTGAGCGACCGCGTATATCCCGGCTCCGGGCGCGTCAACCTTGACGACATCGGCGAAGACCTCGCGTTTCTGGAGGACGTAAAGCGCATCATCATAGTGGCTTGCGGCACCAGTTTCCACGCCGGTCTTACGGGCAAGTTCATACTCGAGGCGGCTGCGCGGCTGCCGGTTGAAGTCGACCTTGGCAGCGAGTTTCGCTACCGCGACCCGCTGATAAACGCCGGTGACCTGATGGTGCTCATATCGCAGTCCGGCGAAACCGCTGACACGCTGGCCGCGCTGGACGAAGGCCGCTCGAAGGGCGCGAAAATCCTGACCGTCTGCAACGTGATGGACTCTACCATGGCGCGGAAGAGCGATTACGTGTTATACACTCACGCCGGGCCGGAGATAGGCGTTGCGGCGACGAAAACTTTCATGGCGCAGCTCGCGGCGCTGGGGATGTTGTCGCTATATCTTGCGGAGAAGCGCGATTCTTTGTCTGCGCAGGAACTGATTGACCGAGTCAATGAACTTGTCAGGTTACCCCATTACCTGGAGAGCGTGCTCAACTGCGAGGAGCGCATCAAGGAGCTTGCGGAAAAGTACCATCGGGCCGAGGATTTTCTGTTTCTGGGTCGAGGGCCGAACTACCCCATAGCCCTGGAGGGAGCGCTTAAACTCAAGGAAATCAGCTACATACACGCCGAAGGATACGCGGCAGGTGAGATGAAACACGGCCCTATAGCCCTGATTGACGAGAACATGCCGGTGGTTGTTCTCGTAACTCCCGGAAAACATTACGAAAAAGTCTTCTCCAACCTCGAAGAGGTGAAAGCCCGCAACGGCAGGGTCATCGCCGTGGCCACCGAGGACGATGAGGAAGTGGCGCGCCACGCGGATGATTTGGTGGTGTTGCCGCGGGCGCCCTCGGGTTTGTTGCCATACCTGATTACCGTTCCGCTGCAACTTTTGGCGTATCACATTGCTGTGCTTCGTGGCACGGATGTAGACCAGCCCCGCAACCTGGCCAAGAGCGTCACTGTAGAGTAGGTGTAGAATATTCTACAACGTTGTAGAATATTGTACAATTCTGTAGAATTCGGGCGATTATCGATTCTACAACTCTGGGACAAAATGTCCCACTTTTTCGCAATTATCGTGCCGGCGATTTTACCTTTTTCCGAACTGAACGAATCGGCTTAAACAACTCGCGAATGCGCAAGAAAACATTTTCTATCATACCTGTCCAAGAACGGTTTTGGATTTGGACAGCATATGGATTATTACGCTCAGTAAAGTTTATGGACAAGGGGCTTAAGCCCCTTGAATTTCAAGGGGTTAAAACCCCTTGTCTGGAAAAGACATTCTCGGGAAGCTACAGCTAAAAGGCTTTTCTCCCCCTGAAGCCTGTTTTGCAACGGCCTCTGATAGTTAATCCTGAATGTTTTTTCTTATCGAATAATCGGAAAATATATAACGCGCCGTGTCTCATCCACGCACTTGATAAACATCCACCGGGATGTTAATATTAGTTTTTACCATGAACCGGATGTCATCAAACAATAAACAGAAACGGCCCCTGCTGATATTTCTGCATATTCCAAAAGCCGGCGGCTCGACTTTCAGGAGCGTACTGTTTAGCCAGTATCCACGGGAGACGATTTATCAATTGAGCAAAAATATAATAGAGTCCGTAACTGAACTTATTCGTATGCCGCAGAATGAAAGGGACAAGATTGATTTATTCAGCGGACACATGCCTTTCGGGTTGCACAAATATTTCAATCGTGATTGTAATTATATAACGATATTAAGGAACCCCGTTGACCGAGTAATATCTCATTATTATTATGTCTTGCGAACTCCGCACCATTATCTTTATGATGAAGTTACATCTTCCGGGATGAGCCTTAAAGATTACGTTTCATCCAAAATAAGCACCGAGCTTCATAACGGACAGGTCCGATTGCTAAGTGGAGTGGAGGAGCCGGGCAAAAGCACTCCATACATGCCCCTTCCGGATAACGCTCTCGATGTGGCGCTAAAAAACCTTAAAGAAAAGTTTATTCTGGCGGGGGTCATGGAAAGATTCGACGAGAGTCTGCTTGCATTTGCTAAAATACTCGGATGGAAAAAATCATATTATAAATATTATAAAAAGTTTAACGTTTCCCAAAACAAGTCGATAAAGGAGGATGTGGACCCGGAAACCTTGAGAATTATAAGAAAGAACAATGAGATTGATATTGAGTTATATAATATAGCTCTACGGATGTTCGAGGATAAATGCCGCGAGCTCAACATAACCTCCCGGGACGTTGCCGCCCTCAGGCTGAAGAACAAAATGTACAAAAGGTATCTGAATGAGCGAAATTCCGGCAGGGGGAAGCTCGGCTCAATTGCGATGTCCACCCTGCCGTTCCGCAAACAGCAAAGATAAGTAAGCCTACTCCGAGACTGTCATCCTTGACGTAGTAATAATCTTGTTACTATCCTTAAACCGTGTCCTTAACACTGAAGGGAGCGGACAAGTGAAGCTTATTCGCCTTAATATGAACGAAGACCGCATCGAAGAAGTCGACCTGCCTTCCGAGTACGAAGGCCTCGGCGGGCGGGCGCTTACATCCACAATAATCTCGAAGGAAGTTCCGCCGGAAAGCAACCCGCTGGGCCCGTCCAACAAGCTTATCATAGCGCCGGGACTACTCGCGGGCACCGCCGCCCCTTGCTCGAACAAGCTCTCGATAGGCGCAAAAAGCCCTCTGACCGGCGGCATCAAGGAGAGCAACGTCGGCGGGCGAGCGGCCCATCGGCTGGCGCGGCTGGGCATCGCCGGGATAGTCGTCGAGGGCAAGTCCGACCACTTCCACCCCCACGTCGTGATTATCGGCTCAAAAAACCACCGTATCGAGCGTGCGGACGAACTGGTGGGATTGGGCAATTACGAGGTGCACCGCCGGCTTCAGGAAAAGTACGGGCCGAAGGCGGCCATATTGAGCATCGGGCCCGCCGGAGAACTTAAACTGGCCGGCGCCTGCGTCATCGCCAACGACACCTCCGACCATCCCGGAAGGGCCGCCGGTCGGGGAGGCATGGGCGCGGTCATGGGCGCCAAGTCCGTTAAGGCTATCGTCATCCCTCATAGCCGGTCGGAGAAAAACGTGGAACTTGCCGACCCGGAGGCTTTCAAGGCTGTCACTCGCGAGTTTACCGAGGAGTTGCGAAGCGCCCGGTCGGTGCTCACTCGTTTCGGCACCGCCAACATGGTGGACGTGGCCAACACCGTGCAGGGTTTTCCCACCCGGAATTACCGCTCCGGCGCCTTTGAAGGCGCGGAAAATATCAACGCGGCGAAGCTGGTGGAAAATATAGAAGCCCGGGGCGGCGACGTCAGCGCGGCTTGCACACCCGGTTGCCCCATACGTTGCTCGAACACATATCCCGGCCCTGACGGCGATTACCTGACCAGTTCGCTCGAGTACGAAACTATCTGCATGATGGGCTCCAACCTGGGAATAGACGACCTCGACGCCATCGCCCGGCTGGATAAGGCCTGCGACGACTTCGGCCTGGACACCATCGAGACCGGCGCTACCCTCGGGGTCGCAATGGACGCGGGACTCATCGGCTTCGGGGATGCGGAAGCGGCGCTGGGGCTGCTTAACGAAGTGGCTAGGGGCAGCATGATGGGCCGTGCAATCGGCAGCGGCGTGACCACCTTCTGCAAGCTTATGGGAATCGACAGGGTGCCGGCAGCCAAGGGTCAGAGTTTTCCCGCTTACGACCCGCGCACTTTCAAGGGCATGGGGGCCACCTTCGCCACATCCACCATGGGCGCCGACCACACGGCAGGCCCGGCAATACCGGGCCGAAAAGGGCTTGACCCGGAGAAGAAGGTCAACTTCAATGAACCGGACGGTCAAATCGAGCTGAGCCGTGACCTGCAGACCCAGGTGGCCATAATAGACCAACTGGGAGTTTGCCTGTTCGCCGGGCCGGATGTGCCAAATCTGCCGAAGTACGTAAACCTCCTCAATGCGCTGTTCGGGTGGAAAATTACGCAGGATGAGCTGGTGGAGATGGGACGTAAAGTGTTGAAGGCAGAGAGGGAATTCAACCGGCGGGCCGGCATTGACCATAGTAACGACGGGTTGCCTGAATGGGTTTCATCGGAACCAAGCCCACCCTCGGACAGGGTGTTCGACGTGGATGAAGAGGGATTGAAAAATATGGAGTATTGAGCTTTTCCGTTGAATTTTCAACGGTTTACGCATGACAGCCCGAATTCATGAAACTTTTTCCCTGAAAGTCGTGTCTAAAAACTGAAAATAGGGCTGAAAGCCCAAAAATTGTGCAACTGATAAACATTTCCGGCATCTAAAATATAGAAGTTTAAGGCTTGAAATTCCGGAAAATAGGTATTATATTGTATCCGTTGACAGACAAGGCAAGTGATTTGAAGTAAAATTGAGATCTCCGGAGGAGGGATAGGACATGACCGTCGCAGTAGCCAAGGCTTCTTCGCTGGAAGCTTATTTGGCCGAGATTAACAAATTCCCTCTCCTTACGCGGGAAGAGGAATTTGAACTTGCCAAAAAGTACAAGGAAAACGACGACCTCGACGCCGCCCAGAGGCTGGTGACCAGCAACCTGCGGTTTGTGGTAAAGATTGCCGCCGAGTATCGCGGCCTGGGATTCAACTTCATCGACCTCATCCAGGAGGGCAACATGGGGCTGATGAGGGCGGTGAAGAAGTTCAACCCCGAGCGCGGCTACAGGCTCATCAGCTACGCCGTATGGTGGATAAGGGCCCAGATCCAGAACTACATACTCAAAAGCTGGAGCCTGGTAAAAATGGGCACCACTCAGGCTCAGCGAAAGATTTTCGCCAAGCTCAAGAACACCAAGAGAGCCCTTACCTCGGCGGACGGCGCCGAGCCGGACGCGGCGGAGTTGGCCGATGCGCTGGACGTAAAGCCCGGGGAAGTCTCCGAAATGGAGCTTCGCATGGCCTCCCGGGACGCCAGCCTGGATGTGCAGCTCGACGAAGACTCCACCACCACCCACATCGACGTCCTGGCCGAAGAAGGCCCTACACAGGAAGATACGGTGGCCGAAAGTGAAGAGAGGCAGCTTATGCGCGACGGCATCAACAAGGCCATGAAAAAGCTCAACGACAAGGAGCGCTTCATCCTGAAAAACAGGGTGCTTTCCGAAAAACCGCTTACTCTCAAGGAAATCGGCGAGCGGTTCGACATCAGCCGCGAGAGGGTAAGGCAGATAGAAGCCGGCTCCATCAAGAAAATCCGCGGGTACCTGGCCGAAGCCAACCTGGTGCCCGGGTAACACCTTCATATACCATAAGTTATAGATAGATGAACAAAGCAAATAATAAGAAATATGTGTTCATTTCGGGTATGTTCAGGTCGGGAACTACTCTTTTGGGAAGAATGCTCAATGCGCATAATAATATGGTTATTGCTTCTGATTCCTGCAAGGCGCTCTTAAAATACTATAGAACCGATATTGCAAAAAAAATAGGGCAGGAAATAAGTCCCGAGGTTCCATTGGATGATTATTATTTTTCAAAAGATAAATTAATGCTGAAGAGGGAAATACAGAACAGCACATTTGATTATCCTTTTTCCGGTGATCATGAAATATTAAAAAATCAAACTGTCTCGCATAGTAGTCCGTTCTGTCCGAAAGTCACAGAGAATATTGGAAATATTTCTGGAGATACTTACAAAGAGATATTACAATCATTCCTGGATATAATTGAAGAACAATATGGAAAAGGCCGGGAGGAAATAGTCGGTTTCAAAGATGTATGGACCGACGAATTTATAGGGCCTTTATCGAAATGTTTTCCGGACATGAAGTTTATACAGATTGTGAGGGACCCAAGAGCCGTTTGTTCTTCAAAAAACTCGAGAATAGAAAAATATCCATGGATGTTTTTAGCGAAGCAATGGAGAAAACTTGCTTCATATGCTAAATATTATCAAAATGATAAATCGTTAAAAGATAATCATCTTTTAATATATTATGAGGATATTATAAGAGAACCTGAAAAAATTGCAAAGAAGATATGTTCATTTCTTGAGACTGAGTATGATGAGGACATGATTGACCTAACAAAGTACGTCGATGGGAAGGGGGATGCCTGGATACAAAATACGTCCTATGGTAAAGGAGAGTTTACCTTTGATGAAAAGTCAATTGACAAATGGAAAGAAGTATTACGTGAAGACGAGGTTCAACTTATTGAGATACTTTGTGGATTTGAGATGGAGCTTCACAACTACCAATTAATAAACAAAGATAAGAGTATTCCTAAGAGCTTTGTTTTAGCCCCCCCAAGAGTGGATGATGATAAACTGGCAAACTGGATTAAGAAGATAGTGAAAAATGACGAACTATATAATACTATTGAAATGCAAAAAGAGCAAACAAGATATTTAATAACCTATAATAATGATGGAATAAATATGAGAGCTCATAAGGATATTATTGAATCATGCTTTTTATTTATTGATGTTTATGATTCAATACTGTCCGATAAAACCGGTAATCAGCAATTCGGGACAAGTTAAGTCAATTATCTGATTGAGCCTTTCTATTAAATTTTGAAACGGGTTTTCGTTCTGATGTTTTTGTTGTCGCAATCGGGGGTTATAACAAACGTCGGCGATTTCATCTCTTAAATCCCGGTAATTAACCTATACAAGGAGCTTAATGTCCTGGTCTCACTTGTTTGAGAGAGACCTCGTCCCCGAAACAGGCGTATTTCATACAATCTAAAGCCCCTTATTGAATAGGGTTGTTCATAAATGTTTGAGGTGTAGGAAATGACGCATGAGAAATTAAAGGATATTACTTCCTTATCAACATTCAGGTATCCTTTTCCAAAGGAATTGTTGAAAAAAACTGATGAAATGAGGCTATTTATTGAAAAATTCTGGAAATTAAACAGAACGGCGGTAAATAAAGATACGGATAAACTCGTAGAGTATCTTAAAAAAGAACTTGATGCGGATATTGTTGAGGCCAATAGTTGCGAAGAATGCTTAAGTTGGATTATTCCGGAGAATTGGAATGTTATAAAAGGACAATTGAGAACAAAAGAAGGCGATGTCATTGTCGACTTTAACGAGAATCCATTATATTTGTGGACGCACTCGACAAGTTTTAAAGGTGAAATAAGTAGAGAAGAGTTATTTGATAAACACATTTCAACCAATATAAATATGCCGGATGATATTGTTTACCATTACAATAACGGATACAAATATAAAGCAAGGGATTGGGGGTTTAGTATCCCATACAACATATTAAAGAATATGGATGATAGTTCATATATTGTCGATATTGAAACTGAACTTAAATACAATAACACACTTAAGGTAGTCGATGCTTTCCTGCCGGGAAGAAAAGATGAGACAATTTTTTTTATGGCGCATACGTGCCATCCAGCCCAAGTCAGTGATGGAATCGGAAACATCGCCATAGCAATTGAGGAATATAATTACTTAAAGTCATTAAACGAAAGAAAATACTCATATAGATTCCTGTTCGGACCTGAATATTTTGCTTCGGCAGCCTACCTCTCGAAAGCTCATAAGTCAAAAATCGATAACTTGAGATATGGGATTTATTTGGATATGTTAAGCAATCATGAACTTATGGGGTTCCAATCATCTATGCAAGGGAATTCTCTGATTGACTGTATTGTAAAAAATATTTTTAAAAATCATCTGATAAACTATTTAGAAAAACCATACCGTAAGCTATGGGGAAACGATGAAATGTTTTTTAATGGAAATTCTTTCATGATCCCAATGATAGGGATTGGAAGAGGGATGCATAGAGACTATCACCACAGCAGCGATAACCTGGAGAATGTTGATTTATACCATCTGGCTGAAAGTGTGTGGATTTTGAGAAGGATAATTGAAGCCTTCGAGAAAGATTTCATACCCTCTCTTAATTATAAAGGGCCATTATATCTTTCAAGGTACGGATTGGAATTTAACGTTGAAATAATGAAAAACATTGAAATTATGCAAGTGTTGGCAAACGGAAAAAATTCATGTGTTGATATTGCTCTTGAATTAGACATGGATATATTCTTAGTTCTAAACTTTTTTCATAAACTTAATGAAAAAGGTTTGATACAGGAACAAGGGATGATAAAATAGCATACCCGTCCTGATACGGGCTTTAATGAAACCGGACAGTACCTGCCGGTCTATTGCATGTTTTCTTTCCTCA
The DNA here is from genome assembly GCA_964459325.1 of uncultured bacterium. Taxonomy (GTDB): domain Bacteria; phylum RBG-13-61-14; class RBG-13-61-14; order CAYWKU01; family CAYWKU01; genus CAYWKU01. The sequence goes on along the minus strand of CAYWKU010000013.1, from coordinate 18,530 downwards.
AAGTAAGAAAAAAGCTGATTTTCACGGCGGCTCCATCTCCTCATTTTAAGGTATTTGCTATGGAATATAAGTTCATACTCTCATCCATTCTGAAACCATTGCGCCTTTTCTTCCTCATTTTGATTCTCTGGGCTAGCCTTTCCTTTGGGGCCTCGGTCGAGCCATCCGTCGAACTGGTGCTGAATCCGCCTCACCCGAAAGCCGGGGAAAAGTTCGAGCTGGTGGCGCGGGTAAAATGGCGAGGCCCCGCCGACGCTTATTACGTCAAACCGCCGGACTTTGAACCTCCCCGAAGACTCCACTCCGGCAGTTACCGGATTGAAGTGAGTCGTAGCGACCGCATGACAATCCGAAATTATACCTACAATCTCACCTGCGATGAGCCGGGCGCCTATTCCATAGAGCCTCTTGAATTTACGCTTGTGGACAAATCTACCGACGAAGCGTTCACCCTCGCATCCGGCTCCCTCGATGTCGAGGTTTCCGAAAAAGTTTTCAATCCGCGAACGGCCTTGCAAAAGGCCCGCGCATTGCCCTATTCTCGGTATCTCGGATTCGGCCTGATAGCTTTGGGCGTTCTTGCCGGGGTGGCTGCCGCCCTGCTCTATTTAAGACGAAGCAAACGCGGCGAAGAGATTGAGGAAACAAATTCCGGCCCCGAAGCGTCAAAATCATCAAAATCGAGGGAGGGGAGATAAACTGTCATGAGCGCCGATATTGCCGCTATCAATGAAATGGTCAAGGAGCAGAGCGCCTTTGTAGACAACCTGAAAGGCCAGCTCTCGAAAGTTATCGTCGGGCAGGATTCCATGGTGGAAGGGCTGCTTATAGGGTTGCTCACCGGAGGCCACGTCCTCATCGAAGGAGTCCCCGGCCTGGCCAAAACCCTGACGATTAGAACCCTGGCGGACGCGATAAACTCGACCTTCCACCGGATACAGTTCACCCCCGACCTGTTGCCCGCCGACCTGATAGGCACCCTCATATTCGACCAGCGCACCGGCGAATTTACGCCCAAGAAAGGCCCTATATTCGCCAACCTCATACTCGCCGACGAAATCAACCGCGCCCCCGCCAAGGTGCAGAGCGCTCTCCTGGAGGCCATGCAGGAGCACCAGGTGACCATTGGCGACACCACCTACCCCCTCGAGGAGCCTTTCATGGTGATGGCCACCCAGAACCCCATCGAACAGGAGGGGACTTATCCCCTCCCGGAAGCCCAGGTGGACAGGTTCATGCTGAAGCTTGTAATCACCTACCCCACCGTGGAAGAGGAACGGCGGATAATGGACACAATGTCCGCCGGCGAGCCTCCCCGTGCGGAAAAGGTCATCGAACCCGCGCACATGATGGAAGCCCGAAAGGCCGTCGAGCACGTATACATGGACGACAAGGTGAAGGACTACATCGTTCACCTTACCGACGCAACCCGCAACGTGGAAAAGGTGGGCCTCGACCGCCTGCGGGGTCTCATAGATTACGGCGCCAGTCCCCGCGCCAGCATCTACCTTGCACGGGCCGCCCGGGCGCGCGCCTTCCTGCAACGGAGGGGCTACGTTGTACCTGAGGACGTTAAGGCCGCCGGGGCCGCCGTGCTGCGCCACCGGATACTGCTCAGCTTCGAGGCCGAGGCCGAGGAAGTTACCACCGACGGGGTGGTGCGGGAAATTTTCGACCACGTCGAGGTGCCCTGAGCGACATGCTGCCCCAAGAAGTTATCCGCAAGGTACGGCGAATCGAAATTACCACCCGCCGCATGGTTAACGACGTCTTCGCGGGAGAGTACCGCAGCACCTATCGCGGCAGGGGGATGGAGTTCAGCGAGGTGCGCGAGTACCGGCCCGGCGACGACATACGCACCATTGACTGGAACGTCACCGCCCGCACCGGCGAGCCTCACGTTAAGATATTCTCCGAGGAGCGCGAGCTTACCGTGATGCTAATGGTGGACGTAAGCTCCTCCGGCGAGTTCGGCAGCGTGGGAAGGGCAAAGCGCAACCTGGCCGTCGAAGTCGCCGCACTGCTCGCTTTCGCGGCCATACGCAACAATGACCGGGCCGGGCTGATAGCGTTCACCGAACGCATCGAGCGATACGTTCCTCCCAAAAAGGGCGTCAACCACGGCATGAGGCTCATCAGCGAGCTTGTTCAGCTCGAACCCGGCGGAAAACGCACCGACCTGGCGGGAGCGCTGGCCTATCTGTTGAACGCGCAACGAAAAAGGGCGGTGGTCTTCCTTATCACCGACTTTCTCGCCGAAGATTACGAGCGAAACCTGAAAATAGCCAACAAGAAGCACGACCTGACCGTCCTGCCGCTTACCGACCCGCGCGAGGAATCTTTCCCCGATGTGGGGCTGGTGTGGCTCGAGGATTCCGAAATTGGCGAGCGAAAGCTGGTAGACACCTCCGACCGGCAGGTTAGAATGGCCGTGGCCAACGCAAGCGCCGAGCGGCGCGCGAACCTGGATTACCTGTTGCGCTCGACCGACATAGACTCCGTGGCCCTGCGCACCGACAGCGATTACACGGGGCCGCTGATTAAATTTTTCAGAGGCCGTGCAAAAAAATTCCGTTAATTTTCAGGAGGCGAGCTTTGAAAGACAGAGCCGGAACACTGGTGCTGGCGATAATATTGATAGCCGGATTCGCCGTGACGGGATTCTTTCTATACCGCCTTCAGGGGGACAATCGGCCCGGGCCTGACCCGTCTCTCATCCGCGAAGTGGCGGCCACGCTCGAATCCAAAGGACTCTGGAACCAGGCGGCGGAGCGCTATTCCGAGCTTCTCGCTAGAGCGCGGCTCGAACCCCCCGAACGTGCGAAACTGGCCTTTCACGTGGGCGAAATTTACCTGGACAAGCTCGCCGAGCCAAAAGCCGCCCTGCCCTGGTTCTTTACGGCAAAAGTAATCTCCGAAAATTCCGAGCTGGGAGCGAAAGCCGACAAGCGGATAGTGGCGGCCCTGGAGCGCTCCGGGCAAAGCCTCGACGCCGCCAATTACCTTTCGGAGGTCACATCCCTGGAAAGCTCCGGGAACGAGAACAAGGCCGGGAAGGCCGAAGGCGAAACAGTGCTCGCGAAGGTAGGCGACCGGGAAATCACCATGCGTGACCTTGAAGACAGCATACAAACGCTACCGCCGAACATGCAGGAGCGGTTCAAATCTCCCGAAGGTAAAATGGAGTTTCTGCAGAGCATGATAGCCCGGGAGTTGATACTTAACGCCGCCCGCAGGGCCGGTCTCGACGACGAACCCGAAGTCAAAAAAGCCGTCCGCGAAGCTCGGGAGGCGGCGATTATCGCCAAGTACCACGAAGATAAAATAGACTCGGGTATACGAATCACGGAATCGGACGTAAGGACGTTTTACGAAAACAATAAGGAGAAATTCACGAGAAAGGACGAAGAAGGTAACGAAGAACCGATGCCCTACGAGCGGGTCAAGGACTCGGCGAGAGCCATGCTCAAAGCCGAAAAGCGACGGGAAAAACTCAACCAACTTGTTAACAAACTCCGCCGTTCGGAGGGAGTGGAAATATACCGTGAGCGCCTCACTGAAAATTAAAATCGTCTCAATTCTGGCGATTATTCTGTTAACGGCCCCGGCTCTTGCCGAAGAACCGGCGGTATCGCTGTCGGTGCAGGTGGACAGGACAGAGGTAAAAATCGGCGACGTTATCGAGTTTGCGGTAACGGTAAAGCATCCCGAAATCGTCAGTGTGAAGGCGCCTTCCGTCGGAGAGAAGCTGGGGGAGTTTTTCATACGCGAAATAAACCTGCCCGAGCCGGAAAGGTCCGACGGGAAAATCGTCCAGAAATTCGAGTACAAAGTGACTACATACGTAGTGGGCGACCTGGAAATACCGCCGATGGAGGTGGATTACGCCTACACTGATGAAAAAGGAGAAAGTGTCGAAAAAACCCTGAACACCGACCCCATAACCATACACGTGAAGCGCACCGCACCGAAGGATGCAACAGAAATCCACGAGATAAAGGGGCCGGTGGAGTTGCCCTTCGACTGGCGGCCTTACTTATTGTGGGGCGGAGGGTTCCTGCTGGCGGCGCTAATAGCGGGGCTGGTGATATTCTACCTGAAAAAGCTTGCGCCATCCCGCCGGGAAGCCGCAAAGCTCGCCCCTCCCCTTCCCGCTCACGAGCAGGCGCTCAATGAACTGGAGCGCATACGCAAACTGAACCTGCTGGAGGAAGGAAAGCACAAGGAGTTCTATGACCTGGTCACCGACGCCCTGCGCCGCTATATCGGCGCCCGTTACGATTTCAACGCCATCGACATGACCACCGGCGAGATAATCCGCGCACTTGACGGCAGAATGCGAAGACTCGGGATAAAGGAATCCATCGGAGATATACTGCGCGAAAGCGACCTGGTGAAATTCGCCGACCACTCGCCGCCCCCGGAGCGCGGGGAAAAGCTCATAGATGAATGCCGCAGTATAGTAGAAGAAACCATGCCGGGCACGTTCGGTTTGGCATCGAGGGAGGCTTCCTGAAATGCGGCTGGCTTATCCGTGGTTTCTGGCCCTGCTGGTAGTTCTACCGCTCCTCTGGAGATGGTACCGGAGCGAGCGCTCGTCGCCTCCTGCCTTGCGCTACAGCGACCTCCGCATCGTCACCGGCGCCCGCTCCACTAACCGCGCATCGGCAAGGTGGCTGCCGAACGCGTTGAGGGTGGCGGTGCTGATTCTGCTGGCGGTGGCAATAGCGAGGCCGCAATACGGGGTTACGCAAGAGAAGGTAGCTTCAAAAGGAATAGATATTGTGATGGTGCTGGACAACTCCGGCAGCATGGGACTGATAGACCCCGAGCCGGGCGCGGGTAGGATAAATCCCGACAATACGCGCCTCTCCGTCGCTAAACGGGTGATAGAGGATTTCGTGTCGAGACGTCGCAACGACCGCATCGGCCTGGTGAAGTTTGCCGGAAAGGCCTACTATCAATGCCCCCTCACGCTGGATTACGGCATCCTGCTTACATTTCTCGACACCATTCAACTCAACGAAAAGGACCCTCAAACCGCCATCGGGGACGCCATCGGAACCGCCGTGCTGCACCTGAAGGACTCCGACGCCAAGAGCAAGGTGGCGGTCCTGGTTACGGACGGCGAAAGCAACGCGGGGATGCTCAGCCCGGAGGCCGCCGCGGAGGCCGCGGCTCAGTACGACATCAAAATCTACACCGTCGGCGTGGGCAATCCGTCGGGAGCGGTAAAGTACGTGGAGGACTTTTTCGGGGGACGGTTCGTCCCTGTGAGGTCGGGGCTGGACGAGGTCACGTTGAAAAATATCGCCGGGAAGACCGGCGCTAAATACTTCCACGCCACCGACCCGTCTTCAATGAAGAAGATATTTCATAAGATAGACGAGATGGAAAAGACGGAAATCAAAACCGAACGATATACAGAGTACTCGGAGCGCTTCATGCCCTGGGCGTGGCTGGCGCTGGGGCTGCTGGCGTTCGAGGTGCTCTTATCGACCGGACCGATGAGGACACTGCCGTAAGATGAGATGGGCCGACCCGAACATGCTGTGGGCGCTGGTTGCCGTGCTTTTCGTGATGCTGCTTTTCCGATATGCGGCATCCCGAAGGCGAAAGGCCATGCGCAAGCTGGGGGAGGCGGAGTTGTTGGAGCGGCTCTCCCCTACCGCTTCGCCGGCACGACGCCGTTTAAAGGCGGGATTGATTGTCGGGGCGGTGGCGCTGATAGCGCTTAGCCTGGCGCGTCCACAGGTCGGCTCGGGCTTGCGCGAGGTGAAGACTTCGGGTAGAGACGTGGTGTTCATACTCGACGTTTCCAACAGCATGCTGGCCCAGGACATATCCCCATCGCGGCTCGGGGCCGCAAAGGCCCAGATATCGGGGTTGATAAACAAAATGCGGGGAGACCGCGTGGGGCTGGTAATATTCGCGGGAGAGGCGTTCATACAATGCCCCCTGACCATGGATTACCGGGCCATGCGGGTGCTGCTGGATACCGTCACCACGGGCAGCGTGCCCACCCCGGGCACCAATATCGGCGCGGCATTGACCGAAGCGAACAAGACTTTCAATATCGCCGACAGCACCACCCGGATAGCCATACTGCTCACCGACGGCGAAGACCACTCGGGCGAAGCGGTGGAGGCCGCGAAAAAGCTGGCTGAAAAGAAGGTGAAAGTTTTTACCGTCGGTCTTGGCGACAACTCGGCATCGGGAGCCCCGATACCCATTAAGCAGGACGACGGCGGGATAAGGTACAAAAAGGACGCCCGGGACGATACCATCATGACCCGGCTCGACGAGGAAACCCTTCAGAAGATAGCGCTGGAGACGGGGGGTAAATATTACTACGCCGGGCAAAATCTGGATATGAATCTTATTTATGATAAAATCAATGAAATGGAGGGTAAGCAGTCGAAATCGCGCTTCTATACCGAGTACGAGGACCGCTTCCAGTGGCTCCTGCTGCCCGCTTTTCTCATGCTGGTGGCCGAAGCCTTCATACCGGCGACAAGGAAGGTACGGAAGAAGAAATGATAAAAACCGGGTTCAAAAGAACGGTTGAAATAATCGCACTATTGGCCGGGGCCGCGTGCCTGCTCGGGCTGGGTGGAGCCTACGGCCTGGTAAAGGAAGGCAACGAGCTTTTTTCCAGGGAAAAATATGGAGAAGCGCTGGTGAAGTACACCGATGCGCAACTTGCCTCGCCCGACGACCCGCGCCTTCATTACAACATCGGCACGGTTTTGCACAAGCAGAAAAAGTACGACCGGGCGACCGATTCCTTCCGCAAGGTAATCTCCACCGCGGATGACGATAGCCTCAAGCAGAAAGCGTGGTACAACCTCGGCAACAGCTACTTCAACCGGGCCGCTTCGGCGGGGGACGTGGAGTTACTGAAAAAGGCGGTGGACTCATACACCGAAGCGCTCAAACTGGACCCGAACGACAAGGACGCGAAGTATAACCTGGAAGTGGCCCGGAAGATGCTCGAGATGAAAAAGAAGGAGCAGAAACAAAAGCGACAATCATCATCGCAGCAACAACAAAAAAAGAAAAAGCAGCGGGAGGGTAAGGAAGAACAAAAAGGCAAGCAGAAAAATAAGGGCGCCAAAAAGAAGGAATCCCCCAAATCCACCGGCGAAAAGAAAATAAAACCAAAAGGCGAAGAGAGAAAAACCGCCACCGAAGAAGCTCAGACCCGAAAGGCTCCCCGCCAACCCAAAGGTGAAATGACCCGCGAAGAAGCCGAGCGACTGATGAAGGCCTTCGAGGAAAGAGAAAAGCGCAACATGCGCGACATGCAACAAAGGCGTGTTCCCGGCAAAAGAGCGCCGGGAGGCAAGGACTGGTAAATGCCGGAAGCTCGCACCAGAACGCTTATCGCTTTGCTTATGGCAGCGCTGCTTTTTGCGTCGAGCCATAAAGCCATCGGCGACGAGAATATACAAATCAGGGCGGAGCTGGACGTCCCCCATGCCATGAAGGGCGACAGGGTTACCTATTCCGTTATTGTTGAAGGCGAGGACATTCCGCAGGATTTATCTCCCAACGTAAAGGGCCTCGAGGGCGAGGGGCTGGAGCTTGTCGGCAAGAGCACTTCCCGCCGGGTGGTGTCCGGCTCGAGCTTTACCGTGGTAATTAACGGCAAAGTGGTAAAGGACGAAAAATCGGGCAGCGAGGTGGTGCGGGTAAAGCATATACTCCGAGCTGCCAAGCCCGGTTCATACGAGATTGGCCCGGCGGAAGTGATTATCAGGGATAAAAGATACACCGCCAGACCGGTGACGTTGAAGGTCGGAGATATACCTTCGCCCGGTAAACAGCAGCCCGACGCTGTATCCGACATTTTTATCAAAACGAAACCCTCGTCGAAAACGCTCTACAACGGCCAACTGCTCACGATTACTTATTATTTGTACATAAATGAGTCCCTGAATGTAAGAAAAATCGACCAGCGTCCGGAAATACCGGAGCTTAACGGGTTTATAAAATACGACTTCGAAGCACCCGGAGCCATACGCACTTCCAAAATTACGCTGAACGGAGAAACCTACCTGCGTGCATACATCGGCAGGCTAATCGCATTCCCTACCCGGGCCGGAAAGCTTACCATACCGCCCCTGAAACACAAATACGTTAAACGCAAAGTGGTCAATCCAAACGGATTCTTCCCTCAATACCGCTCGGTGGAGGGAAAAGCTTCCGGTTCACCGCTCAAAATAAATGTCAAACCCCTGCCGGAAGCCGGAAAACCGGACGGCTTCACCGGCGCGGTGGGGCAATTCAACATAAGCGTTGACTTGGACGGAACTGGCGCCAGAACCGGAGAAAATATAACCCTGACGGTAAAACTCACCGGAACGGGCAACCTGGAAGGCGCCGAAGACCCTGCGGTCACTCTGCCTCAGTCGGTGGAATCGTACCCGCCGGAAGTGGAAGAACATGCGTTCATGAAGGGGGATAACCTACATCATGAAATCACATATCGCTACATCCTGGTGGCGCGGAAGGAAGGAAAAATAAATATCGGCTTCGTCGAGTACAACTACTTCGACCCCGCAGACGGGCGTTACAAGACTTCCACCGGCGGGCCTTTGACATTGAATATAACCCCCGGCGCCGATTCCCCATCAAACCGGAAAACCTCCCAAAGCGGCCTGAAGCGGATTAAACTTGGCAAGGACATCCGCTACATAAAACCTGACTCCCAATCGCTTAACGAATCATCGCCGCTGGCCTTATCTAAAGGCTGGTTTATCGCCCTTCACGTTTTTCCGCTGGCCCTTCTGGGAGCCGTTGTCTTATGGCGAAAACAAAGGGACAGGTTGAGCACCGACACCGCTTACGCCCGCCGGGTGAGAGCTTACGACACGGCCAGAAAACGTATCAATCAGGCCCGAAAAGCCGGGCCGGAGTCGGATGATTACCATAACTACCTTTACCGCGCAGTGGCTGGTTACATGGCGGATATGCTCAACCTGCCGGACGTGGGAATGACGGACGATGACTTCTTCAAACCCCTTCAAGAAGCCGGCATTTCCGCATCCGAGATAGAAAGAATTCGAAATTTCCTGGATAAATGCCGTGCCGCGCGTTATCTGCCGGGTGGCCTCGAGCATGATAAGACACGGAATCCGGTCGAAGAGGCCGAGGAGATTGTGAAGCTTCTACGAAAAACCTTTAAGGAAAACCACGCCGGATGAATCGCGGTTATTTCTTACTTACCATTCTGTTGGCCGTTTTAATCTTACCCGCGGCTTTCGGAGCTTCGCAGTCGGCGGCGGCGCTTTACAACCATGGAAATTCACTCTATTCAAAAGGCTCTTACGAGCGGGCTATCGGGTTTTACCTGAAAGCCGCCGCATCCGGAGCGTGCGACCCGCGACTGGAGTTCAACCTGGGCAATGCCTACCTTAAGAAGGAAAAACGCGAAATCGGGCGGGCCATACTCCACTACCGCCGAGCTTCCCTGCTGGCGCCGCGCAATCCTGATATTTCCTACAATCTCGATTATGCCAGGTCGATTGTGGAGGAAAAAATGCCCCGGGCGGAAACATTCTTCCCGGCAAAACTCTGGAACTCTGCGCTGGAAAAGTTTACCTTGAATGAGCTTTCCATAGCCTGGACTGTGGCGTTCAACGCTTGTCTGCTATGCATTATCGGTTACATAATCGTTCGCAATTACCGCGCTGAAAAATCATTGAAACCAATTTCAATAGTACTGGGAATAGTGCTGCTTCTATTGCTGCCCGCGCTCATATCCAAGCTCGACGAATACGACACGAACTACGACGTGGCCGTGCACGCCGGAGGGTTGATAGCCCGGTCGGGGCCGGGGGAAGACAACCCCCAGCTTTTCAACCTGCCGGAAGGCTCGGTTGTTGTGGAAAACCAGTGTCGCTCCGGGTGGTGCCAAGTGGCGACGCCCGGGGGTTTGTCGGGATGGGTACCCGCAGAGGGAGTGGAGCCGCTGGTTCCGGATTACTGCCGCGCAGATTGAAACCCACTTCGCGTTTGCAAATCAAACCCTTCAAAAATACTATCGAGTGCGTAATGGATAAGGAAAACTCCGTATCCGTAATACTTCCCGCCTACAACGAAGAAGAAAACATCGAGCACGCAGGCCGGTTATGCCTGAAAGCCTGCGAGAAGTATTTCAGCGAAGTCGAATTAATCATAGTGGACGACGGTAGCCACGACGGAACCGCCGATGCCGTTCAAGAACTCGCCGGTCACGATTCTCGCGTAAGGCTGTTGCAACATCCCCACAACAGAGGATACGGAGCCACGCTACGTACCGGGATATCATCGAGCAAAAACGAGTGGATATTTTTTACCGACTCCGACGGCCAGTTCGACCCGGAAGATATGTCAAGCATGGCGCCGATGCTTAAAGACCACGACATGGTGGTCGGATACCGTGTGAGAAGGAGCGACAACGCATATCGACGCCTGCTGGGCTGGACGTTCACCCGCCTGGTAAACGCTTTTTTCAGCGTCGACGTCAAGGACGTGGACTGCGCTTTCAAGTTCATGCGAGGCAACCTGGTAAGAAGCCTGGAGCTTACGAGCGAGAAGCATCTGCTGAACACGGAAATACTCTATCATGCCCGCCGGAGGGGCTGGCGGGTGGGCGAAGTGGGAGTGAATCATTACCCGAGGCGAGCCGGCGCACAAACCGGCGGAAACCTGAACAATATAATAAAGTCCGTAATCGAGTATTGGCGGCTTTATTTCAGGCTGAAAAGAAACCCCTCCAATCAGGGCATCTCGAAGACGTAATTTTTAGGCTTTATTGTGAGCACCGCGCACTCTGAGGAGCGCACCACCTTTTCGGCTGTGCTTCCCATCAAGAGGTGGGATATGCCGGTGCGGCCGTGTGTGCCCATGACTATCAGGCTGACGTTTTCGGACTCGGCGATGTGCACAATTCCATCGGCGGGCCGCTCCTCAACCACCATTGGCTCCACCTTAATATCTCCGGGAAACTTTTCTATAAAGGCATCCAGCTCCCGGAAAGCGCGGTTCCTTATCTCCGCTTCTATTTCCTCCTGCGACTTGGTGGTGGAGGTGTAATCTATCCAGTGCAGAGCGTCCTCCATTCTCAAGTCGCTCAGTACGTGTAACAGTATCATCTTGCATTCGTACTGTGCGGCGAGTGTGGATGCGGTAGCCATTGCCCGCTCGCTGGTAAGGCTGAAATCGGTGGGCACCATTATTTTTTTGGGCGGGAAAGGCTCAACGGGGTTATCCTCGTTGTGCCTAACAGTCATAACGCTGCAAGGCGCCTTGCGAACGACTTTTTCGGCGTTGCTGCCCATGAACAACAACTCCAACCCCTTGCGGCCATGTGTGCCCATGACAATCATGTCAACATCTTCCTCGCGTGCCGCGCGGATTATCTCTACAAAGGGTTTGCCCCGGGCGGTGATAAGCTTAATCTCCTCGTCGTGTACGCCGATGTCACCCAGAAATTTATCCAGGGCGGCTGCAGCGTCACTCTGCATGCGGGCCAGCACCTCCCCTTCCAGGCTTTCACCGTAAAGGCTCCAGCCCAGGCCCAATAACTGGGAGATGTCGAACACGTGCAACAAACTGACCTGAGCTCCGAACTCTCTCTTCAGAGAAGACGCCACCCGGAATGCGTCCCGGGAATGCTCGGAAAAATCGATGGGCGCCAGCACTTTTTCTATTTTCGGCATCTTACCCTCCCGCAACGGATACGGTTTTAATATAATTTACGGTAAGAAAATAATTCCCGCAACAAATCAACCATTTTAGCTCTTTACTAACAAACGAAGGGAAGTTAATATACCTGAAATGGAAGTAACTTACGAAACCTTTCGCGGTGACATAGAAGAACTGGGTCGGATGGCTCACGACTCGTGGCGGGATGAATACGGCTGGGATTCATACCCGAACCTGTATAAACCCTCCTATTTCAACTACCTTTTCGAGCATCTCGAAGACCGCGACCACCTGATAGCCGCTTACTCGGGGGACAGGATAATGGCTTTCATGGCCGCCCTGCCCCGCCGCTTTCATTACAAGGGCGAAATATACAAGGCCGTGCTGGCGTGCCTGTTGGTTACGCGCAAGGAAGCTTACCGGAAAGGCATGGCGCTGGGGCTTACCGCCAACGCGCTCCGGTTGAACGAAAAGCACCACTACGACTTCGCGCTGCTTTATCTGGAAACCGGGCACCGCTCCAGCAGGATGCTGGCGAAACTCAAACAATCCGGTCAACCCATTTGCAAGGTCAAGCGGATGCACGCCATCGCCCGCCCGTTGCACCTGGGCCGCATATTTTTTTCCGAAAACCTCAAGTGGTACGAAAAGGCGGGGATGAAAATATTCCGGCTGGACAAGCTCAACGAAAAGCCCGTCCCGCACGTGAGGCCGTACGAGCCGGGCGACTTGAACTCATGTCTGCAAATGCTGGACAATTACAAGCAAACCCTCACTCTCGCGCGGGTTTTTGAGCCGGAGGAGCTTTCCCGCGAGCTGGATTACTCCGATACGGCCTATACGCTGGTTTGGGAGGAAGGCGGCAAGCTCCGGGGTTTAATAAACTGGGTGATGGTGGAGCACGTGGGCCTCAAACCCATGCCGTGGGCCTGGCTCAACCACTTATACTTCGGCGACCTGGGTAAAAGGGAGCGGGCGGAGCTTGTACGCGCCTTCCTACTGAAAGCCCGGGAAATCGGAGCGGCGGGAGTGGTGGAATGGGCGAAAAATTACTATAACAAGGCGCCGCTTTGGAAAAACAGGTTCATCCCCTACCCCCGCAGCGTGGACATGCTGGCGTGGAGCTTTCGGCCCGGGCTGGATTTGTCGGACATACCGGACGTGTTTGAGGTTCAGATATAAAAAACTCTGCGGCGCTTTCCGATTCTGCTTACGATGCCCTCTTGAGTCCCATCTCAGCGATGGTTTCACTTATCAGCCGCAAATCCCTTTTTCCTTCTTTTCTCAAGGCCCTCTTGTACAACTTATCGGAAAGCCCTTTCAATACCATTGCCAGATTCAATAAGCGGGTGTCGAAGATGTGAAGTCTGCCCTTTTTGATACCTTTAATATACTTTTTAGCAACCGTCTCAAGGGATGGAGCGCCTTTGGTGTACTTTTCCCAGAAGATTCGCGAAAATTCATCCCGTCTGCCCTCAAGCTCCTCCCGGCTTACGTCCGCAACAAATTTCTCCGACAGTCTGAAGTGAGTTCTGCTGATTATGTTGGTTCTCAGGTAGGTGGGACATATCGCTGAAAACCGGATGCCCTTGTGCACATGTTTGATTTCACTGTACAGCGCTTCGGTAATTCCGACAACGGCAAACTTAGACGCCACATACTGTATGTGATAGGGAACACCCACTATCCCCGCGCCGGAGGCGGTATTGACGAAATGCCCCATGCCCCGCTGGAGCATTTTCGGCAGAAAAGCCCTGACGGCGTAGATTATGCTCCACAGGTTGACGTCCAGAACCTTCTTCCAGTCATCCGGCTCCAACTCCTCGACCAACCCGGCCCCGGCAATGCCGGCGTTGTTAATCAACAGGTCAACGCCTCCGAGTCGCTCCCACGATTCCTCCGCCAGCTTATTTACTTCGTCACGGTTGGCAACATCCGTCCGGCTCAGCATCTTCACCGCCCCGGCGGGCTCGATTTCAGCCTTGACCTTCTCCAACCCTTCCATGTCGAGGTCTACGAGGCACAGGTTCATGCCCTCGCGGGCCAACCCGTGAGCCATCGCGCGGCCTATACCGCTGGCCGCTCCAGTAAGCACGCAATTTTTGCCTTTAAGATTTTTCATTTAACACCCCGCGAAGCCGATTAATTCAACTTGTCAACAAATCTCCTCAATCCATGCTGTCACATCGGGCATAACCCGCCCGATTTCATCGAAAAGTACATAATGACGGCAGCCTTCGTATACCTTGAGCGATTTTTTGCAGGTCAGCCTGTCGTATATATAACGGATGTAATCCTCCGGGAAAATAATGTCCTTTTCGCCGTGTAGTATCATTACGGGGGTGCGTATCTCCTCCACCGGCGCCGGCAGCCTTTCGCTACCCAACGACGCCATGCCCTTGAGGCGGATGTACGGCACCAGGAGCGCTCCCTTGTATAACAGGTCCTTCGAGTTTCCGAGGTCGCGGATGGTTTCGGATTCGAGGTCGAGGTAGGCGGTCATCGGTACCTTCAACTCGGGGAAAAGCCTCGCAAATAACGACATGAGGGGCTTGGCGAAGCGGCTCATGCGCGGCCTCCGGGTAAGCTTGACGCTCTCGGGGTCGCCCAGGTCGGCCACGTTGTGGCATATGGCGCCCGCTATCGGATACTCTTCGGCGGCGATATAAAACGACACGATGCCGCCCTGGCTGGAGCCGGAAACGACGATGGGGTCGCCGAATCGGCGCCGGGCGTATCGAATGGCGGCCCTCATGTCGGCCATCAGCTCGGGGATGGTGTAACTGCCGCGCCCCCCGCCGCTGCGTCCGTGGCCGCGCGGGTCGAATCCGACGACATTGTAGCCCGCATCGGCAAGGGCGACGAGGAATTCCCCGTAAATGACAGCATAAGCGTTGGTGCCGGGCATGAAAACGACGGTGGGCTTTGCGTTATCGACTTCGATTAGATCTATATGGAGCCTGACTCCCGAGGAGATGATTTCGTCTCTCTCGAAACGGTCAAAGACATTGACCGTCCCGCGCCGGGAAGCGATTTCATCCAGAAACGCCTTTACCTGTAAATCGGCTTCAGTAATGCCCGTCCCCCTCAAATTACTGATAAATGCATACTATCAAATCGGGAAAAATGCAAGCCCCGAAGAACCAAAATTCCCGGATAATGATTCGGACTTGTTTAACACCTTGACCGTTCCCGGGGGTTACATGAAAATATGCTCGCCACCAGAAAGTGAGAGCCGGTCTCAAGATTTTCGTTCGCCATGAGCCACCCTGCGGTCAAGGTGTGCTACCCTTAACAGGGAATCTTGGTCGAGAAACGTAGGGGGCGCACGGCCGTGTGCCCCTCCATCTAAAAATCTATGAGGTTATGTCCTATTGTTCAGAAACCTACGAAGTTCTGCATCTTGATGGTTCCCACGAGATAATCGTCAATCTCACGGTCGCCCTTCCTCCAGGTACCAAACCGTACCGCCCGGAGCACTTTGTCCGCGAGCGCGAACTTGGCTTCGTTAAGCCTCATGAAGGCCTTCTGTGAGCCTTTCGGCTCGGTAAGCCACTGGGTCTCGTAGGGCACGTTCCCGTTGCCGTTTCCTGCGCCGTTTTTCGAGTAAATGTACTTTTTAAACGGCTCCTCTTTCGGATTCCTGTTCATCGGGTCGAAGAAGTCCTTGATTTTGTAGGCAGTAGCCAGCCCGTCCACGACTTTTCCGAGGGTTTGCATAAGCGGCGTGGGCTCGCCGATAATGCGGCGGTATTTTTCGTCGATTTTCCTGACCCTGCGCCTCACCGGGCCGTTAGGAGCAAATCTATCCATGGCGTAAAGCAGGTTCCATATAAGGGCCGACTGCTTTTTGAAGAATTTTGCCTTGTGCTTCCTCATAATCGGATTATTGGATTGCATGCAATATGCGTAACCGTTAAGAGTCACGTCCAGCCGCCTTAGCATTGACGGCCCCCACGTATTGTAAAGGAGGTCATAGCCGTACTCGGTGAGGTTGAGGGTTTCGTGCGGCTCCATGGTGGTGTTCACCTGAGCTCCGCTCCAGAAGTGCACGTCTTCCCACGGCACGTCTCTCACCCTGCCCTCTTCCTTGAGCTTGTCCCACAGGAGAGTGCCCGGGAACGGCGACAGCCGGGTAAGTTGCTGGTAGGTGGGGTACAGTGAGACGAAGTAGTTGAGGTCTTCGTACATGTTGCCGTGGTTATGGAAGTCCCAGCCGCAAATCCAGGCGCCCAGGCTGCGGACGCCCATGGAGTGCAGCCTGTTGAAAACCTCCCGGGCGTCCGATTCATCGCGCTTGTCGTAGCCGTGCTCGCCCGCGAACTTTGATTCCACGCCGATAAAAATAGCCCCAAGCCCTATCTCGGCCAGGGCGTCCCATCCGTACCTCTTGGCGTAATCGTCGATGTGGTCTATGGAGCCGAAGGCGAGCCAGTCCAGGTTTTCGAGCACCTCGGGGTGGTCGAGCATAAACTCCCTCATCCGGTGCAGATACTGGGGATAGCGGAAGTGGTCTTCTTCGATGACGAACACCTGCCTTACCGATGGGAACTCCTCGTGATACAAGGCGATATGCTCCACCAGCTCCTCCGGCGACAGCAATTCCTTGCGCTTATGGTCGAAAAGGGCGGTGGTGGAGCAGAAATCGCAACCGCCGGGACATCCCAGGCCGGAAACCAGGAAACCGACGTTGCCGGTGGGATACGGGTTTACAAACGGCGGCGCTCCGCCGGCCTTGGGCATCAGCCTCTGCTTGATGGGCCGGTCGATATCTTCCTCGCCGAGCATATTTCTCATGAATCTGACGCCCTCGCCGTGTACCACGTGGTCGACGTATTTGTCCTGCTCCTCGGGCTGGTGAGCGGCGCGGAAAGCCTGACCGGCGTAGGAGCCGAGCAGTATTTTGGTCTGCGGGGATTTTTTCCGGATATACAGGCACATTTCCTTTATCCGGTCGATATGCACCGGATAGCCGCTTATGCCTATTATCTGGTACCCCTTGTCCACCTCGGCGGTAAAATCGCCCCACCGGGGATACTCCAACAATATGGACGGCACTTCGATGTTCTGGGCCAGAATATGATTAGCGAAGCAATGGGTGTGTGAGACGAGGGTGAACAGGTTGTCCCCCTTGGTAAATCGCTGGCCGGTGGCGTCGGTCAAGGAATCGTTCGCCGGCAGGGTCGGGTACGGATATGTTGGAGTGGTAAAAAGTATAGTGTTTTCAGGCATGTTTTTGTCGGGCATGGCACTCTCCCCCTTAAAACAGGCTTTGACGGGACCTCGCCCCGCGATAATAATTTTATGTTCAATCGGGTGGGAGAACGATTTCCTCAAATCCCCGCTTTCCCACGCCATTAAGCCCGATTAGTTAGTCAGCTAAACAAGACTATCTGCAAAATCAACTTTCGCTCTTTTCCAGCCATCTCTGAGCGGAATTCATTCAAAATATTGACCGATTTTTGCTGAATCCCAATCAGTATTATAACCCACCCGCCCTACAGTGTCAATAACTTTCTTTTTTGGCCCAATTTCATGCTCCTGCCCTATGGCGTAACCCCCATTTTCTGCTATGCTCATTAATATCAACCGGCATCCCGCCGCGAAGAGTGTACCCTTTCAGAACACGTTCAGAAAATCAAATGCGACCGGAGGACGCCCATGTACATGGAGAAAACCGAAATTATCCACCAGCCCGCCGACGAGGTTTATCCCCTGGTCAGGGACGAGATGGAAAAGCTGGTGCCGTTCATCCCGAACGTGGAAAAAATCGAAATGGTCAGCCGGGAGCAGGTTTCGGACACCAAAACAAAAATCGTCAACCACTGGTACTCGAAGGCCGAGGTGCCTTCGGCTTTGAAATCGGTGGTCAAGCCGGAGCTTTTCCAGTGGAAGGATTACGCTCTCTGGGACGACGACGAGTATTGCGTGGATTTCGAGATAGAAAGCTTTTATGCAAACAAGCTTTATGATTTGTCGGGCAGAAATTGCTTTAAACCCCACGGGGACGGCAAGACGCAGCTCATGGTCTCCTTCAACCTGGAAATTTACCCGGAAAACCTGCCGGGGGTGCCCAAGTTCGTGGCCAAAAGGCTGAAGGGAACCATCGAGCAGTTCGTCAAGAGGCTCCTGACCCCGAACCTTAACAGCCTGGCAAAGGGGTTGACCGATTACTTCGACTCCCTCAAGAAGCGGTGAGCGGGAGAATTTTATGTAGACTTTATATGCTTTTGCATGTGCCTTAGGGTGAAAGAGTTAATCGCCATACTGCATCCTTAAAACGATTCTTTCACACACCAAGCGCGGCCTTGCCGGGACCGCGCTTTTTTTCTTCTCATACCTAATGTGAAAACCAACCGCATTGCAGAGGCGTGGGAGAGACCTCCGGTCTCAACATACTGATGGTCGCGACCGGGAGGTTGCTCCCACGGCGGAAAAAAGGGCAGCAGGAGTACCGCCCCTACCATATCGGGCGGGTGGCCAATCTTCAAACTACCCTCCGAATCCGGCATCGTATTTGCTTATTTATATGGACATGCTGTATTACAGGCGTCCAAAAGGCGGCGAGATAGACAGGCTCACGGTGATGACGGTAGGATTCATGATTCTCGGCTCAGCGCCGATATTTACGGGGCATCAACTTCCGGGGCCGCTGGAGTTTATTCTGGCGGTCTACTGTCTCGTGGGTCTGTCTTCACTTACCCGCGTTTTCTGACAATTTTCGTCATTCTGCCGACGAAAAGCGTCAACGGCGCCGATAACAAGTTATCGGTTTCATCATAGTTGATAGCCCACACAACTTGCTTGTGTGGGTGAGCTTTAGCTCACGGGAGAAA